>NZ_JBRAMC010000002.1:0-695242 GCF_052959335.1 Vreelandella sp. H-I2
TACGCCTGACGACCATAGCGAGCGTGAACCACCTGATCCCTTGCCGAACTCAGCAGTGAAACCGCTTAGCGCCGATGGTAGTGTGGGGTCTCCCCATGCGAGAGTAGGTCATCGTCAGGCACTTATACCGTACCCCAGCTTCGAAAGAAGCTGGGGTATTTTATTTGCACGAAAGAAAAACAAGGGGTCTTCCAAGTAGAGTAGCGGAGAGCCGCCCTGGACATCGTCAGGCACCTATACCGTAAAAAGCCCCGAGCACTCAGTGTTCGGGGCTTTTTGCTGGGCGGAAGAAAAACAGCCGGCAAAAGGGCAGCTTACACCGCCCAAAGAGGAAGTAGAGATAAGCAGGCTATCCGCAGATCGTCTCTAGCGCTTCAATCAAGCTATCCATTTCATCATCGGTACCGATAGTGATGCGCAAGAAGTTGTTAAGCTCAGCGGTATTAAAATGACGTATCAGAATGCCCCGCTCGCGTAGGCCAGCAAAGAGTTGTGCGCCTTCATAATTGGGGTGCTGGGCTAGCAAAAAATTCGCTTTAGAAGGGAGTACCTCAAAGCCCAGCGTCTCAAGACGCTGACGGGTACGTTCGCGGGTAGTAATTACACGTTCGCGACAGGCTTCAAAATGCTCGACATCTTTGAGTGCAGCGATACCCACCAAGCTTGCTAAACTATCGACTGGGTAGGAGTTAAACGAGTCTTTCACCCGCAGCAGGCCATCAATGAGTTCTTCAGAGCCCACCGCGTAGCCTAAGCGTAAGCCTGCCAAACTGCGTGACTTGGAAAATGTCCCGGTGACTAGCAGGTTGGGGTAACGGTCAATGAGCGTTACGGCGCTCTCAGCGCCAAAGTCCACGTACGCTTCGTCCACCAGAACCACGCGATCTGTAACCCGCTTAAGTAGCGCCTCAATCGTCATAAGCGAATGTGCATGACCGGTAGGCGCATTGGGGTTAGCGAAAATAACCCCGCTGCGTTCAGGACTCGCTGCAAGAGCATC
Organism: Vreelandella sp. H-I2; assembly: GCF_052959335.1. Classification (NCBI taxonomy): domain Bacteria; kingdom Pseudomonadati; phylum Pseudomonadota; class Gammaproteobacteria; order Oceanospirillales; family Halomonadaceae; genus Vreelandella; species Vreelandella sp. H-I2. The sequence goes on from NZ_JBRAMC010000002.1 coordinate 1,001, forward strand.
AATATCGACCTCCCAGTTGGCAGTGAGCGGGTGCTTGCGCAGCGCTACGCCGTAGAGATTGGCGTAAACCGGGTAAAAACTGTAAGTAATAGCAGGTACATCAAGCGGTGCTTGGTGGCAAAAAAAGGCCTGAAAAGCAAACGCGAGAACCTCATCGGACCCATTACCAACAAATACTTGGCTACTCGTTACCTGAAGGGTCTCCGCCAACGCATCTCGCAGTGCTGCGGAAGTTGGGTCCGGGTAAAGGCGTAGATGATCAGTAGCGTAATTGCGCAGTACCTCACCGACGCCCGGTGCAGGGGGGTAAGGGTTTTCATTGGTATTGAGCTTGATAACACGCTCGCGTGTTTGCTCGCCGGGCACGTAAGGCGTAAGTTCGCGAACGGCCGGGCTCCAGTATTGGCTCATGGTGGTAACCTGATTATCTTAGCAATGTACGCTATGGTCGCTTGAAGACTAATTAAGCGCAAGCATTCGCATCGCTAGGGGTGTGCGTTGCACCTTGTAGCGGTTATGCTGTCACAAGTGTGCGTAAATAAATGTGATGTCCAACACGATATGAAGGAGACACTCTATGCAGTTTAAGAGTTTGCTAGCCGGTTCGGCTATGTTGGCACTGCTAGCTGGTTGTGCGAGCAGCCCTATGGAACAGCAACAGGAAGAAGCGGCTACAGCGCAGGCTAATTATCAGGGCTCTCTACCTTGCCGTAACTGCGATGGTATCGATCTGGATGTCACAATGGTGGGTGAAGATACGAGTGCAGCCGAGGAGCGCACCTTCACGCTGAACGCCAGCTACCGTAACCACCCCCAAACACCGCCGGATGAGAACTACGCGGGTAACTGGGAAGTGCTGACCGGTACGCCGTCTGACCCAGACGCCACCGTCTATGAGTTGACGCCGGATGGCGATGGTCAAATCTATTACTTCATGCGTATTGATGAGAGAACGCTGGAATTGATTGACCCAGAGCGTCGCCGTTTTGAAAATGGTGAAATGCTGCAGCTAACGCGCCAATAACGCATTAGTAAGCAGCATAAAAGGCGGCCACTGGCCGCCTTTTGTGTTTACTGTGGCTAATGAGCGCCAAACTCGCGTCAGTGAAAAGCGATAAATGATATTAAGCGCTAGCGACAACCTTCGAACGTTGCCACTTAGCGATAGCAACAGGAGTGTAATGGCAGTGGCCAAAGCCAAAAGCGCCTTTGTATGTACTGAATGTGGCGCCGAATACCGAAAATGGCAGGGACAGTGCAGCAGTTGCCAAGAGTGGAATACCCTCAGCGAGGTGCATTTAGCGAGTGCTCGTCCCGGTAGCGGAGCAGCCCCTGGTCGATCTGGCTATGCGGGTGACCTCTCGCGGGAAGTCATTGATCTCGGTAATGTTGATCTCAGCGAAGTACCTCGTATGAGTTCTACGTTTGCGGAGTTCGACCGCGTCTTAGGTGGTGGGCTCGTACCCGGCTCGGCGGTGCTGCTAGGGGGCAATCCTGGGGCGGGAAAATCGACCCTGCTACTTCAAACGGCCTGTAAATTGGCCCAGCAGCGGCGAATTCTATATGTAACGGGCGAAGAATCACTCTCCCAGGTTGCGATGCGTGCCCACCGGTTACAACTGCCTACCAATGGTTTGAAAATGTTGGCCGAGACCAGCGTAGAAACCATCCTGGCAGTGTCAGAGCGAGAAAAGCCAGAGATCCTGGTGATCGACTCAATCCAAACCATGCATTTGGAAGACATAAGTTCGGCGCCGGGTGGTGTTGCCCAGGTGCGCGAGTCAGCCGCGGCGCTAACGCGCTTTGCCAAAAAGACCAACACCGTTTTGCTATTGGTGGGCCACGTCACTAAAGATGGCACACTGGCAGGTCCTAAAGTGCTTGAGCATATGATTGATGCCTCGCTGTTATTAGAGGGCGGCGCGGACTCACGCTTTCGCACACTGCGAGGGCAGAAAAACCGCTTTGGCGCCGTCAATGAGTTAGGCGTCTTTGCGATGCTTGAGCAAGGGCTTAAAGAGGTTAAAAACCCCAGCGCTATCTTTCTTTCCCGCCAAGAGGAGCAGGCTCCTGGAAGTTTAGTGATGGTTGTCTGGGAAGGTACGCGACCTATTTTGGTCGAGGTGCAGGCACTGGTAGATGAGTCTGCACTGGGCAATCCCCGCCGTGTCGCAGTCGGTGTCGATCAAAACCGACTGGCCATGCTGCTTGCGGTGCTTAATCGCCATGGGGGGCTGTTCACTGGTGACCAGGACGTCTTCTTAAACGTCGTCGGCGGTGTCAAAGTGCTTGAAACCAGCGCCGATTTGGCTGTGCTGCTGGCGGTCGTTTCAAGCCTGCAAAACCGTGCACTACCCAAAGAATTAGTGGTATTTGGTGAAGTTGGGTTGTCGGGAGAAATACGCCCAGTACCCAGTGGCCAAGAACGCATTGCCGAAGCTGCTAAGCATGGTTTTCTGCGCGCCATCGTACCGCGCGCTAATGCGCCCAAACAGGCGCCTAAGGGTATGGAAGTGATCGCTGTGGACAAACTTAGCGATGCGCTAGAAGCTCTCTAGACGTCCGTAGACTGAAGAGTACGCCAGACTGGTTTAAACTGATGCTATTACCCAAAGTGCCAAGGAGAGACACGATGAGTTCGATTCGCTTGACCCAATATAGCCACGGTGCCGGTTGCGGCTGCAAAATCGCCCCTGATGTTCTGGACAGCATTCTTGCCAAGGCTGGGCCAGCGAAGGGGCATAAGCAGCTTATTGTTGGTAACCAGGGTCGCGAAGACGCTGCGGTTTATGATTTAGGCGATGGGCGTGGCATGGTCGCCACCACCGACTTTTTTATGCCGATTGTGGATGATCCCTTCGATTTTGGACGCATCGCAGCCACCAATGCTATCAGCGACGTTTACGCGATGGGCGGCACGCCGGTGATGGCATTGGGTATTTTAGGCTGGCCGCTGGATAAGCTCAGCGCTGAAGTCGCCGGTGATGTGATGGCCGGCGCCCAGGCGGTATGTCGTGAGTTAGGGGTTGCTCTAGCCGGTGGTCATTCCATCGATGCTCCTGAGCCTATTTTCGGGCTGGCCGTTAATGGCTTGGTCGATCTCAACAAGCTTAAGCTTAATAGCACCGCGAAGCCGGGCGATCTGCTGTTTTTAACGAAGCCGCTAGGTGTCGGTATGCTCACTACGGCAGAAAAACGTGGATTGCTAGAAGCAGGCCACCATGGACTTGCCCGAGAAACCATGCTGAAGCCGAATAGCATTGGCGTGAAGCTTGCCGAAGTTCAAGGGGTGAACGCCATGACCGATGTGACTGGTTTTGGTTTGGCTGGCCATCTTTCGGAGATGTGTCAAGCCAGTAACGTGATGGCCCAAATTGATTTCCGCAAGCTACCGCGTTTAGCCGAGGCAGAGGCTTACCGCCGCCAGGGGGCTGTGCCGGGTGGTACGCTGCGTAATCGTGATGCTTTAGGTGAGAGCTTGCCGGCCATGGACGAAGTCCATTGGCAGTGGCTGTGCGACCCACAGACCTCTGGCGGTTTACTGCTCAGCGTTGATCCTGCCTGGGAAGATGATGTTGAGCGCATTGGTCGCGAATACGGACTGACACTACAGTCGTTTGGTGTTATGAAGGCGAGCCAAGGTAAAGCCACCATCGAGGTGGTCGGGTGACGCTAGCCACGATGTCAGCCACTACGCCGGCGGCATTGAGTTTAATCAATGAAGAGTGCCCGTTGATTGATGTGCGCGCCCCGGTCGAGTTTGCTCAAGGCGCGTTACCGGGTGCTGTCAATCTACCGTTAATGGTTGATGAAGAGCGGCACCAAGTCGGCATCGCGTATAAACAGCAGGGGCAAGCCGCCGCGATTGAACTGGGTGAGCGGCTGGTCAGTGGCGCGCTCAAACAGGCCAGAATCGCAGCGTGGAAGGCATACTTAGCCGAGTATCCTGGTGCCGTGATTTACTGCTTTCGTGGCGGGTTACGCTCGCAAATAGCCCAGCAGTGGTTGGAGGAAGCCGGCATATCCAGGCCGCGCCTAGCGGGCGGTTGGAAGGCCATGCGTCAAGCGTTATGCGAACGCATCGATCAGGCGGCGCTTCAGCCGATGCTGGTGGTGGCGGGGCTAACCGGATGTGCAAAAACGACACTGATCAATCAGCTCCATAATGGCGTCGACCTTGAAGCCTACGCACACCATAAAGGCTCTGCCTTCGGCCGCAGGCCCGAAGAGCCCGCCACCCAAATCGATTTTGAGCATGCGTTGGCCAAGCGGCTAATCGGGCTGAGGGAAGGGCTGGTCATCGAAGATGAATCCCGCCAGATTGGCAACGCCAATATTCCACTCGATTTCTGGCGGGCGCTGCAGCGAGCCCCTCGGGTGCGTATTGAAATGCCGCTGGATTGGCGTCTTGCTCAAATCCAACAGGATTACATTATCGACCTTGAACAAGCCTATGCCGTTCGTTTTGGCGCTTATCAAGGCTGGCAGTTAATGCAGACACAGTTAAGCAATGCCCTTACTCGTTTGGGAAAACGTCTGGGTAACGCACGGCTACAGCGCTTGCAGCGGCTACAGGCGCTGGCATTCAACGAACATGCTCATGGCAACCCGCAGGCGCATGAGGCTTGGCTCGCACCACTACTGACTGAGTATTACGACCCACTCTACCGTTACCATTTAAAGAAACAACGCGATACGGCACCACCGGAAATTCATGTAGGCGATTGGGAAAGTTGCCTGGCGGCCGCCAGGCAGTGGAATCGCTGACGGCCTTAGAGCTTTCTGCTGTTACGCCGCTTTTAGCCATTGGCTCATTAGTCTATCGAGCTGCGGTGCGAGGCGAGTAAAGCGGTTGGGGTCTTCTAGTATTTGGGTCGCATCCTGAATATAACGGTTGGCGGCAGGCGAAGCACTGGGCCACTCAGCAGTGTCCAACAGCTGTTTCACACTAGCAGCGGTAGCTTCTAAGTGGCACAGCAGACCAATGACGCGATCTCTATCCCAGGTAAAGCCTTGCAGCGGTGATGCTTCGCTACCACCTAAGGGAAAAGCATCGTCGGGTAGGCTGAAGACGTAGCGATGCCACATAAAAGCGGAAAATGTTTCGGGTAGATCCAGCGAGCTTTCCGGCGCTAGGTTCACCGTATGCCAGCCTGTTTCAGGGTAAGTGCCAGGCGCTACCACTGAGCCTAGCGCTTGGGCCACCCAGTGAGCACCCACGCCAATACCCAGCAGCGGTTTTTGGCCATCCAAATAGCGGTTGATAAGTTTATCTTCGGCTTTAAACCATGCCGGTGGTTGGCTGAGTAGTTCCTCAGGGCCATCAAGTATAATCAGCGCATCAGACTCGCTTGGGCGTGGTGTTAACTCGCCAGCATAGAGGTGAAAAACGGTGTAACTATGGCCCATACTGGTGAGCCAATCGGTTAAACGGGCGGGGCCATGGTCAGGGCCGTGCTGTAGCAGATGAATATGCATGGTAATCTCCTCGCCGGCCGTACAATCATCAAAGCGCTGGGGGGTCGCCCCAAGCGTAGAGAGACAATAACGTACCCGCTAGCTTTCACCAATATCCCACGTCAAGCGATCCAGGAAATCACTATGGTGTCCAACCCTCTGGGCTTTTATCAACGATTACAACAGCTCTCTTTACCGGCCCAACAAGCTTTTATGGCGGCGCTGTGCGAGCGTTTGCTGCCTAACTATGTGCTTTATGAGCAAACCACAGGCCACGGTGATAGCCATACGCTACGTACCGTGCTGAGTTTAGTGTGGGAACGGCTTAATGTGCCAAATGCCAGTATTGATTTTGCCCGACAAGCGGAAAAACTAGCCGAGTGCGAGCCGCCGGAAGAAGACGATAGTTTTGGTGCCCGGCGAGCATTGGATACGGTGGTGTCGATCTCGGCGCTATTGGATACCTTGCAAGGCGAGTCGCCAGAGGCGGTGCTGGATGTTAGCCGCACCTCCCGTGCGGGCGTACGCGCCTTTATAGAGCTCACTGAAGGCGAAGAGGATGCCCAAGCACTGGCGCTCATTATTCGCGATCACCCCCTGATGGAAGACGAAAACGACTTCCAGGATGCGGTGCTGGAAGCCGTGAAAGAACCGCTTGATAAAGCGGCATTGAAAGATATACGCCAATTAGGGCGTAATGGCGGGATCAGTAACCTGGGATTAACGCTGGACGAGACGGCGGAGTAACGGTTAAAGGCGAACGCCTGCGGTAATCATCATGCCCGCGGTTCCAAACACAATCAGATCAGACTCAATTCGCCTCCACCGTACGCCAATACTGGGTAAAAGGGCGGGGGCAATCTCAAAATGGTTGAGCGGGATTTTATCGCGATACTCATCTTTATAGCCGCGTAAGAGCCCAGCGGTTAGCTTGGCGCGCACGGTTACGTCTGGTCGAGGTTGCCAAAGCGGAAAGTCGCGACCTGCATAAAAATACCATGTCGGTTGATCAAACGAATTTTTGAACCAGGCCGTGCCGGCTAGCCAGCGCTGAGGGTTGTGCAGCTCAATGCTAATCAGGTCTTGCTGATTTATATGTTCGGGGTCAGGGCTGAAATGACGAGTATACAGGCTGGTTTGCACCAGCGTATGGTTCCACTCCAGCACGGGCGGCCAGTCGGGTAGTGAGTATGCAGCAGCAGGCGTACTTAATAGCACGCCTGCTAGCCAACTCAACCATAAAGGTACGCGTCCCGAGTGAGGGTGTGAGGGGCGCTGAGGCATATTAAAGACGCATTTCGATGCCGCGTTCGGCCATGTAACGTTTAGCTTCAGGAATGGTGTATTCGCCAAAGTGGAAAATGCTGGCGGCCAGCACCGCATCGGCGCCACCTTTGAGTACACCATCCACTAAGTGATCCAGGTTGCCCACACCGCCTGAAGCAATCACCGGTACGCTCACCGCTTCGGAAATCGCATGTGTCACGCCAAGATCAAAACCGATCTTGGTGCCGTCACGATCCATACTGGTGAGCAGTAGTTCTCCCGCGCCGAATTCGACCATCTTCTTTGCCCACTCAACGGCATCCAGTCCCGTTGGGCGGCGGCCGCCGTGGGTAAAAATCTCCCAGCGGGGCGTTTCGCCCTCTTCAGAAACCCGTTTGGCGTCAATGGCCACCACAATACACTGACTGCCGAAACGCTCGGCAGCTTCGCGCACAAACTCTGGGTTGGTGACCGCGGCGGTGTTGATTGAGACTTTGTCTGCCCCGGCGTTAAGCATGGTGCGAATATCATCGCAGGTGCGTATGCCGCCGCCGACGGTTAGCGGAATAAACACTTCGCCAGCGATACGTTCGACCATTTCCACGGTGGTGTCGCGGTCTTCGTGGCTGGCGGTAATATCGAGAAAAGTGATCTCATCGGCGCCCTGCTGGTTATAACGCTGGGCAATCTCCACCGGGTCACCGGCATCGCGAATGCCGACGAAATTAACGCCTTTAACCACGCGCCCGGCGTCTACATCCAGGCAGGGAATAATGCGTTTGGTAAGGCTCATGAACCGCCTCCCGTCAGTTGGTCGCTTAGTCGTTGCGCTTCGGCCACATCCAGGCTGCCTTCGTAAATTGCCCGGCCGGTGATAGCGCCCAAAATGCCGCTGTCAGCAACCTCACAAAGTGCTTTGATATCGTCCAGGTTGGTGACACCACCTGAGGCAATCACCGGCAAGCCACCTTCACGGGCAAGTGCTGCGGTGGCTTCGACGTTGACGCCTTGCATCATGCCGTCGCGGGCAATATCGGTGTACACGATGCTGGAGACGCCATCATTGGCGAAGCGTTTGGCCAATTCGGTGGCTTTGATAGTGGACACTTCGGCCCAGCCATCGGTGGCAACGTAACCATCTTTGGCATCAAGCCCAACGATCACATGGCCGGGAAAAGCGCGGCACATCTCGCCCACAAAATCAGGCTCTTTTACCGCTTTGGTGCCGATAATCACATAAGAGACACCGGCGCTTAAGTAGTGCTCAATCGTTTCCGCACTGCGAATACCGCCGCCAATTTGAATCGGCAGATTAGGATAGGCGCGAGCGATAGCCGTCACGGCGTCACCATTTACCGGCTTGCCTTCAAAGGCGCCGTTTAAATCCACCAAGTGCAGGCGGCGGGCGCCAGCGTCTACCCAGCGCGCCGCCATGGCCACCGGATCATCGCCGTAGGAAGTCGCGTCTTCCATACGACCCTGCTTCAATCGCACACACTGGCCGTCTTTGAGATCAATAGCGGGAATTACCAACATACAAAATCCTCTCAGGGCGTCCAGGTGACAAAATTTTCAAGCAGGCGAAGACCCGCACGGGAGCTTTTTTCCGGATGGAACTGAACCGCAAAAGTCGAATCGCGGCCAATAGCCACGTGGGCGCTGACCTTGCCGTACTGGGTGGTGCCAAATATGTGCGCATCGTTATCCGCATTAACGTAATAGCTGTGCACGAAGTAGAAGTGTTCACGGTTATCAATCCCCGCCCACAGCGGGTGATCGTGATGCTGTTCGACCACGTTCCAACCCATGTGCGGCACTTTTAAACGCTGTTCGTGGGCGTCGCGCATGTCACCAGGAAAGCGGTCAACACTGCCTTTGAAAAAGCCCAGGCATTCCACACCGCCATTCTCTTCGCTGCGCTCCAGCAGCATCTGTTGACCCACGCAGATACCCAGCAGCGGTTTGGCCTGGCGGGTTAAAATATCATCCACCAGTCCGCGTAATTCGGTACGCTCGAGTTCGCCAACACAGTCACGAATGGCCCCTTGGCCGGGTAGAACGAGACGCGTCGCGCCAAGAATGCGGCGCGGGTCGCGGGTAATGACGACGTTCTCATGGGTTACATGCTCCAGCGCTTTGGCGACAGAGTGAAGATTGCCCATTCCATAGTCGATCACAGCAATGGTCATGAAGCGCTCCTTGTGGAGGTAGGCAAAATATGGCTAGCGGCATAGTCCGTCATATAGCCCGTCATATAGCGCAGCATCACAAGCTCCCCTTGGTGGAGGGCATTTGGCCCGCCATGCGTGGATCTTCCGCCACAGCCATGCGTAGTGCACGACCAAAAGCTTTAAAAATGGTCTCTGCCTGGTGGTGAGCATTAAAGCCTTTAATATTGTCGATATGTAGCGTTACACGAGCGTGGTTGACGAAGCCTTGAAAAAACTCCCAGAACAACTGAGTGTCCATGCTACCGATGGTATCGCGAGTGAACTCAACATTCATATACAGGCCTGGCCGACCGGAAAAGTCGATTACAACGCGAGAGAGCGCCTCATCAAGAGGAACATAGGCGTGACCATAACGGTAAATGCCGCGCTTATCGCCAATGGCTTCAAAAAAAGCTTGGCCTAGCGTAATACCCAGGTCTTCTACGGTATGGTGGTCGTCAATATGTAGATCACCAGTGGCGTTGATGTCGAGATCGATCATCCCGTGGCGGGCAACTTGATCAAGCATATGATCCAGAAACGGAACGCCGGTTTGGCAGCTAAGCCGGCCTTCTCCGTCGAGATTGACGCTGACCTTGATCTGCGTTTCGTTGGTGTCACGGCTAACCGTGGCAATACGCGCTGACATGTTGCATCTCCTGCGCTGAAGCGCACTCTGAGGGATAGCCCCTAGGAATAGTTTTTAAGAACAGTCCTGAGGAGTGATCGGTGGCTCTGCATCAATTTACCATTGTTTGATCAGGGCATAACCTGTGGTGAGCGACCATTATAGAGAATCGGCGCCCTCATCCGCTACAATGCGCGAAATGTAGCCGCAATCAACCGCGGCAAAAACAGCAGCTAGACTGCTTTGGCGAAGAGGATTTCACCATGCCGGTGACACTGCACCATGTCGACCAGGCCCGTTGGGAAGCCAATGAGCAGGTACGCCTTGATCTAGTGCGTATCTATGAGGATGCGCCCCAAGAGCGCATGCCCACCTCAACAGTTGAGCCATTTATTGAGCAACATCTGGCAGACCGGCACTTTTTTGCCTGCGCACTGTTCAATGATCGGTTGCTGGGAGCCGTCGCTGTGCATGAGGGCGAAGACCGAGCCTGGTGGCTGTCTGAACTCTGCGTGCGCAAAACGACACGCCGCCGTGGTGTCGGCTCGCGCTTAATGGCGCTGCTTGGCGCGCAAGCCAAAGAGGAAAACCGCGTACTGCGGATTGAAACGTCCACTTTGCCACTGGCCGACCGCGTGCTGCTCTCTAAGCTAGGTTACCGGCCCATGGCCAATCCAGAGGCTCCGGCGGCGGGCGCACCCGTCACCAGCGATTTTGTTGAGTTAGACCCACAAGGAAAAGGGTAATGAAACAACTATTACGTATTTTGCTGGCAGCGGTCGGTATTCTTGCCATCGTCGCGGTTGCCGCCGTGGTCTACGTGACCACCTTTCTGGACCCAGAGGACTTTAAGCCCCGCTTAACGGCCGTCGTGGAGGAGCAAACCGGGCTTAACTTGGCACTGGAAGGTCCCATTACCTGGTCGTTTTATCCTCGGATTGGTGTCAGCGTTGAGCAGGCCCGTGCTTGGCTGCCTGAGCAGACTGAAGACAGCGCTGCCTTTGCTGCAATTGATCGTGCTGAAGTTAGCGTAGCATTTGGCCCGTTATTGCGTGGGGAAATTGCCGTTGATGGGCTTACGCTTGATGGTATGCGCCTTAACCTGGAGCGCGATGCCCAAGGCGAGGGTAATTGGGAGCCCTTGTTAGAGCGTCTTTCAGAACATAATGAAAGCGCCGCTGAAACGGTGCTGGCACCTGCAAGTGCAGGTCCCAATGCCGATGCGGGTAGTCTGGCAGTGGTTTTGAGTATTGCCAGAGTCGAGGTGAAAAATGCCGATATTCGCTTCCGCGATGCGCAAACTGAAGCACTGTGGCGCATTCAACAACTGAATGTCTCGGGCAGTAACGTTAACCCGGTGCGCGCGTTTCCGCTAAAAGCCATGTTCACGCTGACCAAGCATAACCGGCTGGATGCAGACGTATTGGAGCAGACCCCCGACCTGACCAGCGAGATAAATCTTGAAACTCGCGTACGGCTTGGTCTGGAAGATGAGCTTTTTGTGCTGGAAAATATGGCATTGACCACCCGAACGACTTCCGGCGCAGAGAGCGAGCCACAGCAGCTCAGCTTAAAAACTGCCGAACTCGTCGCGCGCATGGGCGAACAGCAGCTCACTATCGAAGAGGGCGTGCTTGAAGCCGGTTTGCGCAATTCGGATAATTGGCAAGGTAGCCTGGCGTTGGCGCTTGCCTTTGGCCTGGAAAGTGACTGGCAGGCACAAACTGCTCAGTTGAAAGACATGCAGCTCACTGGGCCGGATGGTTTAAGGGTCAATGGGCATCTGAATGTTGAACAGTTGCGCGACGCACCGCACTATCGTGGCCAGTTAACCGCCGCGCCATTTACGCTGCGCCCCTGGCTTGCCCGCGCTGGCGTTACGCTCACTACGGCAGGCGAAGCTGCACTCAGTGATGTGGCCATGACCAGCCCTATCGAAGGGAATGCTGAGCAGCTTTCCTTGACCAGCCTCTCACTGGTAGTCGACGACAGCACCTTTACAGGTGAACTAACGGCTGCGTTGGACGGCTCGCGTTTAGACTTCGATTTGGCAGGTGATCAGCTAGACCTTGATCGCTATCTACCCGGTGAGGCCACCGCCAAACAGGCGAGTCGCGGTTTACTGCGTAAAGCCTTTGCTCAGGAAAACAACACATTAGTGCCGCAATCATTACTCAGTGGGCTGGCGCTAGAGGGCGACCTGAGTGTGGATACGCTTATTTTTTCGGGCCTGACCTTCAATAACCCGCGCTTGCAACTGCGTGGCGACGACGGCGTTCATCGGCTAACGGCGTTTGAGTCAGGCTTCTACGAGGGTGAGCTTAGCGCCTCCGGCCAAATCGATGCGACGGATCCCGTGATAGCTTGGGCGCTCTCGCCAACCATTAACAACGTTCAGGTGGCGCCACTAATTGAAGCCATCAGCGAAGAGCAGGGCTCACCACTGCGGGGCCGTTTTAATTTATCCGGCGACCTTACTAGTCTTGGCAATACTCGCGAAGCTCTTATCAGTAATCTCAATGGCAAGCTTAATGCTCGCCTAAACGATGGCGCTATTTTAAACACCAACATATCTCAACAAATGTGTGAACTGGTGGCACAATTAGAGGGCGAGGGCACACTGCGTGAATGGCATACCGATACCCGCTTTGAGCGCTTCGATGCCACCTTCCACATTAATAACGGTGTCGTGGCCAGTGATGATCTGTTGATCACCTTGCCCGGTATTGATGTTCAGGGTGAAGGCGAACTCAATCTCACCAACTTGAACTTTGATACCCTTGTTAATGCCCGTTTGGTCGACACCGCCGATGCGGCTTGTGAGGTTAATCCGCGCCTGGAACAACTGCCGTTACCTATGCGTTGTGAAGGCCACCTGAGCGATGAGCGCACCGAGTGGTGCCGCTTTGACCGTGAAACGTTTCAGACGGCGGTGGTCGACTTGCTGCGCAACGAAGCCAGTAATCGCGTTAATGAAGAACTGGAAGAACGATTAGGCGATACGTTAGATCAGTTGGATGAACGCCTCGGTGAAGGTGCTGGTCAAGAACTTCGTGATGGTTTGCGCAACCTGTTTAACTGAGCATCAGTGCTAGATGTGAATAAATGCATTACTCGAAACGGTAAATAACTGCGTCGGCCTAATCGCCGACGCTTTTTTATTAGACCATTGATGCCCATCTCTGTTTAAGGAACGTGCATGGCAGATATGCCTAAACCGCGGCTGGCGGCAGACGAATTTCAACAACGGCTGTTGGCCTGGTTCGACCGCTATGGCCGCCACGACTTGCCATGGCAATCACCGCGTAGCGCCTACCGGGTGTGGGTGTCAGAAATCATGCTGCAGCAGACCCAGGTCGCCACTGTCATTGCTTATTTCGAGCGTTTTATGGCGCGCTTCCCCACCCTGGAAGCGCTCGCCACTGCGCCGCAGGATGAAGTACTGCATCTTTGGACCGGCCTTGGCTACTACGCCCGTGCGCGCAATTTGCATAAGGCCGCCCAGGTTGCGTTAGCAGAGTATGACGGCGAACTGCCAACCGACAGTGTTGACGCTTTAGTGGCACTGCCCGGTATTGGCCGTTCTACCGCAGGTGCCATCATTGCGCAAAGTACCGGTGAGCGGGCTGCCATCCTGGATGGCAATGTAAAGCGCTCGCTCACTCGTTTGCATGCGTTGCCCGGCTGGCCGGGTAAGCCAGAGGTGGAGCGAAAGCTGTGGTCGCTGGCGGAGTACTACACCCCAGCAGAGCGCCTAGCGGATTACACCCAGGCGATAATGGATTTTGGCGCTACGTTATGTAAACGCAGCAAACCGGACTGCCTGAGCTGCCCATTTAATGATGTCTGTTTGGCCTACGCCCAAGGCGAACCACAGCGCTACCCGGAATCCAAACCCAAAAAAGCGCTGCCCACGCGACAAACGATCATGCTGATGCTGCGCGATCCAGAAGGGCGGGTGTGGCTGGAAAAGCGCCCCCCAAGCGGGCTATGGGGTGGTTTATGGAGTTTGCCTCAGTTTGAGAAACACAGTGAGCTCAACGATTGGCTGGAAGCCCATGTCGTTACCCCTGTTCGCGAGAGCACGGCACCCAGTTTTTACCATACCTTCAGCCATTTTCGCTTGGAAATTACCCCGCAGCCGGTGACCTGCGATAGGCTGGCTGGTGTCCGCGAAAGTGGCGTATGGTACGACGTTGAACATCCGCCCGCGCTGGGTTTGGCAGCCCCCGTTAAATCGCTGCTCAGCCAGCTAACGCCTTTTACACTCAATTCCGCTCCGGGCCACGCCTAAACGTTTTCTGGGGCAATTTATTTTAAATTAAGTCGCTGAATCAGGAGTATGTGATGAGCAATACCGTTTTTTGCCGTAAGTATCAGAAAGAGTTAGAAGCGCTGCCCTTCCCGCCGTTGCCGGGCAAGCAGGGGCAGGAGATTCAAGCCACCGTTTCCAAGCCCGCCTGGGAGGCTTGGCAGGCACTACAGACCCGACTGATCAATGAGAAGCATCTCAACATGCTTGATCCTGAGTCCCGTGCGTACCTAATGGAGCAGATGCAGCGCTTCCTGGACAACCAGGAAACCGACCAAGCCGAAGGGTATGTACCGCCTACACAAGCATGAGTAATTACTTGATAGAGCGGTGTTGTTATCAGTGCAGCACAAAACACCCCTAAGCATCCGTATCGCAAGAAAGTTTCACAAAGGTGTTGACGGAAAGCGGCGTTTTTAGTTTAATACGCACCGTTGGCAGCGGCCAGATAGCTCAGTTGGTAGAGCAGGGGATTGAAAATCCCCGTGTCGGCGGTTCGATTCCGTCTCTGGCCACCACACTGCTGGGGTATCGCCAAGTGGTAAGGCACCGCTTTTTGGTAGCGGCATTCCCAGGTTCGAATCCTGGTACCCCAGCCATTGCCAACAAAATTTCTTGTTGATTGCGGAGCCTAACGGCGAAGCAATCATGTTCTCAAGAAAACGTGAAGCGCCGACATAGCTCAGTTGGTAGAGCAACTGACTTGTAATCAGTAGGTCCCGGGTTCGACTCCTGGTGTCGGCACCACTGAAAAGTGGTTAAAAGCAAAGCGTTAGAGAATTCAAAAAGGCCACCTTTTCAGGTGGCCTTTTTCGTTTACGTAGAATTCTACCCAAATCTTTGCTTTTTCCTCTCATTCTCTGCCGGTAGCGATAAACCACACAGCTTGGTCTTTCATGCTACTGCTTGAATTTAATAACACAAAGCATCGTGGTGAAAAACCAAGTGATTTCATGGAGATTCGCCTGAATGATGACGGTCCTGCTATCAAGCGCCACCAAATTCCACGACGCCTTGTTCAATGATTCATCAGGTACTCTGCTCTTTATCCGTTAGCTAGGTTCATTTTTCCCTAGTGTAAAGTCAGGGGGGTCGCTAGCAGGAAAGCTTTCATCGCTCATTTCATCCACATGCTCCTGTTGCTTGAGATGAGAGGAGAGTTTTACAAACTCACTCAATGGCTTGGACAAAACCCAGTGATCGTCTTGGCGTCTGAGCTCTTGGGTAGGAATGCTATATGTATTCCCGTCGCTTGCCTCAAGAGCTCCCCGTTCTAAATACTTATCTTTAGTGAAGCGTCCTATAAGTTGCTGTTTGTCATCGTAAACATCGTTAAATGATTCTTTCATAATCGCTGCCTCGTAAGAATTGCATGATAAGTTCAGTCAATGACAATCAATGAAGCATGTCATTCAAACTATTCGTTTCCTTTGGGGGCGGCCCGGTCGGCTTTTTTATTGATATCGTCCTTGTGTGCTTGCTTTTCCTTCGTCAGTTGGGTGCCTTGAATAGGCGCTTCCTTGCCAGAGGTATTATGGCTCGGCACCGAACGAGAGCTTGCATCCTTTTGATTATCAACGTTTTCGTCTGGACGAAAAGGCGTTGGTTCCTCATGCGATGACCCTTTTTGCGTAGGGTCTCCGTCAACGTTGGGTGTGTCCTTGTCGATCACCTGCTTGGCTTTTTGGGTTTGCTCGGAATCTTTTAAGTTTCCCTCAGTTTTATGGCTCATGGCGTTTCTCCTGTGTTTTCTAAAAAACGATCATTTGTAACAATAGCTGCTTAACTGTTTTCCTCCACTTTGGCTTTAAAGGGGTTGACAGAGCGTGTGGCAGACAGGATAAGTCCGCTCCGTGGGCGAGCCGGTATGACATTAAGATTAACTGTAAGATCTTGCGGTGGTACGTTATAGCTAAGCTGTTGGGCAAATTTATTAACTGCCAGATCGATTAGCGCCAATGTGATCCACTCACCGGGGCATCGATGCTGAGTCGCATGGTCGCTACCGCCTTGAGGAATCATTGCAAAACGATGCAAATCGGTTTTTTCTTGCTCGAAACGTTCAGGGCGGAACTGATCAGGTGTGTCCCAACGATGAGGGTCATGGTTAGTGCCATAGATATCGAGAATCGCTTGCCAACCACGCTTCAAGTGATAGCCGTTCCATGTAACGTCTTTTTTAATGCGAGCGGCTAGAAACGGGAAAAAAGGGTAGTAACGCCTGACCTCTTGAATGAAGTGTCGACGATAATGGCCTGATTCTCTGTGCGAAAGCTGCTCACGGCAGCGGGGGTGTTCATGCATCGCCATGACGGCAAACACCATATATCTTGCGACCGCTACAATGGGTCGGATTACATTAATTAACTCTACGGCGACAACATGTTTTGATAGCGGCTTACCCTCAGAATCACGGAAATCGGCAAAGGTAGCAAAAGGCAATGATGGATCGATGTCACGAAGACCTTCCCGGTACTGTTTGATCAAGTCTATAAGCGCATTTTCAGTCTGATGGCGCGCTCGGCGGCTTGCCCAATGCTTAGGGCCAATCGCGGCACCTCCTTCGATCATAAGCACCAATCGCCTTGTCATCTCTGGCGCATCCACATTGTGCAAGGGTATGCCGCACCAAGCGCAGGCTGCCCGACATAAAATGTGATGTAGTTCATCAAGCAGGATGATTGATGCTTGCGACTCCCAATAAGAGAGGCGCAATTGCCAATAATGTTCGACCAGTTCCACTAGCGCATCAATGCGTGATTGCGACATCAAGGAAAGAAACAGTGCCTTGTGTTGTCGATGCGCCTCTCCCTCAAGGCCTTGCACGCCACCTTCACCAAACAAGGTTCTTTTTAAACGTTTGGGTGCAGCATTCTCACGCGTGAAAAGCTCGTCGTTGTAAAAAAGCCCAGCGGCCTCTTCACCCCTCATAAATAGCGTCTTTTTAAGCCTAAGCCGAGAGAGAAAAAGGTTGGTTCCTAAACGGTCACATTGCGCCGAGATATAAGGGTAACCACTGCGCACTAATGAGAGCGTACACTCCCTGCTCGCCATCGGTGGTTCACGATTACAGCCCATTAATGCCTCCTATGCCGAGGCGACCCAGCAATATGATGAAGCCTTTAACCTGTTGCGCTATCCTTGATGTCATAACTTCATTCCATCGTGCCCTATCAGGTGGTTTCTGCTCCTCCGAGGTAATGAGGAGCAGAATGTGGGTGCTTCCTGTGCCGGTAGTCAGCGTAATATAGACATCCTGACTACCTGCCTATTCGTGCAAAGTATTAAACTTTTACATATGATGATTAAATAACTCATCTATATAACCTATGTAACCAGCTTGCTAATCTTTCCACTTCAAGCTGGTGGCTAGCTCTTTTTGCTTCAGTTAACCTAAAACTATAGGTATCAGGTAGGCGTATCGTCCAGTAGTTAGGCAATTAAAACTATTTGTAACTTGGCTGACTGTTGAGATTAATAACTCATGTTATGTTGTTTTTGCATTTGTTTGATTTTTATAGATTATTGATAGTTCAGTATAAGCAGAGATTTGATTTAATTTATCTTTATTTTTGACAAAGGTTAAAAAGTTTTATTTAAAGCACACATGGCTTGAAGTACTCCATCTATTGACTATTCTGCATAGTGCTCGGTTAGCAAAGCGAGTAATTAGGACGTAACGTTTTAATTGTTCCACTAAAGGAGCTTTATCATGGTTGATAAACGTAACGATCAAGGAATGTCACGTGAAGAAGCAGGCAAGAAAGGCGGCCAAGCTACTTCTCAAAGTCATGGCAAAGAATTTTATGAAGATATTGGCCATAAGGGTGGTCAGGAAAGTGGTGGCAACTTCGCTAACGATCCTGAGCGTGCCTCAGAAGCTGGCAAGAAAGGCGGAAAAAATAGCCATGGTGGCAATCGTTGAAGCTAATTATCTACGTCACTAACCTGATTGGTTAATGCTTTTTCATAATGCTGGAGAGCGCTATGAATAGTCCAATTAAGGATAAAGATTTTGATATGGTAAGTACGCTATATCATGCTTCGCAAGGAGCAAGTCTGTGTTCACAGTTTTCTCGCGATGCAGAAAGCAACTCAGATCAGGAAGCTCAGGAGTTTTTTGATCGCGTAGCTAGTCAATACAGTGATATTGCTCAGGAAGCAAAAAGATTGCTTAAAGATAAGCTGTAAGCTGTCTGTTAAAGCGAGTGTTTCCTAGCAGTCCAGGTAAAGGACGTGAAAAAAGCGCACAAGGATGAGTGAGAAAGCGCTCAAGGACGAGCAATAAGCTTGCCGATACGGGATGGAGCCCTTATGGCAATCGCATAGACAGCGATGAAAAAAATTAAGGATTAGCCTTAAGCTAACTGTCAGGGAAAGGAGTCCCTGGCGGTCAATATACAAGGAGGATTAAACATGTTTCATCATTCCGGAAAGCTGCAGTACCCCGTCAAAGTAGACAAGCCAAATCCTGAGTTTGCTATGTTGCTTCAGCAAGCCATAGGTGGTATTGAAGGTGAAATTCGCGTTGCGATGCAGTATTTCTTCCAGGCAATGGGTGCACGAGGCGATGACCGCATTCGCGATTTGCTAATGTCAACGGCGACTGAAGAATTATCGCATATTGAAATGTTGGGTCACGCAGTAGCGCTCAACCTGGAAGGAGCGCCCGTCTCGTATCAGGATGAAACTGCCAAAGACCCGGTCATGAACGCCATTCTGGGCGGTATGAATCCACGCCACCTGTTATCGTCAGGCCTTTCGGCAATGCCGGTAAACTCGAACGGTGTGCCTTTTGATATGAGCCATGTATATGCTACCGGGAACATCGGTGCTGATATGTTGGCAAACGCGACTGCGGAAGCTGGCGGCAGGGTGCTTGCTTCACGCTTGTATAACTGGACTGATGATCATGGCATGAAAGACTTTTTATCTTTCTTGATTGCTCGTGATACCTACCATCAACAGCAGTGGTTAGCGGTTATCGAAGAGTTGGGTGGGATGCAGTCGCAGCTTCCTATTCCGAATTCAACGCCTGAAAATCACGAAGCAATGCAGCACTCTTACTATTACCTGAACACGCTTCTCGATAAAGAAGCGCCTAAAGGCCGCTGGGGTGAAGGTCCTTCTCTTGATGGTAAGAGCACCTATTCCGTTGTCAATCAACCTGCCCCAGAAGGCCAGGAGCCTACGCTCGGTAAGGCCAAGCCGCTCTCTGGCGCTCAAAATGAGCAAATGTAATTTTAATTAGTCATTGCTTTAGTACTGGTTTAAAGAGGCTGATTAAATAAGGAGAGAATGCAATGGATAGCAAACATCTGGAAGATTGGCTGCGCGATGCGCATGCCATGGAAAAGCAAGCTGAGAAAATGTTGAAGTCTCAAGCGAGCCGTCTAGAGCATTACCCGCAGTTACAGCGGCGTATTGAAGAGCATATTACAGAGACACAAAATCAGTCCCAGAAGTTGGAACAGTGTCTGACCTTGTTAGGTGCTGATGCCTCTACCATTAAAGATATGGGAGCTCAATTAACAGCTTTTGGTCAGGCCGTGGGCGGCATGATGGCAGAAGATGAAGTTGTTAAGGGCGGTATCGCTTCTTACGCCTTCGAGCATTTCGAGATTGCGAGCTATAAAGCATTAATTAAGGCCGCTGAAATGGCCTCAAAGCCTGAAATTGCCCAGATATGTAAAGAAATACTTCAGGAAGAGATCGCCATGGCCGATTGGCTTAGCCAGCATTTGGATGATACGACGCATGAGTTCTTGGTGCGTGATGATGAAGATCTTCGGGCCAAAACGTAGCGTATTACTCTTTACCTAAGTAGCCACTTACTCAAGTAGCTACTTATCTAAGTAGCAAAGCCCTTTCCCCAGCCTGAATGCTGGGGTTTTTTCCGTGAGTAACTTCACTAAAAATAGCGGCAGTAGTGAGTGGCAGGCGTCAAGACACCACTTAAATCTCCAAGAGGCGATTCAGGTCGGCGATGATAGCTTCCTTAGGGTCGTTTTCCCGGATCAGCAGCTGAGCTTCGCCATTACGGTTGAAAGCGAAGACGGCATTAGAGTGCGATACATCATAGTTACCCGCGTCGTCTTTCTTGCCATAGCCGTACGTGACACGGTAACGGCGTGTCAGTGCCTCCAGCGCCTCCTCATCGCCAGTCAAGCCAGTGAACTCAGGGCCGAACGCATCGGTATACTCCTGCAAAGTGGCGGGGTCATCGCGATCAGGGTCGACGGAAACGAACAGCACCTGCAGATCGTCCTGAGCCGCTTCGCCTAGCTCGCCAGAGATGGCGGCCAAGTTCGCCAGGGTGGCTGGACATATATGCGGACAATGGGTGAAACCGAAGAAGAGCAGGGTCACTTCGCCGGCATAGTCTGCCTCGCTGACCGGCTCGGCTTCTTCACTGATTAGTTCGAATTCCAACGGCGGCATAAGTCCGGAAATATCCTTGGTTTGCCAGGCTGGGTCGGAGCAGCCAGCCAGCCATAAAACTCCTGACAACAGCGCGGTCTTACATCCTGTTTTGTGCAAAGTATTATGCATAGGGTTATCCGTAGCGGTACATGGAAGAATGTTTTCCGAGCAGGCGGCTGATAATGATCAATATTGCTAGCACACTCATCATCGTCGCCGGAATCCAGGTGATCAGGCCGCCGAGTCGTTGGTCGGTCAGTGGGGCCAATGGCCAGGCACGGCCGCACACAGCATAGACATCAAATAGCACGGCATTGCTGAAGGTGAGATAGGCACCTAGCAGCATTTGGGGCGGCACTACCGCAAGTAGTGCGATTATTCGAGCGCCATAGCCGAGCCCGCCTTTTTCGGGTGAACGCGGATCAAGGATTAACCACCAAAAGAGTAGCCCATCGAGCAGCATGCTCCAGTTCATTAACTGGTAGAGGCGATGGCTGAGCATGGCATCAAAATGAATATGGGGAATCAGCCAGAAGTAGATAAGGCCGACAAACAATAGCGGAGCGACGACAGGATGTTGTAATAGCCGATACCCGGGACGTAGCCCTCGAGCCACCATAGAGAAACCTGGGAGTCCATTCACCCAATGAGGCAGGCCAGCGGCGAGTACCGGCAGAGGGGCGGCCAGGGCGATTAAAAATGGCGCTAGATGATGGAGCACCAGATGCTGGCCGCGATGGACGAAGAACATGAATTGTGCCAAATAATCAAAATGGGTTTGAGAGACCGCATAAATAGCCACGACACCAAGAAGGAAGGCGAATGGGTGCCAGAACCCATCATGCTTACCGCAGCGGCGCCGATGAACTAGGCCGCGTACATATAGCCCTGCACCGGCCAGGCAGACGAGTGTCCAGATCGGAGAGAATTCCCAAGGCAGCAGGTAGTAAAAGCTACGTTCGATCTCTCCCATTACTCCTCCTAAAACACAGCATAACGGTAAGGATAGACACTACAGAAAAACTTTCCTGGTTCATCGTGGTTAACCCTTCTTTTTTGTCTAGACTGAAACAAGACATCTGACGTTTTACTCGCGCCTTATATAAAGGTGGCAATAATCATCACGTGTTTTATAAACGGAAATTAAAAAGTCATGCCCTCACGGAAGAGTTACTGGCTGCCTATCTTGACTGGCTTGCCTTTAATTTCACTTCTATCCGCCTGTTCCGGTGTTCAATCGTCTCTTGATCCTGCCGGCGCAGCGGCTCAATTGATCGCTGATTTATGGTGGCCAACGCTGGTGGTGGCCAGTCTGGTCACTGTGCTGGTGCTTGTCCTGTTACTGATCGGGGTATTCCGGGCATTCAGACACCACTCGGCGCGCCCGCTAAGTGCCCGTCAAAGCCGTAATCTGGTGATTGCCGGCGGCATTATTTTACCCCTTTCAGTAACGATTCCTTTTGCTCTCTCCAGTTTTTCCATTGGCCGTACCCTCTATGCGCCACCGCCTGAAGATGCATTAACCATAGAAGTCGTCGGTAAACGGTGGTGGTGGGAAGTCCATTATTTAGACCAAGACGGGAACCGTATCGCCACCACCGCGAATGAGCTGCATGTGCCGGTAGGCGAGACGATTAGGCTGCTGCTGAAGTCTGACAATGTCATCCATAGCTTTTGGGTGCCCAATATCCAGGGCAAAACAGACATGATGCCAGGTCGGGTGAATGTTACTTCGCTGGTCGCGAATGAGCCGGGCGTCTATCGAGGGCAGTGCGCTGAGTATTGTGGAGCGCAGCACGCGCTTATGGCGTTCCTTTTCGTAGCTGAAACCCCAGACGAATTCGCCAATTGGCTGGAGCACCAAAAGCAACCGGCCGTGACACTTGAAACGGCCCAGGCAGTCCAAGGGCGCGAGGTTTTTTCCGATTCAGGATGCGCTGGCTGCCACACCATTCGAGGAACCCAAGCCGATGGGCAGGAGGGGCCGGATTTAACGCACCTGGCCAGCCGCCGGATGCTAGCTGCCGCCACCGTACCTAATCGTATTGGCCACCTGGGAGGCTGGATTACCGACCCACAGCACATCAAACCAGAGAGCCTGATGCCCCCGACCGAACTGACCCCAGATGATTTACAATCTCTACTCAGCTATCTGGGGAGCCTAGAATGACACAGCAACCCAGCCTACAACGCGAAATACATGACTCCCCCGAAGAGACTGAACGCTTAGCCCGCACCTGGCATTCCCCACGCGGCTTTCCCGGTTGGTTCACCCAGGTAAACCAACGGATGATTGGTCGGCGCTTTATTATTACCGGCTTTATCTTCTTCCTACTGGCTGGCGTGCTGGGCTTGCTAATTCGAGCCCAACTGGCTGGTCCCGAGCAGCAAATTCTAGATCCTGGGCTCTATAACCAGTTTTTTACCATGCATGGCACGGTGATGATGTTCTTCTTCGCCATTCCTGTCATGGAAGGCTTCGCCATTTATGTGGTGCCGCTAATGGTAGGCACACGGGATATGGCCTTTCCTCGACTCAACGCCTTCGGCTACTACATTTATTTGATAGGCGGTATCGTTCTGTTCGGCTCACTCCTGATCGGCATGGCACCGGATGCCGGTTGGTTTAACTATGTGCCGTTGGCGGGGAAGGCGTATTCCCCTGGCTACGGGGTGGATATCTGGACCACCATGATCACCTTTATTGAAGTGTCGGCGCTTACAGCGGCGGTAGAGCTGATCGTGACTATTCTTCGGCTGCGAGCACCGGGTATGTCCTTGAATCGTATGCCGCTGTTTGTTTGGGCGGCATTGGTGATGTCGTTCATGATTGTCTTTGCCATGCCTGCCGTTATCGTCAGCAGTACCTTATTGATCCTTGACCGCTTGGTAGATACGCAATTCTTTATCGTTGAAGGCGGCGGGCAGCCTCTGCTCTGGCAGCATCTTTTTTGGTATTTCGGCCATCCAGAGGTTTATATCATCCTGGTGCCGGCGCTTGGCATGATTTCGACAATTATCATTACCTTTACTGGACGACCTATCTTTGGCTATACGGCGTTGGTGTTGTCGGTCGTGTCGATCGGTTTCGTTAGCTTCGGCCTGTGGGTGCATCATATGTTCACGACTGGTTTGCCGCAGCTCGGCATGAGCTTCTTCACTGCCGCCAGTGTCACAATCGCCATTCCCAGCGGCGTGCAAATTTTTTGCTGGATCGCCTCCTTATGGGGGGCCAAAATTCGCTTCGCCACGCCCATGCTATGGGTGTTGGGTTTTTTCGCCATTTTCGTCATCGGGGGCCTCACCGGGGTAATGATTGCCTCGATTCCCTTTGATACCCAAGTACACGATACCTTCTTCCTAGTAGCCCATTTCCATTATGTGCTGATTGGTGGTGCCGTTTTCCCGTTGATCGGTGCGCTCTATTATTGGTGGCCAAAATTCACCGGTCGCCTGATGAGCGAGAAGGGGGGGAAGTGGAGTTTCTGGCTGGCATTTATCGGTTTCAACGTCACGTTTTTCCCCATGCATCAACTGGGGCTCGAAGGGATGCCTCGGCGTGTCTACACCTATACCGCTGAGATGGGCTGGGGCGATTTGAATCTGCTGTCGACGCTTGGCTCATTCGTACTGGCGGCTGGCTTCGTTATTACGCTGATCAATGCGATCTGGAGTCTATATCGCGGCCAGCCTGCAGGAGCGAACCCTTGGAACGCCCCCACGCTGGAGTGGTCGACCGAGTCGCCGCCGCCTGCTTATAACTATCGTCATATCCCCGTGGTGGAAAGCCGTTGGCCTCTGTGGGACTGGCAGGAGCGCGGTGAACGTTTAGTGGTCAGCGGTTTGAGTAGCCGACGCCGTGAGGTAGTGATTACCAGCATTCTGGATGCTGAGCCGGTTGGGGTACAGGTATTGCCACATCCCACAATCTGGCCTTTTATCGCAGCGGTTGCCGCCTCATCAGGATTTATCGGCATTATCTTTCATCCTATCTTTTTTGTGATGGGATTCTTTCTGGTTTTCTTCGCCATGGTCGGTTGGTTTTGGCCCAGGCGCCCTTGGAAGGAGGAAGGATGAGAGTATTTGAAGGCGTCGACGTAACGGACATGCCCCGCTTACACCCAGATAAACGAGCGCCTTTGTGGTGGGGCATCCTGGGTTTGATTACCATTGAGTCGGCGGTTGTGTTGGCGTTTTGTGTGAGCTATCTCTATCTGGCCTTTCATGCCGAGGCTTGGCCGCCCTTGGGTGAGTCGCCGCCACCGCTGTTATGGCCCAGCATCAACTTGGGATTGCTATTGCTTAGTTGTATCACGATGTTTGCCGCTGGCCAGGGGATTAATCGCGGTAATAAGCGGGTGCTGGCGATTGGCGTCACCATTAGCGTGCTGTTGGCCTCTACGGTGCTGGTGCTGCGCTCATTAGAGCTGATGGCTTATGACGTTAGCTGGAAAGACCACTCGTACGGGGCCATCGTTTGGACCATTTCCGGCTTTCATTACGTGCATGTCACTTCTATGGTTCTGGGGAGTACCGTTATTGCCATTCTGGCATGGCGCGGATATTTCACCCAAGCGCGGCAGATTGGTGTGGTGGTCGATACCAATTATTGGTACTTCGTATGTTTTGCCTGGGTTCCCTTTTATTTACTGCTTTATTGGGGGCCACGTATTTATGCCGGTTGAAACGCGCAGAATGAAAGTGCTTCACCCGCTACTGCTGTGGGTTGGTTGGGTTATCGGCCCGGTCGCCTGGGCACTACACCTGTTAATAAGCTATGTGCTCGTAACGTGGGTATGCGAGACCGGACACCACTGGACGTTACATGCGACAACCTTGGTGACCTTGGTCATGAGCCTTATCGGCGTATGGCTTACCTGGCGGCAGTGGGGTGTGGCGGGGAGACAATGGCCGGGAGGTGGCGGCAACAGGTCATCTTCGCGGATACAGTTCATGGCGGTGGGTGGTTTAATTCTCAGCGTATTATCAGCGCTGCTCATCGTGGCCGAAGGCATCCCCAATTTTTTCCTAGGGGCATGCTTATGAACGCAAAGGTACTTGTTTGCCTGGTATTGCTATTGTCCGTTACTGGGTGCGGCAGCGAAGAAACAACGTCCTCGCTGGGCGACCCCGTGAAGGGGAAGGCGGCGATTGCTGAGTATGGTTGTGGTAGTTGCCATGCCATACCTGATGTGCCGGGCGCAAACGGCCGAACCGGCCCAACCCTTGAGCGCATTGCTAAGCGTACCTACCTGGCAGGGGTATTGCCTAACACGCCTGAAGACATGGTGCGTTGGATTCGTGCTCCTGAGACGATCGATCCACGCACGGCGATGCCGAATATGGCTGTCAGCGTTGGCGATGCCCGTGATATCACCGCTTACCTGTACACATTGAAATGACTATTCGAACCCGACAACGTTTAATTGAAAGAATCCGCAAGCGCGTGCTGATCCGCTTGGCGCTAGGCCTTGTCGGCGTAGCTATCGCCATGGCAGTGGGCGCGGTCATGTTCATTTTCTGGGGAGTTTATAACGTCTCCGCCTTACAGCAGCATACGGAGCCAGTTTATTCCGTTCTTACCACTGCCTTGGACCGTTCGATTAGCCAGCGAGCCGAGGAAATCGACGTGCCGTCGCTGGACGACCCGGCCATGGCGCAGCAGGGACTCATATACTATCGCGACAAATGCGTGCAATGCCATGGAGCTCCCGGTGTGGCGCGCCAGGATGTAGGCAAGGGCATGACACCGGTCCCGCCGAACTTGGCGCATACCGCAAGCAATCGCACGCCTGCTGAGATATTCTGGGCAATCAAACACGGCATTAAAATGACGGGGATGCCGAGCTGGCAGTTTATTTTCACCGATGAGGAAATCTGGGAAATTGTCGCCTTTATGAGGCAGATGTCTAAGCTATCTCCCGTCGAGTATCAAGCCATTGCCGCTAGGGTGGATAGCAAAGAAGCAGCCCAGACGGAAGAAACTGCAGCTTCTTCAGGCAGGCCGGTAACTGCCCCAGAGGCCCTTCCCAATGCCGATCGCGGCCGTTTAGCAATGTATGGTTATGCATGTATTGCCTGTCATCGGATTCCCGGTTTAGTCGGGCCGCAAGCGGATGTCGGCCCACCATTGGCGGGTATTGGCGCACGTCGATACATCGCTGGGGTACTTACAAATAACGAAGACAATATGGTGCATTGGCTTCGTCATCCTACTCAGGTGGATCCGTTGACCGCCATGCCTGACCTGGACGTCACGGAGCAGGATGCCAGAGATATGGCGGCTTATCTTGAGGCGCTGAAATAAGATTGGCAAAAAGGACAGCCTGCCGGGCACCCTACCTTGAATTAACGTCCTTGGCTTAGTGCGTTTCGCCATATCCGCCACCCATTGAGCATACTCAACGGGTGGCAGAGGGTTTGCGGTGACGGTTGGTGATTGAAATAGAGATAATAGAATCTAGACGTTATCTCGAGGGATGACACTTTCCCAGTTTTTAGAGAAGACACGATACTCATTTTCATAAGCATCAAGCTGGGCATGGACAATGAAATTATCGACAGTGCAGCTTAGCGTGGTCCTTGTGTACACTTCTGTATTCCAATCGCCTCTTTTAAAGCAGGATTCTGTGATCGTTTCACCCCGTGCGGAAGTGAAATCATCATCAACTGTGCGGTAATACTCGCGGGCGCTGCGATGAATGTCTGTACCAATGTCATTAATACGAAAACGGCCCTGGTTGTTAATCACTTCAAGGGTCGATGCTTTAGTGGCCAAGTCTCGATGCAATAGCCAGTTATGTTCGCTAGGCTCCAATAGCGTGGTAGCAAGCGGAGGTGCCGATTGTGGTTCATCAAACGGTGAAAGGTCGGCGTCGTTCGTTTGCGGCTCCCTAACGGGAAGCGTTAGCTTACAATTCTTCAAATGAATATTTACTTGTGCAGGCTCTGGCGGTAACCACGCGAGTGGCCAATAAGAAGTCGATATAGAGACTCTCAATTGGTGGCCAGCTGGGAACTGTTGCGCTATCCCATTGAGCAATACCTTCACGCGATAGTGGCGGTTAGGCTCCAGGGGTTCTGGGTGTGCGTCACCATCTCTGTGAGAAAGGTTGAGTAATCCATAGGACACCCGTGTTGACTTACCATCCGGGGCTACGTCTGAAAGGCGTACTGCCAACATCGCTTGGGGTTTGTTACTCGATACCTCTAGCTCTAATGTGGGCATACCAAAAATACAAAGCGGTGAGGTTAAGCTGGGTGTGCTAAAGATAAGCGAGCCGCCGTCCTCTTCTCGCTGATCACCAGGCAGGTCCGGGGTAGCTGTATAAGAACACCATTTACCCGCTTCCAGCCCGACGCTAAGCGGTGACTGTAAAGCCATCGAGGCATACTCATCAGTGTCACTAAGTGCTGGCTGGCTTTCTGGCTCTGCCACTAGCTGATAGGGCAACAAAGCGTAACCGCGCTCTTGGACATTATTCGTTGGCCACTGGCACTCGCCTATCCAGCGGCCGGGCCTGTCGTCATAAGAGTTATCGGGAGGCAGGCTATCTTGTTGCCATGCTCTCAGCATAGGTTCATCCATGATCCCGTTCGGCTCATCTTTTAACCAATAATCCCACCAACGAAGTGCTTCTTGCAGAAACCCAATGGCGGGCCCCGGCATTCCCTGGTGCGGGTATTTATGTCCCCAAGGGCCTATCAGACCCTTACGCGGCACCTGAAGGTGCTCCATTAACCTAAAGACCGTATTTGTAAACCCATCGGCCCAACCCCCGATCGCGTAAACCGGACAGCGTATGGAGGAGTAATATTCACAGACAGAACTGGTCGACCAGTAAGCGTCTCGACGTTGATGCTTAAGCCACTGATCGATCCATAAACCGCTTTTTTCCATGCGCTCAAACCACATGTCTCGCCAGCTCTCGCCAACGATCTCTGGATCAGGTGGTAACGCATTAAAGGCAAACATGACGGTCGCTTCAGATAAGTTATCGCCCAATAAGCACCCACCCATATAGTGCATATTATCAGCGTAAAGGTCGTCACTGGCACAAATGCTAATAATGGCTTTAAGCGCGGGGGGCTGCTTGGCAGCCACTTGCAGACTATTAAAACCACCCCAGGAGATGCCCATCATGCCTACCTTGCCATTGCACCAATCCTGTTTGGCAATCCACTCTATAGCATCAACCGCATCTTGTTGTTCCTGCTGGGTATACTCATCAGTCAGTACCCCATCTGAATCGCCACTTCCGCGCATATCAACACGCACACAGACATAGCCGTGTCCCGCTAGATACGCATGGTTAGTCGCATCTCTGCCTCGCGTAATATCCCGTTTACGGTAAGGGATATACTCCATGATGGCGGGCAGCGGTGAAGACTCCGCCTTCTCAGGAAGCCAAATACGGGCGGCTAGCCTTTTTCCGTCCCGCATAGGAATGAAGACGTTCTCAATTTCACGTATTGAATAGGGAAATGATTCTACTATATGCATGATCGCCTCTTATTTGCTCATTCGTCTAAATGTTCGATGTCAAACTTGAGAGCTTTCAAGCAGTTCTGAAACTGCTCCTCAACTTGGTCCTGATTATCGTCTACCTCACTCCATATGAATTCAATATTGAAGCAGGCGTTATCGTAACCAATATGCTCAAGAAATTTTCTGGGAACTTCAACCATTTTATGATGGTCATGTTCGGGATAGTTGCTGGAGTACGCTAACCGATCAAACAGCGTGTTTGGAATGTTTGATTTAGGCTGCGAAGTAATGCCACTCACATTTAACTCACCTTGAAACATAGTTTCTTGAGGAGCGCCTAATTGGTTAGTATTGATTATTACTTCTTTAATGGCTGGATCGAAATTTTCATTTTTACAGTCGTAATGAGAAGAGAATGCTTTTACGGGGTTAATCCCAAAAGGATAATTTAATGTAACGTGCTCAAACGGTAAATCTGCAAAGGGCTCAACCCCACAAAAACGAGGTACAATCTCAGAAATAACCTGACGCTGCTCCATTCGGCTCCAGCGTTTATGTTCGCATTTTAAAACGCTGGTCACGGCAGAGGAGGGAATTCCATGCTCTTTGCAGAGCATAGGTACCAAGGCACTGGTAGAAAAGTCCCATTGAGCAATAATGGCATCAACGGAGTCTGAGAAGGATGCTAATTCTTCTCTTGCTGAGGATAATCCATCTCTAAACGAGAAATTTTCTGCCTCAACTGCCATGCCTGCAGTTAGCAGGCCATGTATCTCCGGATCCTCACTTTGCCACAAAGTGCCAAGTATCGCTTTTTGCTTCTCCTCTAGCGCTACTGTAAAGACATCCCTTTTCATGATACGTCCCTTAAAGATTGAAAGTAGCGATAATATGAAAGTCTCTAAATGATCATACTTACCAACAATAACATAGGTTATAACATTGAAATGATATCTGTTGTTCAATGAAAATTAAGCCGTTGTGATAGTCAAGTTTTATAGTTATAAAGCATGGATTTTTAAAGGTAAAATCATGAGTGGTATGGCTTTTTAACAATTGTTAAAAACATAGCATGCTGGTGGCAAAATTGATCTTGTTGGTTGTCACATCGTTAGCTATAGTTTTGCATAATTTAGCTTTAAAGGTGTGCACATATTTTAACTTGAATTTTAGCAATATAATTTTTGTCTAACTACAAGGGAGTGTGGAGATGACGAATAATGCGATTGATATACATAGCGAAGTTGTCAGAGGAAGCAGTGGCTATGCTCAAATACCCGACGTGACAATGCTACAAACCAAGATGACGACTCTTGGCAATATTCTAAGCCGCTATGGTGGGCTCGGATCGGAAGCGTTGGATAAACTATCCGCTATTAATCTTAAAAGTATGGAGTTTAAGAGAAATCAAAAACTATATTCTTTATGCCAAGGGAGGGCGGAAATATTCATAGTGAAACAAGGCTGGGTCAGTTTGTGCCACTCGATTAAGAATCGTGGGCAAGATATATGCAATGTTTATATGCCGGGTGATATTGTCGGTATCCGAGAGAGTTTTTTTGATAATCATGATATTACTTTATTGGCACTGCAGAATTGCCTGTTAGATAAAGTGTCTGTTGATGATGTACATGCTCTTTTTAAAGATTATTCAGATATTAAAAGTGCGGTCGTTTCTTATATAATGGTTAACGACAATATTGCTATTGAAAGATTAAGGAGCTGTACCCACCATAAAGCAGAAGAGCGTGTAGCGCATTTCTTACTTGAGGTATATGCCAGGTATAAGTTTAAAGGGATGATTGACTCAAATGTATTCGCTTTTCCTATCACGCAGGAAGTGGTGGGCGAGCTTTTGGGCATTACCAACGTTCATGTCAGTCGCTGTATGACGGCGTTAGAACAAAAAAAGATGATCCGTAAAAGTAGAAATACTATCAAGCTTTTGGAGCCTGAGCTGTTAGCTGAATATACAGGATTTGATGAGTCTCTTATTTATGGGCATGTTCGCTTGGTTTAATGGAAAGTTTAATACAAGGTTTATGCTTTGATGTGGGGCTTTCGTGAGAATGAGGAAGTCCTGGCTATTGATGCTTTTTTTATGCTTATGAAAATTTTTAAGTGAATATTTATGCTTGAAAAGTATTATGACCCAGTGATGGCTTTTGTAGAGGTAGGTACTTTTCTTGTATGGATTGCTTTTGCCCAGCTTTTTTATTTACAAGCTCGGCGTCAGCGTCGACCTCGCTTTATTATTCATATGGAAGGCCATGACTGTAAAGATATGAGGCTTGTTTTTACTAACATGGCGGGTGAAGCCGTTTATGTTAGAAATGTGTTCTTTAACGTTGAAGATAGTGTCTCTAAAGAGTTGTATAATCTCGAAGATTTGCATGGAAAAATGCTTTTTAAAAAAGAAGTTTATGATGAGAACAAAAAGGAGTATCAGGGCACTATAGTGCCAGGTACATGCGTTAAAATAGAAATTGGTGGTATTTTTCATCCTTGTGTTTCACAAGATTATAAATACCATCAACAGGATGCTGTTAGTGTTATGTCAGGTGACACTATTAATGTGTTTGTTGTTTTTATCCATGGTCCAGATAATGCGTTTTTGGGTGCTTCTAGACATTTCAAGTTTAAGCATTCTTCAAAGGGCGATTTTTTTGAAGCGTTAAACTGGGATACTACGTCCTGGTCAACCCGCCATGAACGGAACAAGTTAATGAAGGCTTTAAAGCAGGAGCGCAATGATTATCCTGGTTTTGATTAAAGGGAGGAGTAACGGATTTCAGCATTATTCTCGTAACACACGTTATGAAAGTCGCTATTAACCTTGCATGCTGATTTTGTTTGTCTACGCTATCCCCTGCAACATTGTTCGATCTGAAACCTAATCATACAAGGAGTGGATTAGATGACAGTCAAAAGCACACCGCTAAATTCTGTAACCGCCCATAAGCAATATAGCGAAATGGCCGATACCCCCAGCGTTCACAACACTCAGGTTCACAACACTCAGGTTCAGCGCACACAGGGGCAGGATGCCTACCCGTCGCGTTTGTCCTACACCCCTGAAAGCACTTGGCTGCCGCGCAAGGATGCAGTCGTCAAGGGTCGCCAGCTTTCCGGCCCCTTAAGTCAAGCGCAACTTGATGAATTCGAGCGTAAAGGGTTTTTGTTTATCCCCAACCTGATTGAAGGCGCTGAGCTTGATGAGCTGCGTCAAGAAATGAAGGCGCTGATGAGCAAAGATGAATACCGTGATAAAGAATTCAGCGTTACGGAGCCCGAAAGCCAAGAAATTCGCTCGCTGTTTGCGGTGCACTTCCTCTCTGAGCGATTGGGTAAGCTGGCCAGCGATGAGCGTGTCGCAGGGGCTGCTCGTCAAATCATTGGTGATGACCCATACGTGCATCAGTCACGGATTAACTATAAGCCTGGATTTGCCGGTAAGGGCTTTAACTGGCATTCCGATTTTGAAACGTGGCACGCGGAAGATGGCATGCCTGCTATGCATGCGGTTAGCGCCTCGCTGATTCTAACCGACAACCACGAGTTCAACGGCCCTTTAATGCTGATTCCTGGTTCGCACAAGAAGTTTGTGCCGTGCCTGGGAGAAACGCCGGCAGATAACCACAAAAGCTCGCTTAAAGCGCAAGAAGTGGGTGTGCCTAGCCCTGAAGCGCTTACCGAGTTAGTGGCTGAACATGGCATTGAGGCGCCGAAAGGCAAGGCTGGCGGTTTGCTTTTGTTCGATTGCAATACGCTGCACGCTTCGAATGCGAACCTTTCACCCGATCCGCGTAGCAATGTTTTCTTTGTTTTTAACCGCTTGGATAACCGTTGTGATGCGCCTTATGCAGCGGCTAAACAACGGCCTGATTTCTTGGCCCACAGCCCTGATCAGCAGGCGCAGCAATATCGCTAACGTGAAGTGGGGAAACAAATTCATGGCCAGAGGGTGTGGAACCCTCGTATAGGTGGGGTAAACTGTTGTGCCTGTCGTTGCGAATGCGGCACGCATAATGAGAAGGAGAATGCCCGCCATGCGTTTTGTCCCACAGTTTACTGACGGCCAGGAGTTTCCCCACACGCTGGGCAAGGTTGTCTGCATCGGCCGTAATTATGCCGAACATGCAAAAGAGCTGGATAATCCAGTTCCCACAGAACCGCTGCTGTTCATAAAACCATCGACCAGCGTTGTGGATCTGACCAAACCGTTGGATCCGCCGTTTTCTCGCGGCGACGTGCATTATGAAGCAGAGCTTGCGCTATTAGTGGGTGAAACCTTAACCCATGCCACTATGGATGAAGCCGAGCGTGCGATTGTCGGTATTGGACTGGCAATGGATTTAACACTGCGCGATATCCAGACAACGTTAAAAGAGAAAGGGCACCCGTGGGAAATCGCCAAAGCGTTTGATGGTGCTTGCCCGCTTTCGCCTTTTCTGCCTTTAAGCCGTGTTCCCAACTGGAATGCGCTAGCATTCACGCTGGAGATTGACGGTGAAGAGCGCCAGCACGGTGAGGGAGCTGATATGATTTTTGCAATCCCTTCCCTGGTGGCTGAAATGAGCCGCCACTTTACCCTCGTACCCGGCGACGTCATTTTGACCGGTACACCTTCAGGTGTTGGAGAGCTTGTTCGCGGCTCATCCTTGCGCTTAACCTTAACGGGCGGTTTGGAAGTCAACACCAGCGTAGTGGAGTAAGGACGAGAGTGGAGTAAGGACGAGACTGAGTATAGAAAGCTGCGAACAGTAGTGTTAAATCGATAGAAACGCCACCTCACAATTAAGGTGGCGTTTCTAGTTTGGGATCGTTCAAACCGGGCTATTCAAAAGGCTATTCAAGAGGCTATTCAAGATAGGTGTAGCCTTCGAGCCCTTCGCTTAAGCTTGCTGCAAAGCGTGCTTGCTCTTCGCCAGAAAAGCCGCTTGCCGCTAACTGATCAGTGAGCTTTTGCTTGAGCACATTGGCATTGAAGTTAACGTAGGCAAGTACTTGCGCCACCGAATCACCCGCCAGGGGGTTGGAAAGTGTCCACTCGCCGTCTGTATTAAGCGCGGCATCAACAGAGTCGGTGTCGCCAAACAGGTTATGCAGGTCACCAAGGATTTCCTGATAGGCACCCACCAGAAAGAACCCTAACCAGCGTTCATCCTCAGAGGCCCACTCTGGAAGTGGTAGCGTGCTTTCCACACCCTGACCGTCGACGTAGCTGTCGATGCGGCCGTCTGAGTCGCAGGTAATGTCCTGGATGACTGCCCGCCGTGTCGGCGCTTGATCCAAGCCACTGAGGGGCAGCACGGGGAATATCTGCTCGATACCCCAAACATCAGGCACTGACTGGAACAGCGAGAAGTTGACGAACAGCTTATCAGCGAGCTTCTCCGCTAACTCGTCCAGAATTTCGCGATGGGCACGGTTGCGGGTGTCGAGCTGCGTGCGCAGTCGCGCGCAGGCGGCCATATAGACACGCTCGCCTTCGGCACGGGCGGTAATGTCACTCAGGCCCATCACAAAACGATCCTGCAGCTCGCTTACTGCTTGCAGCAGGTCGTGCCAGGCTTCTACCAGCACTCGTGGCTCTTGGGTATCGGCCAATTGGTCAAATACCCGCCACAGCTCTTCTACCTGTGAGTCCTGTTCCTGGGTGACGCGCTCAGGCGGCGTGGCATTAACGCGCTCTTCACCAATCACATTGGTTATCAGCACCGCATGATGGGCGGTCAGCGAGCGGCCCGATTCGCTGATCAGATGGGGCTGGGGCAGGTCGGCTTCCTGACAAAGCTGGGAAAAAGCGCTGACCACGTTACGGGCGTACTCCTGCATGGAGTAGTTCGCCGAGCAGTAGCTGCGCGAGCGGGTACCTTCGTAATCAATCCCCAAGCCGCCACCAACGTCCACGGTATCGATGGGCGCGCCCAACTGCATCAGGTTTTGATAGAAGCGAGCGCATTCGCGCAGGCCGCGCTGGATATCGCGGATATTGGCGATCTGGGAGCCTAAGTGGAAGTGTACTAACTGCAGGCTTTCCAGCGCGTCTTCGTGACGTAGCGTTTCGACCACGTCAAGAATCTGACTGGCGGTCAGGCCGAACTTGGATTTTTCACCGCCGGTATTCTGCCACTTACCTTTGCCCACCGAGGCCAGGCGGGCGCGCAGGCCGATACGGGGCTTCACCTCAAGCTCGCGGGCCTCTTCCAAAATCAGCTGCAGCTCGGAGAGCTTCTCGACCACCAAATAGACCTTATGACCGAGTTTTTCACCCAGCAGCGCCAAGCGCACGTACTCGCGATCTTTATAGCCATTGCAAACGATCAGTGAGGAGCCGCCGTCGGAAAGTGCCAGCACGGCCAACAGCTCCGGCTTGCTGCCCGCTTCCAGCCCGACACGGCCGCTACCGCGCTCAGCGGTGGCCAAAATCTCTTCTACCACTCGGCGCTGCTGATTCACTTTGATCGGGTAAACGGCGGTGTAGCCGCCCTGGTACTCACAGTCACTCATGGCGGCATCAAAAGCGCCGCATAGCTGTTCAACCCGGTCGTGGAGAATATCGCTAAAACGCACCAGTACAGGCAGGCGTAACCCGGCACTTTGCAGTTGGCGAACCAGCCCGCTCAGGGGCAAGGCGGGGCCTTCTGCATCGCTGCCCAGCGGGCGCACCAGGGCTTGGCCGTGGTCATCCACGTCGAAGTAACCGCTGCCCCATTGATCGATATTCCAGGTGCGCCGAGCGCGTAGCGCAGGACTAGTAGTGGCC
Organism: Vreelandella sp. H-I2; assembly: GCF_052959335.1. Taxonomy (NCBI): domain Bacteria; kingdom Pseudomonadati; phylum Pseudomonadota; class Gammaproteobacteria; order Oceanospirillales; family Halomonadaceae; genus Vreelandella; species Vreelandella sp. H-I2. The sequence continues at coordinate 36,554 of NZ_JBRAMC010000002.1, forward strand.
GTCACAGTCATACAGAAACCTCAGGCAGCGGCAGCGCACCGTGAACAATGCGCGCATTTAAAATGGTTCGGAAACGTTCGGGATCATGAGGCGTTAAATCGTGGGCAGGCGGGTCAACGTAAACCACTAATAGGCGCGACAGCCAGTAGCGCAGCGCCGTCATGCGTAGCATGGTGGGCCACAGTTCCCGCTCATCAGTCGTTAATGGCCGGCGTGCCAGATAGGCGCTCAAAAGGGTATTGTAGCGCTCCGCATTGAGCGTGCCATCGTCGTTCGAAGCCCAGTCGTTGATCACAATCGCCAGGTCAAACAGCAGGTCGCCGGTGCAGCCATTATAAAAGTCGATAATACCGCCAAGCTGATCTCCTTCGAACAAGGTGTTGTCGCGAAATAGGTCACCATGCAGAGCCCCTTGCGGGAGCTCCCCGTGCTGACTGAAGGCGCTTTCGAAATCATCGACCTCGTCTTTCATCAATGTTTGATCAGCCGGGCTTAAATAGCTCAACACTTTATGGTGCATCACATGCAGCCAGTTCAGATCTCGCGGGTTCGGGCGGTGGCCGGGAAAGCGCTTCGACACCACGTGCAGGCGGCCCAGGATATCGCCCAATGCGTGACACTGAGCTAGGTTGGGAGCCTCTGGGTGGCGACCAGGCAGGCGCGGAAACAACAACGCCGGTTTACCCTCCAGACTATGCAGCGCAACGCCTTCGCGGTCATGTACCGTGCCGGGCACCGGTAGGCGGTGCTCGTCTAAATAATCCAGCAGTTCAACAAAGAACGGCAGCTCTTCGTGCTCGCCCTGCTCGAACAGCGTTAAAACGAGTTCGCGGCGATCGGTGGTCACAAAAAAAGTCGAATTTTCGGTTCCACCCGCTACTCCCTGAAGAGAAACGAAGCTACCAACATCAAATTTTTCTAAAAACGCGGCGACCTGTGCGTCGCTAAGCGGGGTGAATACAGCCATGAGAGTCTCGCCCAGGTTGCTAAGCCCATTATTGTAGCGGCTTGGTCGCTCAGTTGGCAGCGTTGTTGTCTTCGTTAATGGAGGTAGTTGATGTAATAGTTGAATGTAATAACAGGAGCGCTTTGGTTCTGCAGGCAGCTTGCGCAACGCGTATCATGTGATCAACTCTTTTAAGCAATGTTATTCAACAATGTTTTTTCAACAATGGAACTTGGTTATGGCTCGCGCTCCGATTGTTCTCGTCGATGGCTCCTCGTATCTTTACCGTGCGTTTCATGCGCTGCCACCGTTAATGACCTCCAATGGTCAGCCAACCGGTGCGGTGAAGGGCGTGTTAAATATGCTCAAGCGGCTGATTAAGGATTACCCGCAAAGCCCGATGGCCGTAGTGTTCGACGCGCCGGGCAAAACCTTTCGTGATGACATGTACAGCGACTACAAATCACATCGCCCACCCATGCCCGATGACCTGCGTAGCCAAATCGCTCCGCTGCACGCCTGTGTGAAAGCGCTAGGTTTGCCATTGTTGTGTGTTGAAGGCGTAGAGGCGGACGATGTGATTGGCACATTGGCACACCACGCCACCCAAGCGGGGCGTGACGCGGTGATCTCTACCGGCGATAAGGACATGGCGCAGCTGGTCAATGCCCATATCACGCTGGTTAACACCATGAAGGATGAAACCCTCGACGAAGCAGGTGTGGAGAAGAAGTTCGGCTTGCCGCCCGCGCTGATTATCGATTTTCTCGCCCTGATGGGAGACAAGGTGGATAACATTCCCGGGGTGCCCGGCGTGGGTGAAAAAACCGCTATTGGCCTGTTGCAGGGTATGGGCGGCGGTTTGAGCACTATCTACGGTGACTTGGAGCGGGTAAAAACGCTGACCTTCCGGGGGGCAAAAACCTTATCCAAGAAGCTTGAAGAGCATCGCGAACAGGCATTTCTTTCCTATCAGTTGGCAACCATTAAGGTCGACTGCGACTTACCCGTAGGCTTGGATGACTTGGATATTGCTCATCCGGACCGCGAAGCGCTGGTTGTGCTGTATAAAGAGATGGAGTTCCGCCAGTGGCTGGGCGAGCTGCTGGAAGGCAAAGACGAAGGTGTCGATGACGTTAAAAGTGGCACGCCAGCCCCCGCTAGCGCCGATGAAGCTGGGAGCGAGCCCGAGGATTCGGGCGCTTCTACTAAATCGTCTGTTCGCGAAGATCACGTCATTTTAGACCAAGCAGACTTTGATCGCTGGCTTGAACGTCTTCAAACCTCTGAGCGCTTTTGCTTCGACCTGGAAACCACCAGCCTCAACTACATGGATGCGGAAATTGTCGGCATCGGTGTGTCGCTGGAAGCGGGGGAGGCTGCCTATATCCCTGTGGGTCACGACTATCTGGATGCGCCGCAGCAGCTTGATCGAAAAGCGGTATTGGCGGCATTAAAACCGCTATTGGAAGACCCGAGCAAAACCAAGATTGGCCAAAATCTCAAATACGATATTTCGGTACTGGCTAACTACGAGATTGCTGTTGTCGGCCCGTTTGCAGACACCATGCTGGCCTCCTATGTGCTCAACTCTACCATCACTCGCCATGATATGGATTCGCTAGCGCTGAGGTACTTGGGCGAAAAAACCATCTCCTTTGAAGAGATCGCCGGTAAGGGCGCCAAGCAACTGACGTTTAATCAAATAGCCTTGGAACAAGCGGCGCCTTATGCCTGTGAGGATGTCGATATCACCTTGCGGTTGCAGCAAACGCTGCGCCCCCAGATCGAGAGCGAAGGGCGCTTGGCGGAAGTACTTGATCATATCGAGTTACCGCTCATCAAAGTGCTCTCGCGTATTGAACGCAACGGCGTCGCCGTAGATGCCGAACGCTTGCACGAACAGAGCCAGCAATTAGAGCAGCGTATTCGTGAACTGGAGCGCGAGGCGTATGAGCTAGCCGGACGCGAGTTCAATTTGGGTTCACCCAGGCAGCTCGGCCAGATTCTATTTGAAGAACAGAAAGTTCCGGTGCTTAAAAAGACCCCCAAAGGCGCGCCCTCCACCGCGGAAGGGGTGCTGGAAGAGCTGGCGTTGGATTACCCGTTGCCCAAAGTGATTATGCAGCACCGTGGCCTTGCCAAGCTGAAGTCCACCTACACCGACAAGCTGCCGCGGCTGCTCAATAAAGCCACTGGACGGGTGCATACCAGCTATCACCAGGCGGTCACTGCTACCGGGCGCCTGTCATCATCGGACCCGAACTTACAAAACATTCCGATTCGTACCGAAGAGGGGCGCAAAATTCGTCAGGCGTTTATCGCTCGCCCTGGCTACTGCATTGTTGCGGCTGACTACTCGCAAATTGAGCTGCGCATTATGGCGCATCTCTCCGAAGATAAAGGGCTGCTGGAGGCATTTGCCGAAGGGCGTGATATTCACACGGCCACTGCGGCAGAGGTCTTTGGCACCTCGCTTGATAAAGTGTCGGGTGATCAGCGACGCAGCGCCAAAGCGATCAATTTCGGGCTCATCTATGGCATGAGTGCCTGGGGGCTGTCGCGTCAGCTGCGTATCGAACGTAACCAGGCCCAGACTTACATTGACCGCTACTTTGACCGCTACCCCGGTGTTGCCCGCTATATGGAGCGTATTCGCACCCAGGCAGCTCAAGATGGCTTTGTCGAAACCGTGCTGGGTCGGCGTTTATATCTGCCTGAGATTCAGTCACAAAACCGCAACCGTCGCCAAGGCGCCGAGCGCACTGCCATTAACGCGCCGATGCAGGGCACGGCGGCTGATATCATCAAGCAGGCGATGATTGATGTGGATGCATGGCTAGCGGAAGGCGAGTTCGACGCACTGATGGTGATGCAGGTACACGATGAGCTTGTGTTTGAGGTGGCCGAGAAGCAGGTCGAGGCGTTTATTGAGCAGGTGCAAAAGCGCATGCAGGGCGCGGCTGAGCTGAAAGTGCCGCTAATTGTGGAAGCGGAGAGCGGCGTCAACTGGGACGAGGCGCACTAACGCACTATGCAATCCTTTAGTTAAACGAAAACCCCGCGGCCACCAGGCTGCGGGGTTGGGTTAGGCGCGATCGTTAGCGTCGCTGTTTAACGCCAGCCAACGCGGTCAAAGATACGGATCGCTTCAGGGTTATTTTCACCCAGTACGCTGATGTTGACGTCATCCGTTTTGAAGTTGCCCCAGGATTCCAGCACCGGGTCTTTCTTGATGCCATCAACCACTGGGAACTCGTTGTTGCCGGAGGCAAAGATCTCCTGCGCTGTGTCTGACGCCAAGTACTCAAGGAAACGCACGGCGTTTTCGCGGTTAGGCGCGCCTTCAACAACCCCAGCACCGCCCACGTTAACGTGGGTGCCACGACCGTCTTGGTTGGGGAAAATAATGCCGACTTTACGGGCGGCTTCGCGTTCGGCGTCGTCGTCTGACTTCAGCAGGCGAACATAGTAGTAGTGGTTCGCGACTGCGATATCGCACTCACCGCTGGCAACGCCTAGAATTTGGTCGGTATCGCCACCTTCCGGGGCACGCGCCATGTTATTGACAACGCCCTGAGCCCACTCTTCAGCACCCTCTTCACCGTGGTGCTCAATCATCGCAGCCAGCAATGATTGGTTGTAAATATTGTTGGAAGAGCGGATGCATACTTTGCCTTCAAACTGCCGATCGGCGAGGTCTTCGTAGCTTGTGATCTGGCTTGGATCAACATTGTCGCGGTTGTAATAAATCGCCCGTGCACGCTGGCTAAAGCCAAACCACAGGCCGTCAGGGTGGCGCATGGATTCGGGTAGTCGCTCATTGAGAACATCGGACTCGACGCTTTGGAAAATGCCTTCTTCTTCTGCGCGCCACAGGCGGCCTGCGTCCACGGTAAGCATGACGTCAGCTGGGCTGGCAACGCCTTCACGCTGAATGCGTTCGATCAACTGGTCAGAGTCACCTTCAAGGATATTGACTTCAATGCCGGTCTCTTCGGTGAAGGCATCATAAAGACGTTCGTCAGAATCGTAATGGCGTGCAGAGTAAAGGTTAAGCTCATCAGCCATGCTGGTACCTGCAACAGCTGAGCCTGCCATAATGGCGGCGATTGATAGCGTTAGGCGTGCCTTTTTCATAACCGTCAACTCCGGCGTTATTTGATAATAATTTACATTTACAAGTTTAGCATTCAAGCGTGTATCAGCGTTGAGGTCAAGTTGAATGCTAACCAGACGCATTCAACGAAACTGACTAAGCGTGCATCTCTACGCGATAAAAAATAGAATGCAAACAACTTTCAAATGTACTGAATCCGCGTTTAGGTTTTTACAGGTGTTATTTGCTCACCTGGGCCGTGGCACTTAACAAAGGTGATGTATGACAGCAACCCTCAAAATCACCCCAGAAGCGCCCAGTGCAACAGCACTGAGCCTTCACAATGTTCGCCATGCCTACGACGGTCATGCGGTCGTCAAAGGGGTAGATTTAAACGTTGCTCCAGGTGAAGTGGTTTGCCTGCTGGGCCCCTCTGGATGTGGTAAGACCACGCTATTGCGAATTGCGGCGGGATTAGAAGTACTACAAGAGGGCAGCGTGGCATTAGAAGATGTTTATATTGCCACACCAGGCCAGCGCCATGTGCCACCCGAAAAGCGCAATGTCGGGCTGGCGTTTCAAGATTCAGCGCTTTTTCCCCATCTGACCGTACTGGAAAACGTTACTTTTGGACTTAAGCATTTAACCTCAGGCCAGCGTCGCGAACGGGCCAAGCAGTTGCTTGAGCAACTGGGCATGGCCGGATATACCGATGTTTACCCGCATATGCTCTCGGGTGGCCAGCAGCAACGGGTGGCCCTGGCACGGGCGTTGGCGCCGTCCCCGCGGCTAATGCTCTTGGATGAGCCGTTTTCAAGCCTTGACGCACGCCTGCGCGATCGTATCCGCGACGATACCCTGCACGTACTGAAAAAGGTGGGTGCGGCCACGCTGTTAGTCACTCATGACCCTGAAGAAGCCATGTTTATGGCCGATCGTATCGCGTTAATGCGTGATGGGCGGATTGTGCAAACGGGAACCCCGCGAGAGCTTTACTGCTCACCGCAAGACCCCTTTGTGGTGACCTTTTTCGGCGATGTCAATGAGCTGCAGGGACAGGTGCGCAATGGCGCGGTGAGCACGCCGGTGGGGCGGGTGCCTGCTGCTGGGTTAGCCGAGGGCAGCGATGCGCTGATAATGATTCGCCCTGAAGCGTTGCGTATTGTTGAACGAGATCTGCCTGCCGAGGTTCATCGCCATAGCCATGTGGTGATGGCAAAGCTGCTTGGGCGTACTAGCCTATTACACTTGTGCGCCCATGGTGAAAACGGCCTTGAGGCTCACTTGCACGCCCGGGTACCGGGGGTGTTTTTACCCGCAGAAGACCAGCCGGTGGATATTCACCTCGATCTTTCCCAAGTGTTTGTCTTCCCACTTACGGCATAGGGATCAGAATTTAAAGCTTGGGCTTTAAGGCTTGGGCTTTAAGGCTTGGGCTTTAAGGCTTGGGCTTTAAGGCTTGTGCTTTACGGTTTAGCGCCAGGGCGTGAGCGGCGCATGGCCATACTGAGCAGAATGACCGGTAGAATCCCCACCACCACTATCGCCAGCGACGAGGTCGAAGCCTCGGCCAATCGTTCGTCAGAGGCCAAGTTATGTGCCCGAACGGCTAAGGTGTCGAAGTTGAAGGGGCGTAGAATAATCGTCGCGGGCAGCTCTTTCATGACATCGACAAAGACCAAAATCCCCGCTGCCAGCAGGCTGCTACGCATCATTGGGGTATGAATATGGCGCAACGTGCCGCCTGCCGTTTGGCCCAACGTACGTGAGGCGGCATCCATGCTTGGTGTTACTTTGCCTAAGCTGGCTTCGACCGCATTGAACGAAACGGCCAAAAAGCGCACGACATAAGCGTAGAGCAAAATAAACGCCGTCCCGCTAAATACCAGGCCAATAATGTAGCCATAGTGATGGTTGAACCATGTGTTAAGAGCGTTATCCAGCCAGGTAAACGGAATCAAAATGCCCACCGCGACCACCGAGCCCGGAATCGCATAGCCCATGGAGGCGACCCGGGAAGCCACTCGGGCGAAACCGGTATCGTGCATGCGTACCCCATAGCTCAGGACCACTGCCAAGCCCACGGCAATCAGCGAAGCCACAGTTGCCAGCCCCAGGCTGTTCCAGGCGTAGCCGATAAAGCGCGAGCCCCATAGTGAATCACCACCTTGCAACGCTAAATTAAGCAGAATGCCGCTGGGCAGTAAAAAGCCTATTAGCACCGGGACTAAACAAGCCAGCGTTGCTGCCGACGAGCGCCAGCCATGCAGCACGTACTCGGGCAACTGCTGATAGCGATTGGTGGTATGAAAGTAGCGGCGCTTGCCTCGCGACCAGCGTTCCAGAAGCACTAACACAATCACGAAGGTCAGCAGGCAAGCGGCCAGTTGCGCCGCCGCGACCTGCTCTCCCATGCCGAACCAGGTGCGATAGATCCCGGTGGTAAAGGTATCGACGCCAAAGAACTGAACGGCACCAAACTCGTTAAGCGTTTCCATCAACACTAATGACACCCCGCCCACTAGCGCCGGGCGTGCCAGTGGCACAGCGACACTGGCGAACAGCTTCCAGGGGCCGCGCCCAAGCGTGCGGCCCACATCCAGTACGCACACTGACTGCTCTAAAAATGAGGCGCGGGCCAGCAGGTAGACATAGGGGTAGAGCACCAGCGTAATGACCGTCGCGGCGCCACCGAGGGAACGAATATTGGGAAAGTAGTAGTCGCCGTACTCCCAGCCAAACGTTTCGCGCAGCAGGCTTTGTAACGGCCCGGCAAACTGCAAAAAATCCGTATAGGCGTAGGCGATGACGTAGGTGGGTACTGCTAACGGCAGCAGTAGCGCCCACTCGAATAATCGTTTGCCGGGAAAACGGCACATCACCACCAGCCAGGCCGTCCCAGTACCAATGATAAGCGTGCCGAGTCCTACGGTCACAACGAGCCAGAAGGTGTTGTTCAAATAGCGGCCAAGTACGGTGCTGGCCAAGTGTTGCCACACGCCATCGGTAGGCATCGCGATATGGGCAAATACCACCAGCACAGGCAGCGCTACGACGAGCGCCACTGCGATCAGGGCAATCGACCAGGGGCTCGCGCCTCGGCCAAGCGAAGAGGCGGCGGTGAATAGCCCGCGATAGCCCGATCTGAACAAACGAACACTCCTTGCATTGACGGAAAGCAGCAGCGGAAAGTGGCGTAGTGCACTCAATGCGAAATAATAACGGGCGTGAATAGTAGCATTGGCATTGCACTGCTGCAGCTTTGCAGGCTTGTCGGCAGTGTAAAAGTAAGCCCGCCGGAGCGGGCCGTAATGGTGGTAGGTTAAGCCTGAAGTCGGGGCAGGAGAAAGCTCTAGTAACCCAGCATCATGCTCGGCAGACCGGTAATCAGCCACGGGAAGAAGGCCATTAGCGTACACGCCAACAATATCAACGCGACGAAGGGCACTACCGCTTTATACAGGTCGACGATTTCCACCCCAGGGGGCGCCACGCCTTTCAGGTAGAACAAGGCATAACCGAAGGGTGGGGTAAGGAACGATGTCTGCAGTACCACTGCCACCATCACCACAAACCACAGCATATCGACGCCCATGGTCTCGACGATGGGCAGCATGATCGGGAAGCTCAGCAGTACAATGCCGGTCCAGTCCAGGAACATGCCCAGGACAAATACCAGAAACAGCATCAGAATCAATGCCCCCACGGTGCCGCCAGGCATTGCCAGCACCAGCTCGCTGATCACACTCATGCCACCGCCGCGAGAAAAAACACCGGTAAAAGCAGTAGCGCCGACGAGGACCAACATCACCATCGTGGTGGTTTTGCCCGCTTCGATCATCGTCCAGAAGCAGGTGCTTATTTTGCGATCACCAAAGATCAAAAACAGGATAAAGGCGATAAATACGCCAATAGCAGATGCTTCAGTGGCTGTGGCAATGCCGGTAAATAGTGCGCCCAGTACCCCAAGGATTAATGACATTGGCGGAACCACGTACTTTGCCAACATGATAAGCAGTTGCTTAGTGCTGACCTCAGCACGCTCTTCCGCTGGCACTTTGGGGCCGTAGTGCGGTTTGATATAGCAGATAATCAATACGTAGAGCGCATACATGACACCGAGCAGTAAGCCGGGGATTAACGCACCTGCAAACAAGGCGCCCACGGATACCGGCGAATAGCTGGCCATCAGAATCAGCATGATGCTGGGCGGAATCAAAATGCCCAGACAGCCACTCGCCATAATGACCCCTGCGCTAAGCTCTTTGTTGTAGCCATACTTGAGCATGGGCACCAGGGCGATCATGCCCATTACCGCAATCGAGGCACCGACGATACCGGTGGTGGCCGCCAGCAAAACTGACACGATCACCACGGTAAGCGCCAAACCACCGCGTAGATTCGCTAGCAGCAGACGCATGGCATCAAACATCTTTTCAGTCACGCCGGAGTCGTTTAAGAACCTCGCCATTAAAATGAACAGCGGTATCGCCACCAGTACATAATTGTCCATGGCGTTACCGAAAATATTATTAATCAACGTACCGAGGATTCGCTCGCCAGGGCCAAGAAAGGCGCCAATAACGGCGACACCACCGAGTACAAATGCCAGCGGATGGCCCATAAACAGGCCCACCATCAGACCGCCAAACATCACCAGCGTGAGCATTTCAGGGCTTAAGTTCATGCTGATGTCTCCTCGCGAAGCTGCATGATGGCACGCAGCACAATGGCAATTGCCTGTAGCAAAATCAGTACAGCAGCGACCACAATGACGCCTTTAATCGGATAGACCGGGATTGAAACCATGCCATAAGTGGTTTCACCGCGGCTTAATGAGCGTTCAAAGAAGCTCCAACCCAGGGTGATCAACATCCAGATAAAGGGAACAAAGAAAATCAGGTAACCGAGCACTTCAAACAAGGCTTGCTTTTTACGTGATAGCAAACGTTTTAATACGTCGACTTCTACGTGGGCGTGATGGCGTAAACCATAAGCCGCCATCAGCATAAAGTGGGCGCCAAAGAGCATTTTGGTAACATCAAAAGCCCAATCGCTGGGGCGCCCAAACAGAAAGCGTGACGCAATATCGTAAAGTACAATCAGGGTAATGATGGCAATCAATGGGGCGATGACTCGCCCAAAGGCTTCATTGATGGCATCGATCGCCTTGGCAATCGCATTCATGGAAGATCTCCGCGGTCATCACAAAAAAACCGCCCCGGTAAAACCGAGGCGGCACAGACACGCCTTACAAACAGGCTTCGATCTCTTCCAATGAGGGCAGATTATCCATCACGCGGCTCATGTTGTAAGGAGCGGAAACATCGCGCCACGTCGCATAGTGCTCAAGATAGGCCACCATGGATTGGTAGACCTTGGCGTGGTCGGGAGCTTCGCAAGCACCGCGTAGAATGACCTCATTGGTGACTTCCTGAATGCGCGCCAGGTCCTCTTCGGAGAACTGATTGATCGTGACACCTGCATCAATGAACTTTTGGGTGGCTTCGGTGGATTGGCGCTCAGACCAGGCTAGTGACCATGCCATGGTGGCGTCTGCCGCAATACGCAAGGTTTCTTGGGTCTCTTCGGAGAGCGCGTCCCAGGCATCTTTATTGATCATGACCCCAAATACGCTTGCCGATTGGTGCCAGCCGGGGGTTGCCCAGTAATCGGCCACCTCGGCAAAGCCAGCATTAAAATCAACGCCCGGGGTCGAGAACTCACCCGCATCAATGACGCCACGTTCAATCGCTTGGTAGACTTCACCGCCAGCGAGGGTGACTTGAGAGCCGCCGAGTTCTTCCAGCACACGACCTTGGTCGCGACCCGAGAGACGCAGACGCTTGCCTTCTAAGTCAGCAATGCTCTCAATCGGGGTGCGTCCCATAAAGCCAGATTCGTTATTGGTAATGCCGTAGGGAAGATAGACCATGTTGAACTGGCCATAGATTTCCTCATAGAGTTCGCGGCCCCCCCATTGCTGAATCCAGTTAAGGTAGTCGACGCCATTAAACAAACTGGTCGTGGTGGCGAGCGGTGAAAATGCCGGGTTCAAGCCTGCCCAATAGCCTGGCCAGTCGCCGGCGGCTTCAATGCTACCTGTTTCAGTGGCATCAAAAACTTCAGTACCCGGCATCAGGGTGCCGCCTGCGCGGAAATTGATCTGGAGTTCTTCGCCAGCCAGCTTATTGACCAGTTCCACCCAGTGCTGATCAATCTTGATCAGATCAAGGTTTTCCGGCCAGGTGGAGGTCATTGTCCACTCTTCTTGTGCTTGGGCGGTGGACGTGAAGGCAGCGAAGGCGATACCAGCGGCGAGGCCGGTGAGAGCGAATTTGGTCATTTTTTTCATGGTGTATTTCCTGGTTTGGCGTGTGGCGTTATTAGTGTTGGTTACCTGAAGTCAGGAAAGTGCAGTGTTGCTGGGTTACGTTTACGTAAACAAAGGGTGTTAAGCACTGCAGAGCTAAACTAGCACAGCAACACCGCTGCAGCGCAATATCAGTAATGTAAGGAATTGTCGCTTTGGTTTTGACTACTAAACTATTGTATTTCTTTTTAAACAATCACTTGAAAGCACTAATGAGCACCAGTATGAGCGGTCAAGCAGCATAAAAACGTTGAAAGTGGTTAAATTATTAAACCAAAGTTGTAAGCAAAGGCCTTGCTGCCAGAGGCACATCGCAACGCTTAATGAGGTGACGTAATGGGAAACAGTCGAGCAGGGGAAGAGGCGGCGTGCTAGAGGACCGTGAGCTAGACAGCCGTCAACAACGGCGCAGGGTGGTAGCGCTAACGCATCACGCGCAACGTTTAGCCCGCCGCCGCTGGCGCCAATTGGTATGGTTAAGCGGCGATGCTGCGCAGTGTCGGGCATTAGCAAAGGCGCTGTGGCAGGCCTACGCTTGGCAGGCACCCTTGTGGGTGGGCGATGAAAATGCGCCGCTCTCGCCGCTGCTTTCGCCACGTAAAGCGCGCATGCGCCTGGGCGCAGAACATCAACTGGTGGTGTTGGAGACCCATGACACTGGGTTTGACCCGGAAGCATTGGGAGCCCTGGCGGGTACGGTCACCGCGGGTGGCTTGTTGGTACTTATCACACCGCAGCCATGGGGAGAGGCGCCCGATCCAGACTGCGCCCGTTTTGCCGATTATCCCTGGCACTGGTCAGACCTCACCTGCCACTACTTGGCGCGCTTAGCACGCCAATTGAAGACTTCAACTCAAATAGTACGCTGGTACGCTGGCCAGAGGCTGAATCTGCCTCGACTGACTTTGTGCAACGCAGATGAAACTGAAAGTGGCGATAACGACTGCCTGACCGCTGATCAAGCCTACGCAGTGAAACAGCTAGTTGGCTTAAAGCGCCGCCGCCCATTGGTAATAACCGCCGATCGTGGGCGTGGCAAAAGCGCGGCGTTAGGTATCGCCTGCGCACGGCTGCTAATGAAAAAAGCCCAACGAATAGTGCTCACCGCACCGCGGCTGAGTTCGGTGGAGAGCGTGTTTGAGCGGGTAGCAGCGCTCTGCCCGGATGGCCGTCGCGTTGGCCCAGGCCACTTTGTGCTGGCCCAGGGCAGTGAGCTGATTTTTTTGCCGCCTGATCGCTTAACCAAGCAGATCAATGCACAGCAGCAGGGCGGCGACGGCAGTTATTTAATGGTTGATGAGGCGGCGGCGATACCCGCCGCCTTGCTGGGACAGTGGCTGACCGTTTTCCCGCGTATTGCCTTTGCCACCACCGTGCATGGCTATGAGGGCTCAGGGCGAGGGTTCGCGCTGCGCTTTCGCGCAACCCTTGATCAGCTGACGCCCCAATGGAAGGCGCTAGTGCTTGTTGCGCCGGTCCGTTGGCACCGTGGCGACCCGCTGGAAGCGGTAGTCAATCAACTGCTGCTGTTAAAAGCATCGCTGCCTATCGCGCAGCGACAAGAAAACACGGTGGCGACAGAAAACACAGGAGCGACAGAAACGATTGATCGTGCTTGGCTTGCCAAGGATGATACCGCACTGGAAAAGCTGTTTGGGTTGTTGGTGCAGTCCCACTACCGCACTACCCCCAACGACCTGCGCCAGTTGCTCGACGGCCCCGGTACGGCACTGCGAATGGTCGAACAGCGGAATGAGCCTCAGGCGGTCTTGGTCACTCAAGAGGAAGGCGGTTTTGAGGCCGTGCTGGCCAATCAAGTCGCCCGCGGTGAACGTCGCCCACAGGGTCATCTATTGGCCCAGTCGCTGGCAACGCATGCCGGTAGTCGTGACGCGTTGACTGCGCGCTGGCGCCGAGTGGTGCGTATCGCTACCCACCCCGAGCGTCGACGCCAGGGGCTAGGTCAAGCACTGCTGCATGATGATATGGCCACTGCAAAGCAGCAGGGGATCGCGCTTTATGGCGCAACCTTTGGTGCTGAGGCGTCGCTGCTGCGTTTTTGGCTGGCACTAGGCTTTTCGCCGGTGCGCTTAGGCATTACTCGCGAGGCATCGACCGGTGAGTTTGCCGTGATGGTGGCAAAGGCGCTAAATACACAGGGCGAAGCGGTGCTTGCTGATCTCTGCGAGCGCTTTCAGGCAGCCCTCCCTAGCCTGTTGGCGTTTGAATTAAAAGCATTGCCCGCCTCGTTGGTTGTATTGCTGCTAGAGCAGATGCCGAGCATTCCGCTTAGCGCGCGTGATTGGCAGGACATCGAAGATGTGGCGACCGCGCATCGCGATCCGGTCCTTGCTCGCCCGGCTTTGCAAGCGTTGGCGCGTGAAGCCAGCCGCTATGCCTTAACGGAAATGCAGCAGCAGTCGCTTCGACAAGTAGCGGCCTGGGCGTTACAAAATAGAGCCTTATCGAATGCTCATAATGATGCAGTGAAAGCCCTACGTCTCGCTGTAAATAACCTCATCGAGCCGGTAAAGTAGACCGGTTGCCGATAACGAAGAGCCTTTATGAACGCACATCTTGAAGCGATGGCACCTAGCCTGGTTTGGCGCCACTTCCGAACACTCTGCAATATACCTCGCCCCTCGGGTCATGAAGCGGCACTGGTCGCCATTCTCGAAGAGTGGGCCGATGCCCAAGGCTTAGCCCACGACCGCGATGCCTTCGGTAATTTACGACTCCGTAAATCAGCCTCTCCCGGTTGTGAACAAGCACCCGGCCTCGTGCTCCAGGGCCATCTGGACATGGTGGCCCAAGCCAATAGCGGCCACGCCCATGATTTTACTCGTGACCCGATCAGCACCTACGTGGCTGATGGTTGGCTGCACGCCGAAGGCACCACCCTGGGTGCAGATAATGGCTTGGGCGTGGCGGCCATTCTGGCGGTATTGGAGGATCCTGACCTACGTCACGGGCCGCTGGAAGCGCTGTTTACCCTGGAAGAAGAGACTTCCATGGGGGGAGCGCTGAACCTGGCTGAGAACTGGCTGGAAGGCTCGCTGTTGCTTAACCTGGACAGTGAGGACCGGGGCCAGGTATATATCGGCTGCGCAGGCGGGGCCGATGTTGAAGTCGATGCGCAACTGCCGAGCGCCGCGGCGGGTGACCACGAACAGGTCGTTGAAATTGCCCTGACCGGCCTTAAGGGTGGCCACTCGGGCATGGATATCCACAAGCCGTTAGGTAATGCTAACCGGTTGTTAGTCAGAGTGTTGCGTTCTTTGGAGGCGTTTGATGCGCGCTTGATTAGCTACCACGGAGGCACCTTACGCAATGCGATCCCCCGTGAAGCGTTTGCCCAAGTGGCACTGCCCGCCGATGAGGTAGATGCAGCGTTGGTTGCGATTGCTGGGCTGGAAACGATTCTATTAAGAGAGCTGGGCAGCGGCGACAGCGGTCTTAAACTCAGTGCCCAGCGCTTATCGGAACATCCCGATGTCGAGCCGCTAACGCTGGATGCAAGCGCTATGCTGCTGGCAGCGCTTCACGCGGCCCCTTGTGGGGTAGAGCGAATGAGTGCTGATGTGCCGGGTGTGGTGGAAACGTCCAATAACCTGGGTGTCTTAAGCCTGGAGAAAGGACGATTACACCTCTGTGCACTTGTACGTTCACTGCATGACAGTGCGGTAGTCGCCATGGCGGACCGCTTTAAGGCTCTGTTTGGTTTGATTGGCGCACGGGTAAAAGTCGAGAACGGCTACCCAGGATGGGCACCTAATCCCAATGGCGAGTTGCTGGCAACCTTCAAATCGCGCCACGCGGCGCTGTTGGGCCATGAGCCCGAGGTAAAGGTAATTCATGCCGGGCTTGAATGCGGCATTTTAGGTAGCAAGTACCCGCACTTGGATATGATCTCGTTTGGCCCGCTAATTCGCGGCGCCCATTCACCTGACGAGCGGGTTGAGTTAGCCTCGGTTGAGGAGTTTTGGTTAATGCTGCGGGCATTGATTGAGGATGTTGCCGATCAGCGCTAGTTCTCCCTTGCGAATACAAAAACGGCACCTAGACGGTGCCGTTTTACGCCATAAGAGTGCGCTTATTTACTTAACACTTATTTGCTTAGCCCTTATTTGCTTAGATAGGCGTTAAGCATCCAGATCGTTTTTTCCTGCTCGCGAATGTAGTCACCGGCTTGAGCCGCGGTGCCTTCATCATCGGCGTCAGAAGCCAGTGCCAGCAGTTCGCGCTGTAGCTCGATGATTGTCTGGTAGCCTTTAAGCACGCCTTTTACACAGGTGGTGCCGTCGTGGACATCTTTATCTTCCTGGATGCGGGACAGCGTTACGTAGTCACTGTAAGCGTGTACCGGCTTGTGGCCTAGGGTAAGGATACGCTCGGCAACCTCGTCCACTTTGGTCAGTAAGTCGGTATAAAATTCTTCAAACTTGGCGTGCAGCTCAAAAAAGTCGTTACCCCGGACATTCCAGTGGTAGCCGCGCACGTTCATGTAGAAAATTTGGTAGTTGGCCAGCAGGTGGTTAAGCTTTTCGGCGAGTTGACTAGCGCTACCTTCGTGTAGACCAATGCTATTGGTATCAGTCATATCCTGCTCCCTCGTTGTGCCACAGTATGCGGCGGTTAGTGCATGTTTCCAGCATCGTCCTTCAGAACAATTCTTCAGAACAATTCTTCAGAGCAACTCTTTAGAATCTTTAGAACATCGCATCAGTACAGCTTTTCAGAATAGGGTGTCTTTGGTGCAATGCAAAACAGGTTTTTTGCATTGCCGCCATAGTGCGACGCCATTAGGCATCTGTCTTTAATGAATGATTATTCGTTATATGCTGGCGCTAAGCCTCTTTTTCAAGACCTGCGCATTTTTTCAAGGTTTGTGTACCCATAGGCGCAGCAAACTTTCACAGCGCGCTTCGAGTAGTTCGGCGGTACGCGGTAGCGCATCGTTTAATGTCATAGGGCCATCGGCCAACGCGAAAGCCGCCGTCACACCTTCATCAAAACAGGCTTGCCAGCCATCGCCAAGGCTGCCCGCCAGCACGATCACGGGTTTGTTAAAGCGTTGCGCAGCGCGAGAAACACCGATCGGTGTTTTACCCGCCAAACTTTGCCCATCCAGGCGGCCTTCACCGGTAATCACTAGGTCGGCGCGGGCCAAGAGCGTGGCCATGTTGGCTTGCTGCATAATCATTTCAATCCCGGGTTTTAACGTCGCATTTAAAAATGCTTTTGCAGCAAACCCCATCCCACCTGCCGCTCCTGCGCCTGGCAGCGTTCGGTAGTCGTCGCCTAATAACTGAGCACTGATATCGGCGAAGTGGCTAAGTGCTCGGTCGAGTTGCTCAACGTCTTCCGGTGAAGCGCCTTTTTGTGGAGCAAATATCGCACTGGCACCCCGTTCTCCTAACAGTGGGTTATCAACGTCAACCGCCGCCTCCAGTGTGAGTCGGGCCAAGCGCGGGTCTAGCCCGTCAAGCTCCAAGCAGGCCAGTTGGCAAAGCGCAGCGCCGCCGGGGGGGAGCGCGTTGCCGTTTTGATCAGAAAAGCGAGCGCCGAGTGCCTGCAACATACCGGCACCGCCATCATTGGTGGCGCTACCGCCGAGCAGTAAAAGCGCTTTTTCAGCGCCCTGATCCAGCGCTGCCAGCAGCAGTTCCCCGACCCCAAAAGTGGAGGTGTGCAGGGCATTACGCTCATCTGCTGCAAGGTGCTGTAAACCGCTGGCTTCTGCCAATTCAATAAACGCGGTACGCTGGTCGCTCAGCCAGCCCCAGGTTGCTTGACGAAAGCGCCCTAGGGCATCTTGCACGGCTAGCTGGCGACGCTCGGCGCCTGTCGCGGCGATCAATGCATCTAAACTGCCTTCACCGCCGTCAGCTAGGGGGCAAATTTGTACCTGCGCATTTGGTGCGGCGCTTTTAACACCGCGCGCCATCGCGCTGGCGGCATCCTGTGCGCTCAGTGCATCTTTAAAGCTGTCGGGGCAAAGCAGGACATTCATTGGCATGGTCTCCGCAAAATATTTGTTTCAAAACATTTTCATTAAAACAGGGTCTTTAAAACAGAGTCTTTAAAACAGAACCTTTAAAACAGTATCTTTAAAATAGTGCTCCTAAAATAGTGTCATTCAGTCCGGCCACCTTTGGCGAGCTTAGCGCCCTAATCATCGGCAAACCAGCGGCCTCGTCCGTTAGAGGAACTCACATGAAGTCGATACCGATAAGTTTAACCTGCTTGCTGGTGCTTGCTGGCTGTCAGGTGATGCCTGATCGCCTGCCTCAAGCGGAGCCAGCGCCAGCGGCTGCGTGCTATTTCCCCACCTCCGATGAACAGGCGTTAGAAACCAGCGTTGAGCTCCTGACCGATTGGGGATTTAGCTTGGATTCTACCGATACGGCTTTAGGGTTGGTCAGTGCGAGCCGGGAACGGGAGCTGCATGGTTACTACGATCCCTACGATAACGCCTACGGCTATGGAAGTGGCATGCGCCTGTTTGGTGGTTTGGGCATTGGAAGTGGTGGTGTGGGCCTTGGCGTAGGCGGTATTGGCTTTGGTGGTGGCGTTGGGCAGCAGCCGGTGGAAGTGGAGCGTGTGTCGCTATTGGTCAATGATGCCCATATACGCATTTCCCGTGATATCCGCCGCTTCGATCATTGGGGGGATCTACGCGAATCCTACAGCGCCAGTAATGACGACTTCTGCCAGCGCTTTCAAACTGATTTTGCCCAAGCTGTGCCGACCAACGGGAGTGCATTATGAACATTCGCCATTGGTTAATAATCGGACTTATCGGAGGGTTGGGGGGGTGTGCTTCCACGGCACCCGTAGAGCCGCGTGAATTGGTTTATGCTACCCCATCACAGCAGACCTTCCGCGAAGCGGTTGAGTTGATGATAGAGCAGGGGTACGTCGTTCGCCATGCGGATCTTTCGCTAGGGCGCGCTGAGGCATCGCTTGCTCGTTGGCCGGAGTATCAGCTACAGCTACAGGTGAGCGAAGAGGGCAGTGGTAGCCGCGTGCGTGTGTCAGCACTACGTGGAAATCAGCCCCTGCCGCCCTATTTGCTGGATCCGTGGCTTGTCGCCTTACAGCATAAGTTGGGTGTCGCGCCATGAGAGAAGCGAGTATTACAGTAGCATTTGTATTGGCGATGAGTAGCTTTCTGATCAGTCCTAACGCTCATGCCCACCCTCACGGCTGGATCGACTTGAGTGTCCGGGTCATCACCGATGATCAGGGGTTGGTGAGCAGCTTGCATCAAACGTGGCGAATGGACCCCTTCTATAGCTTGGTTGTCTTTGAGGAACTACAGCAGGCCGAGGGGGCAAGTCTCGAAGAGGGGCTTGATCAGTTGGGCAAAGAGATACGCGATAATCTCACTACACAACATTATTTAACCGAAGTGCGCATCAATAATGAGCCCCAGGTGCTGGGGGAGGTCAGCGAATATACCGCTATGGAGCGCGATGGGCGGCTCATCTTTATGTTTATTCTACCCCTGGAAACGCCTCAGCCGCTGACAGACTCGCTACTTAGCTATCAAGTATTTGACCCCACCTACTACATCGAAGTAGTCCATGAAGAGGAGGACGGTCAGCCGCGGGATGATGCGCTGATACTTAACGACGAGCCTGCCTGTGAGCTCGCTATTCTTCCCGCTGACCCTGACCCAGAAGTCGTGATGCAAGCGGCGTTGCTCGATAAGGATGAAAGTGGTGAGCCAGGCTTGGGGCGCTATTTTGCAGAAACCGGCCAAATTGATTGTCGTTAGGCGCTGTTCGGAAATGTCGTTGCCGCGTTATTTTATAATTATGTTACCTTGTAACAGTTTGCTCAATGGAACGGTAAGATGTCCCTAACACGCCCCTTTACACGTCACCTAGGGTTAATGCTGGGTCTGCTGCTAGTTGCAGTAGTGATTATTATCGTTTGGCAAGGCGGGTTTCAGAGCGTGAGCTATCAGCTGCTCGGGTGGCAGCGCGATCTGCATCGCTCGTTGACCCTGGCGATTACCGAATTGTCACGTACCCCTACGATGGCGACATGGGTGAGCTTGTTAAGCATTAGCTTTGCCTACGGCGTATTTCATGCAGCTGGGCCAGGGCACGGTAAAGCCGTGCTGGCGACCTATTTGGCCACCCACGGTGGCGCGGTTAAACGCGCTCTAGGGCTCTCTTTTGCCGCCTCTCTACTGCAAGGCATTACCGCCATTTTGCTGGTCGTAGTGTTGGTTTATGGCTTAGGTTGGATAACCCGACAAGCCATGGGCAGCGTTGCCTGGGTGGAGCAGGCTAGTTTTTTGCTAGTCGCCGCGTTAGGGGTGTGGCTATGCTGGCGAGCCGTCAAGCAATTGCGCGCAGCCTATCAGGCCCATCGTAATGACCACAGCCACAGCCACAGCCACAGCCACAGCCACAGCCACAGCTACAGCCACAGCTACAGCCACAGCTACAGCCACAGCCACTGTTGCGGTGGCGCGCATCATATCGAGCCTCAGCAGGCGTTAGATTGGCGAACGGCGATAATGACCGTAGGCGCCATTGGCATGCGCCCCTGTAGTGGGGCTGTGTTGATGCTGGGAGCTGCCAGTCTACTGGGCCAGTTCAAAGTAGGCATAGCTTCTGTGTTAGCAATGTCGCTAGGCACGGGCATCACCGTCTCGGCACTTGCATTGGCCAGTATTTTAGCCCGCGGTTGGGCTCAGCGGCGCTTAAACAAGCAACAGCATAGTCAGCGCAGTGTGCAAAAAGTCACCGGCTGGGTGGCGTTAGCGGGTGGTGCGCTGATTGTGATTCTAGGTGTTTCACTTAGCATCGCGGGCATTGCGCAGCCTGCGAGTGGGCCACTTCTAAATGAGCCGCCTGCCCAGCAACGTCATCCACTCACTGGGTAGCGGCTAAGCTAGATATCAAGCCCATCAATGAGCGCCAGCAGTTGGTCACGCAACTGCGCCTGACCATTTAGATCGTAGGGTTCTGCTTTGCCATTACCCCATACAGGGGCAGGCCAAGCGGTGTCTGTATGCCGCCGTAAAACGACATGTACATGCAGTTGGCTGACAACATTGCCTAACGTGGCAATATTGATTTTGTCTCCCCCCAGCGCTGTTTTCATGGCTTCGCCTAGCTGGGTGGCTTCACGCCATAGTTGCTGCTGGTCGGTGATAGAAAGCTCGAACACTTCGCTAATAGAGGCGTGGCGCGGTACCAGAATAACCCAAGGGTAGCGCGCATCGTTCATAAGTAATACCTGGCTTAGAGGTAGGTCCGTTACGGGAAATGTGTCAGCCGCAAGGCGTTTATCAAGGGTGAAATCGTTCAAGTAGAAGGCTCCCGTCATTTGGATAGACGTTTGATAGCATAGCAATTACAAAGTGAAGTAGGGGAAAGCGAGCACGATGACGAAAACGCTGTTACCCTGAAAAAACTCCCAAGCGGCAATGAAGGTTGCCAGTGGAGTTTCCGATGTTGAATAAATCGTTAAGGAGAACGTAAATGAAAAAATTATTAGCCATGAGCTTTATGCTGCTGATGACCGCCGGTGTTCTAACCGGTTGCAATACTATTTCTGGCGCTGGCCAGGATGTCGAAGAAGGCGGCCAAGCCGTTCAGGATGCAGCTGAATAATTAAGACTGCTAAGATAAACGGTATCTCAGGGACCAGACTTACGTCTGGTCCCTGAGGTTTTATAATTTTTTCACAACCTACTTTTAGGAAACTCAAGGATGAAGTCCCCTAGTACGCTGCCCAAGCTCGTCCTGGTAAGTGCCTGCACGGTTTTGCTAACAGCTTGCGTTAGCTCGCAGATGCCAATCTCCCCAGCGAACGATGATGTTGATGCAGCACCGCCGCCACCAACGGTAGCGCCGAACGCCTCCAATAATGAGTCGCATGCTGCCTGTGACCTAGACGCTATTCAACAGGCGATAGGTCAGCCCTTTGATGAGTCGAAGGTTTCTCAATTACGAAGCGATAGCGGCGCTCGTCAAGTGCGTGTACTTCGCCCAGGCGACATGGCGACCATGGATCATCGCCCGGATCGCTTGAATATTCATATCAATGATCAGAACATTATTGAGGCGTTACGCTGCGGCTAAGCTCTCTAGCGCAATAGACTAGGATCTCTAGCGCAATATCAGTATCACGCAGGAGGCGGTCAGTATCCCCATAGTGATATTGAACGCCCGCCATGCGCCGTCACTTTTGATCCACTGCCCAATGGCTGTGCCAAAGGCCGCCCATAAAGCGATACACGGTAGCCCCACCAGCTCAGCAAAGCCCGCAAGCACTAGTGCATTGACTATAGGCGGGCCGCTTTCGGGTAGAAAACCTGCCATCAACGCTAGCCCCATTACCCACGCTTTTGGATTAGCAAACTGAAACGCCGCAGCCTGCCAAAAGGTAAAGGGGACACTATGGGCCTGCGCCTTAAGATTAGGTGGCGGAGCGCTGGCGATTTTCCATGCCAAATAGAGCAAGTAGGCGCTGCCGACCCAGCGCAGTGCGGTTTGAATCGCCGGGTAGCGTTCGAACAGCACCCCCAACCCCAGCGCTATGCCCGCGAACAGCAAAAAGCAGCCACCTAAAATTCCCCACATGTGCGGCAGTGTGCGCTTAAAGCCAAAGTTGGCGCCAGAGGCGGTCAGCATAATGTTGTTTGGTCCAGGCGTGAGCGTCATCGACATCATATAGAGCGCTGCAGGACCCAGAATTAACCATTCGCTGTTCATTTAATTGTATCCATACAATGCAGGTTGGAAGATTGATTTATGCTTACATTTGCTAGCATAATGAGTAATAAATTGACGTCAAAGGTTTTATTGTCACCATGACAATGTGGGTGCCTTCATTAGCTGAGTTTTCCGGTTCGCGCTATCGCGCTATAGCAAGCGCCATCGAACACGCTATTCAATCGGGCCGATTGCGACCGGACGAGCGGTTGCCGCCCCAGCGTCGTTTGGCGGAGGCGCTAGGAGTAACCATAGGCACCGTAACGCGCGGTTATGCCGAAGCTGAACGCAATGGATGGGTAATGGCACGGGTGGGCAGTGGCACCTATGTGAAGAGCGAATCTCAAGGCACCGCGTTTAGCCCTACTTTTCATAATGACGCGTCGCCCGGGGTGATCGATTTAAGTCTTAGCTTGCCGCCACCGCATCCCTTGCGCCAGTCGTTGCTGAGTGACGCGCTGCTGGTGTTGAGCCAATCGGGGGCCGCGCTAGCGCGCGGTGTGACTTATCAAGATGCAAAGGGCCGCGGTGAGCATCTTGAGATATTGGCTAACTGGCTGGCGGCGTTAGGTATGCCACTGGCCGCTGATGAGTTGCTAATCACCCAGGGCGGCCAGCATGGCATTAGCTTAGCGCTTAGCACGCTGTTGCGACCAGGCGAGTTACTGGCCGCGGATGCCTTAACGTATCCCGGTGCGATTAGCGCTGCGCAACAGGGGCACCTCAAGTTAGTGGGGATCGGTGCAGACAAGGATGGCATGCGAATAGACCTGCTTGAGGCGCAGTGTGCCCGGCAGCCGCCTAGAGCGATTTACCTGACACCGGACCAAAACAACCC
Organism: Vreelandella sp. H-I2; assembly: GCF_052959335.1. Taxonomy (NCBI): domain Bacteria; kingdom Pseudomonadati; phylum Pseudomonadota; class Gammaproteobacteria; order Oceanospirillales; family Halomonadaceae; genus Vreelandella; species Vreelandella sp. H-I2. The sequence goes on from NZ_JBRAMC010000002.1 coordinate 59,552, forward strand.
AACGGGAGCCTGCTTAAGCGAGCCGCGCCGCGAACAGCTAGTCGCGCTAGCAAGGCGTTACGATATCTGGCTAATCGAAGATGGTGTGCAATATTTGCCTGCAGAGCAGCGCGGCACTCCGCTTTACGCGCTCGCACCAGAGCGCACACTGTTTGTTTTTAGCACCGCCAAAGTGCTGGCAGGGGGGCTGCGTATTGGTGTGCTGCGAGCTCCCCCCAACTTGCATGAACGGCTAACCACTGGCCTTCGTGCGCAGAGCTGGATGGTGCCGCCGCTCATGGTGGATGTGGTCTGCCATTGGGTTCATCAAGCCGCGGCGCAAGAGCTGCTGGCGTGGCAAACGGATGAGTTAGCCGAGCGCCAACGGTTAGCGGCCGAATGGCTGCAAGGCGTGACGCTCAGCGGGCGTTCACACAGCAGTAATGTATGGCTGACGTTACCAGAGGGAAGCCGCGCGGTGGAGTTCTGCGAACGGCTTCTGCAGCGGGGAGTTAAAGTCAGTAGCGCAGAACCTTTCTGTGTCGGTAGCACCCCTGCGCCTCAAGCGATTCGTTTATGCATCGGAGCAGCGACGGATCGCGGGCAGCTCGTTCGGGCGTTAAGCACCATTGCCGCCTGCTTGTCTGAGCGGCCGTTAGCTCCCGCCACGCTATAAGTTACTCATAGCGGTCTTTCCAACGTTGCCGATTGACCTGCTCTTTGAGCATTTCAAGTATGTCATACAGCATTTGTTCGGTAATCCGATTACTGCCTTCGTCCACTGTAAGCCAGGTATCGAAGCCGTTGCCGGCAGTGCGCTCAACTAATTTCTTAAACTCATCCGAGTGGATGCCTAGCAGGAGCTCATCCACCATCCGCTGGGCAACCCCACTTAGTGATGACTCCATCGCATTGCTTGCCTGCTGTCCCATGGGTAGACGGCGGAGACTTTGGAACTCAGGACTTTCACGCAATGTACGGTTTACCAAGTCGCTGATCGCCGCCATGATGGATTGGCGATTATTTTGGTAGGCTTTTCCAATCGTGCTCTCCAACCGCTGAGCGATCTCATGAATCAACTGCGCTTTGCGGGGCATGACCACCCGGTCGATGACTCGCTCGGTAAGCGAGTCGCTCGCGCGGATCTGCTGCTGAACGTTGCCCAAGAGTTTTAAGGCGATGCGGTCGGAAAGCTCTTCGAGCAGGATGTCGTAATACTTGGCAAAAAATAAATAAATATCCCAGCGGGTGACGTCAATTAAGCCTAGCCGGTGTAGACGATGGAGTAGCGATACGACACGCAGAATACGTAGCAGGCGGAAGCCTGCTAGAGGAATACAGCCCAGTACGTCATACCAGTGTACAAAGGGATAAAAGAACCAGCGGTGGTAGCGTCGTTCAACAATCGCAATTGACCAACCTAGCAGTACATCGGCGATAAAAAAGCTGACGAACACTAAGTCGATGGCGATGAAACGGCTATGAATCGTTTCATCGTAAAAGGCATGAAAGCCGGGGGCGATGCTGGCAATGCCCTGGTTAACAGGGCCCAGTAGAAACAGCGAATCAAACAGCAGTAGGGCAAGGTTAATCACAACGAGGGTTAAAATAAAAAAATCCCAACCAATATGGGCATATTCAACCGCTTTAGGTAAGCGCGGGTAGCGTTCCCTGGCTAGCATGCGAACTCCTAGTGGTTGGGGGGATGTTACACCTGAGCCTGCGACTGATGTTGTTGCTGGGTCAGCAGTTCTTCTCTCTCCGCCTGTTTGCGTAACTTCTTGCGTAGCGCAGCCTTTTCAAACCGTAGTTTCTGTAGCGGCGTTTCCAAACTGAGCGGCGGTACGCTGGCAGGCTTGCCGTCCCCATTCACGGCGACCATGGTGAGATAGCAGCTGTTGGTATGGCGTATCAGCTTATTGCGGATATCTTCGGCGACCACCTTAATGCCAATTTCCATTGACGAACGCCCCACATGATTGACGCTGGCTAAAAAAGTGACCAGTTCACCGACATGAATCGGCTGTTTAAACAGTACCTGATCGACCGATAGCGTCACTACATAGTGGCCCGAGTAGCGGCTGGCGCAAGCAAATGCAACTTCATCGAGCTTTTTAAGAATAGCCCCACCATGCACTTTACCACTGAAATTCGCCATGTCGGGTGTCATCAGAACGGTCATAGAGAGTTCATGCTGCCCAGGCAGGGCAGTGCTGACTGCGGCGCTGGTGTTGCTTCCCGTCTCGGACATGCGGTCTTCCCTCTACTAACACTGCCTGCCGTCAGGCAGGGGAAGCCAAGCGGCAGGCAGCGATTAGGTGTTTTTTAAAACCAGACTAGGCCGACTGAAATGATAATGCCGGTAATAAACAGCTGTATGAGACAGAAGCCCATAATATCTTTCGCCTTCAGCCCGGCAATCGCGAGCACGGGTAATGCCCAGAAGGGTTGCAGCAGGTTGGTCCAGGCGTCGCCCCAGGCTACCGCCATGGCCACTCGTGGAATGTCAGCACCTAGCGCTTGAGCGGCAGGTAACATTACCGGCGCCTGAACGGCCCACTGGCCCCCGCCGGAAGGGACGAAAAGATTCACAATCCCTGCGCTGATAAACGACCAGAAGGGCAGCGACGTGGCGGTAGCAAACGATACCAGCCACTCGGACATACTTTCTGCCAGCCCGGATTGGACCATGATTGCCATGATGCCGGCGTAGAACGGGAACTGAATAACAATACCAGCACCGCCTTTAATCGCTTCGTTCAAGCTATAGAGCAGATTGCGTGGCGTGCGATGCAGCACAATGGCTAAGAACAGAAATAGGAAATTGACGACGTTAAGGTTCAAACCGCCGCCGCGTAGCAAAAAGTGATCCAGCAAGAACAGCAATCCTGGCACCCCTACCAAAAGGGAGAGGGTTAAGCTGTTCTCAAGGCGTTCTGCTGGCCGAGTAAGGCGCCCAACCGGCTCTGGCTCATCATTGAGCAGGTTGGGATCGACGTAGACGCTATCTTTTTCATCAGGCAGCATCATACGGTTTACCAGCGGAATGGAGATAAACAGGCAGAGCACAATGGCGAGATTGAAGAAGGCGAAAATCGTCGAACCAGTGCTAATGACGCCAATCTGGTCAGCGGTGAAATGGCCTTCGGTGGCGATAGTCAACGGTATCGAACCTGCCAAGCCGCCGTGCCACACGACAAAGCCCGAGTAGGCACTGGCAACGAGTAGACGATAGTCAACGCGTATCAACCGGGCCAACTCTTTAGCAAACAACGCGCCGACAACGAGACCAAACCCCCAGTTAATCCAACTGGCCGCCAAGGAAACCAGCGTGACTAGGATGATTGCGCCACCCGGTGTTTTTGCGGTGCCAGCGATTTTTTGCAGAATGCGTTTTACCGGCGGAGAGCTAGCCAGCATAAAGCCAGTGACCAGCACTAGCAGCATTTGCATAGAGAAGGTAAGCAAACCCCAGAAACCATCGCCCCAGAAACGTAGCACCGCTAATGGTGTTTGGCGTTCAATGGCAATGGCGGCAACCGAGGCGATTAACGTTAGCAGTAGAACGAAAATATACGGGTCGGGTAGGTAGCGCTCCACCAGCTTTACTGCTGGTTTTGAGATCATTTTAAGCATGGGATGCTCTCTTTATTCATTATTAGAAAGTGCCTAGTCAGTGTCTAGAAAGTGCATAGCTAATATACGGGCGAGCGCGCTGTTTTTCACGTTGAAACTGCCCGCTGAATCCCACATTAGCGCAGTTGTTACTCTACGTGTTGTTTTAGCGCCAGTGGGGTAGCCGGTGAGCGCGATGGTAGTAAAGGCGATAGTAGTAAATCAGCACCGCTGAGCGAACCAGCGTAAACAGCATAAACGCAAGCCATAGGCCATGATTACCTAGTCCCTTGGTTAACCACCAGGCGGGCAAATAGGCAGCCAAGCCGATAAAGATACTGTTACGCATTTCACGCACAGCTGTGGTGCCGATAAACACGCCGTCAAGCAAGTAGCTCCATACCGCAATTAACGGCATGGCCACCATCCATGGCAAATACTGTGCTGCGGTCGTGCGCACCTCTTCAAGACCGGTGAGTAGCGCAATCAACGCATTTCCTCCCACCGCGAACAGCAAGGCGGCAGCGGCAGCTGTCCAGAATGAAAAGCGGGCGGCGCCACGCACCGTAGCGGCAAATTCACGCCAATCATGGCGGCCATAGGCGCGCCCAATCAATGATTCTGCTGCATGAGCAAAACCGTCAAGCGCGTAGCTGGTGAGCATAATGAACTGCAGCAGCACGGCGTTGGCGGCAAGTACCGTATCGCCTTGTCGGGCGCCCTGGGCGGTAAAGAACGCCATGGCAAATAGGAGGCCGAGCGTACGCACAAACAGGTTGGCGTTGACGTTAAACAGTGCGGTATAGGCTGTCAGTGCGAGCAGACGTTCGCGCAAAAACTGACCCTCTAAGCTGACTAATTGGCGCAATACTAAATAGCTGCCGAACGCCAGCGCTGTGTAGTCAGCGATCACACTGGCCCAGGCGACGCCGTTGCTGTTCATATCCAGGCCCACCACAAACCATAAATCCAGCACGATATTAACGCTGTTGGTCAGCAGTAGGATCATTAGCGTGACGCGGGAATTCTGTTGGCCTAAAAACCAGCCCAAAATGGCGTAGTTGGCGAGTACGGCGGGTGCCGACCAGAGACGGATGTGGGCATATTCACGCGCTAATTGGGTGGCCACTTCGCTGCCATCTAACAGCCATAGACCCACTGAGATCAGCGGTGAGGCAAAGACAATCAGCAGAGCACCGATCACCAGCGCCATGATCAGTGATTGACCCAGCAGGTTACGTACATCACTGTCGCTCTCGCGTCCTATCGCTTGTGCGACCAGCCCGGTAGTCCCCATGCGTAAAAAGCCAAACCCCCAGTAGAGGAAGCTAAACAGCGTAGCCCCCAGGGTGACACCTGCTAGATAGCGGGAGTCGGGTAGATGGCCGACCACAGCAGTATCGACCAACCCAAGTAACGGGACAGTGATATTGGAAAGAATAATTGGCCAGGCGAGGGCCCAGATACGCACGTAAGCGAAAGCTAAGCGTTTAAGCGGCAGTGATGATGCGGTACTTCTTCATCAACTGCTCTTGGGTTTCGTGGCGTTCAGGATCAAGCGGGATGCAATCCACCGGGCAGACTTGTTGACACTGAGGCTCGTCATAGTGACCGACACACTCGGTGCATAGGTTAGGGTCGATGACGTAGATTTCCTCGCCAGGGGAGATCGCATCATTGGGACATTCGGGCTCGCAGACGTCGCAGTTAATGCATTCGTCGGTAATCATCAGGGCCATGGGCATACCTCGCAGATGGCGTTCACACTCAGGCTATTGTAACGCAATACCCAAGTGTTTTGCTCAACAATGGCGTTGGCTAGCTAGTGTAGTGCTTACGCAGCGCCTCGGCGACCTGTGGATGTACCAGGGGAGAAATATCGCCACCCAGCTTGGCGATTTCGCGCACGATGGTGGAAGAAATATACGAATTTTCGACCGCTGGGGTTAAAAAAACGCTTTCCAGTTCTGGATTTTGCGCCCGGTTCATATTGGCTAGCTGCAGCTCATACTCAAAATCGGAGACCGCGCGCAGGCCGCGCAGAATAATGGTCGCCCCTTGCTCATGCATCATCGTGGTCAGTAAGTTGGAAAAACCGATGACTTCCACGTTGGGTAACGACGCACAGACTTTTTTGACCAGTTCCATGCGCGTTTCCAGGTCGAGATTGGGGCTTTTGCCTGGGCTTGCCGCCACTGCGATGACCACTTTATCGAACATGCGCGCACCGCGCTCAATCAGGTCGAAATGGCCATTGGTGATCGGGTCGAAGGTGCCTGGGTAGACAGCGATATTGACTTTGCCGCTGCTCATCACGATGTCTCCTCGTCCAAACGGCCAAACGGGTTGTCACTGGTGAGCGACACCGCGTGGTCGTAGCCGGGAATATGAATCCGATCGGCATGAATATCCAGTTCTGGGCCTTCCAGTACGGCTTCACCAAACTGATAGCGCGGCGCGTAGTGGCCCCGATCCGCTTGGGTGAGGTAGGCTGCCGCCATTTCACGGGTTGCCTCGCGGCGCACTTTCCAGGCATTTATCACCGCTGTACCGTGGCGTTGAGTCAGCAGGCGCTCGGTGACAGCCGGTGATAGCACAACACCGGTGGCATTGTTGCCGCCGAAACCTTTGGCGTTAATAAAGGCGGCATCAGCATGGAGTGCCTGTGCCGTTTGTGAAAGACGCAAACGGTCGGCATAAACATCGTCAGCCACCGCATCCAGGGTTGGGATACCCGGTAATAGATCGTGAGCAAAGCTGCCTAGGGCGCTTGCCAACTGATCACCCGCCGCGGAGCCTTGCGAGTGGCCGATAAACGCTTTGATCGCCACGACTGGCCAGTCGTTGATGCCGTTGGCTCGGGCAATTTCATCGAACACATGAGATTCGGTAATGCGGTTTTTTGGTGTGCTGGTGCCGTGAGCATGCAAAAAACTGCGCTCTTTAAGGGCTTTTTCACCGAGCATATCGCGTACCAGTGCGGCCGCTTTGCCGAGGGTTATGTAGTTGCCGATGCCCGGCGCCGATATCGATCGTTTGTAACCGTCGGCATTGACGAACACGTCCGGTACAGCGCCCAGAATGTCAGCGCCGGTCTCAAGCGCCAGGGTATCGTCCATCAGCAGTATAAACTGGCTAGCTTCCGCCATGGTAAAGCCACAGTTGCGCGCAAATGGACGGCAGGCGCGCTGATAGTCGCTGTCGGTGAGCAATTCAAGTGCATCCAGCGCTTTCAAGCCAGCATCGTCAGCCAGCGCGCCCATCGCCCGGAAGCCCTCAATAATTTCTGGCGTAATCGGTGCATCCGCAGTCCCTACCATCACCACTCGGCGGCGTCCGGCACGAATATCATCAATGCCCAGGCGCAGGTTGTAGAGAAAGCTGGCACACGCACCCAATGCTGCGCCGGTGCCACCGACACTACCGAGTACATAGGCATTCAAAAAGTCGGCAGGCATCTGGCCGTAGCCCAATGGCATCTGCTTGGACGTAGCGCGCTGACCCGTCACCAGGCTTTTCAGCAAGCCGCCCCAGCCCTGGTCGTCTAACTGGCCGATGGAGTTACCTGCGTACACAGCAATATGGTCCGGGTTCACTTGTTGACGAAGTGTCTCCCAAGAGAAACCGCTGGCGCCCAAGCAGTCGCTTGCGCCAAATACCGCCAACGATAGACCGCGTGGATGGTGCACGCTGCGATAAAGGCTTGCGGGATCAAAGCCGCTAGGTAGCTGGGCCGCCGCGCGTACTTTAGGTACCTGCGCATCGGGCAGTAATACCTCCAGTACGCCTGCGGGCACGATCACTTCTACCTCACGGGCATCAATGTCGCGCACCTGCCAATCGACTGGCAGGTTGTCGGGCAACTGGCGACGGCGCAGGGTAAAGCGCATCGGTTCAGCAAACTGCATGCTGGTCTGGCGGTTAGCGGGCAGGCCGGGGGCGAGAAAACGCGGATCTTCATTGCGTCGGATCAGGGTATGGTTAAGTACCTGATCACGCAGCGACTGTGCCGGGGCGTCTACGGGCTGGCCAGTACTGTCGTGCCACCCATTTTCGGAGTGCTTTACTAAGCGCATAAGCGCCGCCAAGCCTTCCAGTGTCTGGCGTTGCTGGTCAGCAGGGAGGGCATCAAGTACCGTGCGGCGAAAGGCCTGATGGCCAGAGGTTCTGCCAGCGGGATTGATGCCGCCCATGCCGACAATCACCGGTAAGTGTGACAAGCCGGGTTCCTCGTGATGCGGTGGTGGTAATAACAATTATTGACAACGCTCTAAACTTATTATGGCCAAAGCGATGTGCTTAATAAGTATCTAAGGCATGATCATAGCACCGGCCATGCAACGGCGTCATGCCGCAAGCGTACAAGACTGATAGAATCACGCTTTTCAACCGAGATGTGGCATGCAGCATAATTCTCGACCAGTGACGTCTAATCAGCCAGGCCCGCATCAGGATTTGGCACGCCGGGTGCATAGGGCGCTAACGCATCCGCTACGCAAACCGATTGCCGAGCATACGCAGCGTAATTTTGCGCAAGCGGCAGCCTGGTTCGCAGATCGCCAGGCACCGTTGATACTGGATTCGGGCTGTGGCGTGGGTGTGTCGACACGCCAACTAGCCGCGCAGTTCCCCACGCATGCCGTCATCGGCATCGATCGTAGCGAGGATCGTTTGGGGAGAAACCACGGCACATTACCAGAAAATGCGATGCTGGTACGCGCTGATCTTGTCGATTTCTGGCGCTTGGCCTATCAGGCCGGCTGGGCTCCAGAATATCACTATTTACTTTATCCAAACCCTTACCCCAAGGCAGGGCATCTAAAAATGCGCTGGCATGGCCATGCGGTTCTACCCACATTGTTGGCACTTGGCGGACGCTTTGAGCTGCGTTCTAACTGGTCTCTCTATGTTGAAGAATTTGCCTTGGCGGTGGCGCAGGTAACCGGCAAACAGGCAAAGGTGACTGAGTGGGTGCCTGACGGTGGTTATTTAACCCCGTTCGAGGCTAAGTATGCGCAAAGTGACCAAGCGCTGTGGCGTTTGCGCGTTGATTTGGAGCGAACATGACATTTGTCTATTTAGTATTAGCGATTGTGGCCGAAGTCATTGCTACCAGTGCTTTAAAGGCCTCTATCGGTTTTACGCGACCACTGCCGAGTATCATCGTGGTGGTTGGCTACGGCCTCGCCTTTTATCTACTCAGCTTGGTGCTGCGCACGCTGCCAGTGGGGGTTGCGTATGCGATTTGGGCGGGCTTGGGCATTGTGCTGGTCACCTTAGTTGGCATTGTAGTCTTCGGTGAAAAGCCAGATTTACCGGCGGTGCTGGGAATTAGCTTAATAGTCGCGGGCGTTGTCATGCTGCAAGTCTTTTCCAAAATGAATGTGCATTGAGGTATTTTAATGGGTTCTTTTTTTGCGCCTAAGCGTTTGCTGCGCTGGTCACGGGTGTCCGGGGTTGCCACGCTGGCACTGTGCGCCAGCACCAGTTTGTTTGCTGATTTCAGCCGCCTGAGCCAACTTCAGGGCAAAGGCTTTTCGATTAGTGCCGAAGCGCGCCTGCTGGATGCTGGCGCAGACACCAATACGCTATTAGGTAGCCTTAATCCCGAGCGTCAGCTATCGCCTGCTTCTGTGACCAAGGCATATCTAGCGGCAGCAGCGTTGAATCGTTTTGGCCCCCAGCACCGCTTCACCAGCCAATTGGTCAGCTCAGGTAGTATCGAAAATGGGGTGCTGCGCAGTGATTTGGTGTTTGAGGGCGGTGGGGACCCGGGCCTTACCACTGAAAATCTGTGGCGCTTGGTGCAGCGTTTGCACTTAGCCGGGGTGCGTGAGGTGGATGGCGCTTTAGTGGTCAGCCAATGGCGTTTTGGGCCGGTGGACTGCATTACCACGGATCGTTGCGAAGCCCTCACCCGGGTCGCCAATGCCTATAGCGCGCCGCTTTCGTCGGCTGGCGTTAATTTTGGCAGTTGGTGCGTTAACGTTGCTCCCGCCACGACTGCCGGTGAACCTGCCCGTGTAGGGTTATGCGATAGCCAGACGACGCTGATCACTATTGATAACCAGGTAGTCACCCGTCCCGCCAATAGCGGCACCGAGATTAGCGCTGAGCGGATTACCGACGAGCGCGGTGACGTCATGCGCCTAACAGGGCAAATATCCACCAACGCGACTGCCCGTGACGTCTATCGTGGCGCGGGCGATGCGGCTGATGAAACTGCACAAGTGCTGATGGGCATGTTGAGCCAGGCGGGGATTCAGGTGCGCGAGCCATGGCGCGTGAGTTCGACACAGCCGCCCAGCACGGCGCAGCGCTTGGCCGCGGTCGACAGCCAGCCACTGCAAGAAATAGTGCTCCGGATCATGAACTACTCCAATAACTATATGGCCGATGTGCTGGCGCTCGACCTGGTTGAAACGCCCCAGGCGCAGTTGCGACAAGCTGGCCAAGCCATTGAGTCTTACGTTCAGAGCTTACCCAGCCACGGCCCATTAACGCTGTACAGTGGCAGTGGATTGACCACTGAGAACCGTACATCGGCTCAGGGCGTGAACGTGATGCTGGAGGATATGTTTCGTCAAAGTGCTTTGTTTCCAAGTTTCGTGGCCGCTTTTCAGTCGCCAGCTAACGGCGTCATGCGCTTTATTCGGCGTGGCTCAGCCACGTTTCAGAACAATGTCATGCTAAAAACCGGCACGCTTAACCAACCCTTTGCTGTGCGCGCGGCGGCGGGTTATTTCCGTACGGCGCAGGGGCGTTGGGGCGTGTTTAGTGTCATGGTTAATGGTAACGGCAGTACGCCTTACTTAAGCTGGTCCGAGGTGCTGGATCCATTATCACTGGATTTGGATGCAATGATTTTAGCGAACTGATTCCCCTTTACGCTCACAAGGTGAGGCGATCTGCATGAAACCTGGGCATACCGGTTTAACCCATTTGGTTCACTCCACGCGCTATTCATGGAAGGGGCTCAAGGCAGCGTTTAGAAATGAGGCGGCCTTCCGTCAAGAAGTCGTGATTACGGCGTTGCTGCTGCCTTTTGCCTGGTGGATAGGCGACAGCATCATCAGTTGGCTACTGCTGGTGAGTAGCCTGTTTTTTGTACTGATCGTCGAACTCTTAAACAGTGCAATTGAAAACGTGGTGGATCGTATTGGCACCGAACACCATGAGTTGTCCGGCCGGGCTAAGGATATCGGCTCAGCCGCCGTGATGCTGTCGCTCATCATGGCCGGCCTTACATGGGGACTATTGGGCTGGGAAAAGTTCTTTGGCTAGGCTGGTTTAAGAACTGGTTGTTTATTAACACGCTGTCAGCGAGGTAGTTATGCAAGTGAACGACGATTTTTTACCGTTGTCGACGCTGCCAGCGTCGTTACAAAAAGCCACTCAATCCGCTTGGCAGCGGTTGAGCGAAGCGCTAACGCAAGCCGACAATATTGCTGAGATGACCAAACAGGAGCTGCCTTCAAGTAACTGGCAAGGGCTTTCTGAGCAGCGCCGCGAAGCGCTTGCCAGAGTGATCTCCATCTCCACCTTTGCGCTGGATACCTTGGCGCGCTATCCCCAGTGGTTGGTTGAGCTGGATATTGCCGGTGAACTGGACAAGAATCCAGGGCGCGATGTGTTGGCCAGCTGGCTTAAAGAATCGCTAGAGCACGCCGAAGATGAAGAGGCCATGCATAGGGCAATACGGCGTTTTCGCCGTCAGCGGATGCTGGGCATTATTTGGCGTGATCTTAACCGTAGTCCCGGCTATGCCATGTGGGATACCGCGACGGCGGTGTCTGAGCTTGCCGAGCTATGCTTAGAGGCGGCGTTGAGCTGGCTGGAGCAGTTTTATGCGCCGCGCTGGGGAGAGCCCGCGCCCCGAAAAGATGGCACGCCCCAGCGGCTGGTCGTGCTTGGGATGGGCAAACTGGGCGCGGGTGAGCTGAATCTCTCCTCTGATATTGATCTGATCTTTGCGTTCCCCGAAAAAGGTGAAACCCAGGGCGGGCGCAAGCCCTTAGAACACCAGGAGTACTTTACCAAGCTGGGTCAAAAACTGATCGCAGCACTGGATGCGATGACGGCCGACGGCTTCGCCTTTCGCGTCGATATGCGTCTGCGCCCACTAGGCGACGGTGGTCCACTGGTGGGCAGTTTCGCCATGCTCTCAAGCTACTACCAGGATCAAGGCCGCGAGTGGGAGCGCTACGCAATGCTGAAAGCCCGCCCGGTGGCGGGGGATCTGGACGCTGGCAGCGAGCTACTGGCCGGTCTGCGCCCCTTTGTCTATCGCCGCTATCTCGATTTCGGTGCGATTGAGTCGTTGCGCGAGCTGAAAGCGATGATCAACCGCGAAGTAAAGCGCAAAGGCATGCAGAGCAATATCAAGCTCGGCCCCGGCGGCATTCGTGAGGTTGAGTTCGTCGTGCAGGCATTCCAACTGATCCGCGGCGGTCGCGATACGGAGCTGCAAGTGACGTCGTTGAAAACCGCGCTCAATCGCTTACCTGCGCTGGGCTTATTGCCGCAAGCCGTGGTTGATGAACTGTTACCCGACTACGCTTTTTTACGCGATGTCGAGCACGCCCTTCAAGCGCTTGAAGACCGGCAGACACAAACCCTGCCCAGCGATGATAGGGATCGTGAACGGGTGGCCTTCGCCATGGGACATGAAGATTGGCCAGGGCTGGTCGCCCAGCTTGACGAAGTGCGCGAGCGGGTGCGCCAGCATTTTGATGCGGTGATCGCGGATCCCGAAGAGGATGTTGAAGAAGCGAACGATGATAACCAACTTGGTTTGGCGCAGTGGCGGCAACTTTGGCGCGGCGAGTTAGACTCGGAAGAGGCCATCAAACACCTTGCCGAGGCGGGTTTTAATGCGCCTGAAAAAGCCTTAAAGAGGCTGCAGAGTCTTTATCATTCGCGCCAAGTGCAAAGTATGCAGCGAATTGGTTTTGAGCGTTTGGACGCATTAATGCCGCTGTTACTGGATGCCGTGGTAGATAACGATGCCCCGGATACTGCACTTGTAAGGGTGCAGCCGTTAATCGAAGCTGTACTTCGGCGGACGGCTTATCTTGCGCTATTGCGTGAAAATCCTCAGACGCTTGAACACCTGATGCGGCTGTGTGCTTCCAGCCCCTGGATAGCCGAGCAGCTGTCGCGCTATCCCATCTTGCTTGACGAGCTGCTGACGCCAGAAACGCTGTATACCCCCGCCGATAAAGCGCGTTTGGCAGATGAGCTGCGTCAAATATTGAACCGTTTGCCAGAAGATGATGAAGAGGCTCAGCTTGAGGCGCTGCGTGTCTTTAAGCATGCTCAGACGCTCCATGTAGCGGCGTCGGATATCGCGGGTACTCGGCACCTGATGAAAGTAAGTGATTACTTAACATTTATTGCCGAGGTAATTCTTGATGCTGTGCTGGCAATGGCATGGAAGCATATCACCCGCAAGCACGGCGTACCTGAGGGGCTGAACGACCGCGAGGCGGCGTTTCTAATTATCGGTTACGGCAAGCTGGGGGGGATTGAGCTGGGCTATAGCTCAGACCTGGACTTAGTATTCTTACACGATAGCGATGCTAAAGGCACCACCAACGGTCCACGGCCTATCGATACGCCGGTATTTTTTACCCGCCTGGGTCAGCGTATTATTCATTTGCTCACTGCAGTAACGCCAACGGGCACGCTCTATGAAGTCGATATGCGCCTACGGCCATCGGGTAATTCAGGTTTATTGGTGACCTCCTTGAAAGCCTTTGCTGAGTATCAGCGCCAAAATGCCTGGACATGGGAGCATCAAGCGCTGGTGCGTGCCCGTGTCGTGGCGGGCAGTCATACGCTAGCCGAGAAATTCAACCAATTGCGGGGCGATATCTTGTCTACTGCGCGTGATAAATCCGTGCTCCGAGAGGAAGTGGTCAAGATGCGTCAGAAAATGCGCGATCATCTCGGCAGCAAACCCACCGCCGATGCGTTCAATATCAAGCACGATGCGGGCGGTATGGTCGATATTGAGTTTCTTTGCCAATATGCGGTGTTAGCGCTTGCTAACCAAACGCCATCGCTACTTACTTACAGCGATAACATCCGAATTTTAGAGACTTTGACGGAGAGTGGGCACTTACCTGCCGAAGAAGCCGAGCGCCTTCGTGAAGCCTATCTGGCCTTCCGTAGCGCTACCCACCGGGCGGCGCTCATCGGAGAAAAAGCACTCAGCGATGGTGAGGCGTATCGTGATCATCGCGATATAGTCACCGCGCTCTGGCAACGCTTTCTTGAGCCATCAGCCTCTAATAATAACTAATAAATAGTCATCAGGAACAACTAATGATCCTATGGAGCAGGGCGGGGTGGCCCGCATGATTGGACATATTCTGGCCACCCTTTTGCCGGTCTTTCTAATCGCCGGCTGTGGTGCTGCCTATGGGCGCTATCGCACGCCGGATATCCGTAGTCTCAACACGCTCAATATGGAACTGTTCGTTCCCCTATTGGTATTTGCTGTGCTGGCCGACCGTCAAGCGCCATTAGCCGAATACGCATGGCTTGCCACGGCTGCGGTTGCCGTGGTGCTGGGGTCGGGGCTTGTGCTGTGGCCGCTGGCTAAGTGGCTAAAGCTGGATATTAAAACCTTTCTTCCCCCGATGATGTTTAACAATGCCGGCAATATGGGTGTGCCTTTACTGGTATTGGCATTCGGCCCCGATGCTCTTCCCGCTGCGGTAGTGGTGTTTATCGTCGAAATGCTGCTGCACTTCTCGGTAGGGCTTTACATGTTGAATCCGCGCACGTCGCTATGGCGAATGCTACGCATGCCAATTGTGCTGGCGAGCCTGGCAGGCTTAGCAGTGAATATTAGTGGGCTACCGCTGCCGAGCTGGCTATTGGAAGCCATGCATATGCTGGGGGGAGTATGTATTCCGCTTATGCTGTTCGCGTTAGGGGTACGGTTGTTGGAAATCGACTTTAGCGATTGGCGCACGGGCATGCTGGGAGCAGTGCTTTGCCCGATTTCTGGGTTAGTGATTGCGTTACCGTTGATGTGGCTTTTGCCACTCAATACACTACAGGCGGCGGTACTATTGGTTTTTGCAGCGCTGCCACCCGCGGTGTTGAATTACTTGGTGGCAGAGCAGTACCAACTGGCGCCGCAAAAAGTGGCCTCGCTGGTACTGATTGGTAACTTAGGGAGTTTGATTGTCATGCCGCTAACCTTAGCCGCGGCATTTACCTGGGTACTTGCGCCGCTTTAACAGCTTCGCAAAGAGCGGCACGTTAATTAACGGTCACCTTTAACTTCATAACTGCCTTCTAGTACGTCCTGATGACCTGGACGACCGTGCGCAGAACTATGCTGGGAAGCGTGCCCGTGAGAATGCCCGTTAGAATAGCCGCCTCCAATATCGTGGGCTTGCTGGGCGCGCATTTGTTCCATACGTTTTTTCATTTTATGCCGCATAAACGGCATCATTGCCCAGCCAATTAATAAGAAAAACAGGCCAAGTACCACGCCTACTATCATTAACGCGCCAAAAGCCAACCATGTGAACAGCAGTTTTAAACTGCCCGTCAAGCCAGTGGGTTGGGTTTGTGTTGCACGGGCGCGCCATTGGTTAGCCGCTTGCCATGCAGCATTGCGTTGGTCGCGATTCATCTGTGGCATGAGAGCCTCCATCGGTTATTCGCATCTATTGGAACACAGTTGCTCTAGCAAGTTCACTGCTTAGCAATAGCTTAAATGCGTAACCAATCTCGGAATGCCCTCCTGGTACGTGCAGTGCGGTTCACCTTTTCAGCTGTTACTATTTAGTTGTACACGCACACATATGGTGCACAATGCTCATCTAACAGGACGGTTATATGGCAAATCATGGAGGCAAGTCGGTTTTCATCGCATCGGTGGTGATTATATTTGGCTTGGTAATTGTCGGAGCGTCGTTTCCTGAAAGTTTTGCAAATGCCGCAGAGGGGGCGCTGGCAACCATTACCGGGCTATTTGGGTGGTTTTATCTATTTTCTGTGTTTGGATTTGTGATTTTTCTATTTGGTCTGGCGCTAAGTAAATACGGTAAAGTACGCTTAGGCCCCCAGGACAGCAGCCCTAACTATACGTTTTTTTCATGGATAAGCATGTTACTGGCCGCTGGCTTTGGTGTCGGGCTAGTTTTTTATGGCATGGCGGAGCCCATGTTCCATTTTATTGATCCTCCCTATGGCGATAGAACCGCTGAAACCGAAGCTGCAGCACGCTACGCTATTCAATACAGCTATTTTAACTGGGGAATACACCAGTGGGCGGCCTTCTCGATTGTGGGCTTGATCATTGCTTATTTTCAGTTCCGTAAAGGACAGGCAGGGCTAGTTTCTTCGGTGCTGTCGTCGATAACGGCTAAAAATCCTAAAGTTCGCCCCTACGCTTCCTGGTTGGATGTGTTCGCGGTAGTTGCCACCGTTATGGGGGTAGCAACTTCGCTTGGGTTAGGCGTATTGCAGATGAACGGGGGGTTAAACGCCGTTTTCGGCTTGCCGGAAAGTGGTCTGTGGCAATTTATTATTCTCTTCGTGATGTTCTGCGCTTATATGGCATCGACCTGGTCGGGCTTAGATAAAGGGATTAAGCGTCTTTCTAACCTCAATATGATTTTATGTATTGGGCTAATGTTATACGTACTGTTCACTGGCCCTACCGTGGCGATATTAGAAACGATTACGGTGGGTATTGGTGATTATCTGCAGAACTTTATCGGCATGAGCCTACGCATTTCGCCCTATAGCGATAACGAGTGGGCTAGCAGCTGGACGATTTTTTACTGGGCGTGGGTCATTGCCTGGTCGCCATTTGTTGGTACCTTTATTGCCCGCGTATCACGTGGCCGTACCATTAAAGAGTATGTATTTGGAGTGTTGTTTGTACCCCCGCTGCTGGCCTGTTTGTGGATAGGCGTGTTTGGTGGGGCCGCGCTTCAGATGGAGTTGAACGGTACGGATGTCGGCTTGGCAGCGGCGACCCAGGATAATATAACGGTGGCGCTGTTTGAGATGTTCGACTTAATGCCATTTTCTGGCGTGCTGTCGGTGGTCGCAATGATGCTAATTTTTATTTTTCTGGTCACGTCCGCTGATTCGGCCTCGTATATCGTAGCGCAAATGACTGATAATGGTTCGATCAATCCGCCCCTGTATAAGCGTGTTATCTGGGGCGTGCTTATCGCCGCTATCTGCCTGACGCTGATCGCCTCGGGTGGTTTAACGGGGCTGCAATCGGCATCAGTGCTGTCGGCGCTGCCGTTCACCTTTATTCTCTATATGATGGTGTTTGTATTGGTGCAGGAGCTACGCGCAGACCGCAAGGCTATGCTCACGCAGCTTTATCGCCGCCATGGTGAAACGCCGGTGGGTGCTGATGCCTTTGAAGCTGAGATGTTAGGTGAAGAAGAGCGCTTACGTCGTGCACCGAGTGTGGTCAATCGGCGCATTAATAGTTAGCATCAGTTATCAGCACTAATAAAAAGTGACTAGGCCCTCAATGGCGGGCTAGGTCGTTAGGGAGCAGCGACATATGAAGCGACAATGCTAATGGCGCGGCAGGGGCGCCATGGCGCGACGCGAAGGCAACCCAAGGGGGCTGCCTTTGATC
Source organism: Vreelandella sp. H-I2 (assembly GCF_052959335.1). Taxonomy (NCBI): domain Bacteria; kingdom Pseudomonadati; phylum Pseudomonadota; class Gammaproteobacteria; order Oceanospirillales; family Halomonadaceae; genus Vreelandella; species Vreelandella sp. H-I2. Next base: position 76,785 of record NZ_JBRAMC010000002.1, read on the forward strand.
GCTGGCTTGATCGGGTAGTTACTGTGGCTGTACTAACAGCCATGATCATTGGCCTTGCCGCCGTGGTCGCCCACTGGTTGCTCTTAAGCTAGGTATTTTTTGTAATGCTGCTGTTTTACGCCCGGCTTCTTAGCCGGGCGTTTGCGTGTCTTTCTACGATTTCGGCCAAACCATTTAGCGTGATAAGGGTGTTGGCCGGCTGTTATCTATGAGCTGACCAAGCAAGCCGTGGCGTCTTGATGGTCCCACCTGCTAGGCTTACCGCTCCCTCTGCGAGAGAAAACCAATGCTGGCTGCCAACACTGCTAAGGTGACGGATGATTACGCATCGCGTCGTGAAATATTCGGCTGGGCGATGTTTGATTTTGCCAACCAAGCCTACACATTACTGATTATTACGGTGGTATTCGGCGAGTTGTTTACGACTGTGATTGTGGGGGATCGTGGCGATAACTTCCGGCTTGCTAACTTCTTATGGAGTCTCGGTCTGGCCCTTAGTTATCTCATGGTGGTTATTACGGCACCGCTGTGCGGCGCGGTGATGGACTACCGGGCTGAGAAAAAGCGTTTTTTGCTATTTAGCTATCTAGCTACGGTGGTCACCACTGCCATGCTTTTCTTCGTTCAGCCTGGCTATGTCATTATGGGCCTGTTATTGATTGTGCTGTCTAACTACGCTTATTCCATGGGCGAATCGTTTATTGCCGCTTTTTTACCTGAGCTTGGACCGCCAAAGTCGCTGGGCAAAATATCCGGCTTTGGTTGGGCCTTAGGTTATATTGGCGGTTTATTTGCGGCGGGTTTCACCCTGGTAGTACTAGGCGAGGCAAGCGTTGATAACTTTGAACGCATACGCTGGGTGGGCCCCTTTGCCGCCGGGTTTTTCCTGATTACCGCTATCCCCACTTTCTTATGGCTGAAAGAACGCGGTACACCCCACCCCCGAGGCATCTCTTATCGTCATATTGCCCTGAATCGTGTCACGACCACCCTGCATGAGCTACGCCATTTTAAAGACCTGACCGTCTTCCTGACATCACTGCTGTTCTCGATGGCCGGTGTCTACATCATCATCGCGTTTGCGTTTATCTATGGCGCACAAGTGATTGGTTGGGATGAAGACGTGCGCAACATCATGTTCATTATTGTTCAAGTCACTGCTGCTGCGGGTGCGTTGGGGTTTGGCTGGTTACAGGATCAGCTAGGAGCCAAGCACACTTACCAAATGACGCTGGCGCTATGGGTATTGGCTATTATTGCCATCTGGGCAACGCCAGCGGTTACCCAGTGGGTGAACGGGCATTTTGATGTGGTATGGCAGGCTCAATACGTATTTCTCGTAGTGGGCTGTTTGGCGGGGCTCAGTCTAGGTTCTAGCCAATCGGCCAGCCGCGCGTTAGTGGGGCTATTTTCTCCCCTGGCTAAATCAGCAGAGTTTTTCGGCTTCTGGGGGTTAGCGAATAAGCTAGCGGGGGTGTTTGGCATCGTGATGTTGGGTGTGTTGCAAACGCTGATTGGCTTACAAGCGTCTATTCTATTATGTGTTGCCCTGTTCGTTATCGCGATGTTGATTTGCGCCAGGGTCAATGAGCGTCGTGGCCGAGAGGCTGCACTCGCCTGGGAAAGCCCAATGGAAAGCCAGCAGTTATAAAGCCAAGCGTTATAAAGCATCGCAAGGCACCTTTACCTCAGTGAGGTGACGTATGGCAACGCACATGACAACTCCAATAGCACAACGCGGCAGCATCGTTATGATGCTGTTATTTTGGATACTGTTAATGGCGGTTGGGACTTGGTGGATACACGGTGGCCTGGAAGAGATGATGCGTCCCAACGCCAATGTCGTGCATACGCTACCTGCTGGTGAGCCGGTTACCTTAAAACGTAATCGTGCCGGGCATTTTGAGTCGCCGGGGCGTATTAACGGAGTGTCCGTCACTTTTTTGCTCGACACTGGCGCCACTTATGTATCGATACCCACCGATCTAGCGCACGAACTAGGCTTGGAGCCTGGGCGCAGCGCTTGGTTTAATACCGCTAATGGCCGGGTAGCGGGTGCCCTCACAGCGTTAGAAGAGGTTTCGTTAGGCGGTTTAAAAGTGCAGAATGTGCAGGGGGCGATTAGCCCCGGCATGGAGCGCGACACGGTATTACTCGGCATGAGCTTTCTGAATTTGCTGTCGATTGAAATGCAGGCGGGCGAGATGGTGTTGAGCCTTCCCGAACAGTGAGTTCAGTTTGTGAATGTGCGATTGATGTAATTAGCAAATTTTTAATGAGTGCCAACACGCTAAGGAGTTGCTATGGGCATTGAAGTAGGTGGATTGTTAGGGCTAATTTGGCTCATCATCGTGATCTGGGCCATTGTAAAAGTGGCCAAAAGCGGAGCCGGTGGTGTTGCTAAGCTGGTATGGATCCTTGTGTTATTGTTTTTCCCGTTAATCGGCTTAATCGCATGGTTCATTTTTGGTCCAAAAGGTTAGCGACTGAAAAGCTAACTACCCTTGCAATTAAGTCAAAAAAAGGCAGGCCATCAATGGCCTGCCTTTTTGGTAGCTTGAGCACTCGTAACTAAATCACAAATTACTCGTTTGTGTCGTTTCCTTCGCCGGGCGGCGCTTTATAATGCCCAGGGATTTTTAATTTTTCCCCATTGGGCAGGTCGCGCACCTGGGTCGGAACGTAAACACGTTTAATGACACTTTTCGTTTTGCTACTTCCCATGGCAGGTTCCTCCTGTCACATTGTCGACAGTTAGCGCTTCCACATTAGCTCTCGCTGGTGTGAGAATCAAGTGTCGGGTCATATGTATCTATCAATAAGCGTAATGTAACGACAGAAGCAGGTGTTTTGATAGATTTGAGTTATCCTTAGAGCCAACAAGGGTGCGCCTGCGATGATACAGGGTGAGCGGGTGAAAAATAAACAGCTGAGCGGAGGGCATAAAGAGGATGGTAGATCATTTGGAACAGCAATTTCAGGCGCTTGAATCGCAAGAGCCTGTAACACCAGAATATCCCGACCAAGATCATGTTCTGATCATTGAAGATGACAAACGTCTGGCCGAGCTTACCCGTGATTACTTAGAAGCGAACGGCTTCTTAGTAACGCTGGAAGCTGACGGTGCTAAAGGGGTCGAGCGTATTTTAACCCTACAGCCCGATTTGGTGATTTTAGATTTAATGTTGCCAGGCGAAGATGGTTTAGCGATTTGCCGCCGTGTCAGGCCCAACTTTGCTGGCCCAATCATGATGCTGACAGCACGAACCGATGATCTCGACCAAGTGCTGGGTCTCGAAATGGGCGCCGATGATTATGTGCCAAAGCCGGTTCAGCCTCGGGTGTTGCTTGCACGTATGCGTGCACTGCTTCGCCGTGCCGACGGGCCTGCACCGGACGGTGAAATGCGGTTGCGTTTTGAAAATCTTGAAATTGATAACGCCACTCGTGAAGCCTGGCTCTCTGGTGAACGTATTGACTTAACCAGCGCCGAATTTGACCTGCTTTGGTTGCTAGGCCGTAACGCAGGAAGAGTGCTTACCCGTGAAGAGATCTTTAACGACTTACGCGGGATTAAATACGACGGACAAGATCGTTCCATTGATGTACGCGTGTCTCGCATTCGACCCAAAATTGGCGATGATCCTAATCATCCCCACCGGATCAAAACGGTGCGCAGTAAAGGTTATCTCTTCGTTAAAGACAGTTAATGATTCAGAGGGCCTGCATCATGCGGCGGATGCTCAGTAATGGCTCGTTTCTACGGTTTTATTTGTTGCTGGGCGTAGCGCTATTGGTGGTATTTGTGATTGCGTTAGCGGGGCGTTCCTTTATTGAACAGGTACGCCGCGAAGACTATCGTGAACAGCTTGCCGCGCTACCCATGTCGTTAATGACACGACAGCTAGCCGACACGCCTGTAGAACAGCGAAAAGTGTTGCTGGATCAATTTGCTCAGCAATTAGCGTTGCAGCTTACCCTGCAGCCTATCAGTGAGGCTGACTTAGGTTATTTTGAACGGTCTCGCTTGGAACAAGGCAAAATACTGGTCGATGAAAGTCCCTGGCTACTGCAACAGCGCCTGCCCGGCGATGTTTGGCTGCTGCAAGCGAGGCTTGATGATTGGGGAGAACACCAGTGGTACGGCAGCATTGAACTGCTGGGCGAATGGCTCGCGGCAATGCCTGCTGATGAACGTGAAGAGCGGATCGCCGAGTTACGTCCGGGCAGCTGGCCGTTGCAACTATTGCCGACGTTACCTAAGGGACTCACGGCACAGCAGCAGATACAGCTGGCCAGTGGCAGCGTCATCACGAAGCTGGTCTCTGATAAGCTGTCTCTAGTACTGCTCTATCAACTGCCGGGTGAATCCCAATGGCTGCAAGCCGGGCCTATTTCCCGCGGTGATACGTTGCCACCGAATCTACACCTGCCTCTCCTGGTTGGGCTGATGATTGTTCTCAGCCTGATTATTTATTTAATAATGCGCAGCATCGAAGCTCGTATGGCACGCTTGGAGCTAGCCGCAACACGCATCGCCAGCGGTCGCCTGGAAACCCGGGTGAAGGTAGAGAGTGGGGACTTTCTAGGCCGTTTAGGCATGGCCTTTAATGGCATGGCCAATCAGGTGCAGAGCCTTCTGCGTGGTCAGCAAGAGATGATTCGCGCAGTTTCCCACGAACTGCGAACGCCGGTAGCGCGTATTCGTTTCGCTGTGCAAATGGTCGAGGATATGACCGATCAACCCGCTATTCGTCGCCAATTACAGGGTATTGATGCGGATATTGCCGAGCTGGATGAGCTGGTCGATGAAATCCTTACCTATGCACGTCTAGACAGTGAAACCTTTAATGGTGCTGAGCTTGAGACGGCATTGGTGGAGTGTCGTGCCATGGCGGAACGGGTGATTGATACGCTGTCGCCGCTGCATGAAGAACTAACGCTGACGCTTGCGTCGGGCCCTGAAATTGAGTTGCTGGCAGAGCCACGCTATTTACAGCGCGCACTGCAGAATTTAGTTGGTAATGCCTGTCGTCATGGTAAATCCCAGGTAGTCATTCAGCTTTGGGATGAGCCTAATCTAGTGCGTATTGATGTCGAGGATGACGGCCCCGGCATTCCACCTGAAGCAAGGGCTGATATCTTCAAGCCCTTTGCCCGACTGGATGACAGCCGTGCCCGCAGTTCAGGGGGCTACGGGTTAGGGCTATCGATTGTGCAGAAAATCATGGCCGGGCATGGGGGCAGCGTTACCATTGATACCAGCCCTACCTTGGGAGGCGCGCGCTTTACGCTGTTGGTTCCGCGTCGCGATCCGCCGGTTTAACCCCTGTTAGCACCGCAAAGGAGGTTTCCCGCGCGGTGCGTAAGAAATCCTGCATCCAGGGTGCCTCTCTCGTCTCTTCGCGAATCGCCGCATACAGCGTGCTCCATACACCATGCTCGCCTAGCTTCACTGCGCTCACGTAATCACGCTCCAGATATTCGGTCAGCGCCCAGTTGGGTAGAGCGCATACGCCGCGCCCGCTGGCGACCAGTTGCATCATCATTATCGTCAATTCTGCCGTACGAATCTCACGCGGGCGCACGTTCGCCGGTTGCAAAAACTGGGTGAAAATATCCAGCCGTGACTGTTCAACGGGGTACGTTATTAAGGTTTCGTCAGCCAGCGCATGAGGTTTAATGAACATCTTGCCCGCGAAAGCATGCTGCCGCGCGACGGCTAATAATCCCTCATAGCGAAACAATGGCGCGTAGTGAATGCCCTCAAGCGGCTGAGGGTCGGCAGTGATCACTAGATCAAGCTGCTCACGCGCAAGCGCTGGGAGCGGATCGAAGTGGTGGCCACTGGGAATATCAATTTCCACCTCCGGCCAATGGTCGCGAAAATAATCAACCGTCGGCATTAACCATTGAAAGCAGCTGTGGCACTCAATCGCCATATGCAAACGCCCCTGCTCGGTGCCCGCTAAGCGCGCTAAATCACGCTCTGTTTTGCGTACCTCAGGCAACACTTGGTCAGCCAGGGCGAGCAGATGCAACCCTGCGCGCGTAAATTCCACTGGGCGGGTTTTACGCACAAAAAGTGGGCTATCCACACGGCTTTCTAGGTCTTTGAGCTGGTGCGAAAGCGCCGATTGGGTCAGGTGTACTCGTTCGGCGGCCTCTACAAGTGAACCGGTTTCGCGAAGGGCAAGTAGTGTGCGTAAATGGCGTAACTCAATCATGGTGAATTATTTTCATCTTTAATATTAGTAACTTTAGTTTGATTCAGCATGGCTTGGTGCCCAGACTGTGTGAATCATTCACGTTGGTAGGTATCATCATGACAGTTTCTCATACCCTCGGCTATCCCCGCATTGGCGCTCAGCGCGAGCTTAAAAAAGCCACTGAAGCGTACTGGAAGGGTGACTACACGCGTAGCGAGCTGGAAAGCACTGGTCGAGAGCTGCGCTTGCGCCATTGGCAGGTGCAGCAGAATGCTGGCTTGGATTTTGTCAGCGTGGGTGATTTTGCTTTTTACGATCAAGTGCTTAACGTTTCGGTTATGTTAGGTGCGGTGCCTGCACGCTTTAACGCTCAAGCGGAAGTTGCTGATGGCGATATCGATCTTGACACTGCCTTTCGTATGGCTCGTGGCAGAGCACCCAGTGGTGAACCCGCCGCGGCGTGTGAAATGACCAAATACTTTGATACCAACTATCATTACCTTGTGCCTGAGCTGCACGGAGGACAAACCTTTACCCTGGCGTCCAGCCGCCTGTTTGATGAGGTCGATGAAGCATTGCGTGCTGGCTTTACTCCCAAAGTAACATTAACGGGGCCACTAACGTGGCTATGGCTGGGCAAAGCCAAAGGCGGGGACTTTGATCGTCTTAGTCTGCTCGATAGCGTATTGAACGTGTACAGTGAAATATTGGCGCGGCTTGCCACTCAAGGTATTGAATGGGTGCAGTTGGATGAACCGGCGCTGGTACAGGATCTACCGCTGGCATGGCAGCAAGCCTATGAGCGAGCTTATCACCGCTTACAGTCAGCACCGTTAAAGTTATTGCTGGCCACTTATTTCGGCGGCCTGGGTGACAACCTCTCGCTGGCTACCCGTCTGCCCGTCGCTGGTTTGCACATTGACGCGGTGCGCGCTCCGCAGCAAGTGGAGAGTGTAATAGACCGCCTGGGGCCTCATCAGGTGCTATCGGTTGGTTTTATCGATGGACGTAATATCTGGCGGGCCGATCTGGCTGCTTTGCGCGAGCGCCTTCTTCCGCTAAAAGTGCGGCTGGGCCAGCGCCTTTGGTTAGCGCCGAGCTGCTCGCTGTTGCACGTCCCGGTGGATTTAGAACAAGAAACGGATCTCGGCGCTGAGTTAATCAGTTGGTTGGCCTTTGCGCAGCAGAAACTTGCCGAAGTGGTTACTCTGGCACGCTTAATCGGTAACCGCGTCACGCCTGACGATGAGCAACGCTTGGATGAAGCCACCCGAGCACTTGATGCTCGACGTGAGTCGGTGCGCATCCACCAACCTGCTGTCGGCGCGCGTTTAGCGGCGATTAGCCCCACCGATAGCCAGCGTCAGGCGCCTTACACGGTGCGTGTAGAGGCACAGCGGGACACGCTCAAATTGCCGCTGTTTCCTACGACGACCATTGGCTCTTTCCCGCAAACCGATGAGATTCGTGCTGCGCGGCGCGCCTTTAAAGCAGGAGAGTTGGCATTAGCTGACTACGAAGCGCGTATGCAAGCCGAGATTACCTATGCGGTTGAACGCCAGGAAGCGCTGGATATCGATGTGCCGGTACACGGTGAAGCCGAACGCAACGACATGGTGGAGTATTTTGGTGAGCAGCTTGAAGGGTTTGCTTTTACCCGGTTTGGTTGGGTGCAGAGCTACGGTTCACGCTGCGTTAAGCCGCCAGTCATTTTTGGTGACGTTTCACGACCCAAGCCAATGACGGTGCGTTGGAGCCAATATGCCCAAACACTGACCAACAAGCCCATGAAAGGTATGTTGACGGGGCCGGTCACAATTTTGCAGTGGTCGTTTGTGCGTGATGACCAACCAAGGGAAATCACCTGTCGTCAGATTGCGCTGGCGTTGCGAGATGAGGTATTGGATCTGGAAAAAGCCGGGATCAATATTATTCAAATTGATGAGCCGGCACTGCGCGAAGGGCTGCCACTGCGTCAGCATGAGTGGCAAGGCTATCTGGATTGGGCCGTCGAGAGTTTTCAGCTAAGTGCTGCAGGCGTCGCCAATGCTACCCAAATTCATACGCATATGTGTTACTCGGAGTTCAATGACATCATTGGCGCGATCGCAGCACTTGATGCCGACGTGATTACGATTGAAACGTCGCGTTCAGATATGCATTTATTGGATGCTTTTCAGGACTTCGCTTATCCCAATGAAATCGGACCAGGTGTTTACGATATCCATACCCCGAATATCCCCGAGGTGAGCTGGATGGTCGATTTAATGGAAAAGGCGTTAGCAAAAATCCCCGCCGATCGACTCTGGGTGAACCCGGATTGTGGGCTAAAAACCCGTGGCTGGGCGGAAGTAGAGCCTGCACTGGCCAACATGGTGGAAGCTGCTAAGGTACTTCGCCAACGCTATGCGTAAGTTTTGAAAAGTGAGAGACCCCCTGCGGCGATGGCAACGGGGGGAACATGACGGCTAACTTTTCGATGCATAGGCGTAGAGGAGGGTTTCCTGGGCGCTTATTGCATCGCCTTCACCAGGGGCTTGGAGCCGGTAGCTGCCGTCGGTCTGGAGCAGCCAGCTCTGGCAGTTATCCACCAAGTAGGTCTCAAGGTCTTTACGTACGCGGGTGGCGAGTTTTTTATCCAGTAATGGAAAGCAGGTCTCCACCCGATGGAACATATTACGCGACATAAAGTCGGCACTAGAGCACCACGTCTCTGGCTTACCATCATTGTGGAAGTGGAACACCCGCGTGTGTTCCAGAAAACGGCCAATAATCGAGCGCACACGGATGTTCTCTGAAACGCCCTGCACACCCGGTTTCAAACAGCACATGCCGCGAATAATCAAGTCGCATTCAACCCCCGCCTGGGAGGCGCGATAGAGTGCTTTAATCAGCTTGGGCTCGGTTAACGAGTTGCACTTAATGATTATGTGTCCGCGCTTGCCCTTACGCGCTATCTGAGCTTCGCGATCGATCATTTCCACCAGCCGTTCATGCAGCGTGAACGGCGCATGCAGCAGCGTATCGATTTTACGTGCGCGACCCATCCCCGAGAGCTGTTGGAATACCTTATGGACATCGGCGCACAATGCTTTATTGGCGGTCAGCAGGCTGTAGTCGGTGTAAAGCTTGGCTGTTTTGGAGTGGTAGTTGCCAGTGCCTAAGTGCGCGTAGTAGCACAGTTCGCCTTTCTCACGACGCACAATGTGCAGCATTTTGGCATGGGTTTTATACGCCATAATCCCGTAGACAACGATAGCGCCAGCTTCCTGCAGGCGCGACGCGAGCTGCAGGTTATCAGCTTCATCAAAACGCGCCCGCAGCTCAATTACCACCGTAACCTCTTTACCCTGGCTGGCGGCATCCACCAGTGCGCTGACAATAGGCGAATCTGCGCCCGTGCGGTAGAGTGTCTGCTTCACCGCCAGTACATTAGGATCACGCGCCGCTTCGCGCAGCAGGTCCTCAATCGGGGTAAACGACTGAAAAGGGTGATGCAGCAGGATGTCGTTCTTGGCAATGGCGTCAAACAGACTGCCTGCTTTGAGTGCTTTGGGAATGCTCGGCGTGTAAGGGCGATAGACCAGATCGGGACGATCAACATCGCTGAGCACTGACATCATACGGGTTAAGTTCACTGGGCCTTTAACGCGGTATAAATCATCGTTTTCAAGCTCAAACTGGCGCAATAGAAAATTGGTTAGGTCATCAGGGCAATTGTCGGCAACTTCCAAACGTACGCCACTGCCATAGCGGCGGGCTAATAGCTCACCGCGCAGCGCCGAGGCCAGGTCCGAAACCTCCTCGGGGTCTACGCTCATATCTGCGTTGCGGGTTAGCCGGAACTGGTAACAGCCACGCACGCGCATACCGGGGAACAGCTCATCGGCATGAGCATGGATCATCGAAGATAGGAACACGTACTCGGCAAACCCCTCCTCGCATAGCTCCTTTGGCAGCGCCATTAAACGCGGTAGTGAACGTGGTGCCGGTAATATCGCCATTCCTCCAGCGCGTCCAAAGGCGTCTTTACCTTCCAGCTCGACAATAAAGTTGAGACTTTTATTAACCAGGCGGGGGAAGGGGTGGGATGGGTCGAGTCCAATGGGGCTGATGACCGGCATGATTTCGTTATCAAAAAACGTCCTCCCCCACTCTTTTTGCGCATCGGTCCACTGGTCACGGCGGCGAAAACGCAGCCCCTGGGTTTCTAGGGCAGGCAGTAGGCTATCGTTGAGCATTTGATACTGACGATCAATTTGCTCATGAGCAACCTGGGATATTTCCGCCAACACCGCTTTGGGCAAACGGCCATCGGCGGCGGCGGTTTCATCGCCTAAGGCAATTTGATGCTTTAGCCCTGCCACACGTATTTCAAAGAACTCATCCATATTAGATGAGAATATCAGTAGGAACATTAAACGGTTAAGGAGCGGATGGGCATCGTCTAACGCCTGTTCCAGCACGCGAATGTTAAATTGAAGGTGCGATAGCTCGCGGTTGAAATAGAGCTGGGTGTCGTCAAGATCGGTTTCCGTTAGCGCGTCTTTTGCTTGTACTCCGGTTGGGGTACGATTAATACGCAGCGGCATCTCGCCGTCGCTGCTGGTTTGATCAGTAGACGATAGAAGTAAGGGATCTGACGCTTGTTCGTCCATAGTGGCTCTCCCCGCATTGATAGCTCGAAGGTATCACAGCCGGATACGTTTAGATCTATCCAGTATGCGGGGAGAAGATGACAAATAAGTGTCACCTTGCTGTCATCTTTATCACAGCAGGCTAGCGACGCTGTAGTAGCCGCGCTGCATCAAGGGCAAAGTAGGTCAAAATCCCGTCAGCGCCAGCTCTTTTGAAGCACATCAATGATTCCAGTATGACGGGGTCTGCATCCAGCCAGCCGTTGTCAAAGGCCGCCCGGTGCATGGCGTACTCGCCGCTGACTTGATAGGCGAAAGTGGGGACTTTTAGCTCGGCTTTCACCCGGCGAACCACATCCAAATAAGGCATGCCGGGCTTGACCATCACCATGTCGGCGCCTTCAGCAATATCCATGGCCACTTCGTGTAGCGCTTCATCGCTGTTGGCAGGATCCATTTGATAAGTGCGTTTGTCCGCTTTGCCCAAATTGGCAGCTGAACCCACTGCATCGCGAAAAGGACCATAGTAGTGGGACGCGTACTTGGCGCTATAGGCCATAATACGTACGTTGTGAAGATGCTCTTGCTCCAATACTTGGCGAATGGCGCCAATGCGTCCATCCATCATATCGGAAGGGGCAACCACGTCGGCACCCGCTTCGGCATGGGAAAGCGCCTGTTTGAGCAGCGTATCCACCGTGCGGTCATTCTGCACGTAGCCATGCTCATCGAGAATGCCGTCTTGTCCGTGACTGGTATAAGGGTCAAGCGCCACGTCTGTAATGATACCGAAATCGGGAAGTGCTTCTTTAAGGGCGCGTACGCTACGCTGCACTAATCCACTAGCGCTATACGCTTCTTCGGCAAGTTCACTTTTTTGCTCAGCGCCGACTACAGGGAATAGCGCCAATGCTGGGATGCCCAGTTCGTAGGCCTCGCGGGCTTGCTCAATCAATAGGTCGATAGAGAGCCGTTCAACGCCTGGCATGGAGGCCACGGCTTCACGTTGGTTTTCTCCCTCCAGTACAAAGACCGGCAGGATCAGGTCTGACGGATTCAGGCTGTTTTCCTGCATCAAGCGGCGTGAGAAATCATCGCGGCGCATACGGCGCATGCGTGTGGCGGGAAAGTGGCGGGAAGTGGGTGTACTCAAGAGTTATCTCCAGTAAGGGCTGTAAATGAGGGTGCCAGAAGGCTTGTGATGAGTATATCAGCCAAACCCTGCGGCGAAAGCCGTCTTGTGGCGACACGCCAGACTGACTAAAGTGAGCGATTGCTTTGCTGTATTGCGTTCGGCAGACCCTGGGATAAGGAGATAGGCATGACCAAACAGGTGGCAGTGATTTTAGCCGGTTGCGGCGTTTACGATGGTTCAGAAATATATGAGACCACGCTGACGCTGCTGCGCCTGGATCAGTTAGGTATTGGTTACCATTGTTTTGCCCCGAATATAGACCAGCACCATGTCGTAAATCATCTCACTCAAGAGGTGGTAGAGGGCGAGCAGCGTAATGTGCTGCAGGAATCGGCCCGCCTGGCGCGGGGAGAGATCAGCCCGCTGGAAGATTTAGTGGCTGATAGCTTCGATGCAGTGATTGTGCCCGGTGGTTTTGGCGTCGCCAAGAATTTATCGGACTTTGCCAGCGCCAGTAATAATATGCAGGTGTTGGAAGCGCTAAAAGAATCATTGGTTGGTTTTCGCCAAGAGGCCAAGCCTATTGGCTTGATGTGCATTTCTCCCGTATTGGTGCCTCGTCTGTTGGGGGATGGTATTGCAGTCACCGTCGGTAATGATCCTGCGGTTTCTGGTGCGATTAGCGCGATGGGTGGGCTGCACCGCAGCTGTGTGGTAGAAGATATTGTGGTTGATCTTGAGCATCGCGTCGTAACGACGCCTGCCTATATGTTAGCAACACGTATTAGTGAAGCTGCCACGGGTATTTTTAAATTGGTAGATCGCATCGCTGAGATGATGGACTAAGTAGTTACTTCGTTGATGTGGCTTTCAATGTTAAATACAAAACCGCCGCCATCAGTGATGGCGGCGGTTTTTTCAGATAGCTAATCTATGTTGTTACAGCTCAATGTTGTTAAAGCTCAGCTTCCTGCTCTTCAGCGGCCTCTTTCTCCTCCTTGCGCTTGCGCACCAAGCGGCCAAACAGCAGCCCAACTTCGTAAAGCAAGTACATGGGAATCGCCAGCAGACTCTGGGAAATCACATCCGGCGGCGTTAGCAGCATCCCGATGACAAAACAGCCTAACAGGATATAAGGGCGTTTTTTCGACAGGCTTTCAACCGTCGTGGCGCCGGAAAGAATAAGCAAAAAGGTAGCAATAGGGATTTCAAACGCCACGCCGAAGGCAAAAAACAGCTTAAGAACGAAGTTCAAATACTGATTGATATCAGTCATCACCGCGACATTTTCGGGCCCGGTTTGGGTAAAGAATTCAAATAGCAGCGGGAAAACCACGTAATAAGCAAACGCCGCACCGCCGTAGAAAAGCGCAATACTTGAAACCAGAATCGGAATCGCCAGCGCTTTCTCATTGTCGTAAAGCCCAGGCGCGATAAAAGCCCATGCCTGATGCAGCACGAAGGGGATAGCGATAAACACCGCGACGACCAGCGTGAGCTTGAAGGGGGCCAAGAACGGCGAGGCCACTTCCGTGGCAATCATTTGCGAGCCTTCGGGCAGTAACTCCATTAAAGGCTCGGCCACAAACGTATAGATATCATTGGCAAAGGCATAGAGGCCTAAAAAGACCACTAAGATAACGATCACGGCACGCATAAGCCGTGAGCGTAGTTCAATCAGGTGCTCAATGAGAGGGGCTTGGCTTTGTTCTTCACGCGGCTCCTTTGAATCGCCAGACATACTCATTGGTGGTTACGGTCCTTTTTCAATGCAGTCTCTTCAGATTCAGCCGATTCAGATTCCGCCTCGCGAAGGGGCGCTGTCGAGGAAGGTGCCGGAGACGACGGAGGCGTTTCTTCACGTACGGTTTTCAGGGCATCGTTCAGTCGAGAGCTTGCCTTAGCGACACGCTGTTCAGTGTCGCTTGTTGTTGGCGCTTTTTCAGAAGAACTGTCCGCGATGCTCTCTACGTCCAGCTTGGCTTTCTTCAGACTGTCGTCGAGTTTTTTCTGCTGTTCATTGAGCTTTTGCCGTAGTTCTTCTGCTTCTAGCTGGGCGCTGATTTCACGCTGCATGCCGGATACCGTGCGCTTTATCTTGCCAATCCACATGCCCGCCGTGCGGGCGGCACGGGGCAGCCGCTCCGGGCCAAGCACTAGCAGCCCGACGACGCCAATGAGCATCAGTTCAAGAAAACCGATATCCAGCATGGTTTATTTGCGCTCTTCGTTGCGGCCTTCTGCGGCCTGTTTCTCTTCGGCTTTAACGTCGTACGTATTGCCTGGCTCTTCATGGCTCACCTTTGCATGCGGCTGGTCGGCGTTTTCCTTGTCACCGTCTTTGCTTTTTTCTTCGTCGTGCATGGCTTTCTTGAAGCCTTTGACCGCACCGCCTAGATCGGTGCCAACGTTACGCAGTTTTTTAGTGCCGAAAACCAGGATGATGATGCCCAGAACAATCAGCAACTGCCAAATACTAATGCCACCTAACATATGCGTTTCCTCATGCGAGCAGGTTAACTTTCGTTGTTGATGCAAATGCTATCATTACAAATATTGCCACTATAAGCGCTAAGAATTGTTATGTAGCTGTTATGGCTGACGAGAGGCTTTTTCATCGTGTCCGGAAATGCCAAAGCGTCGTGCCAGTTCATCTAATACAGCTTGATGATCCATCTCAAGGTGAGACAACATCACCAAGCTATGAAACCACAGGTCGGCAGTCTCAGAAATCAGTGCTTGGCGTTCGTTCTCACCGCCGTGCTCTGCATCCTTGGCCGCAAGCACCGTTTCAGTGGCTTCTTCACCGACTTTTTCGAGTATCTTGTTCAAGCCCTTATGATGCAAGGAGGCAACATAAGAATCTTCCGCTGCTGCATGACGTCGCTGCTTTAATACCTCATTGAGAGTATCTAGCACATACGCAGGGTTAGTCGATGGATTGTTTGCCGATAATGAGTCGCTGTCCATGGGAATTCCTTATAAACGGTTAATGCGCAATGCTATTGCCACACCAGCAGCAGCAAACCGATGGCGGCAGCGGCCAATACCGGCCACTCTTGAAGCTCAATCCATCCGCTTAAGGGCTGCCAAGCCAGTGCTAGCGCCAGCAGAATCAAGCCCAGGCGAAGGCGATAGAGGCGCTTGCTGTGGCGCACCATTTGAACGCGCATGGCGCTGATGGCGTCAACCTGCTGATGGCGTTGGCGATGCTCGTGTTCCATGCGGCTAAGTGCTTGGTGAGCTAAGACGGGCAGTTCGGGTAGCTGATGTGAAAGCTCCGGTGCCTGACGCTTCAGTGATTCCCATAAACCGCTGACCCCAGCGCGCTCTTTCATCCATTGCTCTAAATACGGTTTTGCGGTACTCCAAAGGTCTAGGTCGGGGTAGAGCTGCCGCCCCAAGCCTTCAATATTGAGCAATGTTTTTTGCAATAGCACTAATTGCGGCTGCACTTCCATATTAAAGCGCCGCGCAGTTTGAAACAGCCCCAATAGCACTTGGCCAAAAGAAATATCTTTCAGCGGCTTCTCTAAAATAGGCTCGCAAACAGTGCGAATGGCCGCTGCGAATTCGTTGGCACGGGTATTTTCCCCCACCCAGCCGGATTCAATATGCAGTGCAGCTACTTCATAATAGTCCTGGTGGAAAAATGCCAATAAGTTGCGCGCCAAATAGTCCTGATCTTCGCGCGTCAGGCTACCGACAATGCCGCAATCGATGGCAATGTACTGCGGATCTTCGGGATTGTCGCAGTTGACGAAGATATTGCCTGGGTGCATGTCTGCGTGGAAGAAGTTATCTCGAAACACCTGGGTGAAGAAAAGCTCAACGCCGCGCTCGGCAAGCTTTTTCAGGTTGGTGCCCCGGGCAATCAGCGTCTCTAAATCAGCCACTGGAATACCGCGGATACGCTCCTGAACCATCACGTGGCGGCGAGTGAAGGGCCAGTAGATCGTCGGTACGAACAGTAGCGGTGAGTCTTTAAAGTTACGTTTAAGTTGCGAGGTGTTGGCAGCCTCTTTGTAGAGATCTAATTCGTCAAAGAGTGTGGCTTCGTAGTCGCGAATGACTTCCACCGGACGCAGACGACGTGCTTCAGGAATTTTGGAGAAGAGTTTGGCGACTTGATACATCAGCGCCATATCCTGACGCATGACACGATCAATACCGGGACGAATAATTTTCACTACCACGTCTTCACCGGTATGCAGCCTTGCCGCGTGCACCTGAGCAATCGAGGCCGAGGCGAGCGGAACTCGGTCAAACTCAGCAAAGGCTACGGTCAGAGGCGTTTCCAGCGCTTTCTCAACACGGGCGGCGGCTTGATCGCCAGGAAAAGGAGGGACTTGGTCCTGCAGGCGTTTTAGCTCGTCGGCAATATCCGCCGGTAACAGGTCGCGACGAGTCGAAAGCATTTGACCGAATTTGATAAAAATCGGCCCCAAGGCTTCCAAGGCCAAGCGCAGGCGCTCACCACGTGTACGTTTGCCAATGGGCACTAAGCGCAGCGGTGAAAACCACAGGAGTGTCCGGAGCCACCAGGGCAGCCGCTCTAACGGCAGCAACGTATCCAACCGATGGCGAGTGATGACCCAGCTAATCCGCAGCAGACGCAGGCTCATGGACGTGGCTCCTGAGTGGCGTTTTGCTGTTGCGACAGGATGCGCTGCAAGCGGTTAAAACGTGCTTCCAGGCGATCGGTAGCTACTTCTAGCTCGGTCAGATGCTCGCGCAACACATTGCGTTGCTGTCGCCCTGGTAGCAAGCGCGCCTCTTCAAAAACGAACTCTGACACATCCTGCATCAGCTCATCTTTGGCACGTAGCCCCCAACGCGTGGCGCGACGTAGGCCTTCGGCCAAGGAGTGGGCTGGCATATCACCAAGCCAGCGGGCCAATTCGTTTTCCCAGTCTATATCCAAGTCGAAAAGCAGGTCGCGGGTCGCTTCAAGCAGATGAATACGCCCGCGCACAGCCAGTTTGCCGTCAAACATTAACCGCTCAATGGAGGCGCCGCTGATCCACTCTGAAAACGTTTCGGGGGTGAGCTCGACGACCGCATCTACCTCGGTTTCATCAATGCCTTCGCCACGCATTAGGTCCAGGCCGGTGTGGTGATAATGAATGACCAACTCAAGATGAGGCTGTTCCAGGCGCACCAATAAACGACTGCCCGCCAGTGCCGCCAGCCGTGAGGGCGCTGCCGGGTCACGGGCGAGTAGGGCATTGAGCGTGCGTTCACAACCGGCCAACAGTAGGGTCGGGGTTACCAGCATGCTGACCTCTGGGTCTGTAGCGACTGAAGCCTCATAGCTTAATGCCGCGGTGCAGCGCAACGATGCCGCCCGTCAAGTTGGTGTATTCAACACGCTCAAGCCCAGCCGCTTCCATCATGCTTTTGAGCGTTTCCTGGTCAGGGTGCATGCGGATAGACTCCGCCAGGTAGCGGTAGCTTTCGCCGTCGCCAGCCACCAGTTCACCCATTTTGGGCAGAAGGCGGAAAGAGTACTCGTCGTAAGCCTTGGAGAGCAGCGCATTGTTGGGCTTTGAGAATTCCAGCACTAACAGGCGCCCGCCGGGCTTGAGCACCCGGGCCATGGAGCGCAGCGCGGCATCTTTATCGGTGACATTGCGCAGACCAAACGCAATGGTGATGCAGTCGAAACTATTATCGGGAAACGGCAGGGACTCGGCGTTTGCCTGAACATACTCTACGTTGCCGCCCACGCCATTATCCATCAGCTTGTCGCGACCGACTTTGAGCATGGAGGCGTTAATATCGGCCAGCACGACCTTGCCTCGCGGGCCAACCAGGCGGGAAAATTTGAGTGTCAAATCACCTGTGCCGCCAGCGATATCCAGCACATGATGGCCGGGGCGCACGCCTGCGCGTTCAATGGTTAACCGTTTCCAAACGCGGTGGATGCCCATAGACATCAAGTCGTTCATCACGTCGTAGCGGGCGGCAACCGAGTGGAATACATCGGCCACACGCGAGGCTTTTTCATCAACCGGTACTTCTTGGAAACCAAAGTGGGTGGTGCGTTTTTCAGTGGGGCTCATTGGGCAACAGCTCCCGTATGCGAGGCGATAGCAAATCGGCCTTAGGTCGTGGACGTAGGGGCCGACGCGATTAAAAGGTTGGCATCATTGTAGCCTTGTCCGCCCTGGCTTGTCTGCCCGGCTTGTCTACGTAGGGGCTGAGGCAGGCGGTTACAGCTGCTTGAATTGAATACTAGCAGGCTCTCGCGACGCACCAGCCTCCTGCAAGCGCTGCAAGTAATTGTTCCAGTAGGCCTCTTGGTTAACCGCTAAATCATACAGATAGTTCCAGCTAAACAGGCCGCTATTATGACCATCGTCAAAGTGCAGTTTCAGCGCATAGTTGCCAGCCTGGGTGATATTTTGCAGGCCGACATCTTTTTTACCTACCTGTAAGACAGCGGTGTCGCCACCGTGACCGCGCACTTCCGCAGAGGGAGAGTAGACGCGTAAAAATTCCACCGGCAACCGATAGCTTTCACCAGTGGCGTAGCCAAGCTCTAGCTCGCGGGCCTGCTTATGGTAGTGAACACGGGTGGGCGTAGGGGCAATCATGATAAACCTCTAAAATGGCAGGGCGTAGGTAGCTGATCACCACCTACGCTCCGCTAAAACGGTACGAAGAATAAAAGCGCTTACAAAATATAGCGCGAAAGGTCTTCGTCGACCGCCAGTTCGCCAAGCTGAGCATTGACATAGTCGCCATCAATCAATAGCGGACTCTCCATGTCGCCGCCCCTGAAGGAGGCCTCTTCTAACAACCGTTCCATTACCGTGTGCAAGCGGCGGGCACCAATGTTTTCGGTACCTTCGTTGACCTGCCAGGATATCTGCGCAATACGCTCGATACCATCTGGGGTGAACTCAACATCCAATCCCTCGGTAGCCAGCAGCGCTTGGTACTGCTTGGTCAGCGAGGCAGAAGGCTCGGTAAGAATGCGTTTGAAGTCATTGGGCGTAAGCGCATCAAGCTCCACGCGAATCGGCAAGCGGCCCTGCAGCTCGGGAATCAGATCCGAAGGACGTGAAAGGTGGAAGGCACCGGAGGCAATAAACAGAATGTGGTCGGTTTTGACCATACCGTATTTGGTCGAAACGGTAGAGCCTTCAATCAGTGGCAAGAGATCACGTTGAACACCCTCGCGGGAGACTTCGCCACCGCTGGACTGACCGCTGCCCTTGGCTACTTTATCGATCTCATCCAAGAATACGATGCCGTGTTGTTCAACCGAGTAGACCGCGCGGGCCTTGATTTCTTCCTCGTTGACCAGCTTGCCCGCTTCTTCATCGCGCAGCAGTACCAGCGCCTCTTTGACCGTGACGCGACGATTTTCACGCTTCTGCTGGCCCATGTTGGAGAACATGCTCTGCAACTGACTGGTCATCTCTTCCATGCCCGGCGGGGTCATGATGTCGATACCTTGACCCTGGGATGATATTTCAATATCGATCTCTTTATCATCCAGCTGGCCTTCACGTAGTTTTTTGCGGAAGGTCTGGCGGGTGCCGTTGTCATCGCGCGGCTTATCTTCCTGGCCCCGCGGCGGCGGTAGAAGCGCATCCAGCACGCGGTCTTCGGCAGCATCGGCAGCGCGGTGGCTGACTTCCTCTTTGGCCTGTTCGCGCACCATCTTGATCGCGGCTTCCATTAAATCGCGGATAATCGACTCAACATCGCGACCCACATAGCCGACTTCGGTAAATTTGGTTGCTTCGACTTTGATAAACGGTGCTTTGGCCAGCTTGGCAAGGCGACGGGCAATTTCAGTTTTGCCGACACCCGTGGGGCCAATCATCAAAATATTCTTGGGAGTGACTTCTGGGCGCAGGTCGTCATCGAGCTGCATGCGACGCCAGCGGTTACGCAGGGCAATTGCGACGGCGCGTTTAGCATCCTGCTGGCCAATAATGTATTGATCCAGGGCGTGAACGATTTCGCGGGGTGTCATCTGAGTCATAAAGGTAACCTTTGTATGTATTGAGCGACGTTTAGAGATCGCATAAACGGATTAGCGACCGTCAATCGACAGCTCTTCGAGCGTCACGTGATGGTTGGTGAACACGCAGATATCACCCGCGATAGCCAGCGACTTCTCGGTGATGTCACGCGCCGACAGCTCGGTATTTTCTAATAGTGCCCGGGCGCTGGCCTGAGCAAAGTTGCCGCCAGAACCAATGGCGATAATGCCGCGTTCGGGCTCAACGACGTCACCGTTACCGGTGATGATCAACGAGGCGCTGTGGTCGGCCACGGCCAACAGTGCTTCCAGGCGGCGCAGTGCCCGGTCGGTGCGCCAGTCTTTGGCGAGTTCGACCGCTGCCTTGGTTAGATGCCCTTGGTACTTTTCCAGCTGTGCTTCAAAGCGTTCAAACAGCGTGAATGCATCCGCGGTGCCACCGGCAAACCCGGCCAGCACTTTGCCACGGTAGAGGCGACGCACTTTGCTGGCGTTACCCTTCATTACGGTATTGCCCAGCGATACCTGGCCATCGCCGGCGAGGGCAACCTGATTACCACGACGAACGGAAACAATAGTGGTCATGGAGATAACTCCTTGGGGGAGACGCGCTCCCGATGACTGGCGGGTCGCTCATTGAGCGACCGTTGTGTAAGCATTCACAACAAAATGCGGGCGGCTGATAAAAAATCAACCGCCCGCAGGACATCGGGGAGGGATTATCAGTTTTGCAGTTGGATAAGCAGTGGCTCAATACCTTGGGTGTTCATTAGATCCTGGGCGCGATTCAGTTCGCGAGTGTCATCGTAAGGCCCCACTTGGACGCGGTGCCAAGTATTGCCGTCCGCCTGTACTTCACTGATTTCAGCCAGCAGACTTAAATTGCGCAGCCGACCGCGCAGCTGTTCGGCATCGCTTACTTGACGAAATGAGGCAGCCTGGAGCATATAGCGCCCCGGGTTATTGGTAGCCGCTTCATTCTCGTGGGCTGTAGATACTTGATCCTCCGGGCGGGTATTGGCCGCAATGACCTGAGCGATGGGGTCATCGCTGGCAGCGCCAGTAGCCGTATCGCTATCGGCTGTCTGTTCGCTTTCCTCCGGGCGAACAACGCTGGAAGGCAGCGTGACGCCGGGGGCTATCACCTCCGTTTCCGGCAGCAGTGTATAAAACTCAAACGTCGGCATCGACGGCTCGTTAGCTTCTTCGGTTTCACGTGCGGCAGCCCGTTCCTCGCTACCGGCGGGCTTGGGTAACACCGTGGCCTGAGGAGCTTCACTTTGTTCTTGCCAAGGAGCGGTGCCGTGCTGGTGCTGAGCCAAAAAGAAGCCTGCCGCCATGCCAGCAAGGCCCCAGAGCCAGCCAGGCAGGCGAAAGCCGCCGCCTGAACTGCGGGCCGCTTTGCGCTGCGAAGTCGCCCCGCGGCGGGCGGGCTTTTTACGCGGGCTAGCCATGGACTACATCTCCTCTGGGGCGCTAACCCCCATTAAATCAAGCCCGTTGCGCAGCACTTGACGAGTGGCGAGGCCGAGCGCCAGACGCGTGTTGCGTAGGGTGTCGTCGTCAACCATCACTTTGACAGCGTTATAGCAGGTGTGGAAGTCGCCAGACAGGTCAAGCAAGTACTGAGCAACCTGCTGTGGTTCGCGATTTCTAGCGGCGGTTTCTACCACTTCTGGGAAACGCGCCAAACGATTAATGACCGCTTTCTCTTGATCGCAATCCAGCAACGCTAGGTTGGCCAGTGCCAGGGCGTGATCGAAAGGCTGGCCGGCGTCCTGTGCTTTGCGCAGCATGCTGCATACCCGGGCGTGGGCGTACTGAATGTAATACACCGGGTTGTCGTTCGATTGTGAACGGGCCAGATCGATATCAAAGGTGAGCTGGGAGTCGGCGCGGCGAGCAGCGAGGAAGAAGCGCGTAGCATCGCGGCCGACTTCGTCGATCAAGTCTCGCACGGTGACATAGCTGCCGGCTCGCTTGGAGAGTTTTACCTCGACACCTGAGCGGGTAACCATGACCATCTGGTGGAGCACGTAGTCGGGCCAGCCTTTAGGAATACCGACTTCCAATGCCTGTAAACCGGCGCGAACGCGTGTGACGGTAGAGTGGTGATCGGCACCTTGTTCGTTGATCACGGTTTTGAAGCCGCGCTGCCACTTATCCAGGTGATAGGCCACATCAGGCAGGAAGTAGGTATAGCCGCCATCACGTTTACGCATCACCCGGTCTTTGTCATCACCGAAATCGGTGGTGCGCAGCCACATGGCACCGTCATCTTCATAAGTGTGGCCTGCGCTTACCAGCTTCTCAACGGTGGCGTCTACCTTGCCGTCTTCGTACAGTGACGATTCAAGGAAATAAACATCGAACTCAACACCGAAGGCTTTTAGATCCAGATCCTGCTCGCGGCGTAGCCACGCCACCGCAAATTCTTGAATAGCTTCTAAATCGTCTGGATCGGCTTTGGCGGTGACTTCGCGGTCATCAGCGCTCACCGCTTTACCCGCCAGGTAGTCATTGGCGACATCGCTAATATATTCCCCACGATAGCCGTCCTCAGGCCAGCTAGCATCATCAGGCCCCAAGCCTTTTACTCGCGCTTGTACAGAACGCGCCAGGTTGGCGATCTGGGCGCCGGCATCGTTGTAATAGAACTCGCGGGTAACGTCGTAACCGGTGGCTTCGAGCAGGCGGCATAGGCAATCACCAATCGCCGCGCCACGACCATGACCTACGTGAAGCGGGCCCGTGGGGTTGGCGGACACAAACTCTACCTGCACTTTCTCACCTTTGCCGATTAGGCTACGGCCAAAGGTGTCGCCACAGTCGAGCACTTGAGCAACGATTTGTGCGGCGGCATCGGCGGCGGCGAAAAAGTTGATAAACCCGGGGCCCGCAATCTCGGTTTTTTGGATAGCGTCGCTTTCGGGGAGCGCGGCGACCAGCGAATTAGCCAATTCACGTGGATTTTTACCAGCCGGTTTGGCCAGCATAAGCGCTAAGTTGGTGGCGTAATCACCGTGGGCTTTGTCTTTGGTGGGGTCGACTTTGATCACAGGTTGAAGGTCGTTCGGCAGCACGCCTTGGTGCTTGAGCGCGGTAACCGCGCCTTCGAGCAGAGAAACTATCGTATCTTTCATGTAGGTATCCGGGTGTCGTCGGTGGCGGCGTGTGCTTACGCGAACCTATTACAGGTGCGTCGGTAAAGCGGCTATTATCAGCAATTGAGCCGCAGTTTCAAAGCCATGTGATGGTATGCCGATGTCAGGAGAGCGTTTGCGGATCAATATCTACCGACCAGCGCACCTTGCGTGCCTCGCGATTTACTTCCAGCCATTGCACCAGCCAACTAACAGCGAGATGAAGTTGGCTACGTTTACGGGCCGATAGCATGACATGTAAATGGTAGCGATTCTGGCGCCTTTCCATCGGTGCAGGCACCGGCCCCAGGCATCGGGTCGCTACGCCAGACTCTTTCAGCCACTGGCGCAAGGCTTGGGCGGCCTGCTGCGCGATGGCTAAGGCGGCATCCTCTTTGGGACTCTCGATGCGTAGCAGTGCCATAAAGCAGAACGGAGGCAGCTGGGCAATGCGCCTTTCTTCCAGCATATTGCGCGCCAGCGCCCCATAACCCTGTTCAGCAAGCTGGCCTAAATGGGGGTCGTCTGGGTGCAGTGTCTGTACCAGCACCCGGCCTGGGTGGGCGGCACGACCCGCACGGCCTGCTACTTGTTCGAGCAGTTGCGCACTGTGCTCTAGTGCGCGGAAGTCGGCGGCATACAGCCCGCCGTCGGCATTGACTACCACCACCAAGGTAACGTGGGGCAGGTGGTGGCCCTTGGCGAGCATCTGAGTGCCGACTAATACGCAGGGCTCACCGCGCTGAATCTCTTTTAACACTTGCTCGAAGCTATCCTTGCGTCGAGTGCTGTCACGGTCAATGCGGTGAATGGTTGTTTTTGGAAACAGCGTCTGCAGCGCCTCTTCCGTGCGTTCAGTACCGCTACCCAAGGCACGTAGGTCACCGCTACCGCACTCGGGGCAGGCGTCCGGCAGGGCGCGGCGACTATCGCAGTGGTGGCAGGCTAGCAGCGCGGGCTGACGATGCAGTGTCATGCGTGCATCGCACTGTCCGCACTCGGCCATCCAGCCGCAGGCGTGGCAGGCAAGCGTTGGGGCAAAGCCGCGCCGGTTGATAAAAATCAGTACCTGGTTGCCAGCGCTCAAGGTGCTTTTAATCGCTTTAATGGCGCCAGGTAGCAAGCCGCCCTGACGACGTTGATGGCGCAGGTCGATCAGTTCTAACTTAGCCGGTGGGTGGCGACTGGGGCGTTGCGTCAGGCGCAGGTGTCGGTAGGTGCCTGAAAGTGCTTGATGCAGGCTTTCCAGCGAAGGCGTGGCACTGCCCATCAACAACGGAATCTTATGGTAGTGAGCGCGTGCGACCGCTAGATCGCGGGCGTGGTAACGCAAGCCATCGTGCTGTTTGTAGGAACCGTCATGTTCTTCATCGACGATAATAGCACCGGGGTTGGCCAGCGGTGTAAAAATTGCCGAGCGCGTGCCGATAATAATCAGCGCCCGACCACTGGCGGCGGCCTCCCATACATCGAGCCGCTCTGGGTCGGTGAGCCCTGAATGCAGCGCCACGACGGGAACACGAAAACGGCTTCTAAAGCGGGCCAGAGTCTGTGGGGTTAAGCCAATTTCCGGCACCAGCACCAGCGACTGCTTGCCCTTGGCGGCGACTGCTTCAATCAGCTGTAGGTAGACTTCCGTTTTACCACTGCCGGTAACGCCTTCCAATAAGCAAGGGTGATAGTCCTCAAGCTTTTCATGCAACGCTGCCAGCGCTGTCGCCTGTTCACGGTTTAGCGGCAGCGCCGGGGCCGCGAGTAAGTTACCACTTGGCGGCGTAGGAGCAGTGAGAATATGTTCATGATGGGTGGCTAAGCCTTTTTTCTCCAGCGCTAATAGCTGGTCACGGGTAAAGCCATGGGCGCTAATGGCACGGCTAGGTAGCCCGTGAGGATGTTGGCGCAAAAGTGCATACAGCTCTGCTTGTTTGGGTGCTCGACTGAGATTTTTCTCTGCATCTTCACCCTGCGAGAGCCAGAGTGTTTGTGTGCGGCCTGCCATAGGATGCCCCTGGCGTAGCCGTGCGGGCATGGCGTGGTGAAGGGTGTCGCCCAGGCTATGCTGGTAGTAGCGGGCGGCAAAGCGGCATAGCCATAACCAATCTTCTGGCAGCGGGTCGTCATCCAGCGTTTCACTGACCGCGCGCAGTTGGTTGCGCGGTAGGGCGCTGTAGTCGGCGATTTCTACCACGACGCCGACCACATCGCGCCGCCCAAACGGCACTCGCACCCTTAGGCCCTGCTGCCAACCGCAGGCGGGTGTCGCGTTAGACGGCAAGTAGTCGAACAGGCGTCGCAGCGGTGAGGGCAACGCTACTTTAAGCACGAGAGCCTGCGTTTGTGATGGCGCCCGCGAAGAAAAAGAGTCAGCCAATTGGCCTCCGGCGTTAGTTTTGCTAGAATATGCGACCGCTCTCAGTCTTAACGACTTATCTTAACGACAGAGCGGCTAACCGGTTAGTAGTTTTTTCCAAACCCGTATGCGGTGCCTGGCACGAGATCAGGTGGCGGCATACAGCTTCGTGAGGCTCGAGATGAAACAAGGTATCCACCCGAATTACAACACAGTCACCGCTACTTGTTCTTGCGGCGCTAATTTCCAGGTCGGTTCTACTTCAGATCAGGACTTCTCTCTGGATGTGTGCTCCAACTGCCACCCGTTCTACACAGGTAAGCAGAAGCAAGCGACCACTGGTGGCCGTGTAGAACGCTTCAATAAGCGTTTCGGCGCTGCTGTTAAGCGCGGCTAATCTTTATCGATAGCCCTACCGCGAGCACAGCCTGTGCTTGTATAAAACCCACGCCACGGCGTGGGTTTTTTATTTTCTGATAAGCTACTCATATGGATTTTATGGAAAAATTTTTCATAAATACTGTGATGGGTGGATAAGCAAAGCGTTATAGATAAGCGGCGCGTGCATAAGTTACAGCAAATAACACCCAATTGTAGCGAATATGAAGGTAAAACTCAGTTAAACGAGCGTTTTGTTCTAAGTTGACGGCGCGCTTGAGGCACTTGGTTTTTTTCTATATTCTGAAATAACTTATCTACTTTATGTTAACTGGACTCTGACCATGACGGATGCAAATAAGCAGGCAGCTTTGGATTATCACGCGAAACCGATTCCCGGTAAGTTGTCGGTGGAGTTGACCAAACCTACCGCAACCGCACGGGATTTGGCGCTGGCGTATAGCCCAGGCGTGGCTGAGCCAGTGCGTGAAATCGCTCGCGAAGCGGAAAATGCTTATCGCTACACCGGTAAGGGTAATTTGGTAGCGGTTATTTCTGATGGTAGCGCTATTCTTGGCTTGGGAAACTTGGGGCCGCTGGCCAGTAAGCCGGTAATGGAAGGTAAAGGGGTACTGTTTAAGTGCTTTGCAGGCATCAACTCGGTAGACATAGAAGTCGATGCGGAGAGCCCTCAGGCGTTTATTGATACCGTCGCGCGCATTGCCGACACCTGGGGTGGTATTAACCTTGAAGATATCAAAGCGCCAGAATGCTTTGAAATTGAAAAGGCGCTGATTGAGCGCTGCAGCATCCCGGTCTTTCATGATGACCAGCACGGTACTGCGATTGTGACCGCCGCGGGTATGCTGAATGCACTGGAAATTGCTGGTAAGTCGATCGAGAACGTAAAGATTGTGTGTATGGGCGCAGGTGCGGCGGCGATTGCCTGTATGCGACTACTGATCTCTTGCGGTGCGAAAAAAGAGAACTTGGTGATGCTCGACCGCCGTGGCGTTATTCACACGGATCGCGAAGGCATTAACGAATATAAAGCCGAGTTCGCCCGTGATACTGACATGCGCACGCTAGATGACGCAATCGACGCTGCTGATGTCTTTATCGGCTTATCAGGCCCAGGGCTGCTTTCCGCTGACCAGGTTAAGAAAATGGCGCCTGATCCGGTGATTTTTGCATGTACCAACCCCGATCCGGAGATTCATCCCGATGTTGCCCGGGAGGCCCGTCCGGATGTGATTATGGCGACTGGCCGTTCGGATTTCCCCAATCAGGTAAATAATGTGTTGGGCTTCCCGTTTATCTTCCGTGGGGCGTTGGATGTTCGTGCCACCCGCATTAATGAAGAGATGAAGCTGGCCGCTGTTCATGCGCTGAAAGACTTGGCCCGCGAGCCGGTGCCACAAGAAGTATTGAACGCCTACGAGCGCACCGAGATGAGCTTTGGTCGCGAGTATATTATTCCAACACCGGTGGATATCCGCCTGTTGGCGCGGGTGTCCTCGGCGGTTGCGCAAGCGGCTGTCGACTCTGGTGTGGCGCGCAAACCGTTTCCGGCGCACTATCCGCTAGAGTCAATCAACGACGTTTACGGCGGCTAAGGTCTTAGCTAGTTCGCTGACTTATGTCCGCTGAATTATGCCCGCTTCTTGCGGGCATAATTGTTTTGGTGATTGGTAGGTTAGTCCTGAGAGTAGCGAGTTAGCCCTTCTTGAGCAGTGGAAGCGACTAAGCGGCCATCGCGGCTGTAAATATGCCCCCGCGCTAGGCTGCGAGCGCCGCCTGTCCAGGGTGAGTCGATAACATATAGCAACCAGTCGTCTAAGCGCGTGTCCTGATGCAGCCAAAGGGCATGATCAAGGCTGGCGATGCGCAGTTTGGGATCGCGATATTCGATGCCATGGGGAATCAGGCTAGTGGTGAGTAGATTGAAATCAGAGGCGTAAGAGAGCAGGTGTCGATGAAGTGCCGGGTCGTCTGGCAGTGTGCCTGAAAGACGAAACCATAAGCATTGCCCCGCCGGTGTGCCATTGTCAGGATTGCCAGCGAGGTGCAGAAACTCAATCGGATGACCGGGAAAGCGATCATGTTTGGCGTCGCCGCTCTCTATAAGCATTTCGGGCGTGGGCACATTCGGCATGGCGCGCTGGTGACTAAAACCCTCTTCTTCGTTCTGAAAGGAAGCGCTGCAGAAAAAGATCGGCCGGCCTTTTTGGATGGCAGTAACGCGTCGAGTGGTGAAGCTGCCCCCATCCCGAATCGTATCTACTTGGTAGACAACAGGGCGGTGCGGGTCGCCGGGACGCAGGAAGTAGCCGTGTTGAGAATGTGGGCGCCGCTCGTCAGGCACAGTGCGGGCGGCAGCGGCAAGCGCTTGACCAAGTACTTGGCCTCCATAGAGCTGAGGAAAGCCTAGATCCTGGCTTTGGCCACGAAATAGCGTTTCCTCCAATGTTTCTAACTCCAGTAAGTTTACCAGCTTGTTCAGCGCGTCTGTCATTCTCGGTATCCTTGCGACTGTCTTGATAGAATGCTGTCGGTGAAAGCGAGCTACCACAGCTGCGGGCAACCCTTTCATACGATCGTTTAGCTACCTTAGCGGAGTTTACGTTTATGCGCAGCGATGAATTTTACATGCACCGTGCGCTAGACCAGGCACACTTGGCCGCTGACGCTGGCGAGGTGCCCGTGGGGGCGGTTATCGTCGATGCGCAAGGGGAGATCATTGGGGCTGGGTGTAATGCGCCGGTTGCCAGTTGCGATCCTAGCGGTCATGCGGAAATTCGTGCCTTACGCGCAGCAGGTAAGCATCAGGGCAACTATCGGCTTGAGGGTTGCACGCTGTTTGTTACCTTGGAGCCCTGCATGATGTGTGCAGGGGCAATGATACATGCACGCCTTAGCCGTCTGGTATATGGTGCCGCCGAACCCCGAGCCGGCATGGTCGAATCTAAAGCTAACCTTTTGGCACAGCCGTGGTTTAACCATCAGGTCAAGATTAGCGCAGGCGTGCTGGGGCCTGAATCCAGAAAATTGCTGAAAGCGTTTTTTGCTGCAAGGCGCTAGGCTTATTGGTAACAGCCTGAGGTTCAGGCGGTCACTTGGTGTGGCGTGGAGACTATATGCTCGTAGTGTGGAATATCTTAATCGTCCTGCTGACGGTGGCTGGCATGGAACTTTTCGCGACGCTGGCCCACAAGTACATCATGCATGGCTGGGGGTGGGGCTGGCACCGCTCTCACCACCGGCCGCGCACCGGCTGGTTCGAGCTGAACGACCTGTATGCCTTGGTGTTTGCGCTTTTCGCCATCGGCCTGATCGCGCTGGGCACCGCCGGTGTTTGGCCGCTGCAGTGGATCGGCGCGGGCATGACCGCCTATGGCGCAATCTACTTTATCGTTCACGATGGGTTGGTACACAAACGCTGGCCGTTTCGCTATATCCCCAGGCGCGGCTACTTGAAACGCCTCTATAAAGCCCATCGGCTGCACCACGCGGTCAAGAGCCGCGAGGATTGCGTGTCGTTCGGCTTTCTGTACTCGCCACCGGTGGAAAAGCTTGAGGCGACGCTAAAAAGCCGCCAGCCGAAGGCTAAGCAGGCCGCTGCCAAAGCCCCGGCGGACGCGGCGCCGGTGTCGTCACGCGAGAGCTGAGCGCCAGTGCGCTGCCCTTGATCAACAGCGCCAGTTTCTCCTGTTTGCTAGTGCTCTGGCGTTTGTCCCAGGCGTGCGCTCCGGCGCGCCGTACCTTTAAGCCAATCCTGCGGTAGACCCCATGCGCTGTGGCAATCGCCCAAGCCGAGCGTAGCGTCAGCCCGCAAAGCCCGCCCTTGGCGGAAGTGTAGTAGGGTTCGGCTTCGCTAACCAGGCGTTCGGCAAGCCGTGCCACCTGGGAGCGGCAGGTGGGGTTGCTCAGGGCTTCCATCGTAAGTGCTTCTTCCGCCAGCCAGTTTGACGGCAGGTAGCAGCGCCCGGCGTGGGCGTCTTCGACAATGTCCCGGGCAATATTGGTGAGCTGAAACGCCAGGCCCAGGTCACAGGCACGATCCAGCACCTTTTCATCACGCACGCCCATTACCTGGGCCATCATCAGGCCCACCACACCTGCCACGTGATAACAGTAGCGCAGCGTATCCTC
This sequence comes from Vreelandella sp. H-I2, assembly GCF_052959335.1. Taxonomy (NCBI): domain Bacteria; kingdom Pseudomonadati; phylum Pseudomonadota; class Gammaproteobacteria; order Oceanospirillales; family Halomonadaceae; genus Vreelandella; species Vreelandella sp. H-I2. The sequence goes on from NZ_JBRAMC010000002.1 coordinate 106,791, forward strand.
AAAGGTTACGTAGTGCTCATCACGCACGTCCATGGCAAAGCCTTCCAGGTGCTCGAAAGCGCGCCTAGGTGGAATATCGTGCTTGAGGGCGACTTCCTGAAACGCGGCAAAGGCGGGCGCTTCCATGGGTTCGCCCGCGTAAGCCTGCCGGGTCTGCGTCTCAAGGCCTGCCAGGCGCTCCTGCGCTTCGGTCGTACTGGCAGCACCGGTGCTGAACCCCAGCGTCTGGTCGTCGATCACGTCATCACAGTGGCGGCACCAGGCGTAGAGCATCAGGGCGCTGCGCCGGGTATCGGCATCAAACAGCTTGGCCGCCGTGTCAAAGCTCTTGGAGCCGACGGCCATAGTGCGGGTGGCGTGGTCAAGCAGCGGCTGATTCATGGGGCCAACTGCTCCACCATCAAGCCCGCCGTTGCCTTGGCCGAGCCGATAACGCCCGGGACGCCTGCGCCGGGGTGGGTGCCGGCGCCAACGAGATAGAGATTGGCAATGCGGCTGTCGCGGTTATGCGGACGGAACCAGGCACTCTGAGTCAAGATAGGTTCGATGGAAAACGCCGATCCCTGATGTGCACCCAACTGGTCGCGGAAATCAAACGGCGTGAACATCCGATGCGTTACCAGCTGTTCACGAAGCCCGGGCATATAGTGCTGCTCCAGGTAATCAAAGATGCGCTCGCGCAGGCGGGGGCCTTCCATTTCCCAGTCAAGGTCAGCGGTGCCCAGATGCGGCACGGGGGCGAGTACGTAGTAGCTGCCGCAGCCGAGCGGCGCCAATGATGGGTCGGTAACGCACGGGGCGTGCAAGTAGAGCGAGAAATCCTCGGCCAGGGCGTCACTGTTGAAGATATCGTCAATCAGCTCCTTGTAGCGCGGCCCGAAGCAGACGGTGTGGTGGGCCAGCTGGTCGTGATGGTGGTTGAGGCCGAAATAGAGCACGAACAGCGAGTTGCTCATGCGCTTGCGCTTGAGCGACGTACTGCGCGCCGCCCCTACCGGGTGGTGGCCAAGCAGCTTTTCATAGGTATGCACCACGTCGGCGTTGGACGCCACGGCGCTCGCTTCAATGCGTCGGCCGTCGGCAAGCTGTACCGCCTGCAGGGTGTTGCCGTCGGCTTCAATCCGCGTGACTTCGGCATTGAGCTCAATCTCGCCGCCCAGGTCTTGGAAGAGCTTCACCATGCCCTGTACCAGCGCGCCGGTGCCGCCGCGCGGAAACCATACGCCCCATTCGCGCTCAAGCGCGTGAATCAGCGTGTAAATGGAGGAGGTGGCAAACGGGTTGCCACCCACCAGCAGCGAGTGAAACGAGAACGCCTGGCGTAGATGGTCGTCTTCGATGAACTTGGCGACCATGCTATAAACGCTGCGCCAGGCCTGCAGCCGCGCCAGTTGCGGCCCTGCGCGCGCCATATCGCGAAACGACAGGAACGGAACGGTACCAAGCTTCAGGTAGCCCTCCTTGAACACCGCCTGGGAGTAGCTTAAAAAGCGCCGGTAGCCCTCAACATCCGGAGGGTTAAACTGGCCGATCTGCTCCTCAAGGTGGGCCTGGTCGTTGTCGTAATCAAATACTTTGCCCGACTCCCAGCACAGCCGGTAAAAGGGGGTGACCGGCATCAACTCGACATAGTCGGCCAGACGCTTGCCTGCCAGGGTAAACAGCTCCTCGATGGCGCTGGGGTCGGTAATTACCGTGGGGCCGGCATCGAACGTAAACCCCTGATCCTGATAGACATAGGCGCGACCGCCGGGCTTGTCGCGCTGTTCAAGAATCAGGGTGGGAATGCCCGCTGCCTGTAGGCGTATGGCCAGTGCCAAGCCGCCAAAGCCTGACCCAATTACGATTGCTTTACTCATCATGAAAGGCTCGCAGCCGAGGGGTTTGTTTGAGAACGGCCTGTAAGGCCTCGCGCACCGGCACCGGTGGTTTGCCCGTCAAGATCCGCGCCTGATCGGCAAGGGTCAGCCTGCCGGCATAAAAGCGCGCAATCAGGCCATCGTTCAGGCCGTAAAAGCGCTGCATCACCTGCCAGCGCTTATCGTCGGGGCCGGCCAGAAACAGCATGCGGTTGAGCATGCGAAAAAAGCGCTGCCGCCGCCAACACTGCTTGGCATAACCGCGAATAAGGCGATACAGCGATTCCGGCGTAAAATGGGATTGCGCGGCGATCATATCGGCAAGCGCCACTGCCAGCGGAAGTGAATAGCCGGTCGTGGGATGAAAGAGGCCGCCGCGCAGGCCGCTTTGTGGCTGACCCTGGGCCGCCTGCCAGAATGCCTCATGGTTGCCCGTTAGGGTGATCGGCAGGTTGCCCTGCTCCTCGCGCTGCAGCGTGCCCAGCGCCCAGCCTTGCGCTTTAGCATAGTGAGCAATGTTCAGCCGTGCCCGATCGTGATCGAGCGTGGCGCGGTCAATATAATGCGTATCCTCAATTAGCAGCGACGTGGCCGACAGCGGCAGGGTGTAGACAAAACGGTAGCCGCCCTGTTGGTCCACGGTGGCGTCCATCAGCCGCGGGCGGGTGAGCCCGTGGGGGTGCTCAAGCTGCCACTGTTGGCCGAGAAACGCCTGAAGCCCAACCGTAAGATGCGGGCTTGGCTGGTAGCCCCGGCCATCGATGACGGCTCCGGCTTCAAGGGTGCGGCCGTCTTCCAGGGTCACCGAAGTGGGGGTTAGCCGGCTGATTGGCGTCTGCGTCACAAGATGATCGCCAAGCGCTTGGCTGATGACCTCGGCGAAGCGCTCGGAGGTGACGCTTGTGTAGCCGCCGGACACGGTGCGAGTCCGTTCTGGAAAGAAAACATCGTAATCCGCCCAGCGGTGAGCTACCAGCGGACCGAGCCATGCGTGCTGAGCGGCGCTGATGTCGCCATGGTGGAAGGACCACGTATGGTTGCCGCCGGGCGTGGGGCCTGCCTCGATCAGCAGTACGTTAAGCGCGGGCTGACACTGGCGCAGGCGCCAGGCAATCAGGCCGTTGGCAAGCCCCGCGCCAACCAAAATAAGATCCCATCTTGTGTTGATCATGCAGCCTCCGCCAATACGGGGCGGCATTCGCTGAGCGCCTGCTCGGCAATTTGGGCAGCCTTGGCTGCGCCGCCCGCCTGTATGAGCGTCGAGTGCATGGCACTTAGGCGCAGCCGATAGCTATCGTTATTGAGCAAATCGCTTAACCGCCTGGCAAGCGTCGCGCTGCTGGCAAACCGTGTGGCGCTCTGCCCGATGCCATGGTGGACGATGCGTGCAGCCACGCCGGGCTGGTCGAAGGCCAGTGGTATGGCAAGCATCGGGGTTGCACTTTGGACGGCATCGACAACGGTGTTCAGGCCGCCATGGGTAATCACGGCGCAAGCGTTGGAAAGCACCGCGCGCTGATCGGCGAAGTCGGTTACGTATGTGGTGCCGTAGCGCTCAAGCCTGGCCGCCTGGGCGGCTTTCAGGCCGCCGCAGTGGGCAACCAGTAGCGGCATTTCAAGGCGCTGGCAGGCTTTGGCGATTTTACAAAACAGCGCGTAGCGGTGGCCCTGTAGCGTGCCCAGTGAGGCAAATACAAACGGCGTGGGCGGCAAGGTCATCTTTGTTTCTGCGTAATTAGCGGGCCTTTCATCGCGCAGAGGACCCACTGCATGAAAACAGGCGGGCAGCACCGCACGCGGGAAGTCCAGCGAAGGCGGCGTTTGGCTGATTTGGGCAAGTGTGGACAGGCATTCGTGCAGCGAATGACGCGGCGTTAGCCCTAAGCGCTGGGCATGTTGGGCGATTACCCGAGCATGGCGGCGCATCAGCCAGTCGTAGACTTTTTCGCTGGTCTCATAGCGGTGCCGGGCCTGGGCGACGGTCGAGTAGGCAAACGGCATGACCGGTAGCGGCAACCCCGGCTCGCGATTGACCGGCAGGGCGCAGGCGACAGACACGTAGGGTAGCCCCAGGGCGTCGGCTACCAGCCCGCCGGCGGCCTCCATCTGATCGACAAGCAGACCGTCGACCTTGAGCGTCTCAAGCGCGGCGGGCAGCTCGTGGCAGAGCATATCGGTCGTGGCGGCCAAATCGTCGATCAATCGGAAAAGGCCCAGGCCCGAGGGGCGGGCAGCAAGTGTCAGAGTGTTGATCAGGCTGCCTGGGGCAAGGCGCGTTTCACCCAGCGGATAAAAGCCGATACGCGGATCGTCAAGCAGAGGGCGGGCTTCAAACTGCTGTACAAAGGTAACCCGGTGGCCGCGCTCGATCAGTTGGATCGCCAGGGCCTGAAGCGCCTTGACATGACTGTAAAGCGGCGGCGCGATGACCGCATAGTGGCTCATGCCTGCCCCGCAACGCGCAGCAGCACTGCGTGTCGAAGAGCGATCAGGTCCGCGCTGCCGGTGCAGAAACAGGCGACCCGCAGCTGTTCGACCACGATCTGGAAGTGGTCGATGACGGCATCGAGCGAAGTTGTCGCGCTATGCAGGGCCGCCGCTGCCTGGCCCACCAAGTCCGCGCCCAGGCACAGCGCCTTGGCCGCATCAATGCCGTTGGTGATACCGCCCGAGGCGATCAGCGGCATCGTGGGCATAGCTTTGCGTACCTCGCACAGCGCTTGCGCGGTAGGAATGCCCCAGTTGGCAAAGGCCATGGCGACCGCGCGCTTTTGCGGCGTGCTGGCGCGCTCGCCTTCAACGGCGGCCCAACTGGTGCCGCCAGCGCCAGCAATGTCTAGCATGGCCACTCCCGCTTCATGAAGTTGGCGGGCAACCGTGGCGGAGAGCCCGGCACCTACCTCCTTGACCACCACCGGGGCTCCGAGTGACGCCGTGACGCGCTCAATGGCCGTCAAAATGCCGCGCCAGTCGCGATCACCGCCGGTTTGCAGCGCTTCCTGCAGTGGGTTCAGGTGCACGATCAGCGCATCCGCCTCAATCATCTCTACTGCACGCTTGGCGTAGTCAGTGCCGTGCTGGCCGAGCAACTGCGCCGCGCCCAGATTGGCGAGCAGCGGAATATCCGGGGCAAGTTTACGCAGCTCACGCGTCAATCCCCAGTTGGCGTCGCTTTCAAGCGCAACCCGCTGAGAGCCAACGCCCATGGCGAGCCCCAGGGCTTGCGCTGTTTCGGCCAGAAAACGGTTAATGTCGTTGGCTCGGTTGGCACCACCAGTCATCGAACTGATTAAAAGCGGCGCCTGCATCGTCCGCCCGAAGAGCGACGTGCCAAGATCGATGCTATCCAGGTCAAGTTCCGGCAGGGCACAGTGTTCAAAGCGCCAGTATTCGAATCCCGTGCGGGTCGTGTGTCCCGCCAGCGATGGGTTGAGCACAATATCCAGATGGTCGTTCTTGCGCTGGGTCAGCTCTGACTCCTTCATTGTCACTCCTTGATATGAGCAATCAGCCGAACATGGCCAGCTGCTTATCAAACCAGTCGTTTATAAACCCGCGAGTAACCGCCGTTGATCCGCAGGCCTCAGTCAGATGCGCATCGGCGCGGCGCAGGTGTTCTTGCAAACGTAGGCGAACCGCTGCTGGGCCCAGCATGGCGACCAACGTTGATTTGCCACTGTCCTGATTGACGTCCTTACCGGTGTCGCAGGAGCTGTCGGAAAGATCATCCAATAGTTGAAAAGCTTGCCCCAGGTGCTGGGCAAAGCTTTTCAGCATCTGATGCGTACCGGGTGAGGCGTTTGCCGCAAGCGCGGCCATTTGCAGCGTAGCCTCGAACAGCGTGGCGGTTTTTAGCGTATTGGTCGATACGATAGCGTCCGCACTACGCGGATGACAGCCTTCACTCAAATCACGAAACTGGCCCTGTACCAGCCCCTCTAACCCGGCGGCGCGGGAGAGCGCTGTGACTGCCTGGGTCTTGCAGCTGTCAGAAAGAGCTTCTGCCTCGGTTATGACACCATACGCGCGGCTAAGTAACGCCACGGCGGCGAGAATCGCCACATTTTCGCCAAACTGGCGGTGAACCGTGGGCCTGCCGCGACGCAGCAGGGCACCGTCCATACACGGGATATCATCTAGAATTAGTGACGCCGCGTGTATCATCTCAACCGCGCAGGCTAAGTCTAGAAGTCCCGGCCGGTCGGGCGGGCAGCCCAGGTCCTGCGCTGTCAATAGTAGTAACAACGGGCGAATTCGTTTCCCCGGCACTAGCGTTCCTTCGCGCATCGCCGCCGCCACTAGATCGTGCTCATGTTCTTCGGGCAGCAGCTGCCCAAGACGGGCCTGAAGCACGTCGCGTAAGGCCTGTAACTTGGCTTCATGGCTTGAAAATGTGTCGACGCTGGCGTTCATCAAAGCGGTCCCTGGTTTCCCATTATGGCGAAGTGGTGTCAGACACTAAAAGCGTATGGCGGTAGTGTGTGCGGCCATCATGGTCCTTCATGCCGCTTTATAAGATCGGCGTCTGACGTTTTGTTAACTTAACGAGCGTGTGCTGTCGTTAGTGTATTTACCCAACGCTTAGAAAAGCGTAATCCATAGACCGTGAAATTTCTTTAATTACTCGGTGTCGTTGATTACTTTCTGTATAAGAAAAAAGAGAGCAGGAAAGCTCAAACCTAACGCGGCGAGCGATACATTATTGATTTAATGGCGGCACAAGCTCAAAAGGCAGTAGCGGATCATCGTTTGTCGGCGTTTGTTCTAATTGGAAAAACTGCTGGCGGCTAAGTTCTACATACTCAAGCATTTCATAGTAACGGCGGATGTTACGCACGTATATCACCGGCTCGCCGCCACGGGCGTAGCCATGACGTGTTTGGCTGTGCCATTCACGTTCTTGTAACAGTGGCAGCGCGGCGCGCACATCCGCCCAGCTGTCGGGGTTGCCGCCGCGTTTTTCGGCAATCTTGCGGGCATCGTACAAGTGGCCGAGGCCGACGTTATAGGCGGCCATGGCCATAAACAGACGGTCATCACCGGTAATGCTTTCTGGTAAGCGGTCTTTAATGCTTCGCAGGTAACGGGCACCGCCATCAATACTCTGTGCCGGGTCGGTGCGGTCGGCAATGCCCATTTCGCTGGCGGTGGGGTTGGTCAGCATCATTAAGCCTCGCACGCCTGTCGGCGAGACAGCATCCGGGTCCCAGTGAGATTCCTGATAGCCCACGGCAGCCAGTAGCTTCCAGTCAAAACCGGTTTCCTGGGCGGATTGCTGGAATAACTCCGTGTAACGGGGCAGGCGCGCATCCAGGTGACCAAGAAAAGTGCGCGTACCCACATACTCTAAATAGTCGTCATGGCCAAAGTAGCGGCTGAATAGTCGATCCAGCATGCCGCTTTCCTGTAAATCTTGTAGAAAACGGTTGGCGGCTTCGAGTAAACCCAGCCCGCGCCCACTGGGTAACGCCCACACCATGGAGAGCGGGTCGCCCAGCGTAAAGCCACGTTCAACATTGGGGAAAAATAGCCGGTTTAAACGAAACTGATGTTCAAAGATCACCGCGGCGTCCAGGGTGCCGTCTTCAACCCGCGCCAACAGTTCAGCAACTTCAAGTTCATGAGATTCTTTCCAGCTCAGCGTGGGGTGGCGGCGTTGTAGGTCGCGCAGCGCTTCGCTGGTACCGGCCTTGCTAAGCGTGCCAAGCTCCAGACCGACAAGGTCGCTAGGTGCCTGGATGCCGTTAAGTCCGCGACGATACACGACCAGCGGCTGCATCTGGATAATCGGACGGGTGTAGTGAACACCAGGCGTGATTGGCAATAATGGCAGCGCAGCAGCACCCAGGTCGCCTTTTTCGCGTACTGCGGGGAGTACGCTTTCGGGGTGGTGATTGGCGTCAAGATTAAGACTCACACCCAAGTAGTCGGCGAAACGGTGCATCAACTCGTATTCAAAGCCGGTGGGGCCATGGCGGCCTTCGTAATAGGTGGTGGGGGTGTTGCGGGTATGAACGGTAATAAAATCTTTTGCGCTGATATGCGTGAGATGCTCGCCTGGGGGGACAAGACAAAGAGTGGGTACCATCACCAGTAACGTAATAGCGGTTAACGCATAATAAGCGCTGGCTCGGGCTAAGAAATGTCGGCAAATCAACGTCAGCATGGCGTCTTGTCGGCATGAAACAAGCTGCCACGATACCCAGCCAGGGTCACGCTGTCACCTTGTTGATTTCGTGTGGTGGCTGGTTTCCAGTATCATAGGGGTTTTTCGGTACCATAAAAGCATGGCCGCCTAGCGGCCCGGTAATTTCCCTGCACGAATTTCCCTGCTCTAGAGGCTTCAGGATATGCTCGAACTGCGAGGCGCGCCCGCCCTTTCTGCCTTCCGTCATGCTCGGCTGTTAACGGTGCTGCGTGAACGTGCTCCCGAGGTGGAAGCGCTGTCTGCCCACTATGTTCATTTTATCGATCTTACTTCCCATGACCGCCATGAGGAACTGGAGGACGCTGTCCGTGAACGTTTGGTGCAGCTACTTGACTATGTGACGGGCGATGGCACTCAATCGAGCGTAGAAGTGCCTGAGCGAGCCCAGCGTTTTTTAGTGGTGCCACGCTTGGGCACTCAGTCACCCTGGTCGTCAAAAGCGACCGATATCGCCCACAATTGCGGATTGCACCAAATTAACCGCATCGAGCGCGGTATCGATTACCGGGTCAGCTTCACCGCTATGCCGGACGAAGAGAGTTTGAGCGCGCTGGCGGCACTGCTGCACGACCGTATGACTGAAACCGTGCTGTCCGATGCTTCAGACGCTGCCAAGCTGTTTGCCCACCACGAGCCGGTACCGTTGGGCAGTGTGGATATCCTAGAGGGCGGTAGGGATGCACTGGCAACGGCCAATCAGGCGCTAGGGCTGGCGCTGGCAGAAGATGAAATCGACTATCTTGTCGATGCTTTCAATGAGTTGGGGCGTAACCCCAGCGACGTTGAACTGATGATGTTCGCCCAAGCCAACTCTGAGCACTGTCGCCACAAAATTTTCAACGCCGACTGGGTCATCGACGGTGAGCCGCAAAGCCACTCACTGTTTAAGATGATCAAGAACACCTTTGCGTCGTCGCCGGATAATGTGCTCTCCGCTTACAGCGATAATGCTGCCGTCATTAAGGGCAGCCAGGCAGGGCGCTTTTTTGCTAAGCCGCTAACCGGGGCTGAAGACGAGCGGGCGCTTTACGGCACCCATCAGGAACCCATTCATATCCTGATGAAGGTAGAAACACACAATCACCCCACCGCGATTGCCCCGTTTCCCGGTGCCGCAACGGGCTCGGGTGGTGAAATTCGTGATGAGGGCGCCACGGGTATCGGCGGCAAGCCCAAAGCCGGCCTGTCAGGTTTTACCGTCTCCAATTTGCGCATTCCTGAGTTCGTGCAGCCTTGGGAAGCCTTCGATTACGGCAAACCGGGGCGGATGGAGTCGGCGCTCAATATTATGCTCGAAGGCCCGATTGGTGGCGCGGCGTTTAACAATGAGTTTGGTCGCCCCAATCTAACCGGCTACTTCCGTACTTACGAACAGGAGTCATTGAACGAGGGCGGTATCGAAAGGCGCGGTTTCCATAAGCCGATCATGCTCGCGGGCGGTTACGGAAACATTCGTGCGCACCACGTCCAGAAGGGCGATATCCCTGTCGGCGGCAAGCTGATTGTGATGGGTGGCCCGGCGATGTTGATTGGCCTTGGCGGCGGTGCCGCCTCCAGCATGGCGTCTGGTACGTCTAGCGCCGACCTGGATTTTGCCTCGGTGCAGCGCGAGAACCCTGAGATCGAACGTCGCGCCCAGGAAGTGATTGACCGCTGTTGGGCACTGGGCGATCACAACCCGATCCGTTTTATTCACGATGTGGGTGCCGGTGGGCTTTCTAACGCACTTCCCGAGCTGGTCAAGGACGGCAACCGTGGCGGTCGATTTGATTTGCGCGCGGTGCCCAACGCCGAGCCGGGCATGAGCCCGTTGGAAATCTGGTGCAACGAAGCCCAGGAGCGCTATGTCCTGGCCGTAGCGCCCGAGGATCTGGAAACCTTTGATGCGCTATGTAAACGTGAACGCTGCCCCTATGCGGTCGTCGGCGAGGCGTTGGAAGCGCATCACCTTGAAGTGCGCGATGGTCACTTTGATAGCAAGCCCGTCGATTTGCCGATGAGCGTGCTGTTCGGTAAAGCGCCCAAAATGCAGCGCGAATTTGAGCGTCACGACCCAGAGCTTTCGGGGGTAATGCTCGATAATCTCGACCTGCGCGAAGCGCTGGATCGCGTGCTACGCCTGCCGACGGTAGCCTCTAAAAACTTCCTGATCACCATTGGTGATCGCTCGATTACAGGCCTGGTGGCACGTGACCAAATGGTCGGTCCCTGGCAGGTGCCGGTGGCCGATGTGGCGGTCACCACGGCAAGCTACGACACCCACGCTGGTGAAGCCATGGCCATGGGGGAGCGTCCACCGGTGGCGTTGATCAACCCTGCGGCCAGCGCCCGTTTGGCGGTCGCCGAAGCGATTACCAATCTAGCCGCAGCGCCAATTGCCAAGCTCAGCGATATCAAACTCTCTGCTAACTGGATGAGTGCTGCTGATCACCCAGGTGAAAACCAGGCGCTTTATGATGCGGTTTACGCAGTGGGCATGGAGATGTGCCCGGCGCTGGGTATTGCAATTCCAGTGGGCAAGGATTCAATGTCGATGCGTACCGCCTGGAAAGATGAAAACGAGCAGGGTGAGCACGAAGACAAAAGCGTCACCTCGCCGCTCTCGCTAGTGGTGACTGGCTTTGCACCCGTGACCAATGCGTTGGCGACGCTAACGCCGCAGATCAATCTGGATCAAGACGAATCGGATCTGATATTGATTGATCTGGGTGGCGGGCAAAATCGCTTGGGTGGCTCTGCTCTGGCGCAGGTATACGGCCAAGTGGGCAATGACTGCCCCGACGTCGACGATCCGGAAGATATCAAGGCTTTTTTTGAGGTGATTCAGGGCCTCAATCGCGATGGGAAGCTGTTGGCGTATCACGATCGCAGCGATGGTGGCCTGCTGGTCACCCTGCTGGAAATGGCCTTTGCCGCCCATGCCGGGCTTGAAATCAAGCTCGACTGGATGATCGACGAACCAGTGGAGGCATTGAATGCACTGTTCTCCGAAGAGCTGGGGGCGGTAATTCAGGTCAATCGCCAACACACTGAAGAAGTGTTGGCGCAGTTTGCCGTGGCCGGTATCGAAACCTGTGGTGTGATCGCCCGCCCCCGCTACGATGACCAGGTGCGTGTGACGCTATTCGAAGAGCCGCTACTGGAAACCACGCGCCAGCTTACCCAGCGTACCTGGGCGGAAACCAGCTACCGTATGCAGGCATTACGGGACAACCCCGAATGCGCCAAGAACGAATACGACAATTTGCTCGATAGCCGTGATCCAGGGCTTTCCGCAACCCCAACCTTCGATATTAATGACGATATCAGTGCGCCGTTTGTTAATACCGCCAAACCTGCCATGGCGGTGCTGCGCGAGCAGGGCGTCAATGGCCAGGTAGAAATGGCCTGGGCCTTCGATAAAGCCGGTTTTGAAGCAGTGGATGTACACATGAGTGACATTCTCGAAGGGCGCGTTTCGCTGGATGAGTTCAAAGGGCTTGTCGCTTGTGGCGGCTTCTCCTATGGCGATGTATTGGGTGCAGGTGGTGGTTGGGCTAAATCGGTGCTGTTTAATGAGCGTGCCCAGGAGCAGTTTGCGGCGTTTTTTGCCCGTGATGATAGCTTCTCATTGGGCGTCTGCAACGGCTGCCAGATGTTGTCGCAGTTGAAATCGCTAATCCCCGGTGCCGAAAACTGGCCGACTTTCGTGCGCAATGAGTCCGAGCAGTTCGAGGCGCGGGTTTCCATGGTGCGGGTCGAGAAAAGCCCTTCGATTCTGCTAGCCGGTATGGAAGGCTCGCAGCTTCCCATCGCCGTGGCCCATGGCGAAGGACGTGCAGAATTCCGTGACAGCGCTCACTTACGCAGCATGCAGTCGAGTAGCCAAATCGCGCTGCGCTACATCGACAACTATGGCCAAGCGACCACCCGCTACCCGGCTAACCCTAACGGTTCACCCTCGGGCATTACCGGCCTGACCACGCCCGATGGCCGGGTGACCATTATGATGCCTCATCCTGAGCGCGTCACTCGGGCGGTTACCAATTCCTGGCGCCCAGCTGAGTGGACCGAAGATGGCGCTTGGTTACGTCTGTTCCGCAACGCTCGGGTTTGGTTGGGTTAACGAAGACCCCCACATAGGTGAACAATGACGCAACACGACAAGGCGGCCTCCGGGCCGCCTTTCGCATCCCCTGCCCAGACGCCCCAGTTACGCTCCTACCAGCAAGAAGCGGTAAAGCGCGTGATAGCGCATTTTCGCGCCTCTAGCGACCCCGCGCTGGTAGTGCTGCCTACCGGGAGCGGTAAATCACTGGTGATCGCTGAACTGGCACGCCTGGCGCGAGGGCGTGTGCTGGTGTTGGCCCATGTGCGCGAACTGGTGGAGCAGAATCACGCCAAGTACCAGGCGTATGGTCTTGAGGCAGATATTTTTAGCGCGGGCCTAAAGCGTAAAGAGGCGAGCCGCCAAGTCGTGTTTGGTTCGGTGCAGTCGGTAGTACGCAACTTTAAGCGATTTAACGACGCCAATTTCACCCTATTGGTGATCGACGAGAGTCACCGCGTATCGCTTGATGAGGACGCCAGTTACCGCCAAGTGATTGAACACCTGCGGAGCCAAAATCCAAACCTTAAAATACTTGGACTCACCGCGACGCCTTACCGCTTAGGGCAGGGATTTATTTATTATCGTCATCATCACGGCATGGTGCGGGGCAGCGAAGAGAGTTTCTTTCGCGATTGTGTCTTTGAGCAACCGCTGCGTCTGATGGTAAAGCAAGGCTACCTTGCTGCGCCTAAACGACTGGATATGGCCGTCGAGGGCTATGACTTCTCTGCACTTAGGCCGTCATCGGGCGGGGTGTTTCAGGAGGAAGCGCTTAACCGGGTGGTGGCAGGTAGCCGGGCGACGCCCGGTATTATCACCGAAATTGTTCAACGTGCTGAGAATCGTCAGGGTGTGATGATCTTTGCCGCTACAGTGGCTCATGCGGAAGAAATTATCGGCTATTTGCCGCGGGCAGAGGCGGCGCTAATCACCGGTATGACCCATTCCCGCGAGCGCACAGCGTTGATTGAGGCATTCAAAGCGCGTGAGCTGAAATACTTGGTGAACGTCGCGGTACTTACTACCGGCTTCGATGCACCCCATGTGGATTTAATCGCTATTTTACGCCCCACCGAATCGGTGAGCCTTTATCAGCAAATGGTCGGCAGAGGGTTGCGTTTGTCGCCAGGTAAAAGCGACTGCCTAATTCTGGATTACGCCGGCAACCCTTGGGATATCTTCGCGCCGGAAGTGGGCGAGCCGAAGCCTGATAGCGACAGCGAGCCGGTGCAGGTGGAGTGCCCCTCCTGCGGCCATGCCAATCTTTATTGGGGTAAGCGCGACGGTGATTTAGTGATTGAGCACTTTGGCCGTCGCTGTCAGGGGCTAATTGAAGATGACGAGGGTAAGCGCCATCAATGCGATTTCCGATTCCGCTTTAAAGTCTGCGAGGAGTGCGGCGCCGAGAATGACATTGCTGCCCGCCGCTGCCACGGTTGTGACAAGTTGTTGGTGGATGCGGATGATAAACTCAAAGATGCCCTAAAGCTTAAAGACGCCAAGGTACTGCGGGTAAGCGGTATGCAGCTAGAAGCGACGACTAATGGCCGTGGTCTGCCACGCTTGAAAGTCACCTATCACGACGAGGACGGCAGTCACCTAGCCGAGTGGTTTGCGCTGGAAACGCAGGTCCAGCGGCGCGCCTTCTATGCTGCCTTTCTGCGCTATCACCTGCGCGCACCGGGAGGTGAATGGCAGCCGCTAAGCGCCGAGGAAGTCGTCGCCGAACAGCGCCGACTGCGCCACCCTGACTTTGTGGTAGGCCGCAAAGTAGGCCGCCATTTCCAAATCCGAGACAAGCTGTTTGACTATACTGGCCGCTACCGCAAAGCGGTGGAGGCGGGGTAGCACTCCCTATTAAGGAACAACTGAGGTATCAACTCCACCAGCTAACGTTACTAACTCACTACAGGCTGCTCTCTCCCTTATATGCCTCTGCCCTCAGCAGCCCAGTGTCAGGATATTTAGTTAAAAAGTACTACAAAACCCCACTGTGGGGCTGGATTAAGAATCATTTTTATCTTAATAATAAGTCTGATGGCGAACCACTGTATAGACGCACCATGAGATGATGACATGAATGCTTCCCCGCTCCCCTCTTTCGCAGTCAATACTCAAAGCATGCCACGAAACGCCGCCTTAGATTTATGGCAGCAACTTAGCGGCACTATTTACCACACGCGGCTTCTCAATGAGGAGCATTTTTTTGCTAGTGCCAGTGGGGTGCAGTTGGATGATATGTTGCTGTTGCAGTGCCAGAGTATATCTCAAACCTTTGATCGCTCAAGGCGCCAGATAGCTGCCGATGGGCACGACCACTTCTATATTCAGTTTAATCGGCAAGGGGAGTGGTGGCGTCGCGATGGGCGTGCCAATGTGGTAGGCCGTCCAGGTGATATGATCGTCCAAGACACGGCTCAGCCTCATTCTAGCGTAGTCTCTGACTTTAATAATCTTTCACTTCAACTGCCCAGACGGCTACTGACAGGGTTATTGCGAACTCCTGACGAGCATAATATGCAGGTAGTGGATAGTGGGCAGCCGCTTGTAGCGTTATTGCGACATCATTTAGAGCAGTTGATTGTACTGACACCCACGATGACGGTAAGCCAAGCGAGTACCATTGTTCAGCCGACGCTGGAACTTGTGGCGGCGGCACTCAACGGCCGAGTTGCTGAAGAGCAAATGCCAAGCATTGATGTGGCGTTGGGGGAGACCATTCGACACTATGTGCGTCAACATGCACTCAATTCTCAGATGTCACCAGTGACCATTGCCACGCATTTTGGCATTTCGGTACGTAAGCTCGCCTACCTATTTGAGGCAGATGGTGGTGTCGCCACTTACCTACGTAGCTGGCGGCTGCACTTGTCTCGTCAGGTGCTTATTGATCCTCAATGGCATCATCTTTCTATAAGCGAAATTGCCCTGGCCCACGGTTTTAGTCATGGGTCGATATTCAGTCGTGCCTTTCGTCACTACTACGGTGTTTCTCCCAGAGAAGTCAGGTACGAGTCCAGGGCACGCACTGAATCATTTTATATACCTGCTTTACCGCTCTGGGAGCGTTTTACCCCGCCGGATGAGTAATGTCCTACTACCACGACTGCACATAATGTCAAAAGTGCCGGTCTTTTCATGCGGGTTCTGTTAACAATGCCTGCTAGCGCTTGCCTATTGCACTTTCTCGGCTAGTTATACCTCATAATTCTGCACCTTAGTGACGTCATTGTTATTTATTAGCTACTTCTAGTGTGTCCGATGTAGCCATATAACCTGGTTGGGGAGGGTGGATGGTGGGGATAAAAGTATTTCTGTATGAACAGGGGCTAGTAGCTTCATTGGGAGTCGGCCGTGAATCGATGCCACCGACTCCTATGGTCACGCTGCAGGCACTGCTTAGTGGTGGTTGCCGAACAAAGCAAGGAGCGTAAAAGCCGTAAAGGAAGCGCCTTGGGCATGCGACGACTCTTTACAACTTCGTTGCTGGCAACGTCCTTTGGCTGTCGGACCAAATGTCAGTGTCATGGCTAGCCTAGCGATTGGTGTGCTGCAACGGCAGAGCGGTGATGGGGAACCTGATGTGCGTTTTACTCCGTTGGATGATGGCAGTGCATTGATCGGGGCTGAGGCGGCGGTATCAGCCTACTGGATAAAGCTGGGGCTAATAACTGATAACAAGTAAGGGAACCAATGATGTTGATAACAATGATTTTTTGCTTGACACCTTGCCAAAGACTATTCCAAAGACAGCGACAACGAATACGCCAAAGGCTGCGTCTAAGTGTTGCCTTGGTGCTGCTACTCAGTGGCTCCGTAGCGTTAGCCCAAACAGCCCCTGATGCTGGACAAATTTTGCAGCAGAATCAGCAAGAAAGGCTCACACCATTGCCTCCGTCTGTGACCCTAGACCTAGATGGTCAGCCGCTCAAAAAGATGGGGGCGGGTGGGCAACAGGTGACACTGCAGAGTATCCACTTTCGCGGTAACACGCTGTTTACTGAGGCTGAGCTAACGGCGGTGCTTGGTGAGACCATCCACCAGCCCCAGGATATGGCGGGTCTGCAAGCCCTCGCCAACCGTATTAGTCGCTTCTACCGTGACAATGGCTACCCCTTTGCCCGCGCCCTGTTGCCCGCCCAAGATCTGGGCAATGGAGCGCTCACGCTTGAAGTGGTGGAAGGGCGTTACGGACGGGTGCATACCACAGGCCCAGAGCTGTTGGCTGCTCAAGCTCAACCTTGGCTGACGGCACTTCAAACGGGCGCGGTGATCGAATCTGCGCCACTTGAACGTCAACTGCTGGTGCTAGGTGATCAACCGGGCATAGCGGTTACGCCGGTGATGCGACCTGGCCAGGAGGTGGGTACGGGTGAGTTGGATGTTCAAGTACAGGCCACTGAACGGGTTAACGGTTTTGTGGGGGCTGACAACCACGGTGGCCGCTACTCTGGTGAGCAGCGGGTGCGGGTGGGGCTCAGCGCCAATCGCCTGCTCAGGCTGGGCGATGAACTCTCCGTAGTCGCACTCTATGCCAGCGAGATAAGCACGCTCTATCCCGATGAAAAAACGTGGTTCGGAGAGCTACGTTACACCCTACCTATTGGTTATCGTGGCTTGCGTGGCGAGTTTGGTTATGTGCACACCGACTATACGCTGGGCAGGGGCTTCGAGGGCTATACCGGTACCGCCGATAGCTACTTCGCCGGTCTAAGCTACCCGCTGCTGCGCCGTCAGCGCCACAACCTGGCTCTCAGCGGAGGGTACCGTTATAGGGATCTTGATGACAACGTCGACTTCATTGACTACCGCGCTGCCACTGAGAGTCACAGCGTGCCTATGGGGCTGTTGTTTGATCGCCGTGATGGGCTGGGTGGCATTACCTGGGGAGGCGTTACCCTGACGCCTGGCGAGATCGACTTGTCTCGCAGCGGTGCTGAGGACACCCGCTACCAGTTCACTAAACTTGAACTCGACGTTTCCCGTCTACAGTCGCTTGGCGCGAGTTTACAGTTCTTTGCCCGATTTAACGGCCAGTGGGCCGACCGAGCGCACCTCGATGGTTCAGAGAGCTTCTACCTTGGCGGCCCCAATGGTGTACGTGCCTATCCCGTGGGCGAGGGTAGCGATGCCCGAGGTTGGTTAACACAGTTTGAATTACGCTACCGCGTTGACAATAGCTTGGCGCCCTACATCTTTTTTGATGCTGGACGCACGCTTAATGGTGGCATTGATGAGAGCGATGCGCGTGAAGTGGCCGGCGGTGGCATAGGCATTCGTTACCAGCAGGGTGGGTTCAGCTTTAACCTCGCCAGCGCTTGGCAGACTGATGGCGGTGATGCCCAATCCGATGATCATCAGCGCGAGCCACGCATCTGGGCAAATATGAGCCACCGCTTCTAATAACAGCAATAACCACATAGAAAAGCAAGCTTAGCTGCTGGGATGCGGACGCGTTCGATTAGTAACCCCCAGCAGCCTGGGGAAAGGAGAAGTGGGGAATGAATCATATTTATCGCAGCGTATGGAACGTGGCTAA
The DNA here is from genome assembly GCF_052959335.1 of Vreelandella sp. H-I2. Lineage (NCBI taxonomy): Bacteria > Pseudomonadati > Pseudomonadota > Gammaproteobacteria > Oceanospirillales > Halomonadaceae > Vreelandella > Vreelandella sp. H-I2. The sequence goes on from NZ_JBRAMC010000002.1 coordinate 124,487, forward strand.
GTGTGTTTGGCAAGCCGTTGGGGAGCATGCTGCACGTGCCGGTAAAACACGCTCAGCGCGATTAACCGCCTGCAGCACAGTAATACCGATGGGCAGTCTGCTGCTTACGCTACCGCTACAAGCGTCGGAACTACCTTCGGGCGGGCAAATTATAGCTGGCGAAGGGGTACTTTATGGCGATGGCAGCACCCTGACTATTGATCAACGCAGCGACAGCCTCGCCATCGATTGGGAACGTTTCTCCATTGGTGAGGGCAATACCGTTCGCTTTAACCAGCCAAGCAGTGATGCCGCCGCGCTGAACCGAGTCACCGGTGACCAAGTTTCTACCATTCGTGGCGCTCTCAGTGCTAATGGCCGGGTGTTTCTGGTCAACCCCAACGGTATCCACTTCACCTCCACGGCACGGGTAGATGTGGGGGCCCTGGTGGCCTCGACGCTGGATATTACCACTGAAGATTTCATCGCCGGTAACTACCATTTCGCGGGTGACAGTGCTAATGCGGTCATCAACCAAGGCAACATCACCACCTCAGTAGGCGGCGCGGTGGCGATGATCGCCGCTGAGATTATCAATAGCGGCAATATTACCACTCCCCAAGGTAGCACGCTGATGGGCGCGGGTAGTCGAGTGAGGTTAGACCTTGGCGGCCCGGTACAGATTGAGGTTGAAGAGGCCAAACTGGCTACCCTGATTGAACAGGGGGGGGCAATTCGCGCCGATGGAGGGCGGATTTATCTCACTGCTAGCGCCGCCGGAGAGCTTACCTCTAGTGTGATCAACCATACCGGCATTAGCGAAGCGCGTACCTTGGTCAGCGGTGAGAATGGCGCCATTAGGTTAATGGGTGATATGGAGCGGGGTGAGGTGCGTGTTGCGGGCAGCCTGGATGCCTCGGCACCTGAAGGAGGCGATGGCGGTTTTATCGAGACCAGCGCCGCCAAGGTCACCATCGCCGATGAGGTGATGGTCACTACCCGGGCGGCAAGTGGGCCTGAGTACAGCGGCCAAACCGGCACTTGGCTGATCGACCCCACCGACTTCAGCGTCAGCGCCGGCAATGCCAGCCAGACCGCCAGTGGCATCGGCGCCACCACCCTCAGCACCAACCTGCAGAACACCAGCGTCACGCTTCAGACCGTGGCGAGCGGCAGCGAAAGTGGCGACATCAACGTCAATGCTGCCATCAGCTGGAGCGCAGATACCACGCTGACCCTCGATGCCCACGGCGATATCAACCTCAATGCCGCCATCACCGCCAGCGGCGACAGCGCCGGGCTCAAGCTGAACCATGGCGGCTACACCCAGAACAACGGCACGGTCGCCAGCGGCAGTGACTACCACGTCAAGGCGCCGGTGTCCCTCAGCGGCAACCATGCCAGCCTGAGCGTCAATGGTGACGATTACACCCTGATCCACGGTATGGCGGAACTCGATGCGATAGACAGCACCGACCTCTCCGGCCATTACGCCCTGGCACAGGACCTGGACGCCGGCGGCAGCACTTACGACCGGGCGGTGATCGACGGAGCTTTCAATGGCACCTTTGCCGGCCTGGGTCATACCATCAACGATTTGACGATCGTCTCGCCCAACGACCGGGTCGGCTTGTTCAGCATCACCGGCAGCGCAAGTCTGATTCGGGATATGGGACTGGCGGGAGGCAGCATTACCGGCATCGGCAGTGGCGCTGTGGATCGTTATATCGGCGGGCTGGTAGGCGTGAATGACGGCACCATCACAGGGGCTTACAGCACCCTCCCCATCATCGTTGCAGAGGGTGCGAGCAACACTTCGGCCTTTGCCCTTGGTGGGCTGGCTGGCAGTAATAGCGGGCAGATCAGCGCCTCCTATGCAACGGGGGATCTTGCCACCAGCAGCAACGCACCCAACCAATACATAGGCGGGCTGGTCGGATCCAGTAACGGCTCTATTCGTAACGCCTATGCACTTGGCAATATCTCCAACACCGGCTCGCGCTCCGTTCTCTATAATACATTTGGCGGGCTGATTGGGCTCAACCTGGGCACTGTCAGCCATACTTATGCGACCGGAAACGTTACCAACACAGGTTCAGGCGAGACATCTCTCCATAACTCGCTAGGCGGCTTGGTGGGGGCACAGCTCACCGATGCCGCGGAACTCAGAGACAGTTACTTCGCCACCACCGATGCCGATGGCAACCCCATCAATACCGGCCTGGAAGTGGTGGGCCACAAATATTCCGAAAGCTTCCAGGACAGTATCAGCGCCGGCAAGACCTGGAGCGAACTGATGAATCCAGCAACCTTTGTTGGCTGGGATGACCATGTCTGGTCCTTCTACGATGCACGCTCCGAAGGGTACGGGTTGGGAGGTCTGCCTTACCTGACAGGGGTTACGCGTCAAGAAGACCGCATTGGCAACGGTACCCTGTTCGAGGGTGGTTATGGCACAGAGGCATCACCCTGGACCATCACCGACTGGCTGCAGTTGCAGAACATCAACTATGCCGGTGATAGCAACGTGCTCACCGGCGGGCATTCTTTTGCGATTGCCAACGATCTGAATAGCGATACCCTCGGCTACGCCTCTCAGGCCAGTGCCAGCGCCAACGGTGGCTTGGGCTGGAAACCGCTGGGATCGTACTCTTCCGTCTTTGTCGGCACCTTCGATAGCTTGGGTCACAGCATCAGTGACCTGAACATAAAGCGAACAGACAGCTACATCGGATTGTTTGGCTACACCGCCAGCACCAGTACGATCCGCAACCTTTCTCTGCAGGGTGCCAACGTGGCAGGCGGCAGCTATGTCGGCGGCCTGGCTGGTCTGAATCAAGGTGAAATCCTCAACGCTCAGGTCGAGGGCAGTGTTAACGGTACGGGCGGCCGCACCGGTGGGCTGGTCGGCGAGAACCAGGGCAGCATAATCCTGGCTGGCTTCAATGGCGTGGTGGACGGCGGTAACGACGACAATAACGGCGGTGTGGTCGGTTACAACGAGGGAATCCTGACCCAGGTGTACGCCAGCGGCACGGTGAAGGGGCGCGATAACAACGGCGGCTTGGTTGGTCAAAACGCTGGCTGGGGCAGCATCAGCGATGCCTACTTCACTGGTCTTGTTGACGCCAGTGCCAACATCAACGGTGGCCTGGTCGGGCGGCACTTCGGCAGTTTAAGCAATGCCTATGCATCCGCCGCCGTCAATGGCCGTTACGAGCTCGGTGCAGTGATCGGCGATGGCAACGGCTCCCTAAGCCATGTCTACTGGAACACTGACCAAACCGGCCTGTCAGCTATGGCTTCCGGCGCAGGAATGGGTGCCACAGGACTGACCGGAGCGCAACTGCAACGCGCCGATAGCTTCGCGGGCTTCGATCTGGATACCGAAGGCGGCACCGGTACTCTCTGGCGCATCTACGAAGGTCAAACGACACCGCTGCTGCGCGGCCTACTCCGCGACCTCACGGTCACCGCCACGCAGGTGGCAGGAAAGTCCTATGACGGGAGCGTCGCCAGCGGGGTCGCCAGCCATACAAATGATACCAATGTGAACAGCAGTCTGCTGCTGGGTGACTTGAGCTATGCGACCAACAGCCAGAACGCTGGCACCTACAGCACCGCCGATGGCAGCCTGAGGCTAGGCGGGCTGTATTCCGGCCAGCAGGGTTACGACATCCGCTATGCCGACACCAGCCTGACTATCGACAAAGCCGCCGCGACCGTCACCGCCAACAGTGGCCAAGCGACTTATAACGGCCAACAGCAGGGCATTGCTGGCTTCACCGCCACGGGACTGGTCAACGGTGAAACAGAAAGTATCCTTACCGACGTCACCACCAGCGGCGGCAACGGCGTCAATGCCGGTAGCTACATCCATCGCGCCAGCGGTAGCGACGGCAACTACACCCTGACCTTTATTGACGGCACACTGACCATTGAGCGTCGACCGGTCACCGTGACGGCAGATGGCCAGCACAAGAGCGAAGGCGATGCTGACCCGCTATTGAGCTGGCAGGCAGGCTGTGGGGCGCTAAGGGGAGAGTGTGGTCTCGTGGCGGGTGAGTCGCTTGCTGGCGGACTGGAACGGCAGCCGGGCGAGGAGGTAGGTCATTACACCATCGAGCAGGGCACTGTGAATGACAACACAAATCCCAACTACGCCATTATCTTCGAGCCGGGTGAGTTGGTGATCGCAGCTTTACCTGAGCCCGAGCCTGAACCACAGCCGGAACCACAGCCAGAACCACAGCCAGAACCACAGCCAGAACCAGAACCAGAACCAGAACCAGAACCAGAACCAGAACCAGAACCAGAACCAGAACCAGGACCAGAACCAGAACCACAGCCTGCAAGGCAGGAAGGTAGCGCAGTAGCTAGCGTAGCGATTGGTCTGCTGCAGCAGACTGGTGATGGTGCGCCTGATGCACGCTTTACCTCACCGAATGATGGCGACGATGACAGGGTGTCGATCAAGGTTGAGGACGGAGGTATCCGCTTACCCAATAACGCCGAGCTAATCGCTGATTAACAAGTAAGAGTACCGATGATGTCGATAACACTGCATTTATGCATGGCACTCTGCTACGGCCAGCGCCAATTCGCTGCTTTTACTCAGCCCCTTAAACGGAGGTAGCTCATGACGACTCCAAAAACCTGGCTAACCCTGCTGGCCTCGCCCCTGCTCCTGTCCGTCGCTCCCTGCACTCTGGCCTCCCCCGCGCCCTACAGCAGCATGGTGGTGTTCGGTGACAGCCTTAGCGACGCCGGCCAGTTCCCCGACACACAGCTGCCTGGAGAAAGCCTGCGCTTCACCAACCGCAACGCTGTTGGCCAGCCCTATGCACTCAACTCCTCGACCCGCCTAGGCCAGCAGTTGGACATCGACGCTGGGCAACTGGCCGCCTCCACCTCGGTGGTCAATGCCGCGCTCGGCCTGGCCGATGGCAATAACTGGGCTACCGGCGGCTATACCACCACGCAGATACTCGACTCGATTACTGACACCTCAAGTGTCACCAGCAACGGGGTGGTACTGCGCGAGCGCGACGGCTACCTGCCCTGGTTGGCGGATCAGGAGTTGCAGGTCGATCCAAATGCGCTGTTCTATCTCAACGGTGGCGCCAACGATTTCTTCCAGCAGTCGGCCATCGACCCTAGCGCCATCGACGCGGACTTCAGTACCGCCTCTGCCAACACCCTGGCCGATAGTGCCGCCGCTCTGGATTAGGCAGGTGCCCGTTACCTGATGGTCTGGCTGCTGCCCGACCTGGGGCGCACGCCCGGCTCGGCGATGGCCGGCGATGCTGCCACCAGCGCCGGTTTGTCCGCGCTCAGCGATCTGTTCAACCAGACCCTGGTTGACCGACTAGCCGATCTGGACAGCAACGTCATCGGCCTAAACGTTCCCCTGCTGTTCGATGAAGTGGTTACCTCTCCCGCCCGTTATGGCTTGGCGGAGGGCCAAGATCTCACCGGCACCTGCTATGACAGCAGCGCTGGCGATTGCCTGGAAAACCTCGTCTACGGTTTGAACGGCAGCAGCCCGGATGCTAGCAAACTGCTGTTCGATGACTTTGGCCATCCCACTACCACCGGCCAGCAGTTGGTCGCCGACTACGCTTACTCGCTGCTCGCCGCGCCCTGGGAAGTCTCGCTGCTGCCAGGAATCGGCCAGGCCAGCTTGCGTGCCCATCAAGACTGGCTGCGTAACCAGTGGCAGGCTGACGAAGACATCTGGCAGGCGTCTGGAGAGTGGCGCGTCAGCGTTGGCGGCGGGGCGACCGGAATGGCCATGGATGGCCAACGAAGTGCCGCCAGCGTGGATGGCCGTGGTCATAGCCTCAATCTGGCTGCTAGCTACCGGCTGCAAGACGACTGGCGCCTGGGCTTGAGCCTCGGCATGGCGCGACAGAAGCTGGAGGTTGGCGCCTTGGATTCGGACTACCGTCTGGAAAGCCAGTTGCTCGGCGCTTTCGCCCAGTACCGCCACCATAACTGGTGGGCCGACGCCAACCTTTCCGGCGGTCGCCTTGACTATAGTGATCTGAAACGCCGCTTCGCGCTTAACACTGATACGCGCGCGGAAACGGGCGATACGGACGGTGACCTCTGGGCCGCCTCTGGTCGTTTCGGCTATCAGTTGTTCAACGCTGCCCTTTGGCAATTGAGTCCCTTCCTTAGTGCCGATTACGCCAGAATTCAGGTGGACGGCTACCGCGAGGATGGCCTGCGTTCCACTGCGCTGACTTACGCCGACCAGACAGCCACCTCCAAGCGCCTTGGCGCTGGCCTGCGCGGCGGTCTGCAATTGGCTCCAACCTCCCAGCTATACGCCGAGGTCGGCTACCAGCACGAGTATGAGGACGAAACCCGTGAACTGGGTATGCACCTTAACAGCCTGCCGGATCTGAACTATCGCCTGCGTGGCCATACTCTTCCCGGCGACCATTGGTCGACTACCTTTGGCTTTAGTCATCAGCTCTCCGAAGGGCTGACGATACGCGCCGACTACAACTATCGAAAGGCAGGCGATGATAGCCAGCAGGGGCTAGGGTTGGCCTTGAGCCTGGACTTCTGAGCACCGGCTGGGTGCAACGCCGAAGCAGAGTAACGATACTGACACTTTGTGGAAGCACTTGATAGACTACCCGCTTTGCTTAAGTGGGTAGTATCCAAGCAGCGCCCTAGGAGGTAAGACCCGCGTGAGCGAGACGTCAAGCGATACTGCTGATCTTGAAAGCGCTGAAGCTGTGACCGCTGAGCCAGTGGCGGTTTCATTTGGGCGTCTGTTCAATGAGCAGATTACGGAAATGCCGGAGGATTTGTATATTCCGCCCGAGGCGATGCGTGTCTTTCTGGAGACCTTTGAAGGCCCGTTGGATTTGCTGCTCTACCTGATCCGCCGCCAGAATCTCGATATTTTGACCATCAACGTAGCGACCATCACCCATCAGTACATTGAGTATGTGGAACTGATGAAGGCCATGGAGATTGAGTTAGCCGGTGAGTACCTGTTAATGGCCGCCATGTTGGCGGAAATTAAATCCCGTACGTTGCTGCCGCGTCCCCCGAAGGCAGAGGGCGACGAGGAGGAGGATCCCCGTGCTGAACTTATCCGCCGCCTCCAGGAGTATGAGCGCCTTAAAGAAGCAGCAGAGACGCTGGATACGTTACCACGCATGGGACGCGATTGGTTTAGCGTGCAGGCAGGGTTACCTCCGCTGGAGTCCCGAGTGATTCACCCTGAGGTAGAGTTGGATGAGTTGCTCAGCGCGTTGTCCGATATCCTTAAGCGCGCCGAGCTAGTTCAGGCCCACCAGATTAGCCGTGAAGTGCTATCTACCCGCGAGCGCATGCTGAAAATCATGGAGCAACTCAGTCACGATGATGCTCATCACCGCTATACCTCGTTTGAATCGCTATTCACTCTTGAGGAGGGGCGGGCAGGTGTCGTAGTGACCTTTATGGCGATTTTAGAATTGGCCAAAGAAGCCATGATTGAAATTGTGCAGAATGCACCGCTGTCGCCGATTCATGTACGGGCGAGGCGTGCCGCCCTTGCTGACGATGAGGAGGGCGCTTTTGAGGATAACCAGATAGAAGACGATGCCTATGGCGAATCCGCCTTTGAACCCGGTGAGGAGACACCATGAGTAACGTCGCCACCGTGTTAGACGACATTATTGAAGCGGCGCTTCTGGCCGCTGGCGAGCCGTTACCCCTGGAACGTCTAGAAACGCTTTTTGTTGAGGGTGAATGCCCTACACGCAAAGAGTTTCGCGATGTCCTTGAACGTTTACAGCTACGCCATTCGGGGGGCGCTCTGGAGCTTTTGGAGACAGTCTCAGGCTATCAGTTGCGCATTCGTCCCCGCCTTTCGCAGTGGGTGTCGCGGCTATGGGACGAACGTCCTCAGCGCTACTCCCGGGCCTTATTGGAAACCCTGGCATTAATCGCTTACCGCCAGCCGGTCACCCGTGGGGATATTGAGGAGGTGCGCGGGGTCAGCGTGAGTAGCTCTATTATGCGTACGCTGATGGAGCGCGGTTGGATTCGGGTCGTTGGTCACCGGGATGTGCCGGGGCGCCCAGCGGTATACGCCACCACACGCAGCTTTTTAGACGATTTTGGGCTAAAAACACTTGATGCACTGCCACCCATGCACACGCTGGTAAGCTGGGACGAGAACCAACTACCCGAAGAGCCGGGGATGATGACAGATGATGCGGGACTCTATGCGGGAAGTGGCCCAGATGCTGAGAATGAAGCACTAGACGAAACGATCAAAACGGTGCAGGATGCGCCACCCCAGAAAGAAGAGATTACGTCGGCTGAAATAGTCGATACGCACGCCGAGACGGCGTTAACCCAGCCGCTGAGTTTTGCCGATTTGCAGGCACGGCTCGCGGCACGTGCACAACGCGCTAATGAAGATGAGCGCGAACGCACGCAGACTACCGATATGAGGTCAGACGACCATGAATCAGAGTAATAACACCACACCCCCTACCAGCGAAAAGCTGCAAAAGGTCCTGGCCCGTGCAGGTCTTGGCTCACGGCGTGAAATGGAAACGGCGATTTCCGATGGCCGCGTTAAGGTAAATAGCCAAGTAGCCAAGCTAGGCGATCGTGTGGAAGCACGGGATAAGGTCAGTTTTGACGACCGACCAGTGTCGCTGCGTCCGGAAGAAGAAGTGCCGCGCCGGGTGATTATGTACAACAAGCCGGAAGGTGAGCTGTGCACGCGCAAAGACCCAGAAGGTCGACGCACGGTATTTGAACGCTTGCCGCGTCTTAAAGGTGAGCGCTGGATTGCGATTGGCCGCCTGGATATCAATACCAGTGGTTTGCTGCTATTTACCACTGATGGCGAGTTAGCTAACCGCTTGATGCACCCCTCCACCCAGGTGGAACGTGAGTATGCAGTACGTGTAATGGGAGAAGTGACGCGTGAGCACATCCTGGCGATGGTGGATGGCGTCATGCTGGAAGATGGCCCTGCGCGCTTTACCGACGTTCAGGAGTTCGGGGGCGAGGGTATCAATACTTGGTTCCATGTGGTGATACTGGAAGGCCGCAACCGCGAAGTGCGTCGCCTTTGGGAATCCCAAGGGCTCACGGTCAGTCGCCTAAAACGTGTACGCTATGGCAACATCTTTCTCGATAAGCGCGCTAAAGCAGGCGAATGGGTCGAGCTTACCCAGGATGAGGTGGATGACTTAGCCACGCTGGCTAACTTAGAAACGCGTAAGGTGCCCGCGTTAACGCCGGATGAAAAGAACCGCTGGAGTCGTGATAAGCACAAGCGCAAGCCGGTTCAAGCAATGCGTAAACCGAAAAGCAGAGCCCGCTAAGCATGCTAATGCTATGCGCGTTTAACGTTCGTTTTTATTATTCGGCGCTAAAAAATACTTGCTATCAAAGGGGTGTAAGCGTAGGATATGCATCCGTTCAGGCGGGTCGTTAGCTCAGTTGGTAGAGCAGTTGACTTTTAATCAATTGGTCGCAGGTTCGAATCCTGCACGACCCACCATATCAAACGTTGTTTTGGTCATGGTTTTTGATAGCTGTTTAAATAACTTTTTCGAGCAGCCGTAGGATTGAAACGGGTACTGAACATCTGAAACATCGAAACAGTGATGTGAATAGCAAGGCAAATTTGGGTCGTTAGCTCAGTTGGTAGAGCAGTTGACTTTTAATCAATTGGTCGCAGGTTCGAATCCTGCACGACCCACCAGATTTAACGCCCTTGGCAGCTTGCTGCCAGGGGCGTTTTGCTATGCCGGTGAATGGCGCCTCAGGGTAACAACGCTAGTGTAACAATCTGTTTGCAGTAGGCAGCTATTTCCCACCACAATGGTCTAGAATAGATTTCCTGACGATTGGCCGCCGCGAGAGACGCAGCCGCCTATCGCGCAAGCGAGCGACATAGGGGTAAAGCAATAAGCACCTATGCCGTGACCCAGTGTTTAACAGGGGGATTCCCTGTTCGTCACAGTGGTAGACACGATGACTATTATGACTACTCAAGCAGAGCTTAGCGCTCCGTTGCCCGTTGCGTATTGCCCGACCCGCATTCCTGAGCAAGACCAAGCACGAGTTGGCGAGATCAAGCGGCTATTGAAAGCCCATAATGCCGTTCTAGTAGCGCACTATTACACCGATGATGCGATCCAGCAGCTAGCAGAAGAAACAGGTGGTTGTGTCGCCGATTCGCTGGAGATGGCGCGCTTTGGTGCCCGCCACGACGCCACCACATTAGTGGTCGCCGGGGTTCGCTTCATGGGTGAAACCGCCAAGATATTGTCGCCTGAAAAGCGCGTGCTGATGCCCACCCTGGAAGCGACCTGCTCGCTGGACATTGGTTGTCCTGCTGATGAATTCAGTGCTTTCTGCGATGCGCATCCTGATCGCACCGTAGTGGTTTACGCCAATACCTCCGCGGCTGTTAAAGCGCGGGCGGATTGGGTGGTGACATCCTCAATTGCGGTCGACGTGATTGAGCATCTCCAGGCTAACGGTGAAAAAATCCTATGGGCGCCCGATAAGCATTTAGGCGGCTATATCCAAAAGAAAACGGGCGCTGATATGCTGATGTGGGATGGCGCTTGTATCGTCCATGAAGAGTTCAAAGCCAAAGGCGTTGAAGATCTTAAACGCATCTATCCTGATGCGGCTGTGTTGGTTCACCCCGAGTCGCCCGAGCCGGTCGTCAGGCTTGCCGATGTGGCTGGCTCTACTTCACAGTTGATCAAGGCGGCTAAAGAGCTGCCCAATGATAAGCTGATTGTGGCGACTGACCGAGGCATTTTCTTCAAAATGCAGCAGGCGGTACCCCATAAAAGCCTGTTTGAAGCGCCAACGGCGGGTAATGGTGCCACCTGCCGCAGCTGTGCCCACTGCCCCTGGATGGCCATGAACGCGCTGGATAATCTGGCGGGTGCGTTACGTGAAGGCAGTGGTGAAATTCAAGTGGATGAGCCGTTGCGTCTAAAGGCCTTAAAACCCCTTGAGCGGATGCTTAACTTCAATATCTAGTAAGGATAAGGGGCGGGCTGAAAGCCTTTCTTACGCAGTAACCGCCTCCCATGTACTGGTTCGTTGAATTATCGGTGCTGGGAGGCGGTATCAGCTCGTCACCATGGTTGAGTTTAATTAAAAGGTTGAGCTCAATTAAAATCTTCCAGCGCCTCGCGATAATCAATAAAGTCTTCTCGGCGCCGTTCTATGCGCGCCAATGCCTGCTGGTCGTTTACTCGCTCAGCGGCATCCCTGGCAATAGAAAGCTGGCGGATGCCGCGGTCTACGCGGCCGGTCAATTGAAGATACTCGGCACGCGCTAAATGGCCCCAGCTATCATGTCCACTACGTCCGGCTGCCTCTGCTAACAGGTTAAAGCCCTGCGGATTGTCCGGGTGTTGAGCGGTAATGTCGTTTAGCGACTGATAAGCAGCTTGCGGATCGCGCTGTAGCTGGGCTTCGGCCAATATCAATTGTGCAGGGAGGTACTGGGGCATCAAGCGAAGCAATCGCTGGCTGCGCTGAATGGCCACATCGTATTGACCGGCTTCGAGTGCGACGCTTGCCGCAGAGGCGGGCAGCATAGCAAAGTCAGGGTGCGCGGCAGCAAGCCTATCCAGTTGCGCCAGAGCGCTGTCGATCTGGCTATTGCGGGCAGCGATCAGTGCCGCTAAGTAATCCTGAGCGGCTTGCTCGGCATCTTCCTGGGCTAGGCGCGAGGCTGCCTGCTGAGGTGTATTGGTATAAATACTCAGCAGTGCGCGGGCACGCATCATGTCGTAGAGAGTATTGCTGGTGTAAGCATCAGCGACATTCAATTGGGCAGCGCGATCCTGAGCGGCACTTAAACGGTTGTCGGTGACCGGGTGAGTGAGCAGGAACTCCGGCGGCGTATCGCCCTGCAGGCGGGCCATGCGTTGCATCGCTGCGAACATGCGCACCATTGCGTCGGGGTCATAGCCTGCGTCCGCCATTGCCTGAAGGCCTATGTTGTCGGCTTCTTGTTCAAACAGCCGCGAGTAGCTGAGCTGGTCCTGAATCAAGGCTGCCTGAGAACCCATTGCGGCGGCTATGCCAGCATCACCTCCACCACTTGCGGCAATCAGCATGCCGGCAAGCATTGCCGCCATCGCGGGCAATTGGGTCTGAGCCGCACGGGCGCTGCCCCGGGCATAGTGTCGTTGAGAAAGGTGGCCCAGCTCATGGGCTAGCACCGAAACAAAGGCGCCTTCGTCCTCGGCGAATGCAAATAACCCTGAATTGATGCCCACCACTCCGCCTGGCACGGCAAAGGCGTTAAGAGAGCCGTTATCGACCATGACAGTGGTAATACGCAGGCCGTTAATCTGGCTGTGAGGGGCTAGCCGGGCAATAAGACTTTGCAAATAGTCATTCACGATAGGGTCTTGCCACTGGGGGGCTTGGGCACGAAACTGGCGCAACCACGCTCTTCCCAAACGGTACTCTTCATTACTGACGGACGTAGATGCCGCCCCTAAGCTTGGCAGGCCGTCATTGTCGATGGCGGCGCTTTGTGGGCTAAAAAATAAGCTACCACAGGCACAAGCGAACGCACATATCCAGCTTGGATAAGCAAAATGCAGGGTCGGCATGTCATCCTCAATCAGTGATGGTGTAGGCGCAGTGGTCAACGCATGACAATGATAAAACTGTGACATTGATAAACACAGGGAAGTGCCGTTAAATCGACTACCTAGTAAAATCAATCGCTAAAAAGACAGTTTATGTATCATAAGCAATGTTTATAAACCCATGCCATGAATATGCAGGTCATTTTGAGGGAGTGGTGTATGTCTGAGCAAACCGGGGGCTTTCAACCTGACACGGTGCTTGACGCTTGTGGGCTGCATTGCCCGTTGCCCTTGCTTAAAGCTAAGCAGGCATTGGCGGGGTTGGCGGCAGGTCAGTTACTGGAAGTGCGTTCCACTGATGCTGGCTCGTGGCGCGACATGGCGTCGTTTACTGACCAAAGCGCACACACCCTAGAAGGCCGTGAACAGCGCGATGATGTGTATGTGTACTGGATTCGCAAAGCAGGGGATGCGCGCTCATGACGTTGCGCACGATTTTAAAAAGCTGGGTTGAACGCTATTTTTCGGACGAAGAAGCGCTGATTTTGCTGGTAGTGTTGGTGGCGGGCTTTGCGGCGATTATCTGGTTCGGGCGTATGCTGGCGCCGTTTTTTACCGCGCTGGTGATTGCATTTCTACTCCAGGGCGTGGTGAGCGCGCTTACCCGGAGAGGCTTGCCGCATCTGCTGGCGGTGATCATGGTTTTTTTGGCATTCATCAGTGTGTTGCTAACCCTGGCGTTTATTTTGATGCCGTTGATTTGGAATCAGCTAGTGGGGCTAGTGCAGGAGACGCCGCGAATGTTCGCCAGTGGCCAGGGATGGTTGGACGAGCTACAGGCGCGTTATCCGAACATTATAACGCCGGATCAGATGCAGAACTGGATAGGGGTGGCTAGCCGCGAAATCAGCCAGTTAGGACAGCGCGCCTTAACCCTCTCGCTGGCATCGCTGGGCAACATTATGTCGCTAATCATCTATCTGGTGTTGGTGCCAATTTTAGTCTTCTTTATGCTCAAGGACCGTGACGTATTGGTTGGCTTTATGCTTTCGCTGCTACCCCAAAAACGAACGCTACTTTCGCGGATTTGGCGCGAGATGGATAACCAAATTGCCAACTATATTCGCGGCAAGTTCATTGAAATCATCATTGTGGGTACGGTGACGTTCTTTACCTTCGCGTTCTTTGGTTTGCCTTATACGGCGCTGCTTGCCGTGTTAGTGGGATTCTCAGTGCTGGTACCGTATATCGGCGCGGCGGTAGCCACGCTGCCGGTAGCCGCGGTCGCTGGTTTTCACTTCGGTATTAGCGAAGAGTTTGTGTATGTACTAGTAGCATATGGTGTCATTCAGGCGCTGGATGGCAACGTATTAGCCCCGGTTTTATTCTCTGAAACCAACAACATTCACCCCGTTTCTATTATTGTGGCGGTGCTGTTTTTTGGCGGTATTTGGGGGTTCTGGGGTATTTTCTTTGCCATCCCATTGGCAACGCTGCTGAAGGCGCTAATCTACGCCTGGCCGCGTGGTATGCATAAGCGAGATGAGCAGCGAGGGGTACAAACCCCGGCGCGGGAGTACGAATAAGACTTGCCGACTGATCGCGCTAGCGACCAGTGCGGGCAGTGGCGTTAGTATAAGAAGCCGCGAGGAGCGCTAGCGGGAGGCGTTAAGCGTTTCCGCGGCGGCGAGAACCTCGTCAACGTGGCCAGGCACCTTAACACCGCGCCACTCATTGGCTAGCTTGCCCTCTTTATCGATCAGAAAGGTGCTGCGTTCGACGCCAAGGTGCTCTTTGCCATACATTTTTTTGAGCTTGATAACGTCAAAGAGCGTGCAAATACTTTCGTCTTTGTCAGAGATGAGATCAAAATTGAAATCCTGCTTGGCCTTAAAGTTCTCCTGAGCACGCAGGCCATCGCGTGAAACGCCGAGAATAATCGTATTGGCGGCATCGAAAGCGGGTTTGCGGTCACGGAAATCACCGCCCTCGGTGGTGCAGCCGGGCGTACTGGCTTTCGGGTAAAAGTAAACCACGACTTGTTTGCCGCGCAGTTCCGACAGCGTCACAGTGGCACCACCGGTGACGGTGGCGGAAAAATCAGCGACGGGTTGGCCGATTTCAACAGGCATAATGCGTCCTTTTTGATAGAGAATGGTAAGATTGGTCCTTGTACGCGATTACACGTAACCCAGACGCCGTTGTCAAAGCGCAAATCAAACTGCCGGTAAACTCACATCGCTTTGCGCTGTACAGGCATGAATCGCCTGAGTACCATTTGCCCTCTGTGCGATGAAGGCGCTTGATGCAAGATATCGCGCTCGGTTTCGACAAACAAAACACATCGATAGTTAATATCGCAATTTGGCTGGTGAGGAATAAACGGATGATCACAGGCAGCATCGTCGCCCTGGCGACGCCTATGAAGGTCAATGGCGACATCGACTGGGAGGCGCTACGTCGTCTGGTGAACTTCCATCTTGAAAATGGCACTGATGGCATCGTTGCGGCGGGCACGACAGGCGAACCAACCACTATGTCGTTTGCGGAACACTTTGATGTGATTCGCAGCGTGGTAGAGGAGGTAAATGGCCGTATCCCCGTTATTGCCGGTACGGGAGCCAACGCCACATCAGAGGCAGTGGAATTAGCGCGCTATGCCGGTGAAGTTGGGGCTGATTATTGCCTGTCAGTTTGCCCTTACTACAACAAGCCTACCCAAGAGGGCCTTTATCAACACTTTAAGGCCGTCGCCGAGGGCAGCAAGCTGCCGGTAATCCTATATAACGTGCCGGGCCGCACCTGCTCAGATCTCTACAATGAGACCGTCTTACGGTTGGCCGAAGTTAATAATATTATTGGTTTAAAAGACGCGACAGGGAACCTGGAGCGTGCAGAAGATCTAATCACTCGCCTCAAGGGCAGTGGTTTTATGCTCTACTCCGGTGACGATGCCACTGCCTGTGACTTTATGTTGATGGGGGGCCATGGCGATATCTCTGTGACGGCAAACGTTGCTCCCCAGGCGATGCATGATTTATGCGCGGCAGCCGTGGCCGGTGATGCTGACAAGGCGCACCAGATTAACACGCGTTTGATGCCGCTCCATACCAATCTGGGTATAGAGTCGAATCCTATCCCCGTAAAGTGGGCTTTGCATCGCATGGGCTACGCGGACGCAGGTATTCGTTTACCGCTGACCTGGCTGTCGGAAAAATACCACGCCACCGTTAGCGAAGCGCTACAGCTGGCAGGCGTCGTAGAGGAGTAACCCGGCGCAATACCCTTTGCTACCCAGCTTGCTTATCGCTGAGCTGGGTACCTGATTTGTTGACTTAAGGTGGCTTGATGAGCTCTGTGCTTGAAAAACGTGCGCTTAAATGGATACCGCTGGCACTTGTAACGGCCGTCACCCTCGCAGGCTGCACGCGGGATGGTTTTTACCACGACCGGAACCTGGACTATACCGAGGCCGCCCCGGCGCCGCCTCTGGTGCTGCCGGAGACCCGCAACACCCAACGTTATCGCGATGCGCTGCCGGTTCCTCAAGCCGCCACCCAAGGGGCACGGCTTGACGAAGCGGCAGAGATTCGCCCGCCGCAATCCCTGGCGATGGGTAGTGGTCTGGAGCCTGAGTACGTTGAGCGCCGCGAAGTCGGCGATCAAACATGGTTAGTGGTGGCCGCCGATACCGGTACGGTATGGCCCCAATTGGAAGAGTTTGTGCGTAGCCGTCAGTTGAATGTGCTGGAGAGTAGCGCTTCTCAAGGCGTTATCGTCACCCCCCAGGCGGAAATACACCTGCAAAGCGCACTGCGCGCAGGCAGCAGCGAAGTTCGCTGTGAAAGCGGTGGCCAAACCATGACCAACTGCTTGGAAGCGCTGGAAAGCCACCTAAGTGCACGTAGCGCATCCGCCAGCGTGTCGTCTTCCTGGACCGCTCAGCGTTTAACTGATGAGCAAACGCTGCAAATTCGCCAACAGGGTGAAGAGTGGGAAGTGGTTATCCCGCAGCAGGTTGATCGCGTTTGGGCCGAGTTAAATCACTATCTTGAGCTGGATTTTGCGCAGGAAGGTCAGCGTGACTTGCTTGCCGCCGACCCTAGTGACCACGAGTTCCTGGTCGAATATATGACCGAAACCGAGCGCAACCGTAACCCACTGCAAATTGTCTTCAGCGCGGACGTGCGCAAGATGTCCCAAGAAATCCGTCTTGCCCTGCAGCCTAACGGCGACCAGACGATTCTGCGGGCTATTAACGCCAGCGAGCGGGCATTTAGTGCCGCTGATCAGCGTGAGCTGCTTGAGCGTGTCTCCGGCTATTTACGTTAATTTATTGAACTTTGACCCCGTTACGGAGCCCCCATGGAAAAGCGCCAAGAACTCTACGCCGGTAAGGCGAAATCTGTGTATACCACCGACGATCCGGATTTGTTGGTGCTGAATTTTCGTGATGACACCAGCGCTTTTGATGGCAAAAAGAAAGAGTCGCTAGCCCGTAAGGGAATGGTCAATAACATCTTTAACGCCTTCATTATGGAGCGGTTACAGGAAGCGGGCATACCTACCCACTTTGAAAAGCAGCTCTCTAACACCGAGAGCCTGGTCAAAAAGATGCAGATGATTCCGGTGGAATGCGTGGTGCGTAACATCGCTGCCGGTGGCCTGGTAAAACGGCTCGGCGTAGAAGAGGGGATGGCACTCAAGCCACCTACCTTCGAGTTGTTCTTGAAGAATGACGAGAAGGGCGATCCGATGATTAACGAGTCGTTGGCGGAGACCTTCGGCTGGGCAACACCTGAGCAGTTAGCCAAAATGAAGGTACTAACCTTCAAGGTTAACCATATCCTCAAAGCACTGTTTGCTGAGAGCGATATGCTGTTGGTGGATTACAAACTCGAATTTGGTGTTTTTAAAGGCGAGGTCGTGCTGGGGGATGAGTTCTCCCCGGATGGTTGTCGCCTATGGGATGCCAGCACCCGTGAAAAGCTGGATAAAGATCGCTTTCGTCAGGGGTTAGGCGGTGTGATTGAGGCGTACGAGGAAGTCGGGCGTCGTTTGGGTATTACCTTTCCCGCTTAAGTCGACTTCGTTATTTCATTACTTAGTGTAAGGTTCGATAGCCATCACCTCTAAGGTGGTGGCTTCGCCTTTTTGGCGAGGGCAAAACTTTACGTCTACATCGCGTAGCCGAACGCCGTAGAGCCGATCAGAGACTCTATCTTTCTGCTTATAGGCAGGCCTGGGGTCTTGGCTCACGACCTGCTCGATTAACGCATGCAGGGTAGCGCCGTCTTTGCGCTGGGTGAGTGTATCCAGAGCAGTTGGGTGAAAAGTGACTGCCACCAGCGGCGGTGTCTGCGGCGCAAAGCCGGCCTGTGCATTAGGTTGAGATTCAGCCCAGGGCAAATAGGGTTTAATATCTACCACCGGCGTGCCGCTGACTAAGTCGCAACCCTGTAGCTGAAGGGCGACGCCTTGTTGGGTGTCGATGCCGATCAGCTTCACCAGCGATAGCCCCAGTCGATTAGGCCGATGGGTGCTGCGACTGGCAAAAACACCTACCTTTATATTACCACCCAAGCGGGGCGGCCTGACGAGCGGTGACCAGCGATCAGGGCTTTGATGAAAAATGAAGCTCAACCAAAGGTGGCTAAATTCTTCTAAACCGCGTACCGCTAGAGGGTCGTTATAGGGGGCGGTGAACACAAGCTTTGCATTGGCAGCCGGCGCTAACCCCGGCTGGCGCGGAATGCCGAACTTATCCGGATAGTCGCTGACCACATGTCCAATGGGTGTCAGCGTAAAATGCTCGCTGTTAGGGGCATCGTCCATCACACTACCTTTTGCTAAAGTGAATCCGCGTAGGGTTGATCCCAGTTATATAAGGCCAAAAATATAAGGCCAAAGTAATATAAAGCAGGCCAATGGCTTAAGCGTGATCAAATGATAGCCGAACAGCTTAGGGGTGACGCATGAATAATAGCGAAGAGCAACTAGCGCCAACGCCAACCAGTACGCGGGTAGTGTATCGTGCTGCGCTGGCACGGGATGCTGCCGATCAGGCGGAAGTATTTTACCACGCTGTCATGCAAGGAGCAGCCACTCACTACTCACTGGCTGAGAGGCGTGCCTGGGCCCAGGCGCTTCCCCGGGAAGGGAGTGCCTGGGCGGTGCGCCAAGCGCTGTATACCACGTTAATTGCCACCTGCGATGGCCGCTGCGTGGGGTTTCTTGAATTGGATTTAGATGTCGGCAGGATTGAAACGCTCTATGTGTGGCCTTCGCTTGCCGGTCGTGGAATCGGCACGACGCTGCTGGTACACGCCGAACGCTTGCTGCTTGAGCAGGGCATGAGCCGGGTGGAGATTGAAGCCAGTTCGATGCTCCATGAGCGCTTACTGCGCCGTGGCTGGGAGAACCACGGCGAGCAGTGGGTTGAGCGCAGCGGGGAGTCGCTCAAGCGTTATCGGCTTTCCAAGGCACTTAACGCAGTGGAAACGTAAGCGGAACTCAAACACTAACTCAAACACTATAGCTGCGTGTAATGCGCATTGAGAGGTCGATGGAGGCGATGTCTTTGGTCAGTGCGCCACTGGAGATACAGTCAACGCCCGTGTCGGCGATTGAGCGCAGGGTGGCAGCATCAACGTTGCCTGAGGCTTCTAGGGTGGCTCGGCCGCCGTTGATTTCGACAGCTACCTGGAGATCTTCAATGGCAAAATTGTCGAGCATGACAATATCAGCACCGGCTGCCAGCGCTTGATCTAACTCTTCAAAGGTTTCCACCTCTACTTCAACGGGCAGGTCGCTGGCCAGCTTGCGGGCTTGCGCCACTGCCGCTTGAATGCCACCGCAGGCTGCAATGTGGTTTTCTTTGATCAAAAAAGCGTCCCATAGCCCAATGCGGTGATTGTGCCCGCCACCACAGGTGACCGCGTATTTCTGCGCCAGGCGCATGCCGGGTAACGTTTTACGAGTATCCAGTAGACGTACACCGGTACCATCAATTAAATCAACATAGGCGCGTGTCGCCGTGGCTGTAGCCGAGAGTGTTTGCAACACATTAAGGGCTGCGCGTTCTCCGGTCAGTAGGGTGCGGGCTGGGCCTTCCAGGGTTAAAAACCACTGGCCAGCCTCAAGCTTATCGCCGTCGGCGGCCAGCCAGTTCAGGCTTACTCGGTTATCCAAGCGGCGAAATATTTCATCTACCCAGGCCGCACCGCACAGTACAGCGGCTTCACGGGTAATAATGTTGGCGGTGGCCCACTGGTGTTCAGGGATCAATTGCGCGGTAATATCACCCGCACCGACGTCTTCGGCCAATAGGCGAGCAGCGCTGGCGCGGATTTCTTCAGCAAGAGCGGATTGATAATGCATGACAGTGAATTCTCTGAACGTCTGCTAGGGTGCCCGGCAGTATAGTGAAAAAAAGCAGTGAATGAGAGCAATGAAAGAGAGCGGCTACGTAAAGGAAACCTTGCGCGTGAATGAGAAGCAACCCCCTGGCGGCTGGTGGAATAGCGCGCGACAAGTTGTCTCACCCAACTGTGATGCGCGGCCTACGGATGACGTGTCGTTGCTACTTCTGCATGCGATTAGCCTGCCTCCTGGTGAGTTTAGCGGCGATGCTATTGAGGCATTCTTCACCAATCAATTGGCGGTCGATGAACACCCTTTTTTCGCTGAAATCGCTCACCTAAGGGTTTCGGCGCATTTGCTGATACGTCGCGACGGTGAATGCGTTCAATTTGTTGATACGGACCAACGAGCGTGGCATGCCGGGCGTTCCTACTGGTGGGATGCCCATCACGTCAAATGGCGAACAGCACTCAACGATTTCTCGGTGGGTATTGAGCTTGAGGGGGATGACATTTCCCCGTACACCAGGCCTCAGTATGACGCTCTGGTAAAGGCAACGGCTTGGCTAATGGCGAAATATCCACAGCTAAATATTAATCGAATTACTAGCCATGCCCATGTGGCTCCATTGCGCAAAACCGATCCCGGCCCAGCGTTTGATTGGGCTTACTTTCGGCAACGATTAACGTCAAACGCTGTGTATTAGCGCATACATTAAGTAAATCAATAGCTAAGTGTCTCTATCACAATAAAATAAAACGGTAGTTTAATTACAAATGTCAGACTGCCAGTAGCAGCTGCTAATACTCTGTGTATTGCTTATGTTGCAGTGCAATAGTTTGTTTTCGATAGGCTTTTCCACTGCGACAGAATTGGCAGCGTGGCGACTTTGAGGTATCTTCACCTATACAAAAGGCTAACTTTTACGGCATTTATGTAGCTTTATTACATCCATAAGTACGTAGCTTGTTGAATGTAGAGCTAAAACCCTTATCCGGCGTTTAATCACCGGCTAATTGTTGGCGCGTGGTGGAGTTCCACACCGCCGCCCCAGGCCCTTCAGGGTAGCGGGGCTTATAGTCATTATTCGTCATTCGGAGAGACCTCTATGAGTCTGGAGACAAGAGAAGATCTCGATCCGATCGAAACCACGGAATGGATTGATTCCTTGGAGTCGGTGTTGGATCGTGAGGGCGAAGATCGTGCCCGCTACCTAATGACCCGCCTGGCGGACCGCCTGCGCAGGGACGGGATGAAGGTACCCTTCTCGGTGACAACCCCGCACCGTAATACGATACCGCTTCACCGCGAAGCGCCGATGCCTGGCGACCTGTTCATGGAGCGGCGTATCCGCTCTCTGATTCGCTACAATGCTATCGCTCAGGTCATTCGCAACAACCGCGCCAAGCCGGGCCTGGGCGGCCACATCGCCAGCTTTATGTCTTCGGCAACGCTTTATGATGTGGGCTTTAACCATTTCTTCCGCGCACCCAAGGATGATTTCGCTGGCGACCTGATCTATATCCAAGGGCATGTTGCGCCCGGTATCTACGCACGCTCCTTTCTGGAAGGCCGTTTATCTGAAGAGCAGATGGACAAATTCCGCCAGGAAGTCGATGGTGGCGGTCTATCGTCCTATCCGCACCCCTGGCTGATGCCGGATTACTGGCAGTTCCCCACGGTTTCCATGGGCCTTGGCCCGATTCAGGCGATCTATCAAGCGCACGTGATGAAGTACCTGCATCACCGTGAAATGAAGGACATGTACGATCGCAAGATCTGGTGCTTCTTGGGCGACGGCGAATGCGACGAGCCAGAATCCTTGGGCGCTATTTCTCTGGCGGGACGAGAAAATCTCGACAACCTGATCTTCGTCATCAACTGCAACCTACAGCGTCTGGACGGTCCTGTACGCGGTAACTCGCGGGTGATGGACGAGTTTGAAGGCGTGTTCCGCGGTGCTGGTTGGAACGTGATCAAGGTTGTTTGGGGTCGCCACTGGGATCCTCTGTTCGAGAAGGATAAGAAAGGTTTCCTTCAAAAACGTATGGACGAAGCGGTCGACGGCGAGTACCAGAACTACAAGGCCAACGGCGGCGCGTATACTCGCGAACACTTCTTCGGCAAGTACCCTGAAACCGAAGAGATGGTTAAAGAGCTTTCCGATGAAGATATTTGGAAACTCAACCGCGGCGGTCACGATCCGTTCAAAGTATACGCGGCCTATCATGAGGCGGTTAATACCTCTAACGGCAAGCCCACCGTTATCCTGGCCCATACCGTTAAAGGCTACGGCATGGGCAGCGGCGATGGCGAAGCGGCCAATGAGGCGCACCAAGTCAAGAGTATGGAATACGAGGCGCTGAAGAAATTCCGCGACCGTTTCGGCATTCCGCTCAGTGATGAACAGCTTAAAGACGTGCCGTACTACAAGCCGGAAGAGGATTCGCCCGAGCTCAAGTACATGCATCTTCAACGCGAACGCCTGAATGGCTATCTGCCGAGCCGTCGCAGCGACTTTGAAGCGTTGGAAGTCCCCAGCCTCGAAGACAAGACGTTTGCCTCGCAGATGGGCGGCTCGAAAGGGCGCGAAGTCTCTACCACCATGTCCTTCGTGCGCGTGCTCAACGGCTTGGTAAAAGACAAGAAGCTCGGCAAGCAGGTGGTGCCGATTATCCCTGATGAAGCACGTACCTTCGGTATGGAAGGCATGTTCCGTCAGTTGGGTATCTACACCGCTGAAGGCCAGAAGTACGAGCCGATGGACAAAGGCCAGATCATGTACTACCGCGAGGACCAGAAAGGCCAGGTTCTCGAAGAAGGTATTACCGAAGCGGGCGCGATGTCTGCGTGGATTGCTGCAGCAACGTCCTACAGCAACAACCACATTACTCTGCTGCCGTTCTACATCTACTACTCCATGTTCGGCTTCCAGCGTATTGGCGACCTGGCATGGGCCGCAGGCGACTTGCAGGCGCGCGGCTTTATGGTTGGCGGCACGGCAGGGCGTACCACGCTCAACGGCGAAGGCTTGCAGCACCAGGATGGCCACAGCCTGATACAGGCCTCCACCATCCCCAACTGCCGCAGCTACGACCCCACCTACGCCCACGAAGTCGCGGTTATCGTGCAGGATGGCCTGAAGCGCATGTTCACCGATAAGGAGAACTGCTTCTACTACCTAACGGTAATGAACGAGAACTACGAGCACCCAGCACTGGAAAACGTACCGGTCGACGATATCGTCAAGGGTATGTACTTGCTGCGCGAAACCAAGGGTGACAAAGGCCGCGTTCAACTGCTGGGGTCCGGCACCATTCTTCGCGAAGTCGAAGAAGCCGCTGTACTGCTTGAGAATGATTGGGGTATTGGTGCTGACATTTGGAGCGTGACCAGTTTTAACGAGCTGCGTCGTGAAGCACTACTGTTGGACCGTGAAGCCTTCTTGAGCCCAGACGCTGAGGCGAATAAGCCTCATGTCACCAAGTGCTTGGAAGGTCGCGATGGCCCAGTTATCGCTTCTACCGATTACATGAAACTTTATGCGGATCAAGTGCGCGCCTGGGTGCCGGGTGACTACACTGTATTAGGTACCGATGGCTTTGGTCGTTCAGATACCCGCGAGAAGTTGCGTTACTTCTTCGAAGTAGATCGCTACTTCGTGACTGTCGCAGCGCTGCGTGCGCTGGCTGACCGCGGTGAGATTGATCGCAAACAGGTCGGTGAAGCGCTTAAGAAATATGGCATTGACGCCAACAAGCCTAATCCGCTGACTAGCTAAACCGCTGCCCGGTGGGCGGTTGCCCACCGGCTCGATCCGATTTGGAAGGAGCGCGACCTTGAGTAGCGAAATCATCAAAGTTCCCGATATCGGTGGCGATACCGATGTCGAAATCATCGAGATTGCGGTGTCAGAAGGCGACGTCATTGAAGCGGAAGACACCCTAATCACTCTGGAATCCGACAAGGCCAGCATGGACGTACCGGCGCCTAAAGGCGGTAAAGTTCTTAAAGTGCTGGTCAAAGAAGGCGATAGCGTCTCCGAAGGTGATGATATCGTCGAGCTGGAAGTCGAAGGCGGCGGCGACAGTAGCGATGCCGAAGAGCCGGAAGAAGCGTCAGCGCAAGAAGGTAAGCCGAAAGAAGATAAGCCGAAAGAGCAGTCTCAAGAACAGCCGCAGGAGCAGAAGCCCGCTGCCAAGAAATCAGCAGGTGGGAAGCAAACGGTTGATATTAAAGTGCCGGACTTGGGCGGCTCAGATAACGTTGAAATTATTGAAGTCGCCGTGAGCGAAGGCGATGAAGTCAACGCTGAAGATACGCTGATTACCCTGGAGTCTGATAAAGCCTCCATGGACGTGCCCAGCCCTCATAGCGGTAAGATTGTTAGCTTTACCGTTAAAGAGGGCGACACGGTTTCTGAAGGCGATGTGATCGGCCAGATGGAAATCGTCGGCGAGGGCGATGAAGGTGAAAGCGACAGTGCTGATGCCCCGCAACAGGCTGACGATCCGAAGGTATCTGATGACCTTAAAGCCGCCGAAGAAACAGCCGAGCAAGAAGAGGCTGATAGCGACGGCGAACCCGAGCGCAAAGAGATTCGCGTACCGGATCTTTCCGGCGCCTCTGATGTGCCGATTATCGAAATTGGCGTGGCCGCAGGCGATGAGATCAACGAAGAAGATCCGTTGATCACCTTAGAGTCTGATAAAGCCTCTATGGATGTGCCCAGCCCTTATAAAGGCAAGCTCATTGAGCTGACCGTGAAAGAGGGTGACACCGTCTCTGAAGGCGATGTGATTGGCTATATTGAAGTTGCTGCCAGCGGTGGTGGTAAAAAAGCGGCCCCTGAGAAATCAGCGCCTGAAAAAGCTGAGCAGAAAAAAGACCAGCCGAGCAAGCCTTCTGAGTCTTCTGCTGGAACCCCCAGCCCCGAAGCACAGATGGCGGCCCACAAGCCTCGTGATGGCAAACTGGTTCACGCCGGTCCTGCGGTGCGTATGCTTGCCCGCGAGTTGGGCGTTGACCTTGAACTGGTAAAACCGAGCGGCCCGAAAGACCGCGTGCTCAAAGAAGACGTACAGTCCTATGTGAAGCAGGCCATTGCCAATCAGGGTAAAGCTCAGCCAGGCGCGGCGGCAGCTGCTACCGGTGGTGCGGGTATTCCGGCCATTCCAGAAGTCGACTTCAGTCAGTTTGGTGACGTAGAAGAGAAGCCCATGGGGCGTCTGCTCAAGATGGGGGCAACCAATCTGCATCGCAGCTGGCTGAATGTGCCTCACGTCACGCAGTTTGATGAAGCTGACATTACTGAACTGGAGGCTTTCCGCAAAGCCATGAAGGCTGAAGCGGAAGCTCAGGGCGCCAAGCTGACACCGCTGCCGTTTATGGTCAAAGCCTGTGCCTTTGCGCTGCGTAAATTCCCGCAGTTCAACGTCAGCTTGAAGGGAGACGGTGAAACCTTGGTATGGAAGAACTACGTCCATATCGGTATCGCTGTCGACACGCCCGATGGCCTGATGGTGCCAGTGGTACGTAACGCCGATACAAAATCCTTGATCGAGATTGCCAAGGAGATGGCAGAGTTGGGCAAAAAAGCACAAACCAAGAAGCTCAAGCGCGACGAGATGACCGGTGGCTGTTTCACTATTTCGAGCCTCGGCTCGATTGGTGGTACTGCCTTCACGCCGATCGTCAACGCGCCGGAAGTGGCTATTTTGGGTGTATCTAAAGCGCAGATGAAGCCGGTATGGGATGGCAGTGCCTTCCAACCACGTCTCATGATGCCGCTATCCCTCTCTTATGATCATCGAGCGATCAATGGGGCTGACGCGGCACGCTTTACTGCCTTCCTGGCAGATGTGCTGACCGATATTCGTCGCTTATTGCTGTAATGATTAGCGACTAGCTCTGTCAAGCGGCGCCCTACGGGGCGCCGCTTGTGTTTGGCTTGTCGGCAAGAGGTTTAATGTTGATGGCTTGCTTGGGGCGACCAAGGTCGTAGCGATTGCATCATTTGACTGCTTTCGCTTCAAAAAAATGAAATAAAAGCGGGTCTCTCAGGCTTTTGGGGAGTTGTGTCGTCCGAGAGGCGCGGTTATTGTCGGCTAACAGATTTTTTATACTCGTTTTTCATACTAAGAACTTCAAGGAGCAGTGCCATGCGTTTAATCCTATTGGGTGCCCCCGGCGCGGGGAAGGGGACGCAAGCTCAATTTATTTGCGAGCAATTTAAAATCCCTCAGATTTCCACCGGGGATATGCTTCGCACGGCCATTAAAGATGGCACTGAGCTTGGCTTAAAAGTAAAAGAGATCATGAATACCGGTGGCTTGGTGTCAGACGACATCATCATCGATCTGGTTAAAGAACGTATCAGCCAGCCAGACTGCGAAAATGGCTTTTTGTTCGATGGTTTCCCCCGCACAATCCCTCAAGCCGACGCGATGAAGGAGGGGGGTGTTAAGCTGGATCACGTTGTGGAAATTGCCGTGCCGGATGAAGAGATCGTTAACCGCTTGGCAGGACGTCGGGTCCATCAAGCCTCTGGCCGGGTCTATCACGTTGAACACAACCCGCCGAAAGAGCCGGGCAAAGATGACGTCACCGGTGAAACGCTTATTCAACGTGAGGATGATCAAGAGTCCACGGTGCGTAATCGATTGTCGGTTTACCATGACCAAACTGCGCCGCTGGTCGATTATTATCAGCAGTGGGCCAAGCAGGACCCACAAAACGCTCCTCAATACCATCGCATTGAAGGTGTGGGCAGTGTGAACGATATCACTCGCCAGGTTAAAGAAGCCCTTAGCTGATAAGAGCCTTCTCTAACAAAAGCGTTTTACGCCTTTGCCGATGGCCCGCTTAATGCGGGCCATCGTCGTATTAGCATGACAAAGGTATAATGCCGCAATCTTTCTTTCGAGTGGCTACTTGCTATGCCGTTAAATCTGCTTGCCCTGGACGCCTCATCAAGCGCCTGCTCTGCAGCCTTGCTGCGTCAAGGCGATTCGGGCACTGAGTGCCTAGCACATTTCGAGATGACGCCCCGTGCCCATACCCGTCGGCTATTGCCGATGGTGGATGCCCTGCTTGCTGAAGCGCAGGTAACACCCTCCCAACTGGACGCAGTGGCCTTTGGCCGTGGGCCGGGTTCATTTACGGGGCTACGCATTGCCGCTGGCGCTGCCCAGGGATTGGCGTTTGGTCTCGGCTGCCCGTTATTAGGTATCTCAACGCTTGAGGCGCTGGCGCTACAGGCGCATCGTCGCTACCACTTACGCCATGTGGTGACTGCCTTAGATGCCCGTATGGGCGAGGTGTACGCCGCAACGTGGCACTGTCTTAAAGACATCATTACGCCAATGAGTGCGGAAGCGGTGCTGACCCCTGAGTCTTTGCGCCTGCCGGGCGAAGAAACCGACTGGGTCGGCGTAGGAAGCGGCTTTACGCTGTGGGAGCGCTTCACTGTCGATGTGCAGCTCAGCATGCCCCAGCATTTGGATGATTTAGAGCCTCGGGCCGAGGAGATGGCCTGGCTGGGAGCGCGTGATTTTGCCGCTGGGCTTGGTCAGGCTGCGCACTTGGTTCAGCCGGTTTACCTGCGCAACGACGTCGCTTGGAAAAAGCCTGCATGAGCTTTGTGAAGAGCGATGTTGAAAAAATTGTGCTGCCAGATGGTCTGCGTCTAGTGCCAAGCGAAGAAGGGTTGGCGCTGGTCGGTGATGAAAAGCGCTACGGCAATCCACTCAGCGTTGATTTTGTATCCGGCAAAGCCGCCCATCGGCGCCGCTTTGGCGGTGGGCGTGGCCAGCTAGTTGCAAAGGCCTGTGGGCTAGCCAAGGGCGTGACGCCCAGCATTGTTGATGCAACGGCAGGGCTAGGCCGTGATGCGTTTGTGCTGGCGAGCTTAGGCGCTCAGGTGCTGTTAATTGAGCGGGTGGCGGCGATTGCGGCGCTGCTGGAGGATGGAATTAAACGTGCCTTAAGGGATAGTGGTACGGTGGATATCGCCGCCCGCATGATTCTGCGACACGGTGATGCCGCGCAATCGCTGGCTGAACTCATTGCAAGCGCTCACTTTTCACCGCAGGTCATTCACTTGGATCCGATGTTTCCACACCGTGAAAAGTCGGCATTGGTGAAAAAAGAAATGCGCCTGTTTCGCGAGCTAGCCGGTGATGACAATGATGCCCCGCGTTTACTAGAGGCGGCTTTGGATGTTGCTACCCACCGCGTGGTAGTGAAGCGCCCCCGTAAGGCGCCACCTATTGATGGCCCAGTGCCTCAGCACTCCCTTGAGGGCAAAACCAGCCGCTACGATTTATATGTTCATCGCTCATTAGCGCGTTAATTTATTAGTGGGATAGTTTATTAGTGGGATAGTTTATTAATGCGCTCATCAGCGTGCTCACAAAGGTAATGCAAGGAGCGCCCATGCAGAATGCGTGGCGAGAAGGTAATCAATTTACGCTGCTGCCGGAGGCTTCGTGCTTTCTGCCGGCTATGTTTGAAGCGGTGAATGCTGCACGTCATTATGTGTTGGTTGAACTCTACTTGATGGAGTCGGGGCTATTGGCGGATCAAGTCATCGATGTTCTCAGTAATGCTGTCCAGCGGGGTGTCTGCGTCTGCTTACTGCTTGATGGGTATGGCTCGATGAAACTTACCAACGGTGATCGGCAACGATTGGAACAAAGTGGTGTTCAGCTGCGTTTTTTTAACCCCATTGGCTTTCACTCTTTAGCGCTTAACTTAAGCCGCGATCACCGCAAAATCGTCGTTATTGATGGCGAGCAGGCGTTTACCGGTGGTTTTGGCGCAGTCGATGAATTTCTAAACGCCTGGTATGAAATTGCCTTGCGGATTGATGGTCCAGTGGTGGCCGATTGGGAGCAGCTATTTCGACGGCTATGGAACTCGCGATTAACCCGCGCCGGGAAAAGAGGTGCTAATGCTGGTTCATTACCTGAGCGGCGTGAGCCACAGACCCATCCGAATGGTATGCCTGGGCGGGCGATGTCGGCGCGTGGCTATCGCTATCAAGCGATCCGTCATTCACTGCACGATCGCGTCAACCGGGCGGAAACACGGTTATGGCTATGCACGCCCTATTTCGTACCTACGTTTGCGTTGCGGCGTCGCTTGGTGCGGGCTGCCCGGCGGGGGATTGATGTGCGCCTGCTGCTGCCTGGGGCAAAGCATGACCATCCCAGTGTTCGGTTTGCCGGGCAACGCTTCTACCAATCCCTGCTAAAGGCCGGCGTGCGTATCTTCGAGTTCCAACCGACCTTTATCCATGCCAAATTTGTACTTGCCGATGAGTGGGTGAGCATTGGTTCATGTAACTTTGACCACTGGAATTTGCATTGGAACTTAGAGGCCAATCAAGAGGCAATAGATCCTAAATTGGCGGCTGACGTACGCCAGCTTTTCGAGCGTAACTTTGCCGCCAGCCAGGAAGTAGACGCAGCGGCGTGGGCAGAGCGGCCATGGGGGCAGCGAGCCAGGGAATGGGTCTATGGCTTGATGGATGGGATCATCATGCGCCTTAAATAAGACCGCTGATAAAGCTAGCGTTTTTTGCCTTTTGCAGGTGTCTTTTTGCGCGGTTTAGGTTTGGACGTTTCCGGCGGCACGCGGTAGTGCAGGTAAAGATCCAAAACAAGCTCCGGCAGTTGCACCACAAGTGACTCCTGGCGCTGCTGATCCTTGGCGAGTTCGGCCATATCCGGCTCATCGTCAAATAGCCCAGAGAGCAGCATAAACGGCAGTAATAGCGTGGCGGCTGCTTCTTCATCATCTTGGAACCAAGCGCTTTCATCGCTGAAAACGCCTTCCATAAAGCCCGCACACCAGTCGCCGATGGGGGTTTCTTCGGCAGGTTCGCCCCCCAGTGTTAGCTCAAAAGGAAGCTCCGGTAAACCACCTTGTTCCAGTACCGATACCGCATTGTCACGCAGTAGGGTGAGTAGGGTGATAATTTCATCACGCTCGGCATCGTCAGCATAGCGAGGCTCACCTTGGAACAGTTCAGCCAGCCACTGAGTGGGGGATACTTCACTGGGCGCCACGGCAAGTGCGACTAAAAACCCATGGGCAGAAATCAGATCAAGGGCGTCTTCATCCACTTGATCAGAGTCGAGGAAGTCGTCCAATCTATCCAACTGCTCATCATCAAGCAGTGGCTGTGGTGGCGTGTTGGTTTCGGGCGTGTCGCTACGCTCTGCCATAAGTTAAGCCTCGTTAATGCGAATCGGTAGTCATCGGTCAATATGCACTTATAACGGTTAGTTTATCACTAATGAAGACATTACCATTGCCCTCGTGGCCAGTCGCTGAACTGGCAGTCATGTCGGAAATAGAATTGCATCGAGCCGTGCGGGTGCGCGTAGAACAAGCGCTGCAGCGCTGCCGTGAAGTGTGCCCGTCGCTTCCGGCTCCAACGGTGTGTTTTAACCTACGCGGCGCTTCGGCTGGGCAGGCCCACTTAGGACGCGGCGGATTACGTTTTAATCCGGTATTGCTGAGTGAAAACCGTACGGCTTTTTTTGAAGAGATCATTCCTCATGAAATGGCTCATTGGTTGGTCTTTCATTTACATAATGGTGCACGCTTGAAGCCCCATGGTCGTGAGTGGAAAACGGTGATGCGGGATTTATTTGGCTTGGCCCCTAATGTGACTCATCAATTTGATATCCAGAAGGCACAGTCAGCACCTTATCGTTACCAGTGCGATTGCCGGTTTCATCGATTTACAGCTAGACGCCATACTTTAGTGGCAAATGGGCGTCGGTACCGTTGTAGACACTGCGCTAAGACCTTGGTCTACAGGCCCGAAGTTGGCTCATGATTCGTTTATAAACGTTTGTTTTGTAAATAAAAAATGATAATACCAATGTCTAAAGGGAAGCCGACTCAAGGAGGTTTATGCTAGGGGAATATTATTGACAGTCGATACGCTCGATAATGGCCAACAAGCCCCATAAAACACCATATCGACTACAGTTCTTAGAGAGTGCATTTTCACGGAAAGAGGCAATTTTATGAGCGATCAACAGAACGTCTATCCGGTGCGCGATGATTTCGCCGCCAATGCCTGGGCCGATAAAACCAAGTATGAGGCCATGTACCAGCAGTCGATGGACGATCCGGAAGGCTTCTGGGCCGAACAGGCCAAACGCCTGGACTGGATTAAAGCGCCCAGCAAAATTAAAAATACCTCTTTCGCGCGTGACAACGTCGATATTCGCTGGTTTGAGGACGGCTTGCTCAACGTCAGCGCTAACTGCCTGGATCGTCATCTGGACAAGCGTGGTGATCAAACCGCAATTATTTGGGAAGGTGATAATCCCAATGAAACCAAGAACATTACTTATCGTGAACTGTACGCACGTACTAACCAGCTAGCCAACGCACTGAAAGAGTTGGGCATCGGTAAAGGCGATACCGTCACGCTGTATATGCCGATGATTCCCGAAGCGGCCATGGCCATGCTTGCCTGCGCGCGTATTGGTGCGGTGCACTCTGTAGTGTTCGGTGGCTTTTCTCCAGACGCTGTCGCCCAGCGGGTAATCGGGGCGGATTCCAAGCTGGTCATCACCGCCGACGAGTCGGTGCGCGGTGGCAAGCACGTGCCGCTGAAAGAGAACGTGGACGCCGCACTAACACGTGAAGGCACCGACGTGTGCAAGAACGTACTGGTGGTGAAGCGTACCGGTGGTGAGATTGAGTGGAACGACGGCCGCGATATCTGGTTTGATGAACTCGTCGACAAGCAGTCAAATGAGTGCGAAGCTGAGGCCATGGGCGCGGAAGACCCGCTGTTCATTCTCTATACCTCGGGCTCTACAGGGGCACCGAAAGGCTTGAAGCACACTACCGGCGGCTACCTGACTTATGCCGCTATGACCCACCAGTATGTATTCGACTACCAAGAGGGTGAAATCTACTGGTGTACTGCAGATGTTGGCTGGGTGACCGGGCACAGCTATATCGTCTACGGGCCCTTGGCCAATGGCGCGACGACCTTAATGTTTGAGGGTGTGCCAAGCTACCCGAGCCATGGCCGTATGGGCGAAATCGTTGATAAGCACAACGTTAATATTCTCTATACTGCCCCCACCGCAGTGCGTGCGCTGATGGCCCATGGTGACAACGTCATGGACTCCAGTAAGCGTGATAGCCTGCGCCTGCTGGGTTCGGTGGGAGAGCCGATCAATCCGGAAGCGTGGGAGTGGTTCTATCGCGTTATCGGTAACGAAAAATGCCCGATTGTGGACACTTGGTGGCAAACGGAAACCGGCGGTATCATGATAGCTCCGCTGCCTGGCGCTACGCCGCTTAAGCCTGGCTCAGCGACCGTGCCTTTCTTTGGCGTGAAGCCCGCACTGGTCGATAATGAAGGGAAAAAACTGGAAGGCGCTACTGACGGCAACTTGGTCATCCTTGATTCCTGGCCGGGGCAGGCCCGTTCTATCTGGGGTGACCACGAGCGCTTTGTGCAGACCTACTTCTCGACTTACGACGGCATGTACTTTACCGGTGATGGCTGTCGCCGCGACGAAGATGGCTACTACTGGATTACAGGCCGTGTCGATGACGTGCTCAACGTTTCCGGACACCGTATGGGCACCGCCGAGATTGAGTCATCGCTAGTGGCACATAGTGCCGTTGCTGAGGCGGCCGTGGTGGGCTTCCCGCATGATATTAAGGGACAAGGCATCTATATCTATGTCACCCTGAATGACGGTATTGAAGAGACTGACGAACTCAAAAAAGAGCTGACGCAGTGGGTGCGCAAAGATATTGGCCCAATTGCCTCGCCGGATGTCATTCAATGGGCGCCAGGCTTGCCAAAAACCCGTTCGGGCAAAATCATGCGGCGTATTCTGCGCAAGATTGCTGCTAATGAATGCGATGGTTTGGGCGATACCAGCA
The DNA here is from genome assembly GCF_052959335.1 of Vreelandella sp. H-I2. Taxonomy (NCBI): domain Bacteria; kingdom Pseudomonadati; phylum Pseudomonadota; class Gammaproteobacteria; order Oceanospirillales; family Halomonadaceae; genus Vreelandella; species Vreelandella sp. H-I2. The sequence continues at coordinate 157,381 of NZ_JBRAMC010000002.1, forward strand.
CCCTTGCGGATCCGTCGGTAGTCGATGAGCTGATTGAGCATCGCGCCAATCAATAACGGTGGCAGCACTATAGGCTGTTTAACCGATTAGGCCTGACTATCGAGTAAATACCGTGCCGACCCGAGTAGGTCGGCACGGTTGTGTTTATAGATACGTGTTTATAGAAACGAGTTTCGTTTGTAAGATCTATCTATTACAAATTGTGCATGTGATGCTTGGGCATGATGAAGCCCATGGGGTACCATGCTTCACGACCGTAAGAGCCTAGCGTTGCGGCGGCATACAACCCCGCTGCTCGAGGAACCGGAGGAATATCCATGGCAGTAGCTCATAAGTTTATCGTCGCTGACGATCACCCGCTGTTTCGTGCAGCGCTGACCCAAGCGTTACGCCAGTTGGCCCCCCAGGCGGAAATTGTCGAAGCGGATACCATGGAAGCCACCACTGAAGTAGTGAACCGCCACCCAGATGCCGATTTGATTCTTCTTGACTTGCACATGCCGGGAGCCCACGGCTTCTCTGGCTTGATCCAACTGCGTGGTCAGATGCCCGATATCCCCGTGGCGGTGGTGTCAGGTAGTGACGAGCCGTACGTTGTGCGTCGTGCTATTGACTATGGCGCGTCGGGTTTTATCCCCAAATCATCGTCCCTACAACTCATTGCTGAAGCCGTCGGAGAAATCCTGCAGGGTGAAGTGTGGTTGCCAGAGGCGTTGGCCAATGTGCTTGAAGAGACCAGTGAAGAGGAATCGCGTTTTGCTGAAGCGATTGCTTCGCTGACGCCCCAGCAGTTTCGCGTGTTGAACATGCTGACGGAAGGCCTACTGAATAAACAGATTGCTTACGAACTAAGTGTTTCTGAGGCGACTATCAAGGCCCACGTCACTGCGATTTTACGTAAACTGGGCGTGCACTCGCGTACTCAGGCGGTGATTGCCGCTCAGAAGCTGGAAGTTGAACCGCCAAAAGTGGTGTCTTAAGCACTCACGGCTTGCCAGCCTAGCACTACTTACTGGCCAGTCTCCTCTTAGCAGCGGCGCTTATCGCGCCGCGCGATTGGCCTGTAGCGTGCGTGTCAGTAGCGCCCGCAACGCCGCCGGTTTAACGGGTTTCAATAGCAGTTGATAGCCCGCTCGTTTGACCTCTTCGGCAACCGCTTCGGTCCGATCGGCGGTGATCACAATCCCCGGTACAGCTCCCTCAACACGTTCACTGAGCGCTTCCAGCGCCATTAATCCGGTGACTTCGTTGTCCAAGTGATAGTCCGCCAAAATCGCGTCTGGATCGCCGTCCATATTGCGTAAAATCGATTTAGCACCACCAATACTGGTGGCGGTAAATACCTCGCAGCCCCAGCCGCTCAACATGGCGGTCATGCCTTCCAGAATTAACGTTTCGTTATCAATACACACAATTCGCGTACCGCTCAGCTTATGGCTGCTGCGCCGTGCCTGAGGTTCAAGCTCGATACTGCTCGCCTCCCTGGCAGCAACAATTGGCACGCTGACCGAGAAAACGGCGCCCTTGCCCACTGTCGAACGTACTTTGATGGGATGATCCAGCACGCGACTCATGCGATCAGCAATCGATAGCCCAAGCCCTAGGCCTTTTTCACTCTCTTTATGGCGTGACACCTGATCCAGACGGCGGAACTCCTGAAAAATTTCGGTGAGCTTAGATTCCGGAATACCGGGGCCGCTGTCCCACACTTCGATAGAAAGCCAGCCATTATGACGGCGGCAGCCGAGCAGCACGCGACCCTCTTGGGTATAACGAATGGCATTGGATAGGAAGTTTTGCACGATCCGCCGCAGCATTTGAGGGTCAGAATCAACCCAAAGCTGGGTAGGCACGACCTCTAAGTCCAGTCCGCGATCGTCTGCCATCACTTCAAATTCGGCGCGTAAAGGACGAACGATATCCGCCAGGGCAAAGTGACTGCGCCGTGGCGTTAAGGCACCTGCGTCCAGTTTGGAAATATCCAGCAGGGTACTGAGCAGTTCCTCGGCTGCCTGGAGCGAGTTATCGATATGGCCAACGATGCGCTGGGTGTCGCTGGTGGTCACATTCTGCATTAGCGCCGAGGTAAACAGCCTTGCCGCATTAAGTGGTTGCAGCAAGTCATGGCTAGCAGCGGCCAAAAAGCGCGTTTTAGAAGCATTGGCATCTTCTGCTAACTGCTTGGCTTGGCGCAGGGCAAGCTCCGCCTCAGCGCGTACACGGTTCTCCTGGCGCAGTGCGGCGTTGGCTTCAGAAAGTGCCTGGGTACGTTCACGTACGCGCTCTTCAAGTGTCTCGTTGGTTTCCTTGAGGGCAATTTCAGCCTGACGACGCTCAGTAATGTCTTGGTAAAGAGCAAAAAAGCCTAGAATCGCTTGGCTGTCACCGAAGTGCGGTGTGTATGTGACCAGCATATAACGCATGGCCTCGTTGACTCGCAGCGAGACTTCAAAGCTGACTCGCTCACCGTTAAGCGCGCGGTTCACCCAGGGGACACGCTCCTCTGCCTGTTTTATCGGCAGCACGTCTTCAAAGCGGCGACCAATCACCGCGTTGCGGTCAATATTGAACGCCTGCTCATAGGCACGGTTGGTAAATAGGTAGCGGCACTCTTTATCGAAGTAGGCAATCAGCGCGGGCACATTGTCAGTGTATATACGGATGTTATTTTCCGAGCGGATCAGCGCCTCTTCAATGCGTTTTTGCTGGGTAATATCCTGGTAAGTATAAACAAACCCGCCGCCGGGCATGGGATTGCCCTGCACTTCCAGAACGCTGCCGTCCTGGCGGTAACGTACATAGCGGTGGGGCTGGCCTTCGCGAATGTTGTCGAGCAGCAATTGGACGTGCTCCTCCGGGTCTCCTGGGCCGTACTCGCCGTTGTGGGCGTTATAGCGAAAGATGCGGTCGATGGGAGCGCCAACGCGGATTAAGTGATCAGGGAAGCGGAATAGCTCCAGGTAGCGCTGGTTCCAAACCACCAAACGCAGGTTCTGGTCGACCACGCTGATGCCCTGGTTAATGTTTTCAATGGTGGCCTGGAGTAGCGCCCGGTTGAATTCCAGTACCTGTGAGGCTTCATCGACAATCGAAATGACATCCGAGATGCCGATGCCGCGCCCTTGAAGCGCCGAGTTAACCACGATACGCGCCGATGAAGCGCCCAGCACCGAGGCCAGAAAGCGTTCAGTAAACTGGATAATATCAATTGACGCGCGGGTACCGTCATCTAACGGTTTGCCCACCCGGCGGGCGTAATCTTCAAAGGCTCGGTCTACTTGGCCGGCACCGAGAAAGCGTTCACAGAGCACCTTTAAATCGCCGACGGTGGTCGCACCGGTCCAAGGACGGTTAACCGAGGTTTGGCGGGTTTCTACACTATCCACAAACAGTGAGGCTTGAATACGTTCGACGACCCGCTGCGAAGTGACCTGGGAAACAAAAATGTAGCAGAACAGGTTAACCCCGAGTGAGAGCATGACGCCGTGGGTAAAGCTATCACCTAAGTTGAGGCCAAACAGGGCCGTGGGGGATAACCAATTAAATCCCAGTGGACCGCCTTCAAACCAAATGGCCGGAAGCACGCCCGCATTGATCATAGCGGGCATCAGCAGGCTATAGGCCCAGATGGCGAAACCCGCATTCATGCCGACAATAACCCCAAACCGATTGCCGCGCTTCCAATAAAGCCCGCCTATCAATGCCGGGGCAAACTGTGCGGCAGCGGCAAACGACAGCATGCCGATCGAGGCTAGCGAGGTGAATTCGGCAATCAGTTGGTAGAAGCCGTAGGCCATGGCCAACACGGCAACAATGGTCAAACGCCGTGCACGCAGTACTAAACGGCCATAATCCCGTGCCTTGGTATCAAACCAACGCAGCCGGAACAGCGCCGGGATCACAATCTCGTTAGAAATCATGATCGATACCGCCACTGCGGCGACAATCACCATGCCGGTGGCTGCCGAGAAACCGCCGATAAAGGTGAGTAGCGTTAGCCACTGGTGACCTGAGGCCATCGATAACGCTAATACGTAGGTATCGGGTTCTACACCGCTTTCAGAAAATAGCAGCAGCCCGGCCGCAGCCAATGGAACCACAAAAAATGCAATCGCTAACAGGTAGAGAGGAAACAGCCAGCGTGCTTTAGTGGCGTCGTCTGGGTGAATATTCTCGACCACCGCCACATGAAACTGACGCGGCAGGCACAGGATCGCTAGCATGGCGAGCAGTGTTTGCGCCCAGAAGCTCTGGCCAAAATCCTGGTTGGCGAGCTGACGCTGAAGTTCAAGTTGGCTTTCAGCGTGCCCCATCAACTCACCCAGGCCATCAAACATTCCCCAAGTGACGAAGGCACCAAGTACGACAAAGGCTAGCAGCTTGACCAACGATTCAAATGCTACCGCATGGATTAACCCTTCGTGGTGTTCGGTGGCATCGGTATGACGGGTGCCGAACAGAATCGCGAAGATGGCCATCACAATCGCCACATAAAACGCTGTATCGCCAAATAGCGGCGTATGGGTCACATCGGAGGCATCGGTGAGCACACTAAATGTGGTGGAAACCGCTTTTAGCTGTAGGGCGATGTAGGGCAGGGTACCGACGAGGGCGACCAAACTGGCAAAGGCGGCCAGTGACTGGGTTTTGCCATAACGGGAAGCGATAAAGTCGGCAATGGAAGTAACGTTTTGGTGCTTGGCGACACGGATCATTTTGGCCAGCACCGGCCAGAAGAGCAAAAATGTTAAAATCGGTCCGACGAAGATGCTCGCAAACGACCAGCCTGCGGTCGCTGCTTGGCCAACGGCGCCATAAAAGGTCCATGAGGTGCAATAGATGGCCAGCGCCAAACTATAGATAAGCGGCCGCCGCCGAGTGGCTCCGTGGGTGCGTGCCCGGCGGTCTCCATACCACGCGATGCCAAATAAAACGGCAATATAGAGTAATGAAACCGCTACTAATAGCCCGCCGTGAAACATGCCTTACTCCCGAGCCAGAATCATACGCAAATTTCGCTTAGCTAATTGCGTTGCGACTAAAAGACTCCATTCTAGGCGAAATGCAGGGCATTGTGCGCATGCGATTTTTATCATACTAGCTGTTTTCTTGCTGGTTTGAGCAGACCGTGGTCAGTAGAGGAGAAGTTTCACGCAGCGTACGCATTTCATCTAAAGCTGGTTCACGGGTTTCTTCCGCTAGCGGCACGATCTCGCGACTGTTGCAGTTGAGTAGATAGGGTTGGGTTAGCAATATATCGGTGTGATGGCGTTCAAACTGATAGAGAATAAACTCTGCCAGGCGACTACCCTCCTGCTCGGTGAAACGGATGTTCTCGCTATCGACCATGCTAAATTTGGTCGTCATGGGGACGGCAAAGGTCCATGGGCGCCATACTGCGGTACTGCTTTCAGTCGAAATCACCGTTGCAGTATCAGGAAGCTGAGCCTGCTTATGCTCAAACCAACTGTACTCCACCTGTATTTGATAGCCCAGCATGCCCAACCCACCGCACACCGGCACTATCCACTTGGGCAAGCGTTTGCCGCTCAGGGTACGTAATATTAAGCCAATACCCGCGGCCGCAAGGCCCGCAAAAACGGCGGCGATCAAATGCCAAATCATAAAATATCCTTTCTAAAAGCCATCTATAAAAGCCATCGGGCCTCCCTAAGGAAGCCCGATGGTGAGGTCGATTCCAAAGCGACATCACAGCATCTGATAAGTCGCCAGGAAGGATTATGACTTAGTGATCTATCGCCATACCAGCACCTTTCGGATAGCGAACGCTTTCCACTAGAAGCTGAATCTCTTGCGGCGGCGCTTTCGTCACGCTGGAAACCGTGAAGGCAACGGCGAAGTTGATCATCGCACCTACCGCACCGAAGGAGAGCGGGGAGATACCAAAGAACCAGTTGTCCGGCGTGTTGGCCAGCATGTTGGTACCCGGCACGAAGAACCAGCCCAGATAGGTGAAGATGTATAGCAGCGTACAAATCAAGCCTGCCAGCATGCCGGCAACCGCGCCTGAATTATTCATCCGCTTGGAGAAAATGCCCATCATCAGTGCCGGGAACAGCGAGGCACCAGCGATACCGAAGGCGAGTGCCACCGTTTGAGCGGCAAACCCGGGCGGATTAAGCCCCAAGTAGGTGGCCAACAGGATGGCACCCCCCATGGAGATTCGCGCTGCCAACATTTCGCCTTTTTCGGAGATTTTCGGGTTGATCATTGTTTTGATCAAATCGTGGCTGATGGCTGAAGATATTGCCAGTAGCAAGCCTGCTGCGGTTGATAGGGCCGCCGCGATACCACCTGCGGCAATCAAGCCAATGACCCAGCCGGGCAGGTTGGCAATTTCGGGGTTGGCGAGTACCAGAATATCGTTATTAACCGTCAGCTCGTTGCCTTCCCAGCCACGATCAGAGTAGTCGGCAGCATCATTATACATCTGAATACGGCCGTCATTGTTGAGATCGGTGAAGTTGATAAGACCGGTCTCTTCCCAAGTACGAACCCAATCTGGACGCTCTTCGTACAGAATCGGGTTTTGAGCCGCTTCTTCGTAGTTCTCAACCTGCCCTGCCATCTCTGGATACACAGTGGTCGCCAAGTTCAGGCGTGCCATGGAACCAACCGCCGGTGCGGTGAGGTAAAGCAGTGCAATGAATACCAGTGCCCAGCCAGCAGACCAGCGCGCATCCGCTACTTTCGGTACGGTGAAGAAGCGAATGATAACGTGGGGTAGACCGGCAGTACCGACCATTAACGATAGAGTGAACAGCACCATATTCAGCTTGTTGTCCACGTCGGCGGTGTAGTCCCTGAAGCCAAGTGCGCTCACCACATCATTTAACTTGGCCAGTAAAGGCATGCCGGATTCGGTGTGCGTACTGAACATGCCGAACATCGGGATGGGGTTGCCGGTCAGTTGAAAGGCAATAAACACCGCAGGAATGGTATAAGCAATGATCAGTACGATGTACTGCGCTACCTGGGTGTAGGTGATGCCTTTCATGCCGCCAAATACGGCGTAGAGGAAAACGATCAGTGCTGCCAGCCAGATACCCCAGGTGTTGCTGACTTCAAGAAAGCGTGAGAAGGCTACGCCCGCACCGGTCATTTGGCCGATAACGTAAGTAACTGACGCCACAATCAAGCATACGATCGCCACTAGGCGAGCGGTGTTGCTGTAGAAACGGTCACCGATAAAATCGGGTACAGTGAACTTACCAAACTTACGTAGGTAAGGGGCCAATAGCATTGCTAGGATAACGTAGCCACCGGTCCAGCCCATTAGGAAGGTGGAGTTAGCGTAGCCACCCGAGGCCAGCAAACCCGCCATGGAAATAAACGATGCCGCTGACATCCAGTCCGCTGCGGTCGCCATCCCGTTGGTGATTGGATGGACCCCCCCGCCGGCAACATAGAAGTCTTTCGTCGAGCCGGCACGTGCCCAAATCGCAATACCTATATACAAGGCAAAGGAGGCGCCGACGAACAGTAAGTTAATTGCAAACTGGCTCATACCGGTTTACTCCCCAAGGCCAAATTTTTGATCGAGCTTATTCATCTTCCAGGAATAAAAGAAGATCAGCGCGATAAACGTTAAGATGGATCCCTGTTGTGCAAACCAGAAGCCCAAGTCAGTTCCGCCGACCGGAATCCCGGCGAGCAGTGGGCGAAAGAGGATAGCGCATCCATAAGAAACGAAGGCCCAAACGGCTAGGCATCCGAAAATTAAGCGGACGTTGGCTTTCCAGTATTCAGCAGCATTACTTTTGTCGTCTGCCATTGTGTTGCTCTCCACTTGTGATTTTTAAGGTTGGGAAAGTTCACGGGGAATAGCGTGTGACCCATCAGGGCAATCGCACGTCGAAAGCCACTCAATCGTTAGGAGTGGTGAGTCAACGTTTGTAGACACATCACCTTATTATTCGATATGAAATTTCGAGTTAGTTAGTGACGTGCGATTACCCTGCATGACTCATTGTTAATACTGGGCAATAAACGTCAAAAAATAAATCCCAGACTTTGGTATCAATAAACAGATGAATTGCTTTTCAAGGAATGCATGTCGTTGAAAATAGGTGTTTTTAAACACTGTTTAAGCGAAGTTTGCAGGTGTTTGAATGGCTATGGGACGATAGTCTAGTAAGCAAATAAAAGCGTTTATTGACTACTTTAAATACAAACACAACGATCTAGAGGTAATCTTGGTTAGTAAGTGACAATACTTTGGTCGTGTAACAAACGTCGCTTCGACCTTAGCGTGATAGCTAAAGGTATAACAACGTTCTACTTGCCACTTGGGAAGTGAATCCTTTATACCCGTATAGCCATCTTCATATAATAATCGATATCCATTTTTTGAAGCATGGCAGAACGTCATTTGGAATGGGTAACATCGCTTCATGGTGCTTATTTGTTTTTTCTTATGTTTGCAAGTTCGCCTTTAGTTAAATGAGGTCATGCACAATGGTCGATGTGGATTTATCCCAACTGCCGTTTACGCTTCTTGACGATGAAGGGCGTGAGCACATTCGCCGCAGCATTGACCTTGCCTATTTTGATCGTGACGAAGTGATTTTAGAGACGGGTCAAACAGGCGAATATGTTTACCTACTACATAAAGGCGAAGTAGCAGAAATCGACCCTACGCTACCCTCGTCTACTTCACGCATTGGGCATTACACGGCGGGGGACCTGTTTGGGGCGATCAGTATCCTCAATGGTAAAAGCCGCTATCGTTTTAAGGCTGAGCAGGAGTGCCTATGCTACTTAATGCCTAAGGCGCTGTTTCAGCAGTTGTGCAGCCATTATCCCGATTTTAGTGATTTCTTTCGCCAATCACTGACGCATAAAGCGCGGTTGTTAACCGAAAAACGTGCTGATGGTGGCGTTACCATGGCGGGCTTTATGTTGGCCAAGGTGAGCGAGTGTATGCGCGAGCCACTGTTAATGGCCGCTTCCAGTGATATTGCTAGCGCAGTGAAGCAACTGAATGATAGTCACGCCGACAGCCTACTGGTAGAAACCCAGGACACGCTGGGCATGGTGACCAAAACCGATCTACTCAATGCGCTGGTGTTGGAAGGCAGCCCGGTAACTGCATCGCTCGATAAAATCGCTCATTTTAATCTGGTAACCGTTGCACCAGACCAATATTTGTTTGAAGTGTTGGTGCTGATGACGCGGCATAAAGTGACACGAGTAGTCGTGATGGAGCGCAACGACTTAAAAGGCGTTGTAGAACTTACCGATGTGCTTAGCTACTTTTCGAGCCGCAGCTATGTGGTGAGTTTGCAGGTGGAGCAGGCGAGCAGTTTAGAGGCGTTGTCAGCGGCCAGCCAGCGCACGCCGGAGCTGGTAAAAGCATTAATGGCCCAGGGCGTTAAATTGCGCTTTGCGATGGATCTGCTCGCCGCACTGAACGGCCGCATCATGAGTAAAGCCTGGGAATTCACAATCGATGAACGCTACCGCGAGCAGAGCTGCATGATGGTGATGGGTAGCGAAGGCCGCGGCGAGCAGATTTTAAAAACGGATCAAGATAACGGCTTGATTCTCGCTGATGAAACCCAGTGGCCTGATATCGCAAGCTACATGCAAACCCTTACTGATACCCTGATACAGCTTGGTTATCCGCCGTGTCCCGGCAATATTATGGTGTCTAACCCCGAGTGGGTGGCAACGGTATCGCAGTGGAAGAGCAATATTGCCAAATGGGCCAGCGAGCGTGATGGCGACAGCCTGATGAAACTGGCGATTATGCTTGATGCCCATGCCGTAGCAGGTAACCCCCGTTTGCTTGAAAGTGTCCGTGATGAGTTGTTCGAACGCTGCTCCCACGATGAGCTACTGCTCTCGTATTTTGCCCGAACAGCACTGCGTTTTTCGACGCCGCTGACCCTGTTTGGCTCGCTGAAAAAGCCACAACACGGTATCGATATTAAGAAAGGCGGTATTTTCCCCATCGTGCATGGCGTGCGCACCATGGCGCTTGAGCGGCGTATCAAAGCCACCTCGACCCTCGACCGCCTTGACGCTCTGGCTGCAGATGGCCGTTTGGATCGTCGTTTTGCCGAGGACCTGGGTGAGGCGTTGGCGCTCTTTACCGAACTACGTCTTAGGCAGCAGCTTGCCGCCCTGGAGACGCCTAGTACGCCGCAAGAGACGAATCGCACCAATCGTGTCGTGGTGCAAACCCTCTCTTCGCTCGAACGTGACCTATTACGTGAGGCGCTGCATATTGTCAAAGACTTTAAACAGCGGCTTTCGCATCGTTACCATTTGGAGTATTCGTGAGCGGAATGCGGCTGTTAGATCGGCACGTGGCGTTATTTAGTGGCTCGCTGCGTACCCTAATGCGTCGTGAGAGTGACCGGCGACGCTGTGCGGACTCTCCCTATGCCTGGCTGTTTCAGCCCTATATGGGTGAAGAGCTAGTAGCGCTTGCCTGCACTGCAATGCCTACACCCACTTCACCAGTGATTAGCTTGGCGGCGGTGGCGATGAGCCAACAGCAAGTGCGTACCAGTCGCGCTTTTGTAATCACCTTAGGCTGTGCGAGGCAGCCCGAGAGTGCAACGCTGCGCCGTCACCACTTGCTATGCCAAGCTGGGGAAGTAATGCCACCTAACAGGGATAACTTAAGCGCGTTAGTGGAATTCATTGGCAATCGACCGATTATCGGCTGGAAATTAGAGCAGCGTATTAGCGCATTGAATGCGCTACTGAGTAAGCAGTTGGGCTTTTCACTACCTAATGCCCAGATCGATGTGGCGAAGCTGCATCAACGCCGACTGCGTCGCTTGCATCCAGAGATTGACGCGCCCAGCAGCTTTGCTCAGGCGCTGACGTGCTGGAAAGTTCCCGCCTTGGGGATGCAGAGTGTGTTAGGCGAGGCGACAGCCAGCGCACTACTCTATATGCGGCTGCAGCGCACGATGGCTGAGGCCGCTTAGAGACAGAGGGCACTTAGAGACAGAGGATTCTTAGAGACAGAAAGTTGGGTCGGGCGCTGAGTGTTGTTAGAATAGCGCCTACTTTTTCCGCTCTAGCGCCTTTCACACTCGGCAGTGCCTATACCATGCAATCTCTCAATCATTTTGACCCTGCTCACCTTGATACTTTAGCAGCCGCCCCCGCTGCTCCGGCGCAAGGCCAGCCAGAGCTGGCTGACGCCAAGCAGAAGCGTGAATTTAACAAGTTGCAAAAGCGTCTGCGCCGAGAAGTGGGCAATGCGATTATTGATTACCAAATGATCAATGAAGGCGATCGCGTCATGGTATGCCTCTCCGGTGGTAAAGATAGCTACACGATGCTGGAGATTTTGCGCAACTTGCAGCGCAATGCACCGATCAACTTTTCACTGCTGGCGGTCAATTTAGACCAAAAGCAGCCGGGATTTCCCGAGCACGTGCTGCCTAGTTACCTGGATAAGCAGGGCGTTGAATATCATATTGTCGAACGTGATACCTACTCGGTTGTAAAGGAGAAAACCCCAGAAGGCAAAACCACCTGTGCGCTCTGTTCACGCCTGCGGCGCGGCTCGCTGTATGGCTTTGCAGAAGAGATAGGCGCCAATAAAATTGCTTTGGGTCACCATCGCGAAGATATTCTTGAAACGCTGTTTCTCAATATGTTCTTTGGGGGCAACCTGAAAGCGATGCCGCCCAAGCTGCTCTCCGATGATGGCAAGAATATCGTCATTCGGCCTTTGGCTTATTGTAAAGAGGCGGATATTGCCGAGTTTTCTCGGTTGATGGAATTCCCGATTATTCCCTGCAATCTTTGTGGTTCCCAGCCTAATATGCAGCGCCAAGTGGTAAAAGAGATGCTCGCTGAATGGGATAAAAAGTTCCCCGGCCGCCTGGAAAGCATGTTTAAAGCCGTCACTAATATCGCGCCTTCCCAACTGGCAGACCGCAATCTGTTCGATTTTGCAGGTTTAGAGGCCAAGCAGGCAGAGTTACTGGCCGGGCGAATCCAGGCGTTTAACGTCAGCTAACCGTTTGCTGTTCTTCTTCGGTGAGAGTTATCAAACGCTGCATGTCGAGGATATTAACCTCTCGCCCCGAAACCGCCACTACATTTTGCTGCTGAAGGCGGCTTAAGATGCGGCTGACCGTTTCCACCGCCAGCCCGAGGTAGTTGCCGATATCAGCTCTGGGCATTGAAAGTCGAAAGCTGTAAGGCGAGTAACCCCGCCGACGAAAACGATCTGAAAGCGTAATCAAAAAGCTTGCCAGCCGCTGGTCGGCGGTTTTACGTGATAACAGGCGCATCATGCGCCGGTCGTCGCGTAATTCTTTGCTCATGCTGCGATACAACTGGCCACGTAGTTCGGGCAGCTCTTCTGACAGTAAATCCAGGCGGTCAAAGGGGATTTCGCAAACCGTGGTCGTTTCCAGGGCGATTACGCTCCCGGGATAGTGCTCTTCATCAATCCCATCCAGCCCGACCAATTCACTAGGTAGATAGAAATTGGTCAGTTGCTCGCTGCCGTTCCCCTCTGATGTGACTTGTTTAAGGCTGCCCGAACGTACCGCATAAACACTGGTAAAGGCATCTCCCTGGCGAAACAGTAGCGCGCCTTTTTTCAGCGGCGCACGGCGGCGAATAATGGCATCGAACTGTCCCATGTCGTCCAGTTCAAGGGCAAGCGGCAAGCACAGTGAACTCAAACTGCAGGTTTGGCAGCGAGCTTCGTGGAGTAGCGAGCGTCTGGGGCTCATGGATTCCAGCATGCGTTGCTCCTTAAGTGAGTGCCGCTTATCGATTAGAAAAACCTTACTTATTATAGTCGCTATGGCATGCCTGCTTAAAGATTATTAAACAATCTTTGAGTAGCCTTGGCCCGTTTGCTGCGGCAGGTGAGCATCAAACGCCATCGCTATATGGCGAATGAGCAGTCGGCCCATGGGGGTAGCGCTTAGTTGATCGCCGCTTCGCGTTAGCAGACCATCTTGCTCGGCGCTTCGCAGATGTTCAAGTGCTGGCGCAAAGTAGCGCGGAGCATCAATGTTCCAGCGTTGACTAACCGTGGCCAAATCAATACGCATATCGCACATCAGCCGCTCAATCACGTCCCGCCGGATCAGGTCGTCATCGCTTAAGCGTATGCCACGCACCGTGGCAAGCTGCCCCTGATCCAGCGACGCTTCGTAGCGTGTCAGATCACTAGGATTTTGCGCATAGATATCATCAATGCGAGAAATCGCCGAAACGCCAAGACCAATTAAGTCACACTGGGCGTGGCTGGAGTAGCCTTGAAAGTTACGCTGTAGCGAGCCTTCACGCTGGGCAACGGCTAAGCTGTCGTCAGTACGGGCAAAGTGATCCATACCGATATGCACATAACCCGCCGCGGTGAGCATTTCAATAGTGGTACGAAGAATCGCCAGCTTCTCTTCGCCTCCTGGCAAGTCATCGACATTAATGCGCCGCTGAGGGGGAAAGCGCTCATGCATATGGGCGTAATTAAACACAGAAAGCCGTGCGGGGTTCAGCTCAATTACCTGGCGCAAGGTGTCAGCAAAGCTCTTTTCAGTTTGAAACGGCAGGCCATAAATCAAATCAAGATTCAAAGACCTAAAACCCAATCGATGCGCTTCATCCATCAGCGTTTCGGTGAGTATCCGAGGCTGAATGCGATTAATGGCTTTCTGCACCAGCGGGCTTAAGTCCTGCACGCCCAGGCTGATGCGGTTAAATCCCAACGACTGGAGGTGCCTTAAGGTAAATACATCCGCTTCGCGAGGATCTATTTCAATCGCATAATCGCGATCGTGAGAGGACGAAAGCCCAAAACGGGCATCCAGGCGATCAATCAGATCGCCCATCTGATTCAAGCTGAGAAATGTCGGTGTACCACCTCCCCAATGTAACTGCTCAACCGCCCGTGTGGTATCTAAGCGGCGGGCGGTCAGTACCATTTCGCGGTCGAGTCGGGCTAAGTAGGGTTCAGCCAGAGCGGTATTCTTGGTGGCGATTTTATTACAGGCGCAGTAGAAGCAGATTTTTCGGCAGAAAGGGATGTGCACATACAGCGAGAGTGAACGCTTGCTGGTATTGCTGCGCTCTAGCGCCTGGGTCAAATCACTAGGGGTAAATTGGTCATGAAACGACAGTGCAGTTGGATAGGAGGTGTAGCGCGGTCCGCTGGTATCGTAGCGGCGCAGCAGGGCCTCATCCCACACTATCTGCTTAGGGGCTGATGCAGTAGAGAAAGCCGCAGAGGCATGAACGGGCATGAAGGTGTGCTCCGGCGTTAGGGATGGCATTTTAAAATTAAGGCCAGCCTAGCGTGCAGAGGCTTAGTAAACGTTGAGCCATATCATATTAGTGGAGATTATGCACTGTGAGGGTCCAAAGCTGCCAAAGCGCAAAGGTGATAATGGTTAACGCGGCCACGCTGCGTGTTGCTGGGTGACGTATGAGATGGCTTAACTGGCGCGCAGCAAGTCCAGTCGCTAATAACGCGGGTAATGTACCAAGCCCAAAGGCGCCCATTAGCAGTGCCCCTTGCAATGGGTCGGAAATCGCTAAACTCCAGGCCAGCATGGAGTAAACCAGCCCGCAGGGTAGCCAGCCCCACACTGCCCCCAGCGCGAAGGCTTGGGGAAGGTGTACAACGGGCATTAAACGCCGCCCTATAGGCTCAAGAAGGCGCCATAGGCGGCGGCCAACAGCTTCGATTTTGAGCAGCCCCTTCCACCAGTTGGCAATATACAGCGCCATTAAGATGAGCATCAGCGCGGCAAAAACCTGGAGTAACAACCTAGCGGTAGCTGAAAGAGAAAACAGTGTACCTAATAGCGCAACCAGCGCACCTGCGCTCATATAGCTAGTGATACGACCGGCGTTATAGCTGAGCAGCAGGCCACCCAACCGTGCCGGATGACGCATGCTGGGAGGCACCGCGAAGGTGAGTGCGCTCATAATGCCGCCACACATGCCGATGCAGTGAGCGCCGCCCATCAAACCAAATACAAACGCCGCTAATAGCGGCGGCAGATCAAGGCCCGTTGGGTTCATGGCCGTGGCTCTTGGTCGTCGGATGGGGGCGTATCTGAAGGTGCAACAGGCTTGTTCTTGGCTTGCTGCCGCTGGCGACGCTGTTCGGGGCTGAGGTCGTTCTCATCCTCATCAAACAAAATACGGTGCGCGGGCCCTTCCAGGTCGTCGAACTGATCATTTTTAACCGCCCAGAAAAATGCCCAGACGGCGAGGCCGAGTAAAATCAGTGAGAGCGGAATGAGTAGATACAGAATCGTCATGCAGTTACCGGGTTTGTAGCGCTAAGCGAAGTAGCGGGTTGGGCGCGCCAGCGTGATAGCCGCAGGGCATTACCGACCACCACGAGCGAACTTAGCGACATGCCAATGGCGGCTAGCCAGGGAGGCACTAACCCCATTGCTGCCAGCGGTAGCGCCGAAAAGTTATAGCACACAGACCAGATCATATTTTGGCGCATGATACGCCGGGTAGCGCGGGAAATCTCGATAGCTTCAAAAATCCGCATCAGGCGCGGACTAAGCAATATCGCATCGGCACGAGTACGGGCCAAATCCGTTGCGCCATTCATAGCAATCGCTACATCGGCACCGGCCAAGACCGGCACATCGTTGATACCATCACCAACCATGAGTACGGTTTCGCCAGCAGCTTGAAGCTCTTTCAGCCGAGCTAACTTACCCTCCGGGCTGGTGCCTGAATGCCAGGTTGCAATATGAAGCTGGCTGGCCAGGCTTTCGACGGCGTCTTCCGTATCGCCGGAAAGCAGCTCCACGCTGAACCCTTGGGCGTGTAGGGCGTCAACTGTCGCGGCGGCATCATCTCTAATGCCGTCATGCAGGCCAAACCAGGCGCGGGGCTTGCCATCTTCGCTAAGTAGCAGCCACTGCCCCTTGGCAGGTGCCGCGATAGGCTCATGGGTCGCAAATTCGGGTTTGCCCAGCCGCCACCGTACGCCCTCTAAAGTTCCTTCTAACCCTTGCCCAGTATAGCTGTGAATATCCCTGGCCTGGAGCGTCGCATCACGGAAAGGGCGAAAAGCGCGGGCTATAGGATGTTCCGAGTGAGCCTCTAGGGCGGCGGCAATCGCTTGGGCACGCTCAACGGTTAGTTCACCGAATGGTTTGATCTGGGTGACGTGCATTTCGCCGCGGGTCAGAGTGCCTGTTTTATCGAAAATGACCCGGGTAACGTTGGAGAGTGTCTCCATGGCATCGGCGCGGGTGATTAAGACGCCGCGTTTACGCAACTGGCCGTGGCCCGCGGTCAATGCCGCAGGTGTCGCCAACGCCAGGGCGCAGGGGCAAGTGACGACCAACACTGAAAGCAGCACCCAAAGCATCCGCGAAGGGTCGATAAACCACCAGGCGATAGTGACGCAGGCCGTCACCACCAGCAGCCGTAGGACAAATAGGTGGGCCATGCGCGCAGCCATCTGGGCCAGCCGCGGGCGGCTGGCAAACGCACGGTCGGTAAGGTCAACAATGCCAGCCACTTGAGCGTCTTTTCCGGCGTGGGTAACCCTAATCACCAGGGGGTTTTCCATGTTTTGGCTGCCGCCGATAATACGATCACCCACTCGGCGGGTCACCGGTAGATATTCGCCGGTAAGCATTGATTCATCCAGGCTTGATTCGCCTTCTTCAATTACGCCATCGGCAGGCACGCCGTGGCCGGGCTTGATCAATACGCGATCAGCTGGGGCGAGTTCGCTGGCAGGCAGAATGCGCTCGCTGCCGTCGTCTTCCAGTCGTGTGGCCGAGATCGGCAGCACGCCACTGAGCGCATTGCCGCTATGCCCGCTGCGTCGTCTGGCGCGGCCTTCCACGTAGCGCCCGAACAGCAAAAAGAAGGTGAACATGGCGACGGAGTCAAAATAGACCTCACCAACATCAAATAGCACTGCATAGCTACTGGCGAGATATGCCCCCCCAATAGCCAGCGAGACCGGTACGTCCATACCTAATACACCGGTGCGGAGATCGCGTAGCGCGTTACGAAAGAATGGTTGTGCTGAGAAAAATACCACGGGCGTGGCCAGGGCGAAGGATAGCCAGTGAAATAGCGCATAGAAGTCATCGCTCATTTCACCGGGGCCGGAAACATAAATAGGGATCGAAAACATCATCACTTGCATCATCCCGACCGCAGCAATAATCAAACGACGAACGTTCATACGTTCTTCATACTGCATGCGCGCCTGGGCTTGATCAGGTTCGTAAGGCTGGGCGTCATACCCAATGGCCGCCAGTTCGGCCAACAGTTGAGAGAGTTTTAACTGCTGCGGATTCCAGCTCACGCGCAGGCGATGATGAGTTAAATTCACCGCGCTGGAAGTAACCCCGGGTAGGGCATTCAGGCGGTGTTCGATCAGCCACGCACAGGCGGCACAGGTGATGC
Source organism: Vreelandella sp. H-I2 (assembly GCF_052959335.1). NCBI lineage: Bacteria > Pseudomonadati > Pseudomonadota > Gammaproteobacteria > Oceanospirillales > Halomonadaceae > Vreelandella > Vreelandella sp. H-I2. The sequence continues at coordinate 174,802 of NZ_JBRAMC010000002.1, forward strand.
CTTCAATGGCAAGGGTCGCTTTTACGTTGCCTTCATCGCCATCGGGGTGAACAAATTGCGCCTGCAGGCCGGGGTCGTCAAATACTGACCAAGTATCCGCTTTGGCGGCTTGGCGTTCATCCGGCCGTTCGGGAAGTTCGGTGCGGTAGCGGTAGTAACTCTCCAGCCCGCCGTCGACGATGGCATGGGCCACCGCCTCGCAGCCGGGGCAGCAAAGCGGGTGGGTATGTTCATCTAGGGTAATAGTCCAGGGTGCAGCAGTGGGTACTGGATTACCACAGTGATAGCAGTCAGAGGCAGGCACGGCGTTGTTCATTCGCTTTCTTTGCGCCCTCCCGGCAGTAGCGCGACGCTATTCTCATTGGGAAACGTGGCCTCCCCGGTAAGCCGCCAGTCGGCATCTTCCAGCGCAGGCTGTATCTGCAGATACCAGCGATAGCGTAGATTGTCGGGTCCCTGGGTGATATAGCGGCCGTCACGCACATGCTCAAGTATGAATGATTGGTCACGGTTATCTTCGGTAGGGAAGATAAGATCTAAATAGAGCATTTCCGGGCGCGCATCACCGCTCAAATCAACCACAATATCGCTGGTCAGCGGATCGATACGAAGATCGGCAGTTAAGTTCAGTGCGCGTGCCTGCTCTTGTTTGGCAAGTACCATATTGATGGCTTTACCATGCTCGTAATAATCTTCCTGAACAACCATACCGTCGTAGCTTTTGATCGACATAACGGCAAAGCCAGTGCTGACAATAATCGAAGAAAATAGTAGGCCGATTAAAAACCACGGCCAAAACTGCTTGTACCAAGGAGTTACCTTATCTTTAGAGGGTAACGAGGGGGATGACATAATCACTTATCTCCTAATGTCGCCCAGGAAGCTGGTTTCACGCTCAAGGCGAATACGCTCGTTTTGCTGAGCCTGTAGCGAGAATACAATATTGTGGCTGGGTTGCTGCAGATCGTCGGGGTTAGCCGTCACGGTGACAACCTTTAAACGCGATTCTCCCGCGGGCACATTAATCGTATTGCTATCCAACGCTAAGCTGGGTAACCCTGCTACGGTTAGCTGGTAAGTGTGGTCTTGATCATCAAGATTGCGAACGGACAGGGTGAAGACATTGCTAATTAGGCCGTCGCGGGTCGTTTGGTAGAGCTGGGTGCGTTCGCGCTCAGCATCAAAATTGAGTGGCATACGGTCATTAATCGCCCAGGCAAAGGTGCCCATCATCAGCACTAACGCTGCGAAGTAACCTAGCAAGCGAGGTCGTATTATACGGCTTTTTTGCCCTTCAAGAGCATTTTCGGTGGTATAACGCACCAAGCCCCGTGGGTAGCCCATCTTGTCCATCACGCTATCGCAGGCGTCGATACAAGCGGCGCAACTAATACACTCAAACTGAAGCCCGTCGCGTATATCGATGCCGGTGGGACATACTTGAACGCAAAGATCACAATCGATGCAGTCACCATAGCCTGCCTCTCGGGCTTGTTGATGACTTAGGCTTTTTTTGCGATGTCCTCGCGGTTCACCTCGCGCTTGATCGTAGGAAACGATGAGCGTGTTGCGGTCAAACATAACCGACTGAAAACGCGCATAGGGGCACATATAGATGCATACCTGTTCGCGCAGCCAACCCGCGTTTAAGTAGGTAAATACCAGAAAAAAGCCTACCCAAAAATAGGACCAGCCATGGGCATCAAAAGAGGGTAATTCGGTCACTAAATCACGTATAGGGGTGAAGTAACCTACAAAGGTGATACCCGTAGCGAGTGCAATCAGTAGCCAAGCAGCGTGCTTAGCACTTTTACGCCACGCTTTTTCGGCAGTCATCGGCTGGTTGTCGAGCTTGATACGCCGATTGCGTGAGCCCTCAATACGATGTTCAAGCCAGATAAACAAAAACGTCCAAACGCTTTGCGGGCAGGTATAGCCGCACCATACCCGGCCAGCAAAAACGGTAATAAAAAACAACCCGAAGGCGCAGATGATCAGCAGCCACGACAGCAGAATGAATTCCTGTGGATAGAACGTCGCGGTAAAAATATGGAATTCACGGTTAGGCAGGTCGAACAGAATTAACGGCCGGCCACCGATATTAATCCAAGGAAAGAGAAAAAACGCCAGCATTAGCGCCCAATTGGCACTGCGCCGTAACTTCTGGAAAAAGCCTTTGATTTCGCGCACATAAATGTGACGTCTTTTGGCGTACATTTCCTGAGTAACTGCGGTTTGCGGGGTGTGATGCCCCACCGGATTCGGCGTGACGTCTTGGCTTGGTATCTTTTCCATCGCGGTATTCCCGGCTCAGAAGGCAGGAGAGAGTGCACCCCAGTCTCGTAAAAACGGTGCAAGGTCAATATTGTATCGGTTTATGCATAAAGAAAGGGTGCGGTTTGGGGCCGCACCCTTGCTTGGCTAGCGTTGCTGGCGATTATCTCTATTCGTCAGCGGTTAATCAGTCCGCGAAGCGCAGGCTATACACATAGGCGGCGACCAAATGGACGCGCTCTTCGCCAATGTAGGCCGCTTGCGCCGGCATGTGACCATTACGCCCATTACGTAGCGTCTGGCGGATGGAGTCACCCACGTTTTGAACAGGTGACAGGTAGAGCCAGGTGTTGTCGGTTAAATTAGGCGCTCCCAGTGCCGTGTTGCCGGTGCCACTGGGGCCGTGGCAGGCCGCACACACTGCGCCAAATGTGCTTTCACCCTGTTCAGCGCGCGCTTCGTCATGTTCTTCATTAGAAAGCGAGAGCACGTATTGGGTGAGGTTTTCTATGTTTTCCTCACCCAACTGCTGCCAGGAAGGCATCAGGCCGTTACGACCGTTGGTTAATGTTTGCACAATGTTATCGGGCTCACCGCCATATAACCAATCGTCATCGGTCAAATCGGGGAAACCGTAGCCGCCTTGAGCGTTAGAGCCGTGACACACCGCACAGTTATTCTGAAAAATACGCTCAGCAACCTGCATCGCTTCAGGATCTTCGGCGAGTTCTGGAATGGCCACTTCCTGGTACTGGGCAAAAATGGGCGTAAAGCGTTCTTCTGCCTGGGCGACTTCTTCCTCCCACTGACCTTCTTGCGACCAACCCAGCACACCTGCGTAGTTACCCAGGCCGGGATAAAGAACGAGATAGCCCAGCGCAAAGACCACCGTTAAGACGAAAAGCTGGAACCACCACTTTGGCAATGGATTGTCGTACTCTTCGATGCCGTCTGCAGCGTGCCCAGTGGTTTCTACGTTACCTTCAGCGTCGGGCGTTTTATCGGTACGGCGGTTGGCCAGCAGTATCCACACGCTCAGCGCAATGGTGCCTAGCGTGATGATTATGATCCAGGCGCTCCAGAAGCCGGATAGGGAGTCTCCCCACAAATTATTCATAATTTCTTATCTCCCCTGTCATCGCGGGAATGCGCTTCGCTGTCGCTTTCAGGCGAAGTGTGCTTATCACTGGTCGGCAGCTCATCGTCGTCGGCAAAAGGCAGGTTAGCCGCTTCGTCGAAATCTGGCTTGCGTCGCTTGGAATACGCCCAGAGGGCAATGCCGATAAAAGCGAAAATCAAGATCAGCGTGATGAGGCCGCGAAAGGTTCCCGTATCCATAACTTAACGAGTGCCCTCAAGTACGGTTCCGAGCTGCTGTAAGTAAGCGACCAAGGCGGTGATTTCTTGGTTACCGCGTACGTCTGCAGTAGCGTTGGCGATATCTTCGTCGGTATACGGCACACCAAGTTGACGCAGTGTGCGCATCTTCTTGGGCGTGTCATCACCATCGAGGGTGTTCTCAAATAGCCAGGGGTAAGCCGGCATGACCGACTCAGGTACTACATCGCGTGGATTGTAGAGGTGAGCACGGTGCCAGTCGTTGCTATAGCGGCCGCCAACACGCGCCAGGTCGGGCCCGGTACGTTTAGAGCCCCACAGGAAGTTATGCTCATAAACCTGCTCACCGGCCACATTGTAGTGGCCGTAACGCTCGGTTTCAGCGCGGAAGGGGCGCACCATTTGTGAATGACAACCCACACAACCTTCACGGCGATAAATGTCTCGGCCTTCCAGTTCCAATGCCGATAGCGGCTCTAGGCCTTCAACGGGCTCGGTGGTCTGCTTCTGAAATAACAGCGGAACGACCTCAGCCAAACCACCGAAACTGATCACGACAAGGATCAACACGGCAAGCAGGCCAACGTTTTTTTCGACAATCTCGTGTTTCATTGGTCTCAACTTCCCCGGTTTAAGCAGCTTGTGGCGCTGAATGGCTGATGGCCTCACGACGCTTAACGGTCATGTAAACGTTGAACGCCATGATCAGCATGCCGGTGACCCAGAAGAGGCCGCCGATAAGACGTACAAAGTATCCCGGGGCGCTAGCTTCGACGGATTCGATAAAGGTGTACATCAGAGTGCCGTCAGGGTTGATCGCACGCCACATTAGGCCCTGCATAATGCCGTTCACCCACATGGAGGCGATGTATAGCACAGTGCCGATGGTGGCTAGCCAGAAGTGCACCGCAATCAGATTGACAGAGTGCATTTCGGTGCGTCCGAAAACCCGCGGGATCAAGTGATACATCGAGCCGATAGTGATCATTGCCACCCAGCCGAGTGCACCAGCGTGAACGTGACCAATGGTCCAGTCGGTATAGTGTGAAAGCGCATTGACGGTTTTAATTGCCATCATCGGGCCTTCAAACGTGGACATGCCGTAGAACGATAGGGCAACCACGAGGAAGCGCAGTGTCGGGTCCGTACGCAGCTTATGCCATGCGCCTGTTAGGGTCATCATGCCGTTGATCATGCCGCCCCAGGAGGGAGCCAGCAGAATGATCGACATTACCATTCCCAGTGATTGTGCCCAATTAGGCAGCGCGGTGTAGTGCAGGTGGTGCGGGCCAGCCCACATATAGATCATGATCAATGCCCAGAAGTGGACAATAGACAGGCGGTACGAGTAAATCGGACGTTCCGCCTGCTTCGGTACGAAGTAATACATCATGCCCAGGAAGCCTGCGGTCAGGAAGAAGCCCACCGCATTATGGCCGTACCACCACTGCACCATGGCATCCACGGCACCTGCGTAGATCGAGGTAGAGTACATCGGGGTGACAGGGATGGCCGCATTGTTAACGATGTGCAGCACCGCAACGGTCAAAATAAACGCCGCAAAGAACCAGTTCGCCACATAAATATGCGAGGTGGTGCGTTTCTTGATCGTCATTAGGAACACAATCGCATAACTGATCCAGACAACGGCGATCAAGATATTGATCGGCCACTCAAGCTCAGCGTACTCCTTGGTAGTGGTGTAACCCATGGGGAGCGACACTACCGCTGAGATAATGACGGCTTGCCAGCCCCAGAACGTAAAGGCCGCTAACTTGTCAGAGAAAAGCCGTGTCTGACAGGTGCGCTGGACAACGTAGTACGACGTGGCAAAGAGTGCCGAACCGCCAAAGGCGAAAATAACGGCGTTAGTGTGCAAAGGACGCAGGCGCCCAAAGCTAGTCCAAGGTATGCCAAGATTCAGTTCCGGCCAAACCAGTTGCGAGGCGAGGATGACACCGATAGTCATTCCCACTATGCCCCACACAACGGTCATAATCGCGAACTGCCGAACTACCTTGTAGTTGTAGGTCGGGTGTTCAAATGCTGTGCTCATTTCATGTTCCCATCGAACGCGGTTAGGGGGTAACCCGTGACATTCTGCACGAGTGCGGCCACCCGCTTGATGATGCAGGTCAAGTTCCGACCAGGATTCTAGCGCAGCCGAGGCTTAAGCTGAACATGCCAATTAGTTAAACTCTGAATAATCAGGAGCAATGCGTGTCACATTACCTCTTGTCGGGCTATGCTGAGGTATCTCCTCAAGTGTTAAAAGACAGGCTTAAATACCCCTCAAGTAGCTGTTTCTTGGTGCAAGGCATGGGGCCGTTAGCCGTCCATGGACACGCTAAGTTCGGTCGTTTGCTGTTTGCCCATGGCGCAGGGGCTGGTCAGCAGTCATTCTTCATGCGTCAATTTGTCACCTCTTTGGCTGACAGGGGAATTCAAGTTTTTTGTATTGATTTTCCCTATATGCAACAAATGCAGGAAACCGGCAAACGCCGACCACCGCCACCTATCGCCCAGACCCTTGCTCAGTTTGCCGAGTGGTATGCGCTACTTGATTCTCTGTTTGAAGGGCCGCTATGGATTGGGGGTAAGTCGATGGGCGGACGCGTGGCGACCCTATTTGCCAGTCAATATCTGGCCAGCGAACCATCGAGTAGCACGGTACCTGGCGTGGTGGTGGCCGGTTATCCCTTTCATCCCCCTAAAACGCCTCATAAATTGCGCTTAGAACATTGGCCTGCCATTACCTGCCCCATGTTGATTCTACAAGGCGAGCGAGATCCGTTCGGTAGACAGGCAGAGGTCGAAGGATATGCATTACCAGCAAATGCGCAGTTGTCTTGGTTAAAAGATGGCGATCACGATTTCAAACCGCGCCGCGTTTCTGGGCTGACTCAAACGGTTTTGATTGACGAGGCCACCCAGGTTGCGGCATCCTTCGTCCGCGCTTACAGCCAAGACCTGAAGGAAGAGAGCAACACGCTGGTTTGAATGCCTGTTTTTTAAAAAATTAGTTTTTAAAAACAGTTTTTAGACACAGCATATTGACTTCCAGCAAGCCTTCTGTAGAATGCAGCGCCACGTGACCAGCGGGTGGTTAGCTCAGTTGGGAGAGCACCAGCCTTACAAGCTGGGGGTCACTGGTTCGAACCCAGTACCACCCACCATTAATCTGTATTGAAAGATGGTCTGGAAGCGTTTTTGAAGTAGCAGTAAGCATGATAAATATCTGATGTGCATAACGGACCGGTAGTTCAGTCGGTTAGAATGCCGGCCTGTCACGCCGGAGGTCGCGAGTTCGAGTCTCGTCCGGTCCGCCAACATCAAATAAATCTGCTTGTGGTTGTTGTCGCTATAGAGTTGTTATCGCTATTCGGACCGGTAGTTCAGTCGGTTAGAATGCCGGCCTGTCACGCCGGAGGTCGCGAGTTCGAGTCTCGTCCGGTCCGCCACGATAATGACTAAGCTAGATTGGCAAAGTCGATAATGACTTGCTAATCGATTGGGTGGTTAGCTCAGTTGGGAGAGCACCAGCCTTACAAGCTGGGGGTCACTGGTTCGAACCCAGTACCACCCACCATCGCTTAACAGATGAAAGCGCTCTGAACCGCTTAAAAATGTTGAGCATTAGGATGGATGAAGTGCCTAAACGTGGACCGGTAGTTCAGTCGGTTAGAATGCCGGCCTGTCACGCCGGAGGTCGCGAGTTCGAGTCTCGTCCGGTCCGCCATTAAGCGCTTAGATTGAAAAACGTAATATCGGCCTCAGCCGAACGAATTCCAAAAAAGCCCGGATCATTGATCCGGGCTTTTTCGTGTGTGGACGTTCGTGGGTGGAAGATAGCGCAGTGATTAACCGGTAATCGCACTAACGCCTGCTTTAGCAACTTGTACGTCCTGGTCGGGTTTTACACCCGAAATGCCGACCGCACCTACCACATGACCGTCAACCGTGATCGGCACACCGCCCGACAGTAGCCCCTGCAGTGGCGCAGAGACAAACGCTGTGCGGCCACCGTTAATCATCTCTTCGAATACTTGGGTTTCTTTGCGGCCGAGTGCAGCGCTGCGCGCCTTCTGCGTGGCGACGTCGGCACTAAAAGGGGCTGCGCCATCCAATCGGCGCAGACCGAGCAGGTGGCCGCCGTCGTCGGTTACCGCGATGGTGACTGGCCAGCTGTTGCTATCAGCTTCTTTCTGCGCTGCGTCTAGTACATTAATCACATCGGCCTGGGCAAGAATGGCTTTTGTTTGCATGGTGTAATCCTTTTAGCAAGGGAGTGAGTCGCCGCGCTATTAACCAGCAGCGCGGCCAGGGGGTTAAGTAGTGATCATTAAGCGCCAGGAAGTGCCGCATCGACGATTTCCACCCAATGGCGCACCGGCGTTCGGTTGGCGCCGGCCAAGTGGGTCTGACAGCCGATATTAGCGGTGACAATCACGTCTGGCTGACCTGCTTCCAGGGCATTTAACTTATTGTCTCGCAGTTGGGTAGCAAGTTCAGGTTGAGTGATGGAATAGGTGCCTGCCGAACCGCAGCAAAGATGCGCATCCTGCACTGGTGTTAACGCAAAACCGAGCTTGCTCAGTATGCCTTCGACCGCACCGTTAAGCTTTTGAGCGTGCTGCAGCGTGCAGGGGCAGTGAAAAGCTAGCCGTTCAGATGCTTTAACATTTAACGTATCTAGCGGCTCATCGCGCAAGATTTCGACAATGTCCTTGGCCAGGGCGCTGACCCTTTGCGCTTTCACGGCGTAGTCGGGGTCATCCTTGAGCATATAACCGTACTCTTTAACAAAGGCGCCACAGCCGCTAGCGGTTTGAACGATGGCTTCAGCGCCTTGTTCGATATACGGCCACCAAGCGTCGATATTGGCGCGCATACGCGCCCGGCCATCGTCCTGGGCGTTGAGGTGGAAATCAACCGCGCCACAGCAGCCGGCTTCGGCTACCGGCGTCACGCCAATGCCGAGCCTATCCAAAATCCGCGCGGTGGCAGCATTGGTGTTCGGTGAAAGCCCGGGCTGTACACAACCTTCCAGAATTAATACTTGCCGGCTATGGCGTTGTGCATCAGGGCGCGCGCCTGCATCGACTGGGGCCGCAGGCATTTTATTGCGCAGCTTGCCGGGCACTAACGGTTTAAAGGTTTGCCCCAGCTTGAGCAGCGCCTGAAAGCGTTTCGGTTCGACCATCATCTTACGCAGCGCATAGCGCTGCGCCCGTTCGCCTGCCGGGCGGGGTACGCGGCGCTCAATTTCGGCGCGGCCTATGTTGAGCAGCTTGTGGTACTCCACGCCGGAAGGGCAGGTGGTCTCGCAGTTTAGGCAGGTGAGGCAGCGGTCAAGGTGTAGGCGAGTCTCTTCGGTGACCTGGTCGTCATCATCGCGGCTCTCCAGCAACTCCTTCATCAGATAAATGCGCCCGCGCGGGCCATCGCGCTCATCACCTAACAGCTGGTAGGTGGGGCAGGTGGCGTTACAGAAGCCGCAGTGAACGCAGGTGCGCAAAATGCTCTCTGCTTCCTGAATGTGCGGCTTCTGACGGTCGGCATCGGTAAAGTGCGTCTGCATGTCAGCTCTCCTGATTAAAACGCCGCATAAAGACGACCGGGATTGAATATGCCATGGGCATCCAGCTCCGCCTTTAAGTTACGATGATATTTTTCCACTACTGGGTCCAGCGGTGTGAAAGGCTCGACGGCGCCGCCCTGGGCATGGGGTATGTAACAGGTGGCATGGCCACCCACTGCTTTGCAGGCAGCGCGCAGCGTATCAGCATCAAGCGCTGTTTTTACCCAGCGCTGACACCCCGCCCAGTCGTAGAATATATCGCTCTCGGCAATATTTAGGTTCAGCGGGGCGGTATTGGGCGGCAGCGATAGCCGCCACAGTGCTTGGCCCTCTTGGCGCTGAAAAAAGGCGTGGCGATGGTCGCGCAGTGACGTCCAGAAACTGGCATCAAGCGGCTCGCCGCCTAATCGAGCCTGGGTCGCACTGACAGAACTTTTGCCGCCCTCTAAACGCAGAAAGAGCTCGCCGTTATGCCAAGCTGCCGCCGTGATCGGTAACGGCTGACGGCCCAACTCGGCAAGCTTGTTGAGCGCATCGCTGAGGTTGAGCGATAAACGCAAGCTGTGCGTGGCGTTGGGAATAGGCAGCACTTTAAACGAAATATCGGTCAGTACGCCGAGGGTGCCTTGAGCGCCAGTCATCATGCGCGAAAGGTCGTAGCCGGCGACATTCTTCATCACTTCGCCACCGAAACGCAGCAGTTTGCCTTCTTGGGTAATTACCCGTGTGCCGAGCACAAAATCGCGCGCCGCGCCTGCCCAGGGGCGGCGTGGGCCAGAAAGGCCGGTCGCAACTGCGCCACCAATGGTGCTTTGCTCGCCAAACATGGGCGGTTCAAACCCCAACATCTGGTGTTTTTCCGCCAGCGCCGCTTGAAGCGCACTCAGCCGCGTACCAGCGCGCACGGTGACGATCAGTTCCACTGGGTCGTAGCTGACTATGCCGCTGTGTTCGGCCATCTGCAGCGTTTGGCCTTCTACTGGTCGGCCATAAAAAGCGCGGGTATCGCCGCCTACAATACGTAGCGGCGTGCGTGCGTCATACGCACTGCGCACCTGCTCACACAGCGTGTCAGCGATATCGCGGTCGGCGGCATGCATCGCTAATTCGGTCATGGTCTTTTCCAATATTTATTTTGCCTAGCGGTTATCTTGGCCAGGTCACTGTTAAAAACGGGGCAGTTCCGGGTGTGGTAGCTCGTTGTTATGGACGTGCATGGCGCCAAATTCCGCGCAGCGTGCCAGCGTAGGAATATTCTTGCCGGGGTTAAGCAGACGCTTGGGATCGAATGCAGCTTTCAGGGCATGAAAAACGCTGATTTCATCCGGCTGGAACTGACTGCACATCTGGTTGATTTTTTCCCGCCCGACGCCGTGCTCACCGGTGATTGAACCGCCTGCCGCCACACAAAGCTCAAGAATCTTGCCGCCCACGTCTTCTGCAAGCGCCAGTTGGCCCTCTTTATTGGCATCAAAAAGGATCAACGGATGCATGTTGCCGTCGCCAGCGTGGAATACATTGGCAACCGCCAGACCACTCTCCTCGGAAAGCGCAGCAATGCCTTTGAGTACGCGCGGTAGTTCGCGTCGTGGAATCGTGCCGTCCATGCAGTAGTAGTCGGGGGACATACGGCCGACCGCTGGGAAGGCGTTCTTACGCCCGGCCCAGAATTTGGCGCGCTCGGCTTCGTCACGGGCCTGCTGAATATTGGTGGCTCCGGCTTTTTCCAGCACGCCGCGCACGGTATCGCAATCGTCGTCCACATCGGCCTCAACGCCATCCAATTCGCAGAGCAGTATGGCTTCGGCGTCGAGGGGGTAACCCGCTTTGACAAAATCCTCGGCGGCTTTGATGGCGAGCTTATCCATCATTTCCAAGCCGCCAGGAATGATCCCCGCCGCGATGATATCGCCCACCGCACGGCCCGCTTTTTCGACATCGTCGAAGCTGGCCATCAGCACTTTGGCGGTTTCCGGCTTGGGTAGCAGCTTAACGGTAATTTCGGTGACCACGCCGAGCATGCCTTCAGAGCCGTTCATCAGGGCGAGCAGATCAAAACCGGGCGCATCGAGCGACTCGGCGCCCAGTGTCATGGCTTCGCCCTCAATGGTGAGCACGTCCACCCGCATCACGTTATGCACCGTTAGGCCATATTTTAAGCAGTGCACGCCGCCAGCATTTTCAGCCACGTTACCGCCGATCGAGCAGGCAATTTGTGATGAGGGGTCCGGGGCATAATAGAGTCCATAGGGCGCGGCGGCCTCGGAAATCGCCAGATTACGAACGCCGGGCTGCACGCGGGCCATGCGCGCATCAGGGTCAACGCTTAGGATTTGGTTAAAGCGTGACATGACCAGCAGTACTCCCTGCTCCAGCGGCAGTGCGCCGCCGGAAAGGCCGGTACCCGCGCCGCGGGTGACCACGGGAACGCCCAGCGCATGACAGCGCTTGAGCAGCTCTTTTACCTGCTCCAGGGTTTCAGGCAGTGCCACCAGCATCGGCAGCACGCGATAGGCCGCCAGCCCATCGCACTCGAAAGGGCGTAAATCTTCTTCACGGTGCAGCAGCGTCATATCGGGAACGGCTTGCTGCAGGTCGCTCAAGACCTCGCTTTTATCTCGCTGGACCAATTCGCCGTCCAGGCGCTCATCAAAGAGGATATTCATCACGACATCCCATGCTTATTATCATTAAAGGCAACGTCGAAAAATTTCGCACATATCGCCCAGCTAACATGGCCCCAATTTGGGCTTTTTTTGCACGCCTGTCTAGATGGTGGTGCATTGGTCTGACCAGTAATTGGTCGATATGGATGTCTTCTTCAGCGAGTAGTGGCAAGCTTGCTCGACAGTTAAGCGGGAGAAAGTCATGTCAGAGGAGAATCAAGCGTTGATGCCGGGGCAACGGATGCCGGAGCAGGTAGCCAAACGGCTTGAGCGCCTCATTCTTGACGGCGTTTTCCGCCCTGGTCAGTTGCTTCCCTCGGAGCGGAGACTGTGTGATCGGCTCAGCGTATCCCGCGCGTCGCTGCGTGAAGGCTTACGAATTCTGCGCAGCAAGGGAATTATCGATACCCGGCAGGGCCATGGGTCGACAGTTGCTACGCTGCTACCCGTAGGCAACCAAAGCCCATTGATGCATCTGTTTAAAGACCACCCACGCACGCTGTTTGATCTATTAGAAGTGCGTGCTCTATTAGAAGGTGAGTCGGCGTGGTTGGCTGCAAGTAGAGGTACCTCCGCCGATCGGGTGCTGATCACCCGCCGTTATCGCGAAATGGCCGACTATGCGGAAACCGCCGAACCGATCGATGTCGAGCGCCTGGCTAGATTTGATCACGCCTTTCATTTGGCGGTTTCCCAGGCGTCGCATAACCCAGTGTTGGTACACACGCTGCAAAGTCTGACCGATTTATTGCTGAGTTCGGTATTTGCCTCGGTCAAGCACCTTTACCACTTGCCAGCGCCACGGGCGATGATCAATCAGCAGCATGCTCAACTGCACGATGCCGTTGTCAGCGGCGACGCAGAGCAAGCAAAACAGGTGGCGCTAGAGCATCTCTCCAGCATTAGCCAGCTGCTGCGTGATCTGGAGGTAGAGCATGATCGGCTGGAGCGCTCCTCCATGCGCCTTGAAGAGTGGCAATAGCTCATTAGCTGTTGGCCACACTTTTATCATCTTCGGTATCAATCACGCCTGCTAAGGTAGCCACTTCGATCTTATTGCACAGGTGGTCGCGTAAAATTTGACCGAGCAGTTGGCTGTCGCGCTTCTCGAGGGCGGCCATCATATTTTCATGGTCTTTTACCGCCTGGCTCCAGTAGCGCTCGGTCATCTGCTTCGAGTAGCGAACCCGCTTAACACGCTGGCTTAGATTGCTATACATTTCCTGCAACACATCGTTATTCGACGCCGCCAGGATACTTTCGTGAATCTGCCGATTGACCTGGAAATAGGGCATTAAATCGCGATTACGGTAGTGTTCCAGCATCGTGTTGTGCAACTGCCGAATGGCCGCTATTTCCGCGTCGCTGATGTACTGGCAGGCAAGTTCCCCCGATAGCCCTTCTAGCGCGGCCATCAGATCATAGGTATCTTTGACGTTTTTCAAGGTGAGCCGCACTACCCGCGCGCCGCGATTGGGTAGCAGCTCAATTAGCCCTTCGGTGGCGAGTACTTTTAACGCTTCGCGCAGCGGCGTACGTGAAACCCCAAAGCGGTCACATAACTGTTTTTCAGAGATCCGTTCACCGGGTGCAAGCTCGCCGTGCTCAATCAGGTCGCCAATCCTATCGGCCACTTCGCGATATAAATTGCGTTGCAAGATCTTTGTCATTTGTCAGTTCCTTGTCAGCGGCTCGCTTGGTCGCTTGCCAAGCTACCCAGACCACCTAGTTCAATGTGAGCACGAAGCCATCTTTGTAGAGTGGCTATTGTTGATATGATCTGCAAAAGTAATTATGAATTCAATATTCCTTTGGTGGTGCTTTTGCCTACCATCGCTAACCACCCTACCAACGTGCTGACAACAACAAAGGTAACCCTTATGGCCGGACAAGTATTTCACTGCAGCGTACAGCTCACCCGAGAAGAGGGCAGAAAGATTATCGATGGTGCCATGGCGCAGGCGCGCGAAGCAAAACTACCGCCGATAACCATCATTGTGCTAGACGGCGGTGGCCATGTGATCGCCGCAGAGCGTGAAGATGGCTGCGCGCCATTGCGGTTTCCGGTTGCGCAGGGAAAAGCCTATGCCTCGTTGGGCATCGGTGTTGCCAGCGGGGTAAGTGGCGCCCGTAATGCCGAGCGCACGGCGTTTGTTGCCAGCGTGGCAGCGGCTTCCCAGGGGCATTTTGTAGTGGTGGCGGGTGGTGTGCCCATCCTCAATAGCCAGCAATGTGTCATTGGAGCGGTGGGGGTAAGCGGCGCGTCATCAGACGAGGATCAGCAGGCCGCGATTGCCGGTATCGAGCGGGCGGGATTGAATTGGGGGCTTGAGCCGGGCGAGTAAGTTAGCCGTAACATCATCAATTCTAGGCGGGCAGATGGCTAATAAAGTCACTGCCCGTTTTTTTATCCCGGTGGCTTTTTTTTGTTCCTTAATAAACAAGCTGTTGCGGCGTTTATTTTGTGACGAGACGAAAGTTTAATACCTAATTTTGAATTTTGAATTCAAATTAAACGTATGGCGACCTGATTTGACGCTTCACCAGAGGATGGGGGACTAGTCGGTTCGTCGTCGCGCCTCTCCCAGGCGATCGCAACGATACGCAGATTATCTCGAAGAGGCACTGGTCTGGGCAGCGCGTGCACAACAACAACAAGCCAGCACTGGAGTAACCAATGAAAAAGATCAAGACCGCATTCGTAACCGCCTCATTTGCCGTGAGCCTGACGCCGGGTCTCAGTATGGCTCAGACCGAGCTGCAGTTCGGTCACGTGGGCAATCCCGGTTCGTTGTTCGATATGTCCGTGAATGAATTCGCCGAGCGGGCCAACGAGCGACTGGGTGACGACTACAAGGTACAGGCCTACGGTTCGAGCCAGTTAGGCGGCGACAACTCCATGATGCAGAAGCTCAAGCTCGGCCAGTTGACCTTTACGCTGCCCTCCACGGTGATGTCCTCAGTGGTGGATGAGTTCGGTCTGTTCGAGATGCCCTATCTGATCCAGGATCGCGACCACATGAAGCGCGTCATCGAGGAGGTTATCGAACCAGATCTCTATCCGCTGGTTGAGGAGGAAGGCTACAAGATCCTCGCTGTCTGGGAGAATGGCTTCCGCCAGATCACTAACAACGAGCGGCCCATCAATACCCCCGAAGATCTGGATGGTTTGAAGCTGCGGACCCCAGCAGGCGTGTGGCGAGTGCGCATGTTCGAGGAATACGGGGCTAACCCTTCACCTATGGCGCTCTCGGAAGTCTTTACCGCGCTGCAGACCGGCACCATGGACGGACAGGAAAATCCCCTGGTGCAGATCCATTCCCAGAAGTTTCAGGAGGTGCAGGACTACCTCTCCATGACTAATCACGTCTACACGCCTGCCTATGTGGTGGTATCCAAGAGCCATTGGGAGGACCTGCCGGAAGACGTGCGTGACGTGCTAGAGGAAACCGCCCAGGAGGTCCAGGACTTCGTCTACGAGACGGCCGCCAAGCAGGATGAGGAGCTCCTCGGCGCGATGGAAGAGGCCGGCATGGAGATTAACGAAGCTGACAAGCAGGCCTTCATCGATGCCAGTGGCCCTGTCTATGAACGCTTCGACGAGGAAGTGGAAGGTGGCGGCGACCTGGTCGACCGCGTGTTGGAGCTCGGTGAGGAAGACTGAATTCCACTGCAGTCTCAATCCCTCTGAACCGACCCATGGACCGCCCTGGCCGGGCGGTTCTTCCTCTGCTCGACGGAGTGGCTTTAATGTCCCTTTTGAAACTTCGATCCGGCTTCGAGTGGCTGCTCGAGGTCATTACCATATTTCTGGTGGTGGCACTGACGGTGGTCGTGCTGCTCGGTGTCAGCTTCCGCTATACCGGCAATTCCCTGGGGTGGTATGACGAGGTCGCCGCCGTGATGTTGGCGTGGGTGACCTACTACGGTGCCGCCCTTGCCGCACTCAAGCGCGCCCACATCAGCGTCCCCGGTTTCGTCTATTCGCGTCCACGGGCCGTACGCATGGCGATGGTCGTACTTGGCGAAGTCATCATCATCACCTTCTTTGTGCTGCTCGCCATCTACGGCGTCTACATTATCGGCGTTCTCGGTAGCTCTACCCTGGTCAGCGTGCCCATTCCCATAGCGGTGACCCAGTCCACCATCCCCATTGGCGCGGCACTTTATGTCATCGCCGAGCTACTTAATCTGCCGGACATTCTGCGCGAAGCCTGGGAAGGTCGTAAACCACCCTCAGAGCAGGATATCGTGGAGGAATTGCAATGACGACGGCTTTGATCCTGCTGGCCGGCCTGGCCATGATCTTCATTAACATCCCCATCGCGGTGGCCTTGGGAGCGGTCTCCATCGTCGCTATGTTGGTGCTGCAAGGCACGAACAGTCTACTTGGCTTCCCGCTAGTGCTGTTCGAGGGGGCGACCAAGTTTCCGCTGATCGCCATTCCATTGTTCGTGCTGGCCGGCGCTATCATGAATACCGGCGGCATCTCCCGGCGGCTGATTGACTTCGCCTCCGCGCTACTCGGTTTCGTTCGCGGCGGCCTGGCCATGGTCAACGTCGGCACTTCGCTGTTCTTTGCCGAGATCTCCGGGTCTGCGGTGGCCGACGTGGCGGCGCTTGGCTCCATCCTTATTCCGGAAATGAAGCGCAAGGGCTATCCCGCGCCGTTCGCCGCTGCCATCACGTCTTCCTCTGCGTCGCTCGCGATTATCATTCCGCCCTCGATCCCGATGATCCTCTATGCCGCTATGGCCGACACCTCGGTGGTGCAGCTCTTCGTCGCCGGTATCGTACCCGGTGTGGTCGGTGGGCTGTTGATGATGGTGCTCGCCTGGTACTTCGCGGTTCGCTACAACTTCCCAGTGGAGCAGGCCTTCAAGCTGAGCCGGGTGTGGACCACCTTCAAGGCGGCCGGCCTTGCCTTCTTGCTGCCGATGATCATCTTGGGCGGCATCTTCGGTGGCTTCATGACCGCGACCGAAGGCGCTGCGCTGGCGGTACTGGCGTCGCTGCTGATCAGTTTCCGCTATGGCGAACTGCGCTGGAAGAAGCTGCGTGCGGCCATGGTCGATGGCGGTGTTCAGACCGCCGTGGTCATGCTGCTGGTGGCAAGCTCTGCCCTGCTCGGTGACTTCCTCACTCGTGCCCAGCTGCCGCAGATGCTGGCGGCGATGATCGGCGACTTCACCAGCAACAAGTACATGGTCCTGGCACTGCTCAACATCTTCTTGCTGTTGATCGGCATGATCCTGCACTCGGCGGCGGCGATCATTCTTACCGTGCCCATCGTCATGCCGCTGGTGATGATGGTCGGCATCGATCCCGTCCACTTCGGCATGATCGTGACGCTTAACCTGGCGATCGGACAGCAGACGCCCCCCGTGGCCAGCGTTCTGATGACCGCCTGCTCGGTCGCCAAGGCGGATATCTGGGAAGTGTCGAAGGCCAATGTGCCGTTCGTCATCCTGCTGTTCGTGCTGCTGATGCTGGTGACCTACGTGCCAATCTTCCCCATGGGCCTGGTGGAGCTGTTTTACCGGTAAGCCAGACAAATTTTTAGGAGGACACGCTTATGTCCGACGAGTCGCTGATTTTCCGGCGCGAGGGTAACCTCGCCTGGATCGGCTTCAACCGCCCCGCGAGTCGCAACGCCATGACGTGGGACATGTACAACGCCCTGGAAGCCAGCTGTGCGCAGCTGGCTGAGGACAACAGCGTGCATGCCGTGGTGCTGCATGGTGTCGGTGGAGAAGCCTTCGTGGCAGGGACCGACATCACTCAGTTCAGCCACTTTACCAAACCCCAGGACGCCCTCGATTACGAGCAACGCATCGAGCGAGTGGTGAGCGGCCTCGAGACGCTCAACAAGCCGACAATCGCCATGATCGAGGGTTTCTGTGTTGGTGGGGGGGCGGCGATGGCCATGGCCTGCGATTTTCGCTATTGCACGCCGTCGCTTAAATTTGGCGTGCCAATCGCCAAGACCCTGGGCAACACGCTGTCGATCACCAATGTGTCGCGGCTGATCGACATGGTGGGTGTCGCGCGCACCAAGGAAATCCTGATGCAGGCGAAGCTATTGACCGCCGACGAAGCTTACCAGGTGGGGCTGGTCAACCAGGTTTTCGCGCCCGATACCATCGTCACCGAGGTCACGGCGATCGCTGATGAGTTCGCAAGGCGTGCACCGCTGACGCTCCAGGCCAGCAAGGCCCTGGTGGGGCGTGTGCAGTCGCAGCGTCGGGCGTCATTGGAGGCGGGCAACGACTGGGTCACCACCTGCTACATGAGCGATGACTTCAAGGCAGCCGTCGACAAGTTCGTCAACAAAACGTCTTTTGAATGGTCGGGTCGTTAAGCCATCCAGAGAGGAAGTCAGCCAATGCTGCCATTACAGAACGTGAAAGTACTGGATATCTCGCAGATCATGGCCGGGCCTTATTGCACCATGGTGCTGGCCGACATGGGTGCGGATGTCACCAAGGTCGAGAAGGTCCAGGGTGGGGATGACAGCCGTCAGATGGGCCCCTACATCAACGACGAGTCGACCTGCTTTTCGCAGATCAATCGCAACAAGAAGAGTATCTCGCTCAACCTGAAGGATGAGCGGGCCAGAGAGATTTTCTATCGCCTGGCCAGGGATGCCGATGTCATCGTCGAGAACTACCGCACCGGCGTTACCAAGGCGCTTGCGATCGACTACGAGACCATCAAGGCGATCAATCCCGGCATCATCTACTGCTCGATTTCCGGCTACGGCCAGTCAGGTCCCTACAGCCATCGCGGTGGCTTCGACCTGGTGGCCCAGGGCATGACTGGCTTGATGTCGATGACCGGCGAGAAGGGGAGACGCCCGCTCAAGACTGGCATTGCCGTCTACGACATCGGTGCCGGGATTACCGCGGTGTATTCGATCCTCGCGGCCTATATCCACAAGACCAACAGCGGTGAAGGCCAGCACATCGATATCGCCATCACAGAATGTGGCCTGCCCTGGTTCGCCTGGGAAGCGGCGGCCTATTTCGGTGAAGGCACGCTCCCCGAGCCCACCGGCTGGCGACATCGCGTATCGGCACCCTATCAGGCGGTCAAGGCTAGGGACGGCTATATCATGCTGGGCTGCGCCAACCAACGAACCTGGGAGCGTTTCTGCCAGGACGTGCTCGTGCGTCCTGACCTGATGGTGGAACCTCGATTCCTGACGAATTACGACCGTGGTCAGCACGTCGAGGAGCTCGAAGCGGTGTTGGAGGCGATCATGGTTGCCCAAGACATGAACCATTGGCTTGAACTTTGCGACAAGGCGGGCGTGCCGGCCGGCCCGATCAACAACTTCGCCCAGGCCATGCAGGACGAGCATTACCTGGCGCGCGGCATGGTGCAGGAAATGGATCACCCGGTAATCGGCAAGATGAAGACCATCGGCTTTCCAAGCAAGTTCTCGCTTACTCCCTCGCAGATTCGCAGCCCAGCCCCGCTGTTCGGCCAGCATACCGATGAAGTACTCAATACCCTGGGCGTCTCTTCCGAGCAGCGGGAAACCCTGCGGGCGGAAGGATGTATCAAGTAGTTTTTTTTGGCGTATTTTGAATTCTTTATCATAAGTACAAAACTGTTTCTGGAGAGATCATCATGTTGAAGCTCGATTTCCATCCGTCCGGCCGCCACTTCCTGCAGATACCCGGCCCCTCGCCGGTGCCGGATCGTATCCTGCGCGCCATGAGCCTGCCGACCATCGACCACCGCGGTCCCGAGTTCGGTGCGTTAGGGCTTGAACTTCTGGGCAAGGTTAAAAAAGTCTTCAA
Organism: Vreelandella sp. H-I2; assembly: GCF_052959335.1. Taxonomy (NCBI): domain Bacteria; kingdom Pseudomonadati; phylum Pseudomonadota; class Gammaproteobacteria; order Oceanospirillales; family Halomonadaceae; genus Vreelandella; species Vreelandella sp. H-I2. The sequence goes on from NZ_JBRAMC010000002.1 coordinate 194,469, forward strand.
GACCGAGAACCCAGTAATTATTTACCCGGCGTCAGGTACCGGTGCCTGGGAGGCCGCCCTGGCCAATACCATGTCACCCGGCGATAAAGTGCTGATGTTCGAGACCGGCCACTTCGCCACTCTGTGGCACAAAATGGCTTTGCGTTTGGACATCCAACCTGAGTTCTTGGGCCTGCCAGGCTACGAAGGTTGGCGCCATGGTGTGCAGGCCGACATGATCGAAGCGCGTCTGAAAGAGGATACCCACCACGAGCTCAAAGCGGTCTGTGTGGTGCATAACGAAACCTCGACCGGCGTGACCAGTGATATTGCCGCGGTGCGTAAAGCAATCGATGCGGCGGGCCACCCCGCACTGTTGATTGTCGATACCATTTCCGGCCTGGCCAGCGCCGACTATCGCCACGATGAATGGGGTGTAGATGTCACTGTTTCTGGCTCGCAGAAAGGCCTGATGCTGCCGCCAGGCATCAGTTTTAACGCGCTCTCCCCCAAAGCCATCGAAGTCAGCAAACAGGCGAAACTGCCGAAAAGCTTCTGGGCCTGGGACGAGATTCTTGAAGCCAACAAAAATGGCTATTGGCCCTACACGCCCAGCACGAACCTGCTTTATGGCCTCAATGAAGCGCTGGATATGCTGCTTGATGAAGGCATGGATCATGTGTTGGCCCGCCATCAGCGCTGGGCCGCTGGAGTGCGCGCGGCGGTAGAGGCGTGGGGTCTTGAAATCCAATGCCAAGACCCCTCGGTTTACTCACCGGTACTGACCGGTGTGGTGATGCCTGAAGGTGTCGATGCGGATGCGGTGCGCAAAATTATCTATGAGCGTTTCGACCTTTCCCTGGGCATGGGGCTAGGCAAGGCCAAGGGCAAGATGTTCCGTATTGGCCATTTGGGTGACTGCAACGATCTGACGCTGATTGCCACGCTGGGCGGCTGTGAAGCGGGTATGAAGCTTTCCGGCGTTAGCCTTAAAGGCAGTGGCGTAACGGCTGCTTTGGACTACTTTGCTGCCAACCCGCTTAACGCAGACGAACGCTAAACGACGGGGGAGAGCCACATGACGTCTCTGACGAACCAACACCCGTCCCGTGATGCCAAGATTAAACCGCTCGGCGAACTCGCCGAGCGGTTATCCCGAGAGATGGCCGGCGAGGTGCTGTTTGATCGGGCCACTCGGGGGCGTTATGCAACCGACGCTTCTATTTATCAAGTGACCCCGGTGGGCGTGGTCATTCCGCGCCACCAGGAAGATCTGAAAATGGCGTTGGATATTGCCCGTGATGCCAAGGTGCCGATTTTGGCCCGCGGCGCGGGCACCAGCCAGTGCGGCCAGACCGTCGGCGAAGCGCTGGTCATCGACACCACCCGTTGGCTCAATCAGGTGGTGGAATTCGATGCCGAGGCGCGCACCGTGGTGGTTGAGCCGGGTATCGTGCTCGATCATCTCAACGCCTGGCTCAAACCTCATGGGCTGTGGTACCCAGTGGATGTTTCCACCAGCGCCCAGTGCACCATCGGCGGGATGGCGGGCAATAACTCCTGCGGGTCGCGGTCGATCTACTACGGCAACATGGTGCACAACGTGCTGGGCGTGGACGCGCTACTGGCCGACGGCAGTGCGGCGAGTTTTGGCTTCGTTGACCGCTTCGCGGAGGGCTCACAGGAGCAGCGCCTTGCGCAACAGGTGAGGGCGATTGCCGAGCGGGTGGGCCCGGAAATTCGCGACCACTTTCCCAAAGTGCTGCGCCGGGTGGGTGGCTACAATCTCGATCTGTTCGATTGCCAGAACCCGATGCCCTATGACCCGGACGGTCGCGCCAACCTGGCCCATCTGCTGGTAGGCTCGGAAGGCACGCTTGGGGTAAGCCAGCGTATTAAGCTCAGGCTTTCCCCGCTGCCTGAGCAGAAGGTGCTGGGCGTGGTGAACTTCCCGACCTTTTATCAGGCGATGGATTTCACCCAGCATATCGTCAAGCTCGGCCCCACGGCGGTGGAGCTGGTTGACCGCACCATGATCGAGCTATCGCTTGAGAATCCGGCGTTCCGCCCGGTCATCGAGAAGGCGCTGATCGGCAAGCCCGAGGCGATTTTGCTAGTGGAGTTTGCCGGTCACGACCACGCCAAACAGCTTGAAGCGTTGCGCGGGCTGAATGAACTCATGGGCGATTTAGGCCTGCCGGGCAGCGTGGTGGATATGCCCGAAGCGGCTGAGCAGAAAGCGTTGTGGAACGTGCGCAAGGCCGGGCTCAATATCATGATGAGCATGAAGGGCGACGGTAAGCCGGTCTCCTTTATTGAAGATTGCGCGGTGCCGCTAGAGCACCTGGCCGAGTACACCGACAAACTCACCGATGTTTTCAATCGCTACGGCACTGAAGGTACCTGGTACGCCCACGCCGGTGTCGGCACGCTGCACGTGCGGCCGATTCTCGATATGCGCCGGGATGGCGCAGAGAAAATGCGCGAAATCGCCGAGCTGGCCTCCGCGTTGGTGCGCGAATACAAAGGCGCCTACTCCGGCGAACATGGCGATGGTATCTGCCGAGGTGAGTGGGTGGCGTGGCAGTTTGGCGAAACCGTCAATAACGCCTTCCGCGACATCAAGCAGCTGTTTGATCCGGAAAATCTGTTCAACCCGGGCAAAATCGTCGATACCCCTAAAATGGACGACGAGCGCTATTTTCGCTTTCCCAAGAGCTATACCACCATTCCGCTGACACCGGTCTTCGACTGGTCCGCCTGGAACGTCAAGCGCGACCCGCTCACCGGCGAACAGTCGTCCCCCGGTACCGGCGGCGATGCCACCCATGGCCTGGCCATGGCGGTCGAGATGTGCAACAACAACGGCCATTGCCGAAAGTTTGATGCCGGCACCATGTGCCCCAGTTTCCGCGCCACCCAAGAGGAGCAGCACCTGACCCGTGGCCGGGCCAACACGCTGCGGCTGGTACTCTCGGGCCAGTTGGGCGATGAAGGGCTGGCCAGCGACGATGTGAAAGAGGCGCTGGATCTGTGTGTGTCGTGCAAAGGCTGCAAGCGGGATTGCCCCACCGGCGTCGATATGGCGAAGTTCAAGATAGAGGCCCGCACCGCGCGCGCCCGCGTTAACGGGTTATCGCTGCGTGACCGCATGGTGGGTGAGATGCCCCGCTACGCCCCCTGGGCCAGCAAGTTTTCCGCACTGGTAAATGGCGTAGAGCGCGTGCCGTTCCTGGCGAAACAGATCAAGCAGGCGTTAAAGCTGGCGCCCCAGCGATCGCTGCCTGTGTTCAACGGTAATTTCCTCGCCAGCGCCGAAGCGTCTCAGCAGTCAGCCACGTCAACGCGCGAAGTGTTGCTGTTTGTGGATACCTTCAATAACTACATGGAAGGCGATAATGCCAAAGCGGCTAAGCGGGTGCTGGAAGCGGCGGGCTATCTTGTGCATCTCAATGTGACCAAAGGGCAGCGGCCGCTCTGCTGTGGGCGTACGTACCTCTCTTCGGGTCAGTTTGTCAAAGCCAAGGCCGAGGCCAAACGCACGCTTGAGCACCTGATGCCGTTTGTCGAGCGCGGCGTGGCGGTCGTTGGGTTAGAACCCTCTTGCCTGCTCAGCATGCGCGATGAATTTCTGCAGTACGGTTTTGGCGAAGAGGCGAAGGTGCTGTCGGCATCGGCCTACCTGTTCGAAGAGTTTTTGGTTAAGGCACGTGCCGAGAATCAGCTTCCCCTCGAACTTAAGCCGCTGAACTACGAGCGGGCGATGCTGCACGGCCATTGCCATCAAAAAGCTTTCGATGCGCTGCGCCCCGTCGAGCAGGTTCTGGGCTGGATTCCAGAGCTCACCGTCGAGACAATCGAGTCCTCCTGCTGTGGCATGGCCGGCAGCTTCGGCTATGAAGCGGAGCACTACGACGCCTCGCTGAAAATGGCGGAACTCTCGCTGTTACCGGCGATTCGCAATGCGGATAGCAACGCCGTATTGATTGCCGATGGCACCAGCTGTCGCCATCAGATTCACGATGGCAGTGGACGTGAAGCAATTCACGTTGCTCGATTGCTGGAACAAGCGCTAGCCTGAACGCTTAACACCAATAACAACCCAGGAGGTTAACGTGGCACTTTACCAGTATGGCGAGCATCGCCCAGCGGTTCACGACGACGTCTACATTGCGGAAACGGCCGATGTGATCGGCCAGGTCACCCTTAAAGCGCACTCCAGCGTCTGGTATCAAGCCGTGCTACGCGGTGATACCGACCACCTTGAAGTAGGCGAAGAGAGCAATATCCAGGATGGCGCTGTACTGCATGCAGACCCAGGCTTTCCGTTAAAGGTAGGTAAAGGTGTAACAGTGGGGCACCAGGCGATGTTGCATGGCTGCACTATTGGTGACGGCTGCTTAATCGGCATTCAGGCCGTGGTGCTCAATGGTGCGGTGATTGGTGAAAACAGCTTGGTAGGTGCTGGTGCCTTTATTAAGGAGGGGGCGGTATTCCCACCCAATTCATTAATTGTTGGCTCGCCTGCCAAGGTAGTGCGCGAGCTTTCCGAAGAGGCAGTGGCGGGGCTGAAGCAGAACGCTCAAAGCTATGTTGAACGCGGCAAACTCCATAGCCAGCAGCTAAAGCGTATCGATTAACACACAAAACCAGCGGTGCTAAACAGCAAACCCCCAGGTCTAGGCCTGGGGGTTTGCGTTTCTAGCGTCTTTATTAGCGCGTCGGTTATTAGAACAAGCGCTGCCTCATGCTCACATTAACGGATCGGTGACGCCAATCACGTAGAACGCAATCAGAGCGATGATGCCGGTAAAGATGAGGTAGTAAATCGTCGGTAGAATCGTTTTACGGATAGTCGCCCCTTCACGACCGAGCAGGCCTACCGTCGCTGATGCGGCTACGACGTTGTGGATAGCGATCATATTACCCGCTGCCGCACCGACTGCCTGCAGCGCCACCATCATGGCGGTGGAAAGCCCCAGTGTCTCAGCAACGCTAAATTGGAATTCCGCCAGCATCAGGTTGGATACCGTGTTGGAGCCTGCAATGAAGGCACCCATCGCCCCTACCATTGGAGCAAAGAAGGGATAAATGCCACCTACGCTATCAGCGACCGCCTGGGCCATCATGACCGGCATCGAGACAAGATCCGCACCGTTAACGCCGGAGTTGATCAGGATACGTACCATCGGCACGGTAAAGATCAACACAAAGCCCGCGCCAAAAATGGTTTTGGTCGATTCCGATACCGCGGCACTGATTTTTTGCGGGTTCATGCGGTGCAGGAAGTAGGTCACGATGACCACGGCCAGGATGATGCCGCCCGGTAGGTAGAGCGGCTGTACACCGCCGCTGACACCCGCTTCACCAAGAATATTGGTCCAACTGAGGTTGATCGAGGTCAGCGCCACGCGAAGCGGTTCAATGGTGCGCGAAGCCACCAGGAACAGCGCCAGCAATACATAGGGTACCCAGCCTTTGAAGGTGGACATCGGCGCTTTGCCTACAACGTCATCAAGCTTGATTTGCAGGTTACCGATCCACTCGTCTGGCCAAGAAGAGGATTCAGGGAAGTCCCAGGTATCTTTAGGCATCAGGAAGCCACGTTTAGCCGCTGGCACTACAATCGCCAGACCCACCATGGCGCCAATCATCGACGGGAATTCAGGCCCCAGCAGCACGCCCACCAGCATGTAAGGTACTACGAAGCAGATGCCGGTAAAAATGGCGAAGGGGGTAATCGACAGCCCCTCTTTCCAGGAGCGGTTAGCACCGAAGAAGCGCACCATCACAGTGACCAGAATCAGCGGCATTAAAATACCCACGATACCGTGAGTGATCGCCACTTCGCTGGTCACCATCTGGAAGAATACATCCCAGCTAGAGCCTACCGAATCAAGCTCAGCGCTGATACCAGCGCGATCCAAACCGCTACCAACGCCGACCACGATAGGTGTGCCCACCGCGCCGAAGGAGACTGGCGTTGATTGAATCATCATACCCACGACCACCGCCGCAAGTGCTGGGAAGCCGAGGGCGACCATCAGCGGTGCCGCAACTGCGGCGGGCGTACCGAAGCCAGAAGCCCCTTCGATAAAGCAGCCAAACAGCCAAGCAACAATCAACGCCTGTACGCGACGGTCAGGACTGATGCCTGAAAAGCCATTACGAATAGCCGTAATGCCGCCCGAGTGCTTAAGCGTATTCAGCAGCAAGATAGCGCCAAAGATGATCCAGAGAAGACCAGCGGTTTGAATCAAGCCTTGAATGGTCGACGCTGCCACGCGGCTAAAGGACATATCCCAGGCGGTTAAGCCAATAATAGCCGCCGTCAGAAAGACAATCGGCATCGCTATCTTGGCAGGTATTTTAAACCCTATGAGCAAAATACCGGCCAGCAACAGCGGCAAGAAGGCTAGAAGTGCAAGTATCGTTTCATTCATGGAAGGAACTGCCCTTGTTATTGATTTGGTATGCTCCGCAATAACCGTCTGGTGTTTGTATCGCCAGTCGGGTGTAGGTGAAAGATACGGTTTGGCTAACAATATGACTACATTGGAAAATTGGTCTTACCAAAGCATCGCTTGTTTTGTACATGTGTTTGCGCTGGTTGTTTTTATTTAAATTATTGATTTTAAAAATAGTTTTAGAATTTTATTAAGATGAGGGCAATGCTGGTTCATTAGACTAATAGACAGTGCTAAGAAACCTCTCTTGCACGGTTAGTTTCTTGGGCTCATTGTTTAGCTATCCAAAGCGTGTAAAAAAGCTCTAAGCTCTTTTTTACCAATCATTTTTCGCAACGATGCTCTCAACTAGAAGGCGGTAGTGATGGCAATAAAGCTCTATGACCTATGTGGACGAGACGAACGGCTGCGCTTTTCTCCTTATTGCTGGCGCGTGCGCATGGCGCTTGCTCATAAAGGGCTGGAATACACCAGCGTGGCGTGGCGATTCCTCGACAAACAAGCGTTGGCGTTTGCCGATTACGACAAAGTCCCGGTGCTTTGCGACGGCGATCAGGTAGTCACCGACAGTTTTGAGATCATGCGCTATCTGGATAAAACGTATCCCGACGCACCCATGCTAGGTGAAGGCGTCAGCTATCAGCGGGTTTTACTGTTTAAGTACTTTGTAGAACGCAGCGTGACCCCGGCGCTGTTCCGCATTATCGGTATGGATCTGTTCGCCGCGGTACACCCAGGCGACCGTGACTATTTCCGCGAAACCCGTGAAGCGAGGTTTGGCTGTACATTGGAAGAATTTCACCAACCCGAACAGGGCAAGCAGCAACTCAAGCAGGTATTAGCCCCTGTGCGCGACCTGCTGCGCGAGAGTGCTTTTTTAGACGGCGAAGCTCCCGCTGGCGCCGACTACCTGTTGTTTGGCAGCATGATGTGGGCACACGTCGTATCCACGCAGGCGGTCGTTGAACCCGGCGATCCGGTGGATGAGTGGTTCCAGCGTATGCTCAGCGCTCACGATGGCGCTGCAAGCAACGCCCTGACAGTAAGAGATATATAAGATATATCTACTAGAGGCGGTACACTTACGTACCGCCTGCTGTATTGAGAAAGCTTGGTAAACTCATGGCGAGTACATCAACGTTTTCAACAAGGAGATGGCAATGATTGACCTGTACTACTGGACAACACCTAACAGCCACAAAATCTCCATCATGCTCGAAGAAGCCAAACTGGCGTATCGAGTGAAGCCAATAAACATTGGCCGAGGCGAGCAGTTTGATCCTGAATTTCTCACTATTGCCCCTAATAACCGCATTCCCGCCATTGTGGATCACTCACCGCAGGATGGCGGCCAGCCGCTCTCGATGTTTGAGTCTGGCGCCATTCTGGAATACCTCGCCGATAAGAGTGGCCTTTTCTTACCAGCGGCAGGGCGTGAACGCTATATCGTGCTCCAGTGGTTACACTGGCAGATGGGTGGCTTAGGCCCGATGGCAGGCCAAAACCACCACTTTTGCCACTATGCGCCGCAGAAGATCGAGTACGCCATTGAGCGTTACGTGCGAGAAACTAATCGGCTTTACAGCGTACTGGATCAGCGCTTGGCGAATCACACTTATGTGGGCGGTGATGATTACTCGATTGCTGATATGGCGATTTACCCCTGGATCGTTCCTTGGGAAAAGCAAGGGCAGACGATCGAGGAGTTTCCCGACCTGGAGCGGTGGTTTGAGATGATCAAAGCGCGCCCAGCCGTGCGTCGAGCGTACGCTTTAGTGGAAGAAGTCAATCCACAAGCGGGGGTTGAAATGGATGTGCAAGCGCGTAAGCACTTGTTTGGTAACCGTTAGTATCGTTTCGTAAGAAAAGGTTGTTGTTAATCTGCAAGTGAGCATGCGCAGCATGAGGAAAAATCATGTTGCGCTGCACAAAAAGCACTGCTAGCTTTAGCTATAGCAGAGGCAAAAGCCTGGCTAAGAACCGCCTATTGAAGGCGAGTTTATGTGCTAGCTCACACTTGGAGAGATACTTGTGAATAAAGCGACTGATAAAACCACACAGCAGTTTGAATCAGCATTTGTATCACCCATGCGTTCTTACACGCTAACGGCGCTTGATTACTACGATCAGCTATTTAGTGCACAAATGGATGCTTTCCGTGCCTACTCGGACATGGCTATCTCGCAAGCACGCACATGGCTTGATGTAAAAGACGCCGACAGTTTCAAGAAGGCGATGGAAAGCCAGCAGAAAACGGCAAGCAATTTCATGGAACGCGTTAAGGGCGATACTGAAAAAGTAACGTCAATCGGTCAAAGCTTTGCTCAAGATAGCCAAAAGCAGACTGAAGAAGCCACTAAAAACGTGGTGGAAAAAGCCAAGCAGTAAGTTAGCTTTAACCGTTCTGAAGCGCCGTGCCCTCAAGGGCGCGGCGCTTTCTTGTATACAAAAAATATTTTTATAAACCTTAGTTTCTTGTAGCGCGATCAATTAAACGAAAGCGCGCAATGCGGATAATTTGCTCAATCGCCGTTTGTCGTTCGGTGGCCGCATCGTTGTTCAGGCGATCTTCAAAGGCGGCTAAAATGTCATGCCGATCTAGCCCCTTAACGGCAATCACAAAAGGGAAACCAAACTTCTTCTTGTATGACGCATTAAGCGTCTCAAAGCGTGCAAACTCTTCGGGGTCGCATTGGTCGAGCCCAGCACCTGCCTGCTCGCTCGTTGAATCTTTAGTTAACTCACCAGCCATCGCGGCTTTGCCTGCTAGATCCGGGTGCGCCTGAATCACTTTAATTTGCTGTTCGCTGCTTGCTTGCTGGAGCATGAGCCCCATAAGCTCGGCCAGTGCGTCGGGCGCGTCGTGGACGTCAGTCAGGCCGTGTTGCCAAGCCGCTTCTGCCACCCAAGGTGAGTGCTCATAAACATCACCATAATGGTGAGTAAGCATTTCCAGGCTGCACTGACTAGGCGCGGGTGAAAGCAGTAACGGACTTATTGTAGGCACTGGCACTCTCCAAAGTGGGCAATTTAAAGCGTAGTTAATTCACAATGTGCGCGGATAGAATTACTGTATACAACAAATAGCATCAAAGGTACTCTTTGACCAAATGGTCAGATAATGCAAACAACGCAATAATATAAGGAGTGGCTATGGGACGTTTAACCACCCACGTATTGGATACCGCTAAAGGACAGCCCGGCCAGGGAATCATCATTGAAGTGTTCCGCCTTTCAAACGGCGAGCGTCAACTTTTAAGCACGGTGACCACCAACAGCGACGGGCGTTGCGATGCCCCCATTTTAGAAGGCGATGCGCTCACGGCAGACGAGTACGAGCTGGTGTTCCATGCGGGTGACTACCTGCGTGCCCAAGGCGTTGAAGCTAATGAGCCGCGCTTTTTAGACGTTATTCCACTGCGTTTTGGCGTCGCCGATGCCAGCCAGCACTACCATGTGCCGCTACTCCTCTCGCCCTATGGGTACTCGACTTACCGCGGTAGCTGATTTGTCTGAAACCTGGCTGCTCACGCTGAGTTTCAGTCAAACCTAACGGGATTTGTTTATGCAAGCGTACCTAATCGAGTTTGTTAACTTACTGCTGCGCTGGCTGCACGTGGTTGCCGCCATCGCCTGGATCGGTGAGTCGATCTACTTTGTCATGCTGGATAACAGCCTGCGCACGCCAAAAGCAGCGGAAGATCGCGACAAGGGCGTGTTTGGTGAAATGTGGTCGGTGCATGGTGGTGGTTTTTACCACAACCAGAAGTACGCTACCGCACCTGCCAAGTTACCCAATGACTTGCACTGGTCATTCTGGAAAGCCTATACCACCTGGCTTTCCGGTTTTGCGCTGTTTGTGATTCTCTATATGGTCAACCCAGGCTTCTATTTGGTGAACCCCAATAGCCCCTGGGAGTGGGCCGCCAACCTGACGGGCTGGCAGGCCAATGTGCTGGCGCTGGCATTCCTGCTGGGTGGCTGGGTAGTTTATAACGAGCTGTGCAAACGCATTAGCCCCAACATGGATCGCGATGGGCTGCTGAGCATTGCCGTTGCCGTGATGATGGTGGTCGTTGCCTATCTCAGTACGCAGATGTTCACCGGTCGCGCGGCCTTCCTGCTCACGGGTGCGGTCATGGCGACGGCGATGTCGGCTAACGTTTTCTTCTGGATTATTCCCGGCCAGCGCCGCATGGTTAAAGCCATGAAGGCGGGCGATGCGCCCAATCCGCTGGATGGCAAACGCGGCAAACAGCGTTCGGTGCATAACACCTACTTCACGCTGCCGGTCGTATTGTTGATGGTGAGTAATCACTACTCGTTTATCTATTCTCACGAGCTCGCCTGGGTGGTGATGGTACTGTTCATCTTCGCCGGTGCCTTGATTCGTCAGTTCTTTGTGTTGATGCATGCAGGTAAAACCCAGCCAGCGTATCCCGCCTTAGGGGTAGGGCTTATTCTTGTGGCGTTTTGGGTGGCTGCACCCAGTGCTTCATCACCAATTGGCACTGCAGGCGCGCAAGGGCCAGACCAAGCGCAAATCACCGGCCTGATTGAGCAGCACTGTGTTCAGTGTCATGCTCGCAACCCCGAGCATGCCGGTTTTTCAGCGCCACCCGCGGGGTTTGCATTTGAAAACTGGGACGAAATTCTCGGTCAAAAAGCGCAGATTCAACAGGTCGTGGCCAGCCGCTACATGCCGTTAGGCAATATGACCAACATGAGCGATGAAGAGCGCGATATCATTGCCGCTTGGGAGGAGTGATAAAGAGGCTAGCTATGAGTGATGCGCAGGCGCCGATAAAGCGGCGCGCTTCCGTTAAAGAAACCAAAGATGGCAAAGAGGGCGATGAGCGCCACGATGCTATCTATCGCGCCGTGAGCGATGCCATTGTCGAGCAGCGCTTGAAGCCCGGCGCACGGCTGCGCGAGGACGCCCTGGCGGATGTATTTGGCATTAGCCGCACCGGTATTCGTAAAATTTTGCAGCGCCTGTCACTTGAGCAGCTAGTGACCCTGACGCCGCGGCGTGGGGCCAGCGTTACCCGGCCCACCGCGGATGAAGCCAAGGACGTTTTCGATGCCCGCCAACTGGTCGAGTGCGGATTAATGCCCGACGTGGCACGGCGCATGGATGAAAAAGAAGCCGCTGAGCTACGCGAAATGGCCCAGCGCGAACGCCAAGCGCTGCGCAGCGGCCAACAAAGCGTCGCTATCCGGCTCTCTGCCGATTTTCACGTGCGCTTGGCGCAGCTTTCCGGCAATGCGACCCTGGCGGAGTTTGTCGAGCGGCTCTGCTCGCGCTCCTCACTCATCCTCGCCGTCTACGGCCATCGTGGCCACTTGGGCTGCGAATCCCACGACCACGATGACCTGATCGGCTATTTAGAAGCAGGCAACGGCGAGCGCGCCAAAGCCTTTATGAGTCGTCACCTTAAAGCCATCGAAGCCTCGCTCTCCATGGTCGAAGAGGAAGAGAACGTGCCGGATTTACAGCAGATATTTGGGGAGTGAAGGCGCTGGTCGAATCGTTACACACGGGGCGCAGGGCTTACATCAAGCTCCAAAACGCGTCGACCAACGGGTTTTTTAGGTTTTTCTTCAAGGTAAATAAACCGATATCGTAGGGCGCCAGTTCCGGCGTCACGTCGAGCACACGGATGCGATCCATCAATGGGCTGTTGTCGAGAACGATTTTAGGCACCACGCCAATACCAAAGCCCAGGCTCACCATACTCACAATGGCTTCATTACCGGTCACCTGGGCATAAATGCGCGGGGAGATGTTATGCTGGCGAAACCACTCATCAATACGCGTTCTAGAAACACCGCTTTCCGAGAGAATCATGGGCGTATTCGCCCACTCAGCCGGTGTAATGGGCGTGCTGGTGGGCGCATTGGGCACTTGCTGCTCCAGCGGCGCAATAAACAGCAACGGCGACGTCGCAATGGGCTTAAAGGCCAGGCCCCGCGGTAAGTTAGCGGGCTGTGCCGCAATGCTAAGGTCTTCTTTGCCATCGAGCACATGCGCAATGGCGTGTTCGGGGTCCCCCGTGCGCAGCTTGATTTCAATGACCGGGTAGGCAATACGAAAGCGGCGCAGTAGCTCGTGCAAAAAGCTGTAGCTGGCCGTTACGGAGCCATACAAGCTGATTTCACCGCTTAATTGATCAGGGTTATCGGTTAACTGATGACGAATCAAATTCCATTGGCTGCTGGCATCACGGGCATACTTGAGAAATTTTTGGCCTTCTTGGGTCAACACTACGGTACGGTTGTCGCGGTTAAACAGCGACACGCCCAGCTCGTCTTCTAAATGGCGAATGTTGCGCGACAGGGCAGAAATGCTCACATAGCACTCGTCGCTGGCGCGACCAAAATGCAGGGTTTCTGCTAAGGCGAGAAATTGCTTTAAAATTTTAAAATTCATACCTGTCATGATAATAGAGTTTTGCAAAAAAAGGGACATGTTGTTGCAAATATGTCAATTTAAGAAATAGTCGTTTTTGGGTAGATTGGCGCTATTCACATGGCGCTGGGTCCGCACTTGGCGGCTATGTCACTCTTTTTCGTATCGGTGTGTGACATCGGTATCGTGTTTATCAATCATTAGGATGTTAACGATGGCTAACTACTTCAATACGCTGCCGCTACGCGAACAACTGGCTCAACTCGCCAAATGCCGTTTTATGTACAGTTCTGAATTTGCCGATGGCGTAGACGCGCTTAAAGGCAAAAAAATGGTCGTGATCGGCTGCGGCGCCCAAGGTCTAAACCAAGGCTTGAACCTACGCGACAGCGGCTTGGACGTCTCTTACGCCCTGCGTCCTGAAGCCATCGAACAGAAGCGCCAGTCCTGGAAGAACGCCACTGAAAACGGCTTTACTGTCGGTACTTATGAAGAGTTGATCCCAACGGCAGATGTGGTGTTGAACCTGACGCCCGATAAGCAGCACACCTCTGTTGTGAAGGCGGTGATGCCGCTGATGAAAGAGGGCGCTTGCCTGTCTTACTCTCACGGTTTCAACATCGTTGAAGAAGGCATGAAGATCCGCGACGACCTAACCGTCATCATGGTGGCGCCAAAGTGCCCTGGGTCTGAAGTGCGCGCTGAATACGCGCGTGGTTTCGGTGTTCCCACTCTGATCGCTGTTCACGAAGCCAATGATCCTAAAGGCGAAGGCCTTGCCCTGGCAAAAGCCTACGCAGTGGGCACTGGCGGCCATAAAGCTGGCGTGTTGATGTCCTCTTTCATCGCGGAAGTTAAATCCGACCTGATGGGCGAGCAAACGATTCTCTGCGGCATGCTGCAAACTGGTTCTATCTTGTGCTTCGACAAAATGATCGAAGAGGGTATCGAGCCTGGTTACGCCTCTAAGCTGATCCAGTACGGCTGGGAAAACATCACTGAAGCGTTGAAGTACGGCGGCGTGACCAACATGCTGGATCGTCTTTCTAACCCGGCGAAGATCAAAGCCTATGATCTTGCAGAAGAGCTGAAAGAGATCATGCGTCCGCTTTACAACAAGCACCAGGACGACATCATGAGTGGCCACTTCTCGCACACGATGATGGAAGACTGGGCGAACGATGACGCGAACCTGCACAAATGGCGTGCAGAAACAGCCGAGACCAACTTCGAGAAAACACCGGCGGGTAACGTAGAAATCTCTGAGCAAGAGTACTTCGACCACGGCATCCTGATGGTGGCGATGGTGAAGGCGGGGGTTGAGCTGGCGTTCGAAACCATGACCGCGGCTGGCATTATCGCCGAATCTGCTTACTACGAGTCGCTCCACGAAACGCCACTGATCGCGAACACCATCGCGCGTAAGAAACTATATGAAATGAACGCGACTATCTCCGATACCGCGGAGTACGGTTGCTACCTCTACAACCACGCGTGTGTACCGCTCCTGGCTGACTTTATGAAAGGCATTAAGTCCGATGTTATCGGTAAAGGTCTTGATCTGGACGACAACGGCGTTGATAACGCGCGTTTGATCGAAGTCAACGATGCCCTGCGCGCTCACCCGGTTGAAGCCGTTGGCGCAGTGCTGCGTGGTCACATGGCGGACATGAAGAAGATCGTTTAACCGGTTGATTAAAGAATAGCGAGTTAATGCAATTAAAAAGCCGGGATATCGCCACGATAGTCTCGGCTTTTTTGTCTCTTTTTTATTCAAGCCTGATTTTTTAACACCGTCACCGTAAGGAATAGTTCGATGGAGCCTTCAAATCGCTTAGCCAATATTCAGCTAAACAAAGCGACGATCAGTTTTGATGATCGCTTCACCCTAAGCGAGATTGATTGGACCATCGAACCCCACCAGCATTGGGCTATTACTGGCACCAATGGTGCAGGTAAATCGGCCCTGGCGGCGGCGCTTGCGGGCGTTGGAAAAATTGAAGCGGGCAGTGTTCAAGGCCTTCCCCACAACGTCGGTTTGGTCTCCTTCGAAGCGCAAGCCGAACTTATCGCCAAAGAGTTAAAAAAAGACGATGCTGATATCATGGATGTCATTTCACTCGGCACCCCCGTCAGTGAGATGATTTTCGAACACTGCCAGGACACTGAACTCGCCAGCGTACTGGTCGAAAAGTTCGGGCTGTCGAGACTCCTCGACCGCGCTTTTCGGAAGCTCTCTACGGGCGAAACCCGCAAAGTCATGCTGATTCGCGCGCTGGCGAATAAGCCGGACTTACTGATTCTAGACGAGCCGTTTGATGGCTTAGACGTCGATACGCTCGCCATGCTGCAGGCCCATCTTGCCTCCATCATCGACACTGTACCCATGGTGCTGGTGCTGAACCGCTTTGATGAAATGCCCGACTTCATCACCCATGTGGCCTATCTGGACAAAGAGCGTGGGAAGAAGGACCGCTCCGAGCAAGAGCGTTCGGAAAAAAAGAGCAGAGATACAAAGCGCGGAGAAACGGGACGTTTAGCGTTCACGGTAGACCGCCAGGACGATGCCGCCTTCAATGAGTTGTACCAATTGCTGCATTTGAAAACCACCGATCTCAGCGTGCCCGAGGCCGACCCCGCCAACCAACTACCCGAGCTCGACCCCAGCCAGCCGTTAGTGAAACTCAAGCAAGCGACGATTAAATACGGCGATACCGTGATCGTCGATAAGCTCGATTGGACGATCGAGCCGGGCCAGCACTGGCAACTGAGTGGCCCTAACGGAAGTGGTAAAACCTGCGTCTTGTCCTTGATCACGGGGGACCATCCTCAGTGCTACACCAACGATATTTTTGTGTTTGGCTTCCAGCGTGGTAACGGCGAAAGCATCTGGCAGATCAAGCAGTTTATCGGCTATGTCTCCACCGCCCTGCAGTGGGAATATCGCGTCAGCACCAGCTGCAAAAACGTGATTATTTCAGGCTTCTACGACAGCATCGGCGTGTACACCAAATCCACTGATAACCAGAAGAAAATAGCCGACCAATGGCTCGAACTACTTGGCATGAAAGACCGCGCCGACCAGCCCTTTAACAAACTCTCCTACGGCGATCAGCGTTTGCTGCTCATCGCCCGCGCCATGGTAAAACATCCGCTGCTTTTGATCTTAGACGAGCCGTGCCTCGGCCTGGACGACATGAACCGCCAGCTGGTTCTCGCCCTTATTGAGAAAATTTGTGAAGGCAAAGAGACCACGGTGCTGTACGTCAATCACCACAGCGAAGACAAAATAAAAGAAATAGACAATCATTTGACGCTGGAGAAGAATCATTAGTTGTAACCTCCGCTCGCTATATGCACCGAAAGGAGAGGGCTGCGTTGTGAGCAAGCTAAAAAAGATGCCTTAGTTCAAAACCGAGGTGGAAGATCGAGAACGCTGGGAAACCCATGATGCCTCTAATTGTTTGGGTTGGAGCCAAGCAAAACCGGTTTCTTTCTCGAAGCTGACAAGCGAGATATGCCCTACCAGCCCCTAATCAAGGCTTGGCTTGTGGATGAAGTGAAGGACAGCCGTCGAATCTAAAGGCGTGGTTGGGCAGTTTTTCCGTTCGCATGCGCTACCTCCGCCCAAACTTACACTCCCCTCGACAGCGATAATCTGCCCAGTAAGGAAGCTCTCAACTTGCGACAACAGGAAGTATACCGCTGGGGGATGGGGCCTCGGCGTGGAGCCACTGCTGAAATGCATCGTAAAGGGGAGTCGTGTCGCGCCCACTCGCGCGCACCAGATAATGGCTGCGCGGCGCTTTTATCCATTGATCGCTTAAGAGCTGTAGTTTCTTCTCTTCGATAAGCGAATGGACCTGAGTTGATCGCCCGAGAACGACGCCCCAGCCAGTACATGCGGCTTCTGACAGCGTGTTGGCATCTTGTAAATTAACGCCTGTCAGCATAGTGGGATTTGCAGCACCCATCGGACCGTGCCTTTGCCGGTAATGAGAAAACCAAAGTGGCCACCAGTCATCCGGGTCATGGAGTAGCGGCCACTGGTTCGGCCGGTCTGTTTGTAGTTCGAGGCGCTCGATCAGTTCGGGGTGAGCCATCGGCGCGATCCACTCATCGAAAAGGTGCTCGGCTTGCGTGCCGGGCCACTCTCCCTTGCCAAAACGCAGCGCCGCCGAAACCTCACCGCTTTTCAGGTCGGCCAACGCACTACTCGTTTCGACCCGGATCACCGCTTCCGGGTGGGCATGCGTGAAGCGGTGAAGCCTTGGCATGAGCCAGCTCGACGCAAACCAGGGCATCACGCTGATGGTAAACGGGCGATGGTCGTCACTCACCTCGTAAAGAGCCTCCTCGATCGCAGCCATGTGCCGCTCGACGCGGCTATAAAGCGCTTCCCCAGCGGCGGTAAGCAAAACGCCTTGGCTGTGCCGTTTGAGTAACGCAGTGCCCACTTTTTCTTCAAGCGACTTGAGTCTTAAGCTGACCGCGCCGGGCGTAATACACAGACGACTGGCGGCGCGAGTAAGATTGCCGGTCTGGGCGACCAGCAAAAATGTTTTTAAATGAACAAGATATTTCATGGCTTTAACTCGCTTAAAGACCCCTTGAATAAAACTCCATAGAGGTGTCTTTAGTATCTCGTTAACCTTTTTAAGAACATCTACCCGCTAAGGTTGCATGTTTCCATCACCATGAAAAGGCCCCCGTGTAATGCGCGCTACACTTTATCTTCTAGCGGTCGTCATGTTCTTTTCCGGCAATCTGCTTGTCGGCAAGACGGCCACCGAAGCACTGCCTCCCTTCGCCTTGGCCACCGCACGCATGGGGGTGGCGTTAATAGCCGCCACGTTCTGTTTCGGTATAGCCAGTTGGCGTTGGAGACACCGGTTGATCAGTCAATGGAGAGCTCTTGCGATCATGGCTGTCATGGGTATGGCGCTTTTCCAAGCGCTCATTTATGCAGCGCTTGCCACCACCAGTGCCAACAGTGTAGCCGTACTCGAAACCGGTATTCCGGTCGCCACTGCCGTCGTCATGGCCGTCATCTTCAAGGAGCGGTTAAGGGGCGCGCAGTGGGTCGGCGTGTTGCTATCCGTGTGGGGCGCCATCTGGGTCGTGACGAAGGGGCAGCCCGCTCAGGCGCTCCATAACGCAAGCGTAGGCAGCGCCATCATGGTGTTGGCAATCGCCTGCTGGGTGGTTTACTCCTTGGCGGTCAGGCGCTGGTGGGCAGATCTACCTATCTATGCGAGTCTACCTCCCATGGCGGCGATCGGCGTGCTGGTGCTTTTACCGCTGGCATGGTTGGAGTATTTGATTATTGAGCCAACCTTAAGCCTAGATAGCGCGACGCTTGGCGCTGTGGTTTATCTCGGGCTTGGACCCTCGTTGGTCGCGTTTGTCTGCTACAACCGTGCACTTGCATTGATTGGCCCTAGCCGCGCTTCACTGGCGCTTAATTTGCTACCTGTTGCGACCATGCTATTGGGATATGCGGTATTTGGCTATGCCGTGACCGCCGCCCAAGCCGTGGGCAGCGTCATGACCATATCTGGGGTTTGTCTGGTGGTGGCTCCTCGTTCCACAAAAGCCCGCAGGCGTTTATCGAAAACCTGAAAGCCGTCACGGTGGATGGCTAGATAAAGGCAGGGGTCCCACTACTTTCAAACAACGTCTTCCCGATAAAGAAAGCGCCACCGGCAGAACCGGTAGCGCTTTCGATGCGTTAGCGATGGGGACTAGCGTAAGCGCTTACACGCCTTGGTAGTGGGCGCTGGGCTCGTCTTTGAACTGACGCATCAAGCCGTAGTAGAACAGGCCGCCTAAGCCTGCGCCGATCAGCCAGCCGTAGCCGCCAAGGGCTGAAAGTGCGGGTACTAACACGGTTGAGAGCGAGAACAGCGCCGCCACGCCAAAGGCGATAAGCGCGCGGGTGTTCCAGCCGTTGACGTAGTAGTAGGCGCTGCCGGGGGCTGATGAGAACAGCTCCTGCATGTTCAGGTGCTGGCGCTTAATCAGGTAGTAGTCGACCACGATAATGCCGTAGAAGGGCGCGACGATGGCGCCTAGCGCGTTTACAAAACCGGGAACGCCAATCTGGCTGATGACCGAGAGCCATAATGCGCCGACAAAGAACGCAATCACTGCGGTAATCAGTCCGCCCATTTTGAAACTAATTTTGCTGGGAAACAGGTTGGCAAGGTCGTAGGCAGGGGGAATGAAGTTGGCGACTAGGTTGATGCCTACCGTGGCGGCAAAGAAGGTCAGCGCAGCGATAATCGTTAGCGGCAGCGAATCCACACGCTCAACGATATCAGCGGGATTGGTCAGGGCCTCGCCAAACAGCACCAGGGTGCCGGCGGTGATAATCAGTGCGATAAATGAGAAGAATGCGACGTTGAGCGGCAAGCCCAGCAGGTTGCCTAGCTTCATCTGGCGTTCGGTTTTCACAAAGCGGGTGAAGTCGCCGAAGTTGATCACCACTGCTGCGAAATACGCCACCATGGTGCCCACAATCGCCATAAAGGCCGCGATCGAGCTGCCGCTGGTTTCACTGCCACCGCTAAAAATGGTGCCAATGGCAGGGATCAACTCGCTTCCTGCCTGGTACCAAACAATGATCATCAGCACCAACATCACCACGTAGACCAGCGGGCCCGCCCAGTTCAGGAAGTGCTTAATGCGCTCAATGCCTTGCCAAAAAATCGCGATCTGGAACAGCCACACAATCACAAACGACATCCAGGCAACGCCGGAAAGCCCCAGGAAAGTGCTGCCGCTGCCTGCGCCCACAAAGGCGGTAATGAGAAGGGTGACAGCGGTGGAGGCGAAATAGGTCTGCACGCCGTACCAAAAGATCCCCACGATGGCGCGCAGCATCGCGGGTAGGTTCGCGCCGCGTACGCCCATGCTGGCGCGCACCATAACAGGAAAGGGAATGCCGTATTTAACGCTGGGCTTGCCGGTGAGGTTGACCAGAAACATCACGATCACACCGGCCAGAATAATCGCCGCCATCACCGCCCAGCCGTTCAGGCCGTAGGTTAAAAACAGCGAGGCCGCCAGGGTGTAACCAAACAGGCTCTGGATATCGTTAGACCAAACGTTGAATATCTCAAAGGCGCCCCAGTTACGATCCTGGGGTTTAAGCGGCGCGAGATCCTCGTTATAGAGCGTGGGATCTATGTGCTTAATATCCAGGTCACTAACGTCGTTGCTCTCATTCATCTTATTCGCTCTTCGGTTGGCAAAGGGGTTACTGGCTAAAGCGCTGGCAGGGAGCCCAGTACTTCATGAGCAGATAGTAGGTAACACCTGCGGGTATTAGGCTGGCGTACCACGAGATAGCCGAGAAAGAGAGCGCCGCCACAATGCCCACCGCCGTGGCGATGAAAGCGGCTAAATTCACGCCTTGATAGGGGCCTTTGGCGTCATACAGCTTGTTGATATCCAGCGTGCGGCGGCGAATCACATAATAATCGACCACCAAAATGGCGAAGATCGGGCCTAGAAAGGCGGAGTAAGTCTGCACGAACAGCTGAAGGCCCGCGGCTGAGCCCGGCTGCACCAGTTTCCAGGGGAAGGTGGCGAAGGCCAGCAAGCCAACGATCACCGTGGCGATCGAGAACTTGATCTTGAATACGTCCATCAGCACGTAGGTGGGCGGTACTACGTTGTTGAGCACGTTGGTGGTCACCTGGGCAAAGGCGATGAACAGCAGGGTGGTCATTAAAAGCGGGGTGTTGTCGACGGCGTTAGCAAACACCTGGATAGGGTCGGCGGTGCCAGTCGCTTGCGAGACCATATAGCCGATCAAGCCCATAAACAGCGTGCAGGGCAGAATCGACATGGCGTAGATGGTGGTCAGCAAACTCTGGGCCGTGCCCTTTTTATGCTCGCGGGAGTAGTCGCTGACGTTGAGCATCATGGTGCTGTAGATGCCCAGGAATAGCATGGTCGCGCCCCAGAACGGCATGCCCCATGAGCCTTCCATGGTCAGCAGGCTGGCGGAAAGCTCATCGCCATAGCGCTGCACCGTGGCATAGAACATATACACCAGCGAGGCGAGGATAAAGGCGCTACCGATATTCTCTAACCACTTGATGCCCTGAAAGCCCATTACCGAAAGACCAATTTGCAGAAACTGAAAGGTAATAAAGTAGAAGATCAGGTTATCGAAACCGAACAGGGTGGCCGACACCATGTTGAGCGCTCCGGCACCAATCCAGCTTTGAAAGCCGTACCACACTACCGCCGGTACCGCGCGCACCAAACCCGGTAAGCGCGTGCCGGTAAAGCCGAAAGCGCTGCGCGCCTGGACCATAAACGGAATGCCGTACTTGTAGCCTGCGGCCCCGTTAATGGCGAGTGCTATACCGATCACAAAGCAGCCGATGGCAATGGCCAGCGTAGCTTGTAAGAGATTTAAGGTGCCGACCACGCTTGATCCCATGGCAAAGGTGCCAATAGAAACGCAGCCGCCGAACCAGGCCAGAAAGTAGGAGCCTCGCCCCATAATCCGGGTTTGTTGAGGGGCCAGGCTTTCTGCCCCGAGTGCTTTTGATCCAGCATCGGATCGTTCTTCTGACGCAAGAGCCGAGGGTGAAGCGCTCATGATGTCGTCCTCGCAAGATTATCGGTTTTATTGGCAGCTCGGGTACGCTGGGTGCCCGAGCAACGCTTGCGGCGTGGCGTGCTAATGGACGTGCTTATTTTTCAAAATTCTGCTTCATCTATTGTTATTAAATTTTTTTAGTCATTGTTGTTGTTTTCAGCTGTTATGACCTACGCGGTAGATCAAGATCAGAAAGCTCGGAAAACTTACCGGTGAAGGCTTTGGGGAGTGGGTAGGCAAGATCGCCATGTTTACTGGTATAAAGCCCTAAACTCACCAGTGATTCCGCCAGTTTCAGCGCGGCGGTAACACCTTCTACTACCGGCAGGCCCACTTCGCGGCTGATCTGTTGGGTCAAATTAGCCATGCCACCACAGCCTAAAACGATGGCGCCAATGTCATCTTCATCCCTTGCGCGGCAGCACTCTTCCACAATACGGGTAAACGCCACTTCAGGATGATGCTCAAGATCAAGCACCGGGATTTCCGCAGCGCGGATTCGGCGGCAGTGGTGGCTAAAGCCGTACTGCTGAAGCAGGTGTTCGGCGATAATACCGGTGCGGCCCAGGGTCGTGACGATGGAAAAGCGAGTGCTTACCAGCGTAGCAAGATGAAAGGCCGCTTCAGCGATGCCGATTACCGGCGCGCGGGTCAGTTCTCGTGCTGCGAGCAGGCCGGGGTCGCCAAAGCAGGCCACCACATAGGCATCGATACCGCCTTCGCGCTCGCCTTTTAGAACTTCCTCGGCCACGCCCACCGCACTGACCACTTCGTCAAAATGGCTCTCGATTGAAACCGGCCCCGCGTCAGGCTGTGAAGCGCTCACTGTGGTGCCAGCGCTTGCCTTTTGCTGAGCTGCCTGATGAATAGCAGCGGTCATCGAGGCCGTGGTGTTGGGGTTAATAATTCGTATATGCACGTTAAATAATCCGCATGTAAACAATATAACTTTTCTTGTATACAAAAATAGGGCGGTTTCTAGCCAGACGCAAGGGTCTAGCCGCGAATACACGACGAAAGTGATAGCCTAAAAGTTTGACCAATTGTTCAGGATTCAAGGGCTTAACGCGGATTGCGATGAGAAAGGCTTTTGGTGTCAGAGGATTAGCGCTAAGCCGCGTTGCGGTACGCCAGTAATGTCGCTATTTTGTATACAAATAATTTGTTGCCGCATAGGTGCTGCGCTCACTGCAGTAGAGGCTAACCCGTGCTGGCCAGAAATATGACCGAAGGAGATAACGATGTCGTCCTCATCCAAGGTGCATTACCCCCGTGATTTGATCGGTTATGGGCGCAATCCGCCCCACGCCAACTGGCCAAATAAAGCCAAAATTGCCGTTCAGTTCGTGCTTAATTACGAAGAGGGCGGCGAAAATAGCGTGCTGCACGGCGATGCAGGCTCCGAGCAGTTTCTCTCTGAGATTATCGGTGCGCCGGCCTATCCAGACCGCCATTTGAGCATGGAGTCGATCTATGAATATGGCTCCCGCGCCGGGGTGTGGCGCATTTTGCGCGAGTTTGAGAAACGTGATTTGCCGCTCACGGTGTTTGGCGTAGCCATGGCGCTGGAGCGCAATCCAGAGGTGGCTATGGCCTTTAAAGAGCTAGGCCACGAGATTGCCTGCCACGGCTACCGCTGGATTCACTATCAGGAAGTGCCCGAGCACGTTGAGCGGGAGCATCTGCAGCAGGCCATGGAGATTTTTCAGCGCCTCTATGGCGAGAAGCCCCAAGGCTGGTACACCGGTCGTGATAGCCCCAATACTCGACGCTTAGTACTGGACGAAGGCGGTTTCCTTTACGATAGCGACTACTACGGTGACGACTTGCCTTTTTGGACGCAGGTGACCGATAGTCAGGGCAGTGACCACAACCACTTGATTGTGCCCTACACGCTGGACAGCAACGATATGCGCTTTGCTGCCCCGCAAGGTTTTAACACCGCGGATCACTTCTTTACCTACCTGCGTGATGCATTTGATGTACTTTACGCAGAAGGGGAGGAGGCGCCCAAAATGCTCTCAATAGGGATGCATTGCCGCTTGTTGGGGCGGCCGGGGCGTTTTCGCGCGCTGCAGCGCTTTTTGGATTACATCGAAACCCACGACCGTGTTTGGGTGGCTCGCCGGGTCGATATCGCCCGCCATTGGGCGGAGCATCACCCGGCAACTCGTTAATAAGCGCTTAATAGGATGCTATGACGCCGCATATCGGACAGCGGATTACCGCCCAGTTTGACGCGCTAACGGCCCAGGAGCAGCGGGTGGCGAGCTTTATCCTCGATCACTTCGATGATCTGGCCGTATATAGCGCCGCCGATTTGGCGCGCTTGACCGGGGTATCTAAATCGACGGTCAGTCGCCTGTTCAAGCGGCTGGGGTTTGAGAGCTACCGCACCGTTAAAGACCATGCCCGCCAGCTGCGTAACCTGGGCGTGCCTTTGGTGATCGACCCCAACGCCATGCAGGAAGAGGCCGGGGCGCCGTTTCAGCGCCATTTGCAGCGCGAGCAGGATAATCTGCAGCGCTGCCTTAATGGCATCGAGGCGGATCAGTTTGCTGCGCTGGTTGAGTACTTGGATAGCGCGCGTCATGTGGTGGTGATCGGCTTTCGTAACAGCTACCCGCTAGCGCTGCATTTTCGCCAGCAGTTGATCCAGGCGCGCACCCAGGTGCGGGTGGTGCCTCATCCTAACCAGTCGTTAGCTGAAGAGATCGTCGATCTCACCGCGCAGGACGTGGTGGTGCTGTTCGGTTTTCGCCGCCGCCCGGCAGCGTTTGCCGCGCTGGTCGATGCACTGGAGCGCTCACCCGCCAAGGTGGCCTTACTGGCTGACCCCACCGCGGTCAACGTCGCCTCACAAGTAACGTGGTTTTTTGAAACGCCGCTGGAAAGCCTCTCGGCCTTTGATAGCTACGCTGCCGCCAATAGCCTGATCTGCCTGATTGCCAACGGTGTGCTGCATCGACGTTTGGCTTCTGGCCGCGAGCGAATCAGCGCGATCAGCGATGTTTACGCTGAGCTGAGTGAGTTGGAAGCGCCGACCATGAGCGTAGATTGGAGCGCCCAGTAGCTGGAGTCTCTTCATGGTGCACCTCAGCGTATTGGCCGCTGAAAACTGCACCAACTCGTTGCATTGCTCTCTTTTTTATCCCTTCTTCTCAATGCGTCAGTCACTGCATTTTGGCTCTTGACGCTCTCTAAACGGCTGTTCTGAAAAACGTTAGCCACTTCTGGTATCCCTGTTGCTATTAGCTGGTCAAGTGAAACGAAAGTTTCTTTGTTAGAAATTGTGCAACAAAGCTTTCATTCGCTTCGCTTCCATTGCTAAGGCCACCACTGCTAATTATTCGGCGATGTGTCTCTAGCAAAACCCAGATTTTGCAGGGCATACGCCTGCCAGGAGAACTTTATGAAATCGTTATCGCACTGCTTCAATCACTCTTTTTCGAGTCGCTTTAAGCGCTGGCAGTCCGGCGTTTTAGCCACAGGATTGAGCGCTGCTGTTGCCCTTGGTGCTATTGCCGCTAGCCCCAATGTTCAGGCGGATGCGCTTGACAATATCGAATCGCGCGGCACGCTCCGCGTGGCGGTGCCGCAAGATTTCCCACCGTTTGGCTCGGTAGGCACCGATATGCAGCCCCAGGGTTACGATATCGATATGGCCCAGTACCTCGCTGACGAAATGGGCGTGGAGCTTGAGCTAATTGCGGTCACGAGTGCTAACCGTATTCCCTATTTGCAGACCGGCCAGGCGGATTTGGTGATTTCCAGCCTAGGCAAGAACCCGGAGCGTGAAGCGGCGATAGATTTTTCTGAGGCCTACGCGCCGTTCTTTTTAGGCGTATTCAGCGCCGATGCGGATGAAAGCGTAGAAGGTTCGGAAGGCTTGGCCGATAAAACCATCGGGGTCACACGGGGTGCCGTGGAAGATATGGAGCTCTCGGAAATTGCGCCGGATTCCACTACCGTGCAGCGCTTTGAAGACAACGCCACCACCATTTCTGCGTTTCTCTCCGGCCAGGTCGACTACGTCGCTACCGGTAACGTAGTTGCCGCCGAAATCGCCGAGCGTAATAGCGAGCGTGCGCCTTCGCTGGTGTATCAGCTTAAAGATTCGCCTTGCTACGTGGGCATGAACAAAAACGAGCCAGCGCTAATGGAAGAAGTGAACCGCCTGATCGCCCAGGGCCTGGAAGATGGCACGCTGAACGAGCTGTCCCAGCGCTGGTTCAGCGCGGATCTACCTGAAAACTTCGGTAGCTGAGGCTCACCATGGGGCCAACACTCGATTTTCTTACCCTGTTGCCCTACGTCAGTGAGCTTCTCAAAGGATTGACCACCACGGTCATTTTGACCGTGGTGACCACCTTGACGGGGCTAGCGCTGGCGGTGGCCGTGGCGTATTTACGCGTCAACGCACAGCCATGGGTGCGCTGGGGGCTAGGCGGCTACGTCGAAGTCACCCGTAACACGCCCTTTATTGTGCAACTGTTCTTTATCTTCTTCGGGCTACCGGGGCTCGGCATTAAAATTGATGCCATTACCGCGGCGTTTATCGCCATGACGCTCAACTTGGCCGCTTACAGCGCGGAAATTTTACGCGCCGGCATCAGCGCTACGGCGAAAGGCCAGTTGGAAGCGGCGCGCGCGCTGGGGATGACCACGCTGCAGAGCTACCGCCACATTGTGCTGGTACCCGCGTTTGCCAGGGTTTATCCCGCGCTGATCAGTCAGTCGATCATTGTGATGCTGGGGTCGGCGGTGGTGTCGCAGATTTCGGTATTCGATCTCACCTACGCCGCCAACTTTATCCAGTCGCGCAACTTTCGCAGCTTTGAAGTCTACCTGCTGATCACCTTGGTCTATCTGCTCCTCGCTTTTGGTATGCGGCGCAGCTTTATGCTGGTGGGCAAGCGCGTATTCGCTTATCAGCAAGGAGAGCAGCGATGATTGAGTTCACCTTCTGGGACATTCTGCGCAACCTGCTGCTGGCAACCCGCTGGACCATTCTTCTATCGCTGATTGCCTTTGTCGGCGGTGCCACGGTGGGGCTGCTGTTGACCTTTATGCGGCTCTCCAGCAACCGCTGGCTGCAGCGCTTAACGTCTCTTTATGTTGACCTGTTCCAAGGCACGCCGCTGTTGATGCAGCTGTTTTTGATCTTCTTTGGCGCGGCCGCGTTAGGCCAGCCGATTTCAGCCTGGCTGGCGGCTTCCGTCGCACTGACGCTGTTCACCAGTGCTTTTTTATGTGACAACTGGCGCGGCTGTTTAGAGGCGGTGGCCAAAGGGCAGTGGCATGCATCGCGGGTGCTGGGCATGAACTACTTCCAGACCATGCGCCATGTGATTCTGCCTCAGGCGCTGCGGCTTTCGATTCCGCCGACGGTGGGGTTCTCGGTACAGGTCATTAAAGGCACGGCGCTGGCCTCTATCATTGGCTTTGTCGAGCTGACCAAGGCGGGGACCATGCTCAATAACGCCACCTTCGAACCCTTCACCATATTTGCCCTTGTGGCGCTGCTTTACTTCGCGCTGTGCTACCCACTTTCCTGCTACGCGCGCTATCTGGAGAAAAAACTCTATGACGCTGGTTTACGTTGATAACGTTCATAAAGCCTTTGGCGACCTGGAAGTGCTTAAAGGTATTAACCTTTTGGTGGCGCAAGGCGAAGTGGTGGCGATTATTGGCCGCAGCGGCTCGGGTAAAAGTACCCTGCTGCGCTGCCTGAATCAGCTGGAAAAACATGACAGTGGAGAGATCACTATTGCCGATAAGCAGCTCGATGCGGCGTCGATGCCGCCCAAAGAGCTAAGTGAAAACGTCGGCATGGTCTTCCAAAGCTTTAACCTATTTCCCCATAAAACCGTGGGTGAAAACGTCTGCCTGGCGCCGCTAGTGGTGCGTGGCGAGGAGAAAGCCGAGGTCGAGAAAGTCGCCCGCGAAGTGCTTGAGAAAGTGGGGCTCTCCGACAAATACGATGCCTACCCGGCGCAGCTTTCCGGGGGGCAGCAGCAGCGGGTCGCTATCGCTCGGGCGCTGGCCATGCGCCCCAAAGTGATGCTCTGCGATGAGGTGACTTCTGCCCTCGACCCTGAGTTGGTTGGGGAAGTGCTGCGCGTACTGGAAGCGTTGGCGGCCGAGGGCATAACGCTGATTCTGGTCACCCACGAGATGAGCTTTGCTCGCGACGTGGCCGACCGCGTGGTGTTTATGCATCAGGGGCGCATCCATGAAGAGGGCGCCCCCAGCGAGATATTCAGCAATCCGCAAACGCCGGAGCTAAAGCAGTTTATCTCTGCCGTGCTCTAGCCGGTCCACTGCGTTGCCTGGGCGAAAATGAGAAAGCCCAGGGCGATCATGATCCAGACGCAAAAAAGTGGGAAGAAGAATTTGACCCACTTTTGCCATGGAACACCCGCCAGCGCCAGGGTTGCCATAAAGTAACCCGAGGTCGGGTAGAAGATGTTGCCGATGCCATCGCCCAGTTGGAAAGCTAACACCGACGTTTGGCGTGTCACGCCAATAATGTCTGAGAGCGGTGCCATCAGCGGCATGGTGACCAGGGCCTGGCCGCTGCCAGAAGGGACGATGAAGTTAAAACCTAGCTGGGCGAAGAACATGCCAATCGCCGACAGCAGGGTGGGTAAGCCACCGACGAGGTTGCCAAGCCCAAACACCAGCGTGTCCATGATCTGGCCATCCTCCAGCATCACGGCAACGCCCCGCGCAACGCCAGCAATCATGGCACCGACCAGCACGTCACGGAAACCCTGGTTGAAGCCTGAACATATTTCGTCGGTATCGAGGCCCGCAATGAGGCCTACTACGATGCCCATGATGATAAACAGGCCCGCCATTTCCATCATGAACCAGCCTTGCTGTAGCACGCCGTAAACGAGCACCGCGAAGAAGGCGAAAGTGGCGATAGCCGCGAGCTTCTGGCGAGCGCTTGCGGTTAAGGCGGGGCTGTTGTCAGCATGCTGATAAAGCGAGCGTTTTTCGGACTCGCTGGCGTCGCTGCTCAACAGGCTAAGCGCCGGTGTCTGACGCACCCTGCGGGCGTAGCGCATCACGAAGAAAATGGCCGCGGCTAACATTACCACAAACGCCATGATGCGCAGGCCATAACCGGAGTACAGAGGAAGATCTGACAGTTGCTGCCCAAGCCCCGTATTGATGGGATTGAGCACCCCCGTGGTGAATCCGACCGTGGTCGCACAAAGCGCCACCGCCGCGGCGGTGACGGAATCAAAACGCAAGGCAATCATTAGCGGCAAGATGACCGGCACGTAGACCAGCGCCAATTCCTGGGTGCCGATCACGGTGGCGATGAGGGCAAATACCGTCATCAGTACAGGAATGGACAGCAGGCTCTTTTGCGCAAAGCGGCGGGTGAGCTTATCCACACCGATTTCAATGATGCCGGTGCGCCTTAGTACCATGAACATACCGCCGATCATAAAGGTAAAAAAGACGACTTCACCCGCGCTCATCAAGCCATTGGGAATCGCCAACATGAAATCGACGAAGCCCACCGGGGACGACGCAATCTGTTCGTAAGACGTGGGGTCGATGGTGGTGCGCCCGCTCGGGCCTGGAATGCGCTCAAACTGGCCAGCAGGCACGAAATGCGTTGCGATGGCTGCCAGCGCGATAAATATGAACAGCACCACGTAGATATCCGGGATTCGGCACCAGCTTTTTTTCGACGCTCGGCTATCCGGGGAAGAGGGTGTTTGTTGGGACATGCTATGCCTCGCGTTTGTTATGAGTAGCTGACCTGAGCATCAGTGAGCGATCGTCATGCCGTGCCGAGGTTGCTGTTGGGGACAGGGGCGTATGATCTTAGAATCGTGAAACGAAAGTTTCTAAAGAAGTTACTATTGGGATAAGTGTTTCACAAGGCCTTTGAGTGAGCCACACTAATAAACGTAACGAAAGGAGGGCTAAAGGAGAGTTAAAGGAGAACTAAAGGATAGCTAAAGATCGCTTTATTGTGGCTCGCTAATCTTGTATACAAGATATACAACGCTTGTTTTTAATTAGACATATAGGTTTCAGATGCCAGCTAACTACTACGCCCCCATCGGCGGCCACCCGCCGCAAACACAAATTACCGCTGATCGCGCTGTATTTACCGAAGCGTACGCGCTGATCCCAAAAGGCGTCATGCGCGATATCGTCACCAGCAACCTGCCGTTTTGGGAAGGCACGCGATTGTGGGTGCTGGCGCGGCCGCTGTCGGGGTTTGCCGAGACATTCTCTCAATACATTATGGAAGTGCAGCCGGGAGGCGGTAGCGATAAACCGGAGCCAGATCCCCACGCAGAAGGTGTCTTGTTTATTGTGGAGGGTGAGTTATCACTTACGTTGTTAGGCGGGCATTACACCATGCAACCTGGCGGTTACGCGTTTATCCCCCCTGGCAGTTCATGGCAGGTGCGCAACGAATCTGACGCGCCGGTGCGTTTCCACTGGGTACGCAAGGCCTACGAATTTGTCGAAGGGCTTGAGGTGCCAAAGGCGTTTGTCACCAATGAGCAGGATATTGCACCCATCAAAATGCCGGACACCGAAGGGCGCTGGGCCACCACGCGCTTTGTCGACCCTGCAGACGTTCGCCACGATATGCACGTCAATATCGTGACCTTTCAACCCGGCGGCGTGATTCCTTTTGATGAAACCCATGTCATGGAGCATGGCCTTTACGTGCTTGAAGGCAAAGCCGTTTACCACCTGAATCAAAATTGGGTAGAAGTAGAAGCTGGGGATTTTATGTGGCTACGCGCTTTCTGCCCCCAGGCCTGCTACGCCGCTGGCCCAGGACCGTTCCGCTATTTGCTGTATAAAGATGTTAATCGTCATGCGTCTCTTAAACTGTCGTCTCGCTAAGGAGCTGTCATGCTTGAACTAAAAGCCGAGCCGCTAACGGCTGATGCCTTCGCTCCTTTTGGCGATGTGATAGATGCACGTACGTCAGCGTCGTTTCCCATTAATGCCGGGCGCACTCAGCGCCATCATGATCTGGCCAAGGTGGAAACCTTGGGCGAAAACGCCCACACGCTGATTAATATTTTCGTTAGCCAGCCGATTACACTGCCGTTGGAGCTCACGTTTCTGGAGCGTCATCCTCAGGGTAGTCAGGCCTTTATGCCGCTGCATCAGGAGCGCTTTATTGTCGTGGTGGCGCCACCCGGTGAACACATTAATCCGGAGGATGTACGCGCTTTTGTCACCGATGGCCGCCAAGGGGTGAACTACCGCGCAGGCACCTGGCATGCCATTCAATCGGTACTGGAGCGTGAAGGCGAGTTTTTGGTAGTGGATCGGGGCGGTGATGGCAATAACTGTGATGAGTTTCCTCTCGCGATCACCGTGACGTTGACTTAAACCCACCCCCTGCGTTGCACTGCTGTCATATAGAGCGCGTTAAACTGGTAAGCTAGGGTTACTGAGTAGAATTACTTAATAGAGTCACTACACGCTAAATTGCATGGTTGGAACATTATGAACGCACTGCACTTCTCCACGATCCGTCGTACCAAAATTGTCGCCACCCTGGGGCCTGCCAGCGACCGGGAAGGCGTATTGGAAGCCATGCTCAAGGCGGGTGTCGATGTGGTGCGTCTTAACTTCTCCCATGGCACCGCCGATGATCACCGCCGCCGGTTAACCGAGGTACGTGAAATCGCCGCCCAGCTAGGCCGCAGCGTCGCGGTATTAGGCGATCTACAGGGACCCAAAATTCGTATTGCGCGGTTTAGAGATGGGGCTGTGGTGCTCAAAGAGGGCCAACCGTTTATTCTCGATATGGCGCTGGATGGCGATGCGGGGGATAGCCATCAGGTAGGCTGCGACTATAAAACCTTGCCGAAAGACGTTACTGCAGGGGATCGCCTGCTGTTAGACGATGGGCGCTTAGTGCTTGACGTGGCACGCGTTGACGGCCAACAGGTGCATACCACTGTGGTTGTAGGCGGCAAACTCTCCAACCACAAAGGCATCAACAAGCAAGGCGGTGGTCTCTCAGCGCCAGCATTGACAGAAAAAGATAAAGAAGACCTTAAGACCGCCGTTGAGATTGGCGTCGATTACCTGGCCATTTCTTTCCCCCGCCATGCTGAAGATATGCTCGAAGCACGCCGTTTATTGGGCGAGGAAGGAAAAGAGATTGGCCTGGTGGCTAAAGTCGAACGTGCCGAAGCCGTAGCGGATGATGCCACCCTGGATGGCATCATCGAAGCGTCTGAGGCGGTCATGGTGGCGCGGGGCGATTTAGGCGTTGAAATTGGCGATGCCAAGCTGGTTGGTGTGCAAAAGCGCATGATCAAACGCGCCCGATCGCTCAACCGTGCGGTCATCACTGCCACACAAATGATGGAGAGCATGATTTCAGCACCGCTTCCTA
The DNA here is from genome assembly GCF_052959335.1 of Vreelandella sp. H-I2. Lineage (NCBI taxonomy): Bacteria > Pseudomonadati > Pseudomonadota > Gammaproteobacteria > Oceanospirillales > Halomonadaceae > Vreelandella > Vreelandella sp. H-I2. The sequence goes on from NZ_JBRAMC010000002.1 coordinate 226,361, forward strand.
CGCGTGCCGAGGTATTCGATGTGGCCAACGCGGTACTGGATGGCAGCGACGCGGTCATGCTCTCGGCAGAAACCGCGGCGGGTGACTATCCGTTGGAAACCGTCGAAGCGATGTCGCGTGTTTGTTTGGGCGCTGAGCGGGAGAAATCTGCTCAGGAGTCCGGCCACCGTATTCATGAAGGCTTTACCCGACCGGATGAAACCATTGCGCTTTCCGCTATGTACGCCGCCAACCATATGACGGGTATCTCGGCGATTGCCTGTATGACATCGTCGGGTTACACGCCGCTAATCGCCTCGCGCATTCGTTCTGGCCTGCCAATTGTAGGTTTGGCACATAACCCCATCGCTCAGCGCCGAATGGCACTCTACCGCGGTGTCGTCTCGCTGCCGTTCGATACCTCTGACATGACCGCCACCGAGCTGAACGACCGTGCCCTGGAGCTACTGGTGAAGATGGGTATCTCTAAAGCCGGCGATCACGTGATCCTTACCCGTGGCGACCATATGAATGCTCACGGCGGGACTAATACCATGAAGGTAATGGAGATTACTGACGAGCATGCTAAAAGCTAAATTAATGCATGGGCTGTTGCTCGCCTGCTTGCTATTAACAAGCGCCCCCGCACTCGCGGGTGCACCTATCGTGGCCGCCGCCTCTGACCTGCAGTTTGCACTGACCGAGGCTGCTGACCAGTTTCGTGAAGAAACCGGCCACGACCTGCGCTTGAACTTTGGTTCGTCGGGCAACTTCCGCCGCCAAATTGCCCAGGGTGCGCCGTTTGAGCTCTATCTCTCTGCTGACGAACGCTACGTTCAGGCGCTTTACGAAGAAGGCCACACCAAAGACGAGGGTGTCATCTATGCCATTGGTCGGCTAGTGTGGCTACAGCGCGCAGGTCACGGTGATTTGCCCCGTGAGGATGCGCCGTTGTCGGCAGTGCAAGATGCGCTAGAAGTGCAAGCAAGCGATGCACCTACTCGCATTGCGCTGGCCAATCCTGAACACGCGCCTTATGGCGTCGCGGCGCAGCAGGCTTTGAAGCATGCTGGGCTTTGGGAGCAAACCGAGCCGCTGCGGGTACTGGGCGAAAATGTCTCCCAGGCGGCACAGTTTGCGCTTTCTGACGATGCGCGGGGAGGTTTGGTGGCTTATTCCTTAGCACTAGCACCCGCCTTGAACGAGCGAAGTGAGTACGTACTCATCCCCGAGAGCTGGCATGACCCGCTACGTCAACGCATGGTGTTGACCAACCAAGCGGGTGAGGTTGCCAGCGCCTTCTACCAGTGGCTGCAAAAAGACGAAGGGCAAACCATTTTGCGCACCTATGGGTTTAGCGTTGAATAATGGCTTGGTCATAATGGATGGTTCTTGATGGATTGGTCGGCGCTTTCGGTCTCGCTACGTCTTGCGGGTTTTACCTGCCTGATTCTCATCCCTATCGCTATTTGGCTAGGCCGTGCTCTGGCCTACGCGCTTTTTCGCGCTAAAGGACTGTGCGAAGCGCTCGTGGCGCTTCCGCTAGTGCTACCACCCACCGTGCTGGGCTTTTATCTGCTGATGAGTTTTGGCCGAGATGCGCCGGTGGGGTCGCTTTGGGCGGACCTGACCGGCGGTGGGCTGAACTTTACCTTCAACGGTATCTTGTTGGCTTCGCTGATAGCTAACCTGCCGTTTGCCGTGCAGCCCATCCAGCGCGCCTTTGAACACGTGCCCCACAACTTGCGGGAAGCGGCCTGGTGCAGCGGGCTAAGCCCGTGGCAAACGCTGCTGCGTATCGAGCTGCCCTTGGTTTGGCCAGGGATTATGTCAGCGGCAGCCTTGACCTTTGCCCATACGCTGGGGGAGTTCGGTGTGATCTTAATGGTAGGAGGCGCGATTGATGGCGAAACCCGCACGCTCGCTATTGCTATTTATGATCGCGTTCAAGCCTTTGATAAACAAGGCGCGGCGCAGATGTCGGCACTGCTGCTATTGGTATCGTTTATTACGTTGGGACTCGTATATGGGTTAGCTGGACGTCGGCGGTGGGTACGTGGCTGATTCGTGTATGGCTCGCTTACGTGTGGCGGTCAAGCAAGCGGGGCCGATACCGCTGGCTGCAGAGTTCGTTTGCCAGCCCGGCGAACTGCTGGCGCTGGTCGGGCCATCGGGCAGCGGAAAAACCACGCTGTTGCGTACCATTGCCGGGCTTTATCGCCCCCAGAGCGGGCAAGTGGAGTGCGCTGGCAAGGTTTGGTTTGATGCTGAGCGTAAGCATTCACTCCCACCTCAGCGTAGGCAGGTCGGCATGGTGTTTCAGGACTATGCGCTATTTCCCCACCTAACCGCCTCGGAAAATATTCAACTCCCCCTGCGCCATTTGCCGCAACTACAACGTCAGGAACAGGCCGAACAGTGGCTTGCCAAGGTGCGTTTAGACGGATTGGGCAAGCGCTACCCTAATGCACTTTCAGGCGGGCAACGTCAGCGTGTGGCACTAGCCCGCGCCCTGGCTCGCGAGCCCAAAGTGCTGCTACTGGATGAGCCTTTTTCAGCGGTGGATCAAGTCACCCGTCGGCGTTTGCAGCGTGAACTGGCGCTGCTGCGACAGCAGATCGACATTCCTATTGTGCTAGTGACCCACGATCTGGAAGAGGCTGCCGCCCTCGCCGATCAAATCTGTGTACTACATAATGGCGCCAGTCTGCAGCAAGCCGCCCCAGAGGGACTGTTTAGGCGTCCGACGTCGCCACTGGTTGCTCGCCTATTAGACCGGCATAATCTGTTTGAAGGCGTCGTCGTTGACATAGAGGGGCAGCGACGGCTGCAGTGGGGAGAGTGCTATTTAGAAGTGGCTGAGGGGCTCGATACTCAGCCAGTAGGCGAAACCGTGACATGGTACTTGCCGCCCTCCGATATTGTGCTTCACCGCCGTGACCGTCCCTCAAAGGGCGAGCGGGAAAATCCGTTGGCTGCCACCGTCAGCGAGATGGTGGTATTGGGCGGTATTACTTCAGTTTCCTTAAGCATCGGTCATGACGATATGTTACGTTTTGACATTGCCACCCATGCCGCACGCCGCAACCAGTTGACCAGCGGAGAAGTGGTGAATGTCTCACTACTGGCGACAGGCATTCACCTGATGCCGGGCCACCGAGTTCGCGCAGATGCGCATGACAAAAGGAAGTAAGTATGGATCCCACGCGTCGCACACTGCTTAAAGCGTCGTTACTGTTACCGCTGGCAGCGCTATTGCCGATGTCGTTACTCAGCTCGTTTGCTTGGGGGCAAGCCACGGCGAAAGACATGCAAACGCTGACGCTGGCCATTCATAGCGAGGACGGCCCACACCGTTTACACGTTGAGGTGGCGGAAACAGCGTCCCAGCGTCAGCGAGGCTTGATGGGACGGGAGAGCTTGCCTGAAGCAAATGGCATGCTGTTTCGCTTTGAGAGCGAGCAATCGGCCAATAACGCCTTTTGGATGTATCGCACCCTGATTCCCCTCGATATTGCCTTTATCGATGCGAATGGTCGAATAGTGGCGATTAATACCATGCAGCCCTGCGAATCTTCCTCGTCGAGCGAATGCCCTTCCTACCCAGCTGGGGCGGCGTATCATTCAGCACTAGAGGTCAACGGCGGTTACTTTGCCGAGCGTGGTATCAAAGTGGGTGATTGTGTTTCCATCCCCGAGGAAGCCGGTTACTGCCAGCCTGCGGATTAAGCTGGACGGCGGCGAAATCAGACCACGATCAGGGCTATACCCGCGACCACTAAAGTCGCCGCCGACTAGTTTATATGCGCCTAGGCTGTCGCCCATTAACAGCGCGCCGGTACCTCTTCCGCCTGCGCAAGCCAATTAACAGCAGAACGAAGTTCAGACGTTCATTGCATACGCTGCGCGATCTCTCGCCACAGCGTGGCGTAGGCGCGACCGCCCCGACTGCTGCGGGCGAAATGCCCGACCGGAGCGCGTTCGATACCCATGCGCTCAACCTCACTGGCGTTGGGCACGGTCGTCGACAGGCGCCTCGGCCAGCGTTCGCTGAGACTCTCCATCACCTGACGGTGCAGGGTCTTGCGACGGTCGGCGAGGGTGACGAACGGCCAGATTGGGCAGGCATGGTCGACCGCGTCGAGATGACCGTCCAGTTGCTCAAGAGTGCGCAACGACAGGGTAGTCGGTACCATCGGCACCAACAGGGCATCAACGCTGGAAAAGATCTGCTCGGCGAGTGCCGACAGGCTCGGCGGGCAGTCGAGTATCACCAGGTCGTAACTGCCCATCACCGGCTTGAGGATCTTGCGCAGCCGACTGGGCTTGCGGGTTTCCATCGACGCTTCCAGGTCGCGCGAGCCCAGCGCCGCCGGCAGCAGGTCGAGCCCCTCGAAGTCGGTCTCGCGGATCGCCCGGTCGAGATCGGCCTTGCCCTTGACCAGCTTGTCGACGCCTCCGCGTACTTTGGGTTTGCTGCGCAGGTAGAAGGTGGTGGCGGCCTGCGGATCGAGATCCCACAGCAACACTCGCCTGCCGTCGCGTGCCGCTTCGGCGGCGAGATTGACGGCGGAGGCGGTCTTGCCCACGCCACCCTTGATACTATAAAGCGCCAGCATCTGCATAGGGAGCTCCCGGCTTGGTGACTGTTTAGTCTAACCGATTGGCCTGAGTGGATATGTGACGTTTCGGTGACGGGGGCGGTGGCGAGAAAGTGAGCTAACAGGTTTTAGGGGTGTTTTACTGGTACCTAGGGAATTGGCTGCGTTATCAATAGCAATGTCTATTCGTCGACTGTTTTTTCTTAATCATGCCAACTTTAGACGTCTTTCTTTCGTGCGCTAAGTGCATACAATAAGTGGGGCTTTCTCGACAATCCTCGAAATGGCTATTCGCGCATATTATAAATCGCACACCATAAAAATAGATAAAAAGGATCTACCATGACGCTGACACGCTCAATGGCTCGTTTTACTGCTGGCTTAGCCGGGGCGGCACTGCTTTCTGCCTCCCTTTCTGCACAAGCACGCGAACTTTCGGTTTCCACCGTTTTATCTGATGCTTTTCCGTGGGGGCAGGCAGCGGAAAAATGGGCGGAACTGGTGGAGGAACGCAGCGACGGCGAGCTAACGCTGCGCGTTTACCCCAACTCTCAGTTGGTTTCCGGTGACCAAACCCGCGAATTCTCCGCCATGCGTTCCGGCTTGATTGATGCAGCGGTGGGCTCGACTATTAACTGGTCGCCGCAGGTGCCGGAACTGAATCTTTTCTCTTTGCCGTTTTTCATTCCCGATGAAGCCGCCGTCGATGCAGTCACTGGTGGTGAAGCGGGCGAGCTGGTGTTTGAAGCGATCGAATCACGCGGCGTTATCCCGCTGGCGTGGGGCGAAAATGGCTTCCGTCAGGTCTCCAACTCACGCGGTCCGATCAGCGAGCCGGATGACTTGGACGGCCTGAAAATCCGAGTTGTTGGCTCGCCGTTGTTCCAGGATACCTTCTCGGCCTTAGGCGCCGACCCCACCCAAATGAGCTGGACGGACGCTCAGCCTGCGCTGACCACCGGCGCCGTTGATGGCCAGGAAAACCCACTCTCTGTATTTGACGTCGCGCGCATTGATCAAGTTGGCCAAGAGCATTTGACGCTCTGGAACTACATGAATGACCCTCTGATTTTTGCGGTCAATCAGCAGGTATGGCAAACATTGAGCGAAGAGCAACAAACCCTGCTGCGCGAAACCGCGGTAGAAGCGGGTGAGTGGGAAATCGCCATGACACGTGAAGAAGAGAGCGAACGCCTAGCGGCGATTCAAGAGCGCGGTGTGACGGTGACAGAGCTTTCCGATGAACAGTACCAGGCGTTTGTCGATGCCACACAGTCTGTTTACGAGAAATGGGCACCGCGGATTGGCGATGAGGTGGTTAACGCCGCCCAAGCCGCTATCGACGCGCGCTAATAACTGTTGATGTTCTAACTCCCGGCTCTTAGGGCTGGGAGTTTTTTGCTGTGAGGCTGCCATGAAAGGCTTTCCCGATGCGCGCCCGGAACGCTGGCTGGGCGCGCTGGCATTAATCATTATCTCGATGATCAGTTTGGGTAATGTCATTACGCGCTATCTGACCGGCGGTTCTTTTTCTTTTACCGAAGAGTTCTCGGTTTTCTTGTTGGTAGTACTGACGTTTGCCGGTGCCTCGGTGGCGCTAAGGCGTAACCGGCATATTCGCATTGGCTTTTTGGAGCGTGCCTTGCCGCTTAGGTACCGTCGTGCGCTGATTCTCTTCCAAGCGTTGTGCAGTTTTATTGTGCTGGGTTTGATCACCTGGTACGGCGGCAAATTAGCTTGGCAAGAGTATCAATGGGAATCGCTTTCGCCAGGATTAGGCCTTCCTCAATGGTGGTATTTGGTTTGGTTGCCCGTGCTTTCTGCGGCCATGTTATGGCGCTTGTATCAGCAAACCGCTGACCGTTTGGCGGGGAGGCTAACCGATGAGCCCTGATGTCTGGATGATCCTGGCGTTTGCTGGCCTGTTGATTGCAGGGGTGCCCGTGGCGTTTTCGCTGGCGCTTTCTGGAGCAGTTGGCATTGTGATTGGGCTGTCGCCGGATATGCTGGCGACCTTGGGCACGAATACCTATAACAGCATTGCAAAGTACCCATTAATTGCGATTCCGCTATTTATACTTACCGGGCTTATTTTTGAGCGCTCCGGCGTGGCGCTGCGCTTGGTGCGATTTGCCCAGGCGCTGATTGGCCCACGCCATGGCGGCTTGGCGCTGGTCGCGGTGCTGGTGTGCATGATCATGGGCGGCATGAGCGGCTCCGGGCCTGCCGATGCGGCGGCCGTAGCGATGGTGATGCTGCCCAGCATGACCAAAGCGGGCTACCCCAAGCCGTTTTCCGCCACGCTAATTGCTGCTTCTGCTTCAACCGCGATTCTTATCCCGCCTTCCGTTGCACTTATCCTTTACTCGATTGTGGTGCCCGGTGTCGATTTGCGGGCCCTGTTTGCGGCAGGGCTATTCCCCGGCATATTGGCAGGCATAGCACTATTGGTACCTGCCATGATCGTCTCCAAACGTTATGGTTGGGAAGGCGGCACACCGGTAGAAGGTGCCGAACAGCTCAGCGTACGCACTACTTTTAAACAGGCGATACCGGCGCTGTTTGCACCCGTGTTGATTTTGGGTGGTTTGCGTTCGGGCTTGTTTACGCCCACCGAAGCAGCCGTCGTGGCAGTCGCCTATGGGGCGATTGTTGGGCTATTTCTTACCCGAGAACTGTCGTTGCGCGATCTGTGGGAGTTACTGGGCGAAGCGGCGATTATCTCTGGGGTAGTGATGCTGATTATCGCGCTTGCCGGTATTTTTGCCTGGGCGGGTACCATGCTGGGCACTTTCCGCCACTTGGCTGAGTGGATTATTAGCCTGACGGACAATGGCGTACTGCTGCTTGTTTTAGTGATGTTAGCGGTGCTGGTCGCTGGCATGTTGTTAGATGCGATCTCGATTTATCTCATTATGATGCCGATCCTGATTCCTGTTATGCAGCACTTCGAATGGAACCCGGTGTGGTTTGGGATTCTACTGGCAATGAACATTGCCATTGGTCAATTTACCCCGCCGGTGGCGGTCAATTTAATGGTAACGACCGAAGTGGCGAAAATACGTTTGGAGCAAACACTCGGTTGGGCGTTGTTGTTTGTGGTCGCCATGGGGTGTGCGCTGGCGCTGGTAGCCATCTTCCCAGCCATCGCTTTATGGCTACCCGGCGTCTTGGGATATAACATCTGACGGGGCTAAAGGGGTGCTGAGACTGGTCCAGAAGAAGCTGCGGCTGTCTAGCTGTAGTGAATATCATTATTCCCCATGCCAAAACGGTATGGACATTAACGCTTACTTAACGTTGCCAACCGTTAAACTACTATCTACAAAGTGAAAATGCGTTTTAAATAAGGGGAGGCACTGTGGTGCTTTGCCAAGCGCGCTTTTTATCGCTAAAGGCTTATTTTCTATCGCTAAGGGCTTTGTTTTTCGCTAAAGTCCTGGTTTTTCGCTAAAGTAGTATTAGCAGGCAGCCACCAGGGGTGCTTGTAACAGATTGTCTTAAAAACGTTTTGGGATAAGCCCATCTGAGGGAGCGAGTCGCTAGGTGGGTCCAAAGCGCATGATGTTGATAATGACAGTGTTGCTAACGACAGTGTTGATAACATCAAATACGCTCATAACATCAATATAAAGAGGTGTGTTCATGAAACGCCATACGTTTTCTACCGCTGCTTTCTCCGGTGCGCTACTTGCCAGCGCTGCTTTCGCCTCCCCGGCAATGGCACAGGATGACGAGCAGTTCATCACCATCGGTACCGGTGGACAAACCGGTGTGTATTACGTCGTAGGGCAGTCGATCTGTCGTTTGGTTAATCGCCTCGAAGACGCCGATATTAAGTGTAATGCACCTTCAACCGGTGGGTCTGTCGCCAATATCAATGGTATCAAGTCCGGCGAGCTGGACATGGGCGTCGCCCAATCTGACGTTCAGTATCAAGCCTACAACGGCACCGGGAACTTCGAAGGCGAGGCCTACGAAGATTTGCGGGCTGTGTTCCGTGTCCACGGTGAGCCTCTGACGCTGCTTGCACGTGCTGATTCTGGCATCGAGACACTTGATGATTTGGAAGGCAAACGCGTGAACATCGGTAATCCAGGTTCAGGCCAGCGCAACACCATGGAAGTGGTGATGGACGCCAAGGGCTGGACCGAAGATACTTTCTCTCTGGCATCTCAGCTTGACGCAGCCGAGCAAGCGGCGGCACTTGCCGATAATAACGTCGATGCCATGGTTTACGTAGTGGGCCACCCGAATGGTTCCATTCAGGAAGCGACCACCACCGTTGATGCTCGTCTGATTCCGCTGAACGACGAAGACATTCAGGGCATTGTCGATGAATATCCCTACTACTCCTCTTCGGTAATCCCAGGTGGCTTATATCGCGGCAATGATGAAGATGTCGAAACCTTCGGTGTTGCAGCGACATTTGTAACCACGGCTGAAGCAGACGAAGAAGTGATCTACCAGACCGTTAAAGCGGTTTTTGATAATTTTGATCGTTTCAAGCGTCTGCACCCGGCCTTCGAAAATCTTGATCCAGAAGAGATGGTGACTCAAGGTCTTTCCGCACCGTTGCATGATGGAGCGGCGCGTTACTACCGTGAACAAGGCTGGATCGAGTAATTCAGTAGCCTGAGGTAGTATTACCTTAGCAAGGAATGCGCGGTTACCTAAGGGTGCCGCGCATTTTGGTTTACGCTGTTGATAAAGCGTTTAGGATGTTGATAGGGCATTTAGGATGTTGATAGGGCATTTAGGATGTTAATAGAGCAATTCGATATGGCAATTAAGTGTCAATCGACTCGGAGCAGGGCAGGCATATGACAGAAGATAAGAACAGATCTTCGGGAACCGGAGTAGACCTGGATGACATGGTTGCCTCCAGCGACACGGGCGCCCGTAAACCAGCCGGTATGCCCGGCAAGCTCTTGGTCAGCATTGCGGCAGCGTGGTCTCTGTTTCAACTGTGGATCGCTTCCCCGGTGCCCTTTGTTCTGGGTTTTGGCGTATTTAGTGCCACGGAAGCCCGCTCTATTCACTTAGCTTTTGCGCTGTTCTTGGCGTATATGGCCTATCCGGCACTCAAGCGCTCGCCCCGTGACCGTGTACCGATCCAAGATTGGGTGCTGGCAGCGGCAGCGGCCTTTTGTGGCGCTTACATGTTCATGTTTTACGAGCAGTTATCCCAGCGCCCCGGTGCACCGATCCTGCAGGATGTGATCATTGGCATCGCCGGGATATTGCTACTGCTTGAGGCGACACGCCGTGCGCTTGGCCCGCCGTTAATGATCGTGGCGTCCGTCTTTCTTGTCTATAGCCTGGCTGGCCCATGGATGCCGGGTATTCTTTCCCATGGTGGGGTCAGCCTCTATGGTTTGATTAACCACCAGTGGTTAACGACTCAGGGTGTTTTCGGTATTGCGCTGGGTGTCTCCACCAGCTTCGTCTTCCTATTTGTACTGTTCGGCGCTCTGCTCGATAAGGCAGGTGCTGGCAATTACTTTATCAAGGTAGCGTTCTCGCTGCTTGGTCACTATCGCGGTGGGCCCGCTAAAGCGGCTGTGGTGGCCTCGGCCATGACCGGCCTGATTTCCGGCTCCTCTATTGCCAATGTGGTAACCACCGGTACCTTTACGGTGCCGATGATGAAGCGCGTGGGGTTCTCCTCGGAAAAGGCGGGCGCTGTTGAAGTGGCGTCATCGGTCAACGGCCAGATTATGCCACCTGTAATGGGGGCCGCTGCTTTCTTGATGGTCGAATATGTAGGTATTTCTTACGTTGAAGTCATTAAGCATGCCTTCCTGCCTGCGCTGATTTCCTATATCGCGCTAGTCTATATCGTTCACCTCGAGGCCCTTAAGGCCAATATGAAGGGGCTTCAGAGCAGTAATCCCCCTAAGCCTTTGGTCAATAAAGTGATCGGCTTCTTGGGTGGTTTACTACTCATGATGGTTACCGCGTTAGCAGTCTATTACGGTCTTGGCTGGCTCAAGCCGGTGTTAGGCGAGGCGACGCCTTGGGTAGTAGGCGTTGGGCTGACGGTGATTTATATTGCCCTGCTCAAGCTTGCGTCAGGTTACCCCGAGCTCGAGCTTGATGATCCTAACGAACCGATTTATTCGCTGCCCCAGACCAAACCAACGGTGCTGGTTGGCTTGCAGTACATCCTGCCGGTGATTGTGCTGGTCTGGTGTTTGATGGTGGAGCGTTTGTCGCCTGGGTTGTCGGCCTTCTGGGCCACTATTTTCATGATTTTCATTATCCTTACTCAGCGTCCGATCACGTCGATCTTTCGTGGCCGCAGTGATATGAAGGCGGATCTGCGTGAAGGCGTGATGGATTTATGGAATGGTTTGGTCACCGGTGCCCGCAACATGATTGGCATCGGCATCGCTACGGCCACCGCCGGTATTATCGTCGGTGCCGTCTCCCAAACCGGGGTAGGGCTAGTACTGGCCGAAGTAGTGGAAACACTGGCCATGGGTAACTTGATGCTGATCCTGTTGCTGACGGCAGTGCTTAGCTTGATTCTCGGTATGGGGTTGCCTACCACGGCTAACTACATCGTCGTTTCGGCTCTACTGGCACCGGTGATCGTTAATTTGGGCGCAGAGAATGGCCTATTAGTGCCGCTAATTGCGGTCCACCTGTTCGTGTTCTATTTCGGGATCATGGCCGACGTTACGCCACCGGTGGGGCTTGCGTCATTTGCCGCGGCAGCCGTCTCCGGCGGTGATCCTATTCGCACCGGCTTCCAGGCATTCTATTACAGCCTGCGCACCGCAGCGCTACCGTTTTTGTTCATCTTTAATACCGACCTGCTGCTGATTGATGTGACCTTCCTGCAGGGGGTGCTGATCTTTATAGTGTCCACCATCGCCATGCTGATCTTTGCTGCCGCGACCCAGGGCTTCATGATTACGCGCAGCCGCTGGTATGAGTCCATTGTGCTGTTGTTGATTGCGTTCACGCTGTTCCGGCCGGGCTTCTGGATGGACATGATCCATGATCCCTACGAGTCCATTCCGCCTGCGCAATTTGTTGAAGCCTTGGGCGATGTCGATGAAGACTCGACGCTTCGCCTGCAGATCGCCGGTCTGGATGACTATGGTGATCCAATGAGCACTTATATGACCCTACCGGTGCCTGACGGTGAAACAGGCCAGGAGCGGCTTGAGAACCTGGGTCTTGAGCTGTTTATTGAGGATGGTACGGCAATCGTTGATATGGTGACCTACGGCAGCCAAGCGGCAGAACTCGGTTTCGACTTCGATCAAGAAATCATCGAAGTGTTAGCCCCTGTGAACCGCTGGACGAAAGAGATCATGTGGATTCCTGCATTCCTAATCTTTGGGTTGATTGTCGTCATGCAGCGCCGTCGGCGTGAAAAACAGCTTGCCGATGAGTCAGCCGCTACAGCCTAGGAGAGATCGCCATGTATCAGAAAATCTTACTACCCGTGGATCTCAATGAAGAGGCTTCCTGGCAGAAAGCGCTGCCCACGGCAATCACCCTTTGTGAAACCTTTGGCGCGTCGCTGCATATAGTGACCGTGCTGCCGGAATTTAAAATGCCCATGGTGGGTGCTTACTTTCCCAAAGATTTTTCACAAAAGGCGCATGAAGTAATAAAAGAGGCGCAGCACGCGTTCATTCAAAAGAACGTTCCTGAGGGGATCCAAACGCAGAGTATCCTTGTCGATGGCTCGCCGTGGGAGGCGATTATTAAAGTAGGCAAAAAACTGGATGTTGATCTGATCGTTATGGCTTCTCATACCAAACGTAAGTTTGTTGACTACGTGTTAGGTCCCAACGCTGAGCACGTCGTGCATCATGCCAAAGTATCGGTAATGATTGTGCGCTAGGAATAGCGTACTAGCGTAGAGAGCCGTGCAAAGTAAACTAAAAAGCTCCGGGCAACTTGCTCGGAGTTTTTTTATGCTTGGCTATATCGTGTTTTTATCTATATCTACCACTACATCTACTTTTTCTAACGCAACAATTTAATTGTCGCTTTCTCGCACTTTCGTGGATTTTTTGTACGCACAATCGGACGTCCCACGCCTCGCAACCGTTATTCAGCTACATTAATAGAGCGTTAAGTCATTAAGCTGGTATTAATGCTTTCAGCGATTAATGAGCGCTGATGTTTTGAGGTAAATCCTGAGATCAGGATCTATATCGGGAAGAACAGGAGTGATGCCATGAATGCGACGACAACAAAAACAAGCCACCATTCGGATCTGCCCAGCGTTAAAATCACTATTAACAAGGTCGGTATGGAGCGGCCAAGGGCATGGTTAGCTGCTGGCGTGGAGGATTTTCGCCGTGCAACAGTCGTGAGCCTTTCTTATGGCATGTTCTGGGTTGGACTTAGTATCGCTATTACCCTGGGTGCTTTTACGTTGGGGTATTGGTACTGGCTGCTGCCTATGATTGCAGGCTTTATGTTTATTGGCCCACTGGTGGCCGTCGGCTCTTATGGCATTAGTCGCGCGCTGGAGAACGGGCAAGTGCCTAACTTAGGGGATGCTTTCGGCAGTTGGCGACCTCATGCCGGCCAGTTGGCAATGATGGGCGTCATGATGATGATCTTCTTCCTCGCCTGGATTCGCTTGGCAACGCTTCTTTTTGCACTCTTTTTTGGTTTTGAAATCCCCAGCCCCGCCACACTGTATACCGCGCTTCTCACTACGTCAGAAGGGTTGAGTATGCTAGCGGTGGGTACGGTAGCGGGGGGTATTTTGGCGTTTGGTGCGTTTACGATTAGCGTCGTAGCGATTCCTACCTTGATGGATCAAGACCTAACCTTTATGGAAGGTATTGAAGCCAGCGTGCGCTGTGTCGGACGTAATTTCCGCGTCATGCTGTTATGGTCAGTGATACTTACGCTGTGTGTACTGATTGGTGTGATGACCTTCTATATTGGTTTAGCGTTGATTTTACCCGTTTTGGGTCATGCTAGTTGGCATGCTTACGAGGATTTAGTGCGCTTTGAGCGGTTGGACAACTTGGATTCATAGCTTAAAAGGGAAGCGTAAATGACGCTTTAGTGACGAAAAAGCAGTATTGGACCTGACCCGTTTAAGAAGATGGCGTAATCTTTACGCTGTCTTCTTTTATTTTGGGCATTGGAACCAGTAAGTTGCCCTTCGTGAGGTGTGTACTGTGAAAGCATTGTTAATGGGGTGGGTCGTGCTGATGTTCAGTGCTCCCCTGTCGGGGATTGCTGAAACAGGCGATGACTTAGGCATGCCTAGCGGGCCTGTTATTTTGACCGTTAGCGGGAATATTAAGCATACGAATGTCGGGAGTGAAGCGCAGTTTGACCGTGACATGTTAGAGGCATTACCACAGCACTCGTTTGAAACCAGTACGCCCTGGACCGAAGGTAGCAGCCACTATCGCGGCCCTTTGATGCGTGATTTGCTAACGCACTTAGGCGCTCAAAGTGACTCTGTTCATGTCGCTGCACTGAACGGCTATGAAGCTGAGATACCGGTCAGTGATTTCGAACAGTACGACGTTATGTTGGCTTTGCAAAAGGATCAGAAAGCGATTCCGATTCGTGAATATGGTCCTTTATGGGTGCTTTATCCCTTTGATCATGATGAAGCGCTGTTAAGCGAAAAAATACGCTTTAGAGCGGTATGGCAGGTTATGCATATTGATGTCCGCTAGCGCTTCAACAACGCAGGCCGCCAGTCTGCTACGTTATCCTCGTCGCTTTAAGCTTGTGGCTATCATTGCTGTCCTACTGTTGGCCGCGGCGCTGGTCGTCGCTACGTTAGCCGCTTGGCGGCAGGAAAACCTCACTCAAAGCCTACGCGAAGATACTGCTTGGGTTGTCTATAAGTTAGACCGTGATGCAGTGCAATTGTTAAACCATTTGCTGACAGTAGCGCATGGGCCACTTACCCCCGCGGCACACGATGAGCTAAACCTGCGCTTTGAGCTGTTGTACAGTCGGATAACGCTGCTCAATGAGGGAGAAGTCAGCACATTATTGCAAGAGATCGATACCGCGAGTGCGCTGCTGCGCCAGATCCAACAACAGCTCGATGTACTCGATAGTATGTTTGAGCCTTACGAGGTAGTTGAGCAACTGCCAGTACCGGCGCTAGAAGAAAATCTACAGACATTAACACGGTTAACCGAGCGCCTGGTCATCGTGATTAATGGCTATTTGGCAGAGTCGACGACAGAAGAGCGAGCCCAGCTCAGTCTGCTTTATAAACTGCTCATGACCCTGATCGTCGGTATGAGTTTGGCAGCCTTTTTGGTCGTTGCCTTCTTGGTGCGTGAGATGCGTGAAAGTGCAGCGATAAGGCGCAAGCAGGAGCAGCTTGGCCAGCAGTTAGAAGTTACCGCCAAGCAGGCTCAGGCAGCTAACCAAGCCAAGTCAGATTTTTTGGCCATGGTTAGCCATGAAATTCGCACACCGCTGAACGGCGTTATTGGCATGAGCGAGCTATTACGCGAGTCGACAAACCCTGCACAAATAGAAGACTACGCCCACACGATTCACGATAGCGCCAATCAATTGCTGGCAATGATCAATGAGATCCTCGATTTTTCTAAAATCGAAGCAGGTCATCTGACCCTTGAAACAGCGCCCACGGAACTCAAACCACTTATCGATAGTGTGGTGTTGCTGCTTGCGCCCAGGGCAACGGCAAAAGGATTAGCACTGCGTGTTTACGTTGATCCGCTGGTGCCTGAGTGGATATTGGTCGATGCAGGCCGTTTACGGCAAATACTGCTGAACTTGATCGCAAATGCGATCAAGTTCACCGACCGGGGAGACGTTAGCGTTAAAGTGTCTTCAACGGTGGAACGGCTGTTATTCGAGGTGATTGATACAGGCTGTGGTGTGAGCGAACAGCAGCAAGAGCGTCTCTTTGAGCCTTTTCACCAAGCGGATGAGTCGGTGGCAAGGCGTTTTGGTGGAACTGGGCTAGGGCTGGCGATTTGCAAACGGCTAAGCGAAGCCATGCAGGGGCGGTTAGGGGTTAAGAGCCAAGTAGGTCAGGGGAGTACCTTTTGGTGTGAGTTACCTTTAGTCGATGCTGACCCTGTATTAATGTCGCTACCCTCAGCCCCTAAGCGAGATTTTTCCGGGACAACATTGCTGCTGGTGGAGGACAACGCCGTCAACCACAAAGTCGCTGTTGGCTTATTGTCACGCTTAGGGTGCGAGGTGGTCTGGGCTGAGAATGGTCATGACGCTCTGACGATGGTCCAGTCACAGCAAGTGCATCTTATCTTTATGGATATTCAGTTGCCTGATATGAGTGGTTTGATCGTCACTCAGCGATTACGCGAGCAGGGCGGATGGTTGGCAAATGTTCCCATTGTTGCCATGACGGCTGGCGGCGCTGAAGATGACCGTCAACGCTGCCTGACTGCCGGGATGGACGATTACATTACCAAGCCACTGTCACTCTCAGCGTTAAGTAATGTGCTGGCGTTGCAGCTTTCTGCATCCCCAGACAAAGGTTCTGCATCGGCATTAGAGGTGTCAAAAACGCTAACTGGGGCGCCATCGTTGCTTAATGTCGATACGCTTGCCAGCCTGAAATTGGCCCTAGGAAAAGCGAGTCTGGCCCAACTGGTCATGCTTTATCACCAGCAAGTAAGCAACTATTCTGCTCAACTAGCTGCTTGTTTAGCGATTACGCCATTCACGCCGGAGCAGAAACAGCAAGTGATGCGCTTGGCGCACCAGCTGCGTGGCGAGTCAGTGAGCATGGGGGCCGAACAACTCGCTGAATTGGCGAAGCAACTTGAAATATTAGCCAATACGGAGCGAGCCACCTTCAGCCAACTCGATGAGATGTTCAGTACCATAAGGCTTACAGCGGCGCATACGCATTCCGCGTTGGAGAGGTGGTGTCGTGACCACTTATCAGATTGAGCAAGGTATTCTCACTGCGGCCAGTCAGCATACCAATGCGTACTTTGCAGCGGCTGAGCTAGCCGACGCTTTACAGCATGAACACTTGGGATTCGTGCTGTTTTTCTGTAGTGCGGAGTATGATTTAGCGGGACTGGCAGACGCGCTGGAAAGCCACTTTCCCTCAACGCTGCTAAGTGGCTGTACAACGGCTGGGGAAATTACCCCACTCGGTTACGACCGAGGCACCATCGTGGCGATGGGGTTTGATCGGCGCCTGTTTGCTGTCGAAACGGCGCTCATTGATGACCTGGACCATTTTGAATTGACCCACGCCCAGCCGCTGGTGGATGGGCTGCTGGCGCGCTGCCGTCGACAAACCATCGCGCCAATCAATGAACATAGCTTTGTATTAACGTTATTGGATGGTTTATCCAGTCGTGAAGAGCAAGTGCTCGCCACCTTAGATGCTGCATTGGGGCATATACCTAGCTTTGGCGGCTCAGCGGGCGACGATAATCATCTTAGTCATACCCATGTTTACACTGCCGGGCGCTTCCATAGCCACGCGGCTGTTGTGGTCATGATTAATACCAGGCTCCCTTTTGAAGTGTTTTCAACCCATCATTTAACCCCTTTAACTCATAAGCTGGTGGTAACTGAGGTGAACCGTGAGCGTCGGCGGGTAATCGAGCTCAATGGTTTACCTGCCGCGCAGGTGTACGCCGACTTGGTTGGTGTTGCTCCAGAGCAGCTCAGCGCAGTGATATTTGCCCGTCACCCATTAGCTGTCCGCATTGGTGGGCAGCACTACGTGCGCTCCATACAGCGTGTGCATAGCGACGGTAGCCTGAGCTTCTACTGTGCGGTGGAAAACGGCATTGTGCTGACGGCTATGCAATCAACGCCATTACTCGAAAACCTAAAAATGATGCTTGCCGGGGTGAGCGCTAGGCTGGGTACGCCTAGCGTGATTATTGGCTGTGACTGTTTTCTACGCCGTATGGAGCTTGAAGCGCTAGATCATGTAGAACAAGCGTCGCAGCTGCTGCGCCAAGCAGGGGTTGTAGGGTTCAATACCTACGGTGAGCAACATCATGGTATGCATGTGAATCAGACGTTTACGGGGGTGGCGTTTGGATCTCTTCCAGCTTTCGACCACTACTAACGCGGTGGGTGACGCTCAAGCGACAAGCGAGGAGACGTTACGCGAAGAGAACCGTCGCCTGCGTAAAGTCTGCCATGCGCTGATGGAGCGGGTGGAAACGGGCGGCAGCGCCGACGCTGCCCCTTATGCCGCTTTCGAACGTTCGGTCTTGCTCGCTGAACAGGTGCGGGAGCGCACTGATGCCCTTCATCGCGCATTAGATGAGCTGGGGCAAGTTAACACACGCTTGTTGGCTGCCAAAGCCGAAGCCGAAGCGGCTAATCTCTCTAAAACCAAATTTTTAGCAGCGGTTAGCCACGACCTGCTGCAGCCGTTAAATGCAGCCAGACTATTTGCCAGTGCCTTGGAAACCCATGCGCTTCCTGATGCATCGCAAGCACTGGTGGGGCATATCGGTCGCTCTTTAAAAGATGTCGAAGGATTACTGGGAACACTTGTGGATATCTCACGCTTGGATGCTGGGGTATTACACGCCGATAAAGCACCTTTTGCGGTGAGCACATTATTGGACGCGTTGGCAGAGGAGTACCGCCAAGTGGCCGGGGTGCGTGGTTTGGCATTGCATTACGTGCCATCCAGTACGGTGATTGAATCCGACTTAGCGCTGCTGGCACGGGTGATTCGAAACTTCCTAAGTAATGCAGTGCGTTATACCGAGCATGGACGCGTACTGCTGGGCTGTCGGCGTCGCCGGGATGGATTGGAAATTATGGTAGGTGATACCGGCCCGGGTATTCCAGAGCAGCAGCGCGAAGCAATCTTTCTGGAGTTTCGACGTGCTAACCAAGTGAATAGTGCGCACAGCCGTGGTTTAGGTTTGGGGCTAGCTATCGTTGACCGCATCAGTACCATGCTGGAACAGCCCGTATCTCTCACATCACGCCCCGGCGAGGGAGCACTGTTTTCGATCACGGTGCCTTACGCAGAGGCCGCCTTGCCCATAGCACTGCCCAAAAAAAGCGCCCCCTCGTCACCTGAAGAGATAGATCCCTTACACGGCTGTGTCATTTGGGTGATTGATGATGACTTGGCTATTCTTGAAGGGATGCAGGCGCTGCTGGGCAGTTGGGGGTGCCGGGTGCGCGCAGCAGCCACTGTCTCTGCCTTAGAGGCCGCCAGCGATGGTGAGCGCCCCGAGGTGCTACTGGTCGATTACCATTTGGGCGAACATCGCGAAACGGGCATCGGTTTGGCCGCACGGCTGCAGCGCCGATACCCTGGCTTGGCATCTGTAGTGATTACGGCTAATCATGAAGCAGAAATTAAGCGCGCTACCCGCGAAGCGGGTATGCATTGTCTACTCAAACCATTAAAGCCATTGCGGCTTCGTATGCTGCTTGGCACTCTGCTAAATAAAAGCTAGTGAGCGAGTTTGGCCTGATAAAAGCTTAAATCTTCCTCGCCAGCGATCACAATCGCATGGACCCGGCTGGTGGCGTTTAGTTTGCGCAAAATCGCCGATACGTGAGTTTTAACGGTGGTTTCAGCAATCGATAGCTCCCTGGCAATCTGCTTATTTGACATCCCTTTGGTCAGGCAGACCAATACCGCCAATTGTTTCTCGGTTAAACGCGCCAAGCGCTCACTGGTAGCCATGGCGCTAGCGGTAAGTGAGGCCGAAGCAACACGCGGCGCCGGGCGGCGCATAATATCGGGTGGCAGGTAGAGCTGGCCTTCAAGAATCTGCGTTAACGCCACCAGCAATGCCACCCGCGGCGTGGATTTGGGTATATAGCCCACCGCGCCCAAGGTAATGGCATCAAGCACTAATTGTCGCTCTTGGTGTGCAGACACAATCGCTACCGGCAGCCAGGGGAATTCCTCGCGCAGGCGGGTTAATCCTTCCAGCCCCTCGGCATCCGGTAGGCTTAAGTCCAGCAAAAGCAAATCCAGCTCAGTGTGCTGTTCCACCAGCGTTATCGCATCAGCGAGGCTCTCCGCTTCCAGCAGTTGGCTATTAGCCAGGCCGCTACTCACCACGGTCTGTAGCGCGTCGCGAAATAGTGGATGGTCATCTGCCACCAACAGGGAATACATGGCGTCTCCTACCAAGGGATGAGGGCTAATCCTGCTATCGGGCTATATCGCCATTTGCTTTACTGAACAACACTGTCAAAGCACCTTTAATAATCATAATACTCAGGAGCTATACAATGATCTACGCCAACCCTGGTGATAACGGTTCTGTGGTGTCGTTTGAAAAACGCTACGGTAACTATATCGGCGGCGAATTTGTTGCCCCGGTGAAAGGTCAATACTTTGACAATATTAGCCCTGTCAATGGCCATGTCTTCTGCGAAATCCCCCGCTCAACGGCAGAGGATATCGATAAAGCCCTGGATGCAGCTCATAAGGCGGCGCCTGCCTGGGGGAAAACGTCCGTTCAAGAGCGTAGCAATATCCTGCTAAAAATCGCCGACCGCATTGAGCAAAATCTGGAAATGCTCGCGGTAGCTGAAACGTGGGATAACGGTAAAGCAGTACGCGAAACCCTCAATGCTGATATTCCCTTGGCTGTTGACCACTTCCGCTACTTTGCGGGCTGCTTACGCTCGCAGGAAGGAACTGCGGCAGATATCGACGCCAACACCGTCTCCTATCATTTCCACGAGCCGCTGGGCGTGGTGGGGCAAATTATTCCCTGGAACTTTCCGATCCTTATGGCCGCCTGGAAGCTCGCACCTGCTCTGGCGGCGGGTAATTGTGTGATCCTTAAACCTGCCGAGCAAACCCCTGCCTCGATACTGAAAGTAATAGACGTGATTGGCGACCTGCTACCGCCAGGCGTGCTCAATATCGTCAATGGTTTTGGCGCAGAAGCGGGGCAGGCATTGGCCAGCAGCAAGCGTATCGCCAAGATCGCCTTCACCGGCTCCACCCCTGTCGGTGCGCATATTCTAAAATGCGCGGCGGAAAACATTATCCCGTCGACCGTAGAGTTAGGTGGTAAATCCCCTAACATCTACTTTGCCGATATTATGAACGCCGAGCCGACGTTTATTGATAAAGCGGTGGAGGGGTTGGTGCTGGCGTTCTTTAACCAAGGCGAAGTATGTACTTGTCCTTCGCGGGCATTGATACAAGAGAGCATGTACGACGAGTTCATGGCCAAGGTGATCGAGCGCACCCAAACCATCAAGCGCGGCAACCCGCTAGACACCGATGTGCAGGTGGGTGCACAGGCCTCCCAAGAGCAATTCGACAAAATCATGTCCTACATGGATATCGCCCGCGAAGAAGGTGCAGAGTTTCTCACCGGCGGCAATAAAGAGACCATGGACGACAGCATCAACAGCGGTTACTACATTCAGCCCACGCTGCTGAAGGGCAATAACCAGATGCGCGTTTTCCAGGAAGAGATCTTTGGCCCTGTAGTCGCAGTCACTACCTTCAAAGATGAGGAAGAGGCGCTGGCGATTGCCAACGACACCGAGTTCGGCCTGGGCGCCGGCGTGTGGAGCCG
The DNA here is from genome assembly GCF_052959335.1 of Vreelandella sp. H-I2. Taxonomy (NCBI): domain Bacteria; kingdom Pseudomonadati; phylum Pseudomonadota; class Gammaproteobacteria; order Oceanospirillales; family Halomonadaceae; genus Vreelandella; species Vreelandella sp. H-I2. Next base: position 247,470 of record NZ_JBRAMC010000002.1, read on the forward strand.
CGACATTAATGTCGCCTTCCGCATGGGCCGTGGCATTCAAGCGGGTCGCGTGTGGACCAACTGCTATCACCAGTATCCCGCCCACGCGGCATTTGGTGGCTACAAGAAATCCGGCGTTGGCCGCGAAACTCACAAAGTCGCCCTTGAGCATTACCAGCAGACCAAAAACCTGCTGGTCAGTTACGATATCAACCCGCTGGGCTTCTTCTAAGCCGCTCTGCTAGCCATACCGTCCGGTGGTTTGCCGGGCGGTACTGTCAGTCCCCCTGACGCTGACTCTACCGATAAGAGCAGTCATTAAACTGCCGTATCGAAAACCATAGGAGTTGCATCATGGATAGCACAATGCGCGCGGCGGTCGTTCGTGAGTTTGGCCAGCCGTTGGCTATAGAAGAAGTCGATGTACCTCGTCCTAAGCAGGGCGAAGTATTGATGAAAGTGGCGGCCTCTGGGGTTTGCCATACCGATTTACATGCCGCTCACGGTGATTGGCCGGTAAAACCCTCGCCACCGTTTATTCCCGGTCACGAAGGCGTTGGGCATATCGTGGCGGTAGGTGAAGGTGTTTCTCACGTCAAAGAGGGTGATCGCATCGGTGTGCCCTGGCTCTACTCGGCCTGTGGCTACTGCGAGCATTGCTTAGGTGGTTGGGAGACCCTGTGCGAGTCCCAGCAAAATACTGGCTACAGCGTTAACGGCGGGTTTGCGGACTACACTCTAGCGGATGCAGGCTATGTAGGGCGCCTGCCTGATGCCGTCGATTTCATCGAAATAGCCCCGGTACTATGCGCGGGAGTAACGGTTTATAAAGGCTTGAAAATGACCGATACCCGCCCCGGCCAGTGGGTGGTGATTTCGGGCATTGGTGGCCTGGGCCATATGGCGGTGCAGTACGCCAAAGCAATGGGGCTGAATGTGGCGGCTGTTGATATCGATGACGGTAAGCTAGCCCTGGCCGAGCGTTTAGGCGCCACGGTAACCGTTAATGCTATGAAAACCGACCCGGCGGCGTACCTGAAGAAAACCATTGGCGGCGCTCACGGGGCATTGGTGACAGCGGTATCGCCGAAAGCATTTGATCAGGCCCAGAATATGCTACGCCGCGGCGGCACGCTGGTGCTTAATGGCCTACCTCCGGGCGAATTCCCGCTGCCAATTTTCAGCACGGTGCTCAACGGTATCACCATTCGCGGTTCTATCGTGGGCACGCGCAGCGACCTGCAGGAAGCGCTGGATTTCGCCGCCGAGGGTAAGGTCAAAGCGACAGTAGCAACCGATACACTGGATAATATCAACGATGTCTTCCAGCGTATGATTGACGGCAAGATAGAGGGTCGCATTGTGCTCGATATGGCTAGCTGACATCTGGTTAATTGACGTCATACCAGGGGGATAAAAATCCCCCTTTTTAATTCCGACAATGTCATAGCATAGCTGTTATTTAGCCTACGCAGGAGTCTCGCGACCTAGCCAGCGCCGCGCCATGCGCTCGGCGTGAGTAAGGTGACTCACGACCGCTAATTTGCCTGCTTCACGGCGAATGCCTGCACGCTTTAGTTTCAGCGCCATGCGTGGCGGCAAACCAACAAATATTACCCCGACACTTTGCTCACCAAGCTCCCGGCGGAGCGTGTCCAGCGCGACCATGGCCGTGGTATCCAGGCTAGGTACGTCGCGCATATCCAGGACGACTATCCGTACGCTGTGATCAATCACTCGCAGCGTAGCGATGGCTTTTTCTGCCGCACCAAAAAACAAAGGGCCACTGATTTTGTAGAGCGCTACTTCCGGTGGGAAGTGTTCGCCCGTGGAAGGCGTTGCCAAGCGCTGAGTATTGGTTAGCTGTACCATACGACGGATAAACAGGGCGGCGGCTAGGCCAATACCCACGGCCACGGCGATCACCATGTCGAAAACAACCGTGAGTGCGAAGCAGATCAACAGCACCGACACATCGCTGGCGGGGGCGCTTTTCAGCGTATGCACAAAGTGACGCGCCTCGCTCATGTTCCAAGCAATAATGAATAACAGCGCGGCTAGGGCGGCCATGGGGACGAAACCAAGCACTCCCGCCAGTGCGACTACCGCAAGCAACACCACCAACGCGTGCACTAAAGCGGCAATAGGCGAAAAAGCGCCGCTTTTTACATTGGTGGCTGTGCGGGCAAGCGCTGCGGTTGCGGTAATGCCACCGAAGAAGGGCGCCACTAAATTGCCGAGTCCTTGGCCAATCAGTTCGACGTTAGGGTCGTGACGTGTACGAGTTAAGCCGTCAGCGACGACGGCACACAGCAATGATTCAATCGCTGCGAGTAAGGCGATCGCCAGCGCCGGGCCGAGCAGCGCTTGAATCAGCGCAAGGTTGATTACCAGCGGCGTGCCATCCGCCCCCGGGAAATGCCAAGGGGCGATAAAACTAGGTGCGAAGGGTGGAATACCGTTGCCGCTTTCACCCTGGAACTCCCAGCTAAACCGCGAGGCGATAGTGTCGACCTCAACGCCAACCATTAACAGTAGCGAGGCAGCCAGCGTACCCATCGCTAAACCTACCAGTGGTGCCGGTACAGGTGTTTTTAAGCGCGGCCAGACTATCAGTGCTGCCAAGGTGACGAGCCCCACGCCGATCTCTGCCAGCGACAGGGAGGGCAGTGCTTGGCCAATCAAGATGAGATTATGCAGGGTGCTGTCGCCTAGTTCGACATCGGTTAAACCCAGAAAATCGGGCAATTGAAGAAGCGCAATCACTACCCCGATGCCTGCTGTAAAGCCCAGAATCACCGGGTAGGGCACGTACTGAACCAGGCTGCCCAGCCGCGAAAGCCCCAGTGCCACCAAAATAGCGCCGGCCATAAAGGTAGCAATCAGCAGCCCGCCCAAGCCATGGTTGGCCACGATGGGAAATAGGATCACTACAAAGGCGGCGGTAGGGCCTGAAATGTTAAACCGTGAGCCGCCGGTTAATGCAATCACCGCCCCTGCCACGATAGCGGTGTATAACCCATGCTGAGGCGGCACGCCGGTGGCAATCGCTAGCGCCATGGATAGTGGAACAGCCACCACGCCAATCGTCAGCCCCGCCAACACATCGCGCTTAAATTTTCCCAACGTGTAACCTTCACGCCAGGCGCTGAGTAAGGCGCTGCCAGGCATTGGGAAAACGTATCCCGAAGGTAGATGGGCACGGGACATAGGGTCAGCCTCCTAAAAATAGGGAAAACAAGCCATTACGCTACGCCTGCACTGAAATTTGCACAACAAGGCGTTAGTCGCGGCATCATTTGCACACAAAAATCCCGGCCTGAGCCGGGATTGTAGGTGCGCTAGATACGGATGCTGTTACATCTGAGCATTTTCAGGTGGTTCGCCGATCGTGCCGGGCATCGCCTGTACATGGCCCATCTGCTGGCCTGCCAGGGTGAGGAAATGTAGGTGACGTTCGTACTCGGCCACCAAATCACCAATTACCTGACCACGGGTATAACCGTTAAGGTCTTTATCCTGTCCCCCTTCTGCCAGGTAGACGTCCAGGCGTACATAGAAGTCATCATCCGCCTGGATGAAGCTGGGGGTACGCATACGGTGCGGGCATACCTGGTAGACAAAGCTGGTGGCCTCGCCAAAATCGACCTGTAGCATCAGGTTGGATAAGGATTCTCCCTCAACACGCTCTTCGGACACGTTGGCGGTTTGGCCTCGGCTTTCAAGCTCCTGAGCGAACTGAGTCATCGCTGGGCGAATAGAGTGCTCAATCGTAGCGGCCGCACCTGCACGGTTAGAGGTATCTAACGCACGGTCCAAGCGCTCTTTCCAGTCGCCCCCTGGGGCACTGCCTGCGATCATCCGGCGTGCATCGGCCTTGCTGCCTTCCAATTTCAAGGCTTTGTACATACCAATCATCACCGCAAAAATCACCACCGAGAATGGTAGTGCGGTAATGACAACGGCGCTCTGCAGTGCATTTAAGCCGCCGGCCATGAGCAGGGCAATGGTGATCAAACCGATCACTGCCGACCAGAAAATACGCAGTTTCACCGGCGCATCGTGGTTAACGTCGCTCAAAATAGAGGTGAAGTTGGCCAATACCAGGGCACCGGAATCTGCTGAGGTAATAAAGAAGACGATGCCCAGAACGGTGACCACCGCGGCTGTTAGGCCTACATAGGGGTAATACTCAAGCAGCGTATAAAGCGTGGTTTGCGGTGTGTTTAGGGCTTGCTCACCCAGTTCGACAACACCTTGATTGGCGACCAGTTCAATACCGCTGTTACCGAATACCGACATCCATACCATCATAAAGGCCAGCGGAATAAACAAGGCGCCTGCGACAAATTCACGAATGGTCCGGCCCCGGGAGATACGCGCCAGGAACAAACCCACAAACGGCGTCCAGGCGATCCACCAGCCCCAGAAGAAGATCGTCCACCACATTTTCCACTCTTGAGCGCCCTCATCAGCAAAGGCGTAGGTGTCAAAACTGGCGCCTACAAATCCCGAAAGATAGTCACCGGCGTTATTAACCACTTTATCCAACAGTACCAAGGTGTCGCCAGAAAAGAGCACAAACAGCATCAATGCCAGCGCCAACAGCATGTTGAACTCAGAGAGACGGCGTATGCCTTTTTCAACGCCGGTCACCACAGAAATCGTTGCCAATACCACCACCAGTACAATCAAGATCACTTGGACCGTGAGGGTTTCGGGCACGCCAAACATATAGGTGAGGCCGTAGTTAAGTTGCATTACCCCAATGCCGAGGCTGGTAGCAATACCGAATACGGTGGAAATGACCGCCGTAATGTCTACCGCGTTACCAATCGGGCCGTGGATACGTTTGCCCAGTATGGGGTAGAGCGCGCTGCGGATGGCCAGGGGCAGGCGATGACGGTAGCTGAAGTAAGCCAACGCCATACCCATCAACACGTACAGCCCCCAGCCGGAGAGCCCCCAGTGCAGATAGGTTTGAACGACGGCGTTACGCATTGCGGCCTGGCTTTCCGGGGTTAAATCCGGGGGAGCCAAATAGTGCGCAACCGGCTCAGCAACACTGAAGAACAGCAGATCGATACCAATACCCGCTGCAAATAGCATGGCTGACCAGGAGAGCAACGAAAACTCGGGGCGTGAATGATCGGGCCCCAGACGAATACTGCCAAAGCGCGACATGCCAATAGCAACCACGAATACCAAGTACGCCACAATGGCGAGCATGTAGTACCAGCCGAAGGTTTTACTCACCCAGGCAAGCCCGGCATCAAAAAAGGTGCCAGCTTGCTCGGTAAACACCATGGTGAACACTAAAAAGACAACGATACCCGCCACACTGCCGTGGAAAACCACGGGATTGAGACGGTCGCGGGAAGGGAGGTGGGGAATGTCTTTCGCCATGCAGGCGGGCTCCTGTTGTTGAAAGAGGAAGGGATTATTTTATTTTGAATGAACGTTCAAATAAAATACGCGATTAAGTAGCCTCCTTCAAGCTAACCTTTCTCCGTGTGGGTTGGATGGGAGACCGTTAGCGGTATGCAGAGCGGCATATAGACGCAAAAACGCCCGGGAAAACCGGGCGTTAAAGCTAACGATAAGAAGTGGTTAGCGCTTACGCTTATTCACTATCGGCGCTTTCTTCTTGCTCATCATGGTGGCCGCGTTTACCGTGCTTACCACGATACTCCTCATGAGCTTCGTGCATGGCGTTGCGTAGCGCTTCCTGCTCTTCGTCTGTGAGGATCTCAGCGACACGCTCGTGATGCTCGTCACGCAGTGCGTGCATAGCCTCGCGATGCTCGGCGTGTGCTTCGTTGAGCTCAGCCTGCTTCTCTTCTGAGATCTCGGCGCGCTGATACACTTCCTGGCGACGCTCCTCCATGCGTTCTTCCATCCGTTCGCGATCAGGGCCTTGGCTTTCATGGTCACCATGGCTATGTGCTTGAGCGGTAAGTGCTAATGGAGCAATGGTGATAGCCAGCAGGGCAGGGGCAAACAGTTGGCGAATTGACACTTTTTTAGCGCTTGAAATTTTCATAAGTTCTCTCCTGGTGAGTTGACAGTGACAGTATCACTAGGCGGCGTGCAAACCGTTTGCAGAGAGTGTGCAACAATCATGATCTTATTGGCTGGTTGAAGGTCGTCGTCGGTAGGTGAGGGGGCACCTAGCTACCCTGAAGCTGCAAGATGGGGGCTGGCCATCGCGGTGCCTAACCAGCAGATCAATCCTTAACCCTCCGGCTGATACTTATACCCGACGCCATATACCGAACGAATGATCTCCAGTTCAGGTAGTGCTTCGTGGATTTTCTTGCGCAGTTTTTTAATGTGACTGTCTACGGTGCGCTCCGAAACGATACGGTTATCGCGGTACATGTGGTCCATTAACTGTTCGCGGCTGAAGATACGCCCAGGCGCCTGCATCATCACGCGTAAGAGCTGAAACTCCACTGCCGTGAGGCCTAAATCCTGCCCATGGGCGAGCGCTTGCCAGCCATCATCGTTTAATACCACGGCCGCGTTTTTCATCTCAAGGGGTGCCTCGGCTGCCGCTTGGCTGCGGCGTAGTACGGCTTTGACACGGGCGACCACTTCTCGGGGGCTGAACGGTTTGCAGATATAGTCGTCGGCGCCTAGCTCCAGCCCCAGCAGGCGGTCGACCTCCTCGACTTTGGCGGTCACCATGATGATCGCTATAGAGGGCCACTGCTGGCGTATTTCCCGGCTCAGAGTAAGGCCGTCTTTGCCTGGCAGCATGATGTCGAGCAGTACGAGGGCCGGAAAATGCTGTTCCAGCCACGGCATCACTTCATCACCGTGGCCCAGGGTAGTTACCTCAAATCCATGACTGGTCAAGTAATCCGCCATCAGGCGGGCAATTTTCGGTTCATCCTCAACAACCAGCAAAGAGGCAGCATGAGACATAAAGGTAGGCTCGCTTAGCAATTAACGTGAAAGCATGGCTTAAAAACGTTTTTAACCATTAGCTTTGATAATATTTGTCCTGAAAACAATCGCCATGAACATATCAGCCAGTGGTCAAAAGAGGAAAACGCAGCGTCCAGCGTAGGCCGCCCAGGGATGAAGCCGAGGGGGTCAGTGTCGCGCCGTGCGCATTGACCAAAGCGCTGGCAATGGAAAGCCCTAAACCGCTGCCGCCGCTGGCACGGTTACGTGAACCTTCCACACGGTATAACCGCTCAGTTAGACGAGCTAATTCGCCTTCCGGCACGCCCGGCGTACTATCTTCCCAAGTGACTACTGCCATGCCCTGTTGAGTCGTGAGCGTAACGCGCAGCTCTCCCGGCGGTTGCGTGTACGCACAGCTATTATCCAAGAGATTGCTCCATAGCTGGCGCAGGCGCTGGGCATCGCCACGAATCATGATGCCAGGCTCGATGCGCTCGGTCAGCGTTAAACCGCTTTCCACCAGCCAACGGTCGGCATCGTCCAACCGGCTGGCCAGGCAGTCGCTTAGATCCATCGGCGCCAACTGTATATCCAGCGCTCCCGCATCGCTTTGCGATAGCAGGCGTAAATCCGCCACTAGGCGCTCTAGTTGGCCCACTTCTTGGGCGAGTGAGCCGAGGTTTTCCTGATTCAGGGGCCGAATGCCATCCTGCATGGCTTCGATCTCCCCTCGCAGCACTGCCAGCGGCGTGCGCAGCTCGTGGGCCGTATCAGACACCCAGCGGGCGCGGGCATCTCGGCTGGCTTCCAGAGTCGCGGCGAGAACATTAAAATCCCGCGCCAGTCGCGACAGTTCATCACGGCCGCGTTCAGGTAGTCGGGTGTGGTAGTCGCCTTCGGTGAGGCGCAGCGTAGCGCCTGCCAGTGCCCGCGTGCGACGCCCCAGCCACCAGGAAAGCCCACCCGCCAAGAGCAGCGAGGCAACGCACAGTGAGATGACGATGAGCACAAGGTTGCGCTGCTGGCGCTCAAGAAAGCGGCTCTCCATGCGCTCCATCATTTCGCGAGGCGGCCGAAACCCCAGTGAGCCGATATGGGTATCGCCGCTACTTAGCGTCAACCAATGCCAACTGCCCGAACCTTCGCGCCCACTCCTGGGGGGGACCACAAAGCGGTCGTCCGCTGCGCGCAGGGTGAAATCCCGCGCTTCACCCAGCGGAGAAGGGCGGTCGCGGTGCTCCTGACCCAGTTCAAAGCGGACAATAAACGGCCAGCGTTCGGGTGATTGTTCAAGCCACTCCCAGCTCTGCTGGGTTTCCCAGCGGGTGACCAAGCCATCCGCCAACAGCGCTGCACGGCGTTCCTGGGCTTGGTTGAGATAATCGAGAAAGCCGCGGTCAATACTGTAAGAGACGGCCAAAAACATACTGGCTGAGATCGCCACATTAACGCTGAGGATAATGACAAACAGTTTGAGGCCCAGCCGGGAGGGCCGCCATTGGCGTATTGCATTGAGCACAGCCATTAATGGGCCCCCTCTTCTTTGCTGGGCTGGTTGTCACCCTGCTTGTTTTTAGCGAGAGCGGGCGGGCGTGGCGCGCTGAGTCGTTCGCGGGCATTTTCCATGCCCAGGTAGAGGCAAGGGACCAGAATCAGCAGGATCACGGTGGCGAACAGCATACCGAAGCCCAGTGAGATCGCCATGGGGATCATAAAGCGCGCCTGCCGTGAAGTTTCCAAAATCATCGGCGCCAAGCCTAGAAATGTCGTCAGGGTGGTCATCATGATCGGTCGTAGACGACGCGTGGCGGCTGCCACGATAGCTTCTCGGGGAGCCATTCCTTCGCGGCGTTTACGATTGGCGTAGTCGATTAACACCAGGGCGTCGTTGATCACCACTCCGGAGAGCGCGAGCATGCCTAACAGGCTGATAATCGAAAGCCCAAAGCCCATAATCATGTGGCCTGCGACTGCACCGACAATGCCAAACGGTATCGCGGCCAGCACCAGTAGCGGCTGCAAATAACTTCGGAAGGGAATGGCGAGCAGTGCATAAAGGGCCGCGATCATTAACCACATCGAGGTCTTCAACGTGGCCAAGTTGTCGGCGGTATCCTGTTGACGACCACCCATGCTGACTTCAAGCCCCGGCCAGGTCGCTTCTAAGTTGGGAAAGACCTCTTCCTGCAGCGTAGCAAGCACTTGATTGATCGCCATGTCGCTTTCCGAGTCGGCGGTAACGGTAATAATTCGTCGCCCGTTAATGCGTTCAAGGCTACTGGAGGCTTGACTGATAGTGATGTCAGCTACTCTGGATAGCGGCACGCTTAGCCCGTCAGGGGTGCGCACCGGCATGCGGTAGAGCTCGTTTAAGCTGTCGCGGTTATCAGTAGGCAGGCGTACCTCAACGCTGATCTCGCTGTGCCCGACATATTGTTCAAGCGCGGTGGCGCCTTGGAGTGGCCCGCGCAGTGCTTGGGCTAAATTGTTCCCGGTGAGCCCCAGCGCACGACCCTCCGCGGAAAGACGCATTTCCAACTGCGGTTTGCCGTCGCCAAGCCCGCTGTCGATATCCGTGAGTCCATAGCCGCCCAATGTTTCTGCCAACCGTGCGGCGGCGGCCTCCAGTATCTGTGTGTCGGGATGAGACAGGCGAAGGCTCAGCGCTGCACCGCTGCCAGGACCGCCGGCATCTGAGGCAAAGCGCACCGATTGCGCACCAAGTAAATCGCCGGTTAGGGCGCGCCACTCACGGGCAACACGAGAAGGCGGCCAAATATCTAGGCTTTCTGGCGCAATCTCTAGCTCTACTTCCAAACTCTCACCGTCCAAGCGAGTATGAGTACTGCTAAAACTGAGTGACTCTTCGCGCTGGCTAAGCTGTTCGCTAGCATCCAATAACTGCTGGCTTAGCTCGCGGCTAACGCTGATAGGGCTGCCAATAGGCAGGGTGACGCTGGCCTCGACTTCGTCGGATTCCACTCTGGGCATTAATGAAAAACCCAGCCGCCCGCTCATTGCCCATGAGAGGGCGATAAGCAGGATCGCAATGCCCAACGAAATACTCAGCAGACGCTGGTTCAGCGCACGTTGCAGAAATGGTTCGAACTGGTGGTAGGTGAAGTGATGCAAGCCGCCCTGGAGACGTTGACGAAGTGCCTCAAGCGGGCGCTGCCACGCAGGGGTCTGGCGCGGCTTGCGGCTATGGGCTAGGTGGGCCGGCAGAATAACGAGCGCTTCCAGCCAGGAAATTAAAAACACAGTGACCACGACGACCGGCACGGTGGCAAAAATCAGTCCCAAAAAGCCGGGTAAAAATAGCAGCGGCAGGAAAGCGACGATGTTGGATAAAATCGCGAAGGTCAGCGGTGTGGCGATCTCGCTGGCGCCTTTCACTGCTGCATCGCGCAGCGAATAGCCTTCCTCACGGTAGCTGTAGATGTTCTCGCCGACGATGATGGCGTCATCCACCACGATCCCCAAGGCGATAATAAAGGCGAACATCGACATCATGTTGAGCGAGACGCCGACCCAAGGCAGAAACAGCATGGCGCCCAGAAACGCCGTTGGAATACCCAAAGTGACCCAGAAGGCCAGCCGCGCTTCCAAAAACAGCGCCATGAGCACCAATACGAGCGCCAGCCCCATCCAGGCATTTTTTAACAGCAGGCTGAGACGGTCTTCGTAAATTTCCGAGCTATCGCGGGAAATATCCAGACTGACGCCCTCGGGCATGCCTGCGCGCAGTCGTTCAAGCTCACCGTTGACCGCTTCTGAAATGCTGGTCGGGGTTTGATCGCCGATTTGATAAACATCGACGGAGAGACCAGGCTGGCCATTATAAAACTCCTCACGATCGGTCTCGGCAAAGCCGTCGCTGACCCTAGCGATCTCGCCCAGCGCAATGGGGGCGCCCTGAGTGCTGGTAAGAATTGGCAGTTCGGCAAAGGCTTCAGCGCTGTTACGGCGGCCCTGATAGCGAATTAGCCATTCACCTTCCGCCGTTGTCAGTTGGCCACTGGCAAGATCAAGCGCCTCTTCCGCTATGCGGCTAGCCAACGCTTGGTGATCCAGGCCATAGCGTTCAATGGCTTCTTCATCGAGGTGGACTTGAATTTCCCGCTCACGGTTGCCGGAAAGCTCTACGCGAGAAATACCCGAGGTGGCTTGCAGTTTACCCCGCACCTCTTCGGCCGCATCGTGCAACGCCTCTAGACCGACCTGGCCGTATACTTGCAGGCTCAGCACGCTACGCGAGCGTCCGGCCAAGGTGAAACGCGGTGGGTCGGCAGCACTGGGCAGAGTGGTGATGGCATTCACCGCCTGCTGAATATCCTGATAGGCGCGCATCACATCAATGCCGTCAATAAGCGTGGCGCTGACGTTGGCGCTGCCTTCGCTGGCCGTGGCGGTTAGCTCATCGATGCCTTCCACATCGGCAATCGCGGCTTCCACCGGCAGCAGCAAGCTTTGCTCAACATCTTCCGGTGTGGCGCCAGGGTAGCTGATAGTGACTTGCACGACTTCGATGTCGAATTCAGGAAACACTTCCTTTTTAATCGCCAGCGATGCCATTAGGCCGCCGACGATAAACAGCACCATCAATAAGTTGGGGGCGACACCATGATCGACCATCCATGCCAGTGGGCCGCGTGGCACCTTCATGATTCGTCTCCCGGTTCATCTCCCGCTTGGGCTGGGGTGTCGTTGGGCCTACGAATGCGGACTAGTTGGCCTTCTCTAGGCTGGGCTAAGCCTGTCGTGACGACTTGTTGGCCGGCTTCCAGACCGCTACGAATCAATGCATCATCCTCACCGCGGTAAGCCAGCTTGACCGGCGTGCGTCGCAGGCGATTATCCTCGTCGACCCGCCACGTTACGTCGCCCGGGCGAAGCGCCGCAGAAGGTAGTGAAATGAGCTGTTCGTGAGTGGCGGGTTGAAAAGACGCACGCAGCACATCACCTAGGCGCAGGGCAGGGCCGTCGGTCTCGAGTGCCAATGGATCGTTAACGGCGATTAAAAGCTGTGCCTGCAGGCCGTTTTCTTCCAGGCTGGGCAGCATCGATACCAGCGTGCCTTCACGAGTAGCGCCTTCGGACCAGCCGCGACTGGTTAAGGTGACCCGCCCGCCCACTTCCAGCCAATCAGTCCACTCGCCGGGCAGTGAGGCGCGTACCCAAAACTGCTCCACGCCCACCAAATGCACGACCTCTGTCCCCTGGCTTAACAAGCTGCCGGCGCCTACCAAGCGCTCTTGCACCATGGCCTGCCAGGGGGCGGTGAGGGTTGCGCGCTCGACATTCAGTGCCGCCTGGTCGCGAGCTACCCGCGCTTGGGTGACTTGAGACTGGGCTTGGCGTAACTGCGGTTCACGTAAGACCAGCGAACGTCGTTCAGCGGAAAGCTGACGACCAAAAGATTCGTACTCGCTCCGGGCGCGCTGCTGTTCCGCCTGCTCCAACGCCAGTTGTGCTTGGGCATTAGCTAACTGCGCTTCGGCATCCTCAAGACTTAAAGCCAGGTCGGCTTGATCAATAAAGGCCACGGGAGCGCTTTGCTCAACTACTTGCCCCGGCACAACACCGTCGGCAAAACGCTCCAGCTGTCCTGCCACGCGGCTGGCCAGCCTTGTTTCCTGTTCCGCCTCAACGCGCCCAAACCCGTAAAGGTTCGGTGCCTGGGCACTCGTGCTCACCGTGACCACGTCTACCATGGTAGGCAGTGGTTCAGGCGGTGGGGTTCGCTCAATACGGGGTGGTTGGGTAATAATCCACCACGCGAGGGCAAGGGTGCCAACAAAAATGAATAAGGCCACCAAGGCGCCCAACCGAATTCGGCCTTGTTGTAAGGTAGGATAAGAGTAAGAACGTATGGGTATCATTAACGCGCGTGATCCGTTGAGAGCGAAATTTCCAGAAAAATAAGCGTATGATGCTAGCATCACTCATTGTTGAGCAGCGATAAGTCAAACAATGTGCAAATAACATGCAACTGCTACTCGCATAGCACCCATTTGATAGCAATAGACTGACTGGTCTACTTTGGTTGTATGCAAAAATTGAACGTATGAAAAACTTGGACGTATGAAAAACAACGTAACCCGCGACAAATTAATTGATAGTGGCGCCCAGCTGATTAGTCAGCAAGGCTACAACGCGACGGGCATTAATGCTGTATTAAAGGTCTGCGGTGTGCCTAAGGGCTCCTTTTATCATTACTTCTCCAGCAAAGAAGATTTCGGCCTGGCGGTAATTGAGCGCTTTGCCACAACCTATGACGAAACGCTGGTGGCACTGTTGGAAGATAGTGATACGCCGCCGCTTGAGCGTCTAAAACGCTACTTCGCAGCCGGTCGTGCTCATATGCATGAGTGCGATCACGCGACGGGCTGTTTGATCGGCAACCTTGGTCAAGAGCTTTCGGGCCAGAGCGATACCTTCCGCGATGCGTTAAACTTGGTATTTCAGCGCTGGGAGCAACGCTTTGTGCACTGCTTGAAGGACGCCCAAGCGCGAGGGGACATCGCCACTCATACTGCGCCAGAGGCGCTCGCCAGCTTTATTCTCACTGGCTGGGAAGGCGCTATTCTGCGTGCCAAAACGCTTAAATCTGTCGAACCTATGGAGCAGTTTGAAAAGATTTTGTTTCAGCAGGTGTTAAATAGCCCTTCTCCTTGACTGTTTATCGTTGCTCTTTATCGTTGCTCTTTATTGTTTCTATGCTTTTCATACCGACTCCAAAAAACATACTAACCTCCACTTTGCTTCCTTATCAGCCTAGCGGCTAGCAGACCAGGAGCACGCCATGTTTCCAGGATTTGAAAAACATATACGCCACGTTAACGGTGTTGATATTGCCTTTCGAATCGGTGGCAGCGGCCCGGCGTTACTGCTGCTTCACGGTCATCCGCAAACCCATGCCATTTGGCACGGGGTCGCTGGGAAGCTTGCCCAGCACTTCACCGTGATCGCGGCGGATTTGCGCGGCTACGGCGATAGCAGTAAACCTGAGGATGATCCGGAGCATCTTAATTATTCCAAGCGCGCCATGGCGACCGATATGGCGGAGCTAATGAGCACGCTTGGCTTTGAGCGTTTTAAAGTGCTGGCCCATGATCGTGGGGCGCGTGTCGCCCATCGCTTAGGCGTTGACCACGCTGAACGCGTAGAACGCATGGCGCTGCTGGATATCGCCCCAACGCTTGCCATGTATCGCGGTACCACCGAGGCCTTTGCGCGCAGCTACTGGCACTGGTTCTTCCTAATTCGCCCACAGCCACTGCCGGAAACGCTGATTCAAGCCGACCCCGCTCAGTATTTGAGAAGTGTGATGGGTGCTCGCAGTGCAGGTATGACGCCTTTCTCATCAGAAGCGCTAGCAGAGTATGAGCGCTGCCTGGCGCTACCCGGAACGGCTACCGGCATCTGCGGCGACTACCGCGCCAGCGCCACGATTGATTTAGAACACGATCAGGCAGATATCGATGCAGGCATAAAACTTACCTGCCCAATTAAAGTGATGTGGGGTGCCGAAGGCGCTATCGAAGCCAGCTTTGATGCGCTTGATGAGTGGCACAAGGTGGCCACCGATGTAGAAGGCACAGCGCTCCCTTGCGGTCATTACATTGCCGAAGAAATTCCTGAAATATTGCTAGAGGAAGCGCTGCCGTTTCTATGCAGGGTCGGTTCTTCTGCTTAATTCTTTAACGCTCAATACGGTTAACGTTCAATACGACTAACGATAAGCGCTGCATTGACGCCACCAAAACCAAATCCGTTGCACAATACATGCTTAGTGGCGTGCTTATGATGAGTCGCCGTGACGAAAGTTAAATCCTGCATATCATTATCGCAATGTTCTAGGTTGATGGTGGGCGGAAGCTGCTGATTATTGACTGCCAATACAGAAAAAATACTTTCTATGCCCCCCGCTGCGCCTAATAGGTGGCCTGTTGCGGCTTTGGTTGCCGAAATAGGGATGGTGGGCAAGCGCTCACCGAATACGTTACGTAACGAGGCAATTTCAGCCCGGTCGCCAACGGGAGTAGAAGTGGCATGGGCATTGATATGATCAATAGCATCAGTAGTAAGGTTTGCCATGTTTAGCGCCGCTTGAATCGCTGCTGCTGCGCCGGACCCATCTTTTGGGCCTGCCGTTAGATGGTAGGCATCCGCGCTGGTGCCGTAGCCGCTAATCACCGCTAACGGCGTTGCCCCCCGCGCGACCGCATGGTCAAGCGTTTCGATCACCATAACGCCAGCGCCTTCTCCCATCACAAAGCCGTTACGGGCTTTATCAAAGGGCCTGGAGGCACGTTCAGGGGCGTCCGCTTCTGTGGAAACGGCCTTTAAAGCGTTGAAGCTGGCGAGTGAAAGAGGGTCAATGCACGCCTCGGCGCCACCAACGAGGGCAACGTCGGCTTCTCCGTTGCGTATAATGCGCATACCGTCGCCAACCGCCTGTAGCCCTGCCGCGCAAGCCGTTACCGGGCAGCCCAGTGGGCCTTGAAAACCATAGCGAATTGACAGATTGCCAGCAGCCAAATTGGCCAGAAAGGCGGGTACAGTGAAAGGGGAGAGTTTTCGATAGCCGCGCTCAGCAAGGGTTTTTTGAGCTTGTGTAATGGTAGGGAAGCCGCCAATACCAGAGCCAATAATGGTGGCCGTTCTGCGTTTTTGAGCCTGCTCAACGGGGAACCAGTTGGCTTGTGACAGTGCCTCTTTGGCTGCCGCCAATGCGTAGAGGCTGAACAAGTCCATTTTGCGCTGCTCTTTGGGGTCGGCTATCGCATCCAGATCGATACCGCCGGTGGGGTCATGGCTAATGCTCGGCACCACCCCGGCAATCTTGATCGGGATATGGCTTGTATCAAAACGGTCAATGGTGCTGATGCCAGACTGGCCGTTAATCAGTCGTTGCCAACTTGTATTGACGCTGTTACCTAGCGGGCTGACCATACCCATGCCGGTAATCACGATGGGTGAGTGCATAGTGACTCCTAATTTATTGATATGGTCACCCTAGCAATGGGCAGTATATGATCAAGATAATATTTAGCTGACGAGGTAGATATGCCTTATCCCAAGAGCCATAAATCGAAAACCAAAGAGCGCATTTTGGCTTCAGCGACAGAGCTATTCAGCCGCAACGGGTTTCAGAAGGTGTCGATTGGCCAGATTATGAAGCTAGCGAAGATGACCCACGGCGCCTTTTATGCCCATTTCGCTTCAAAAGAGGCCCTTTACAATGAGTCTGTTCGTCTGACCATTGATAACAGCCGCGCGGCTAGGCTGGTAAAAGGGCCGCTTTCGTTACAACACCTGACCGAATTAGTCGCCAACTACTGCAATCTCCAGGAGTTGGAAACGAAACATAGACCGGGACCTGAAGCGGTGCTGTTCAATGAAATAGGCAGTGAAAAAGCCGAAATCCGCACCCTGTTTGAAGCGTCATATATGAGTATGAAAAAGATGCTTGAGACCCGGTTGATAGCACTGAGTAAGTTGAAACAGCTCCCCTTTGCTAGTGACCGCCAAGCGATTTCTGATAAATCTCGGGTCATATTGGCGTCTCTAGTTGGGGCAGTCGCCATTGCCAAAAGTCTGCCGGGGGAGGTGGAGCGAAAGCAGGTATTGATAGCCACACAACGCCAGATTTTACTAATGCTTGGGGTCAGCGAAACTGAGGCAGAGCGTATGATGCAAGCACAATAATTCCTCCCTCTATTAAACAGATCGCCAAGATACTGCCGTAGTAAGCACTGCCATTGTTGCACGACGAGAGGTAGATGTTTTGGGTGACTGCCCAAGACGAGACGGGTAAAAAACTGGATAATGGCCGCCATTCGCCTATCGGCTAACGTTGATACGCCCAGGCACACTCATTATCCCGGACGCCCGCTCATGGAAATCAAAGTTAACTATCTCGACAACCTCCGCCTGGAGTCCAGGTTCGACGATTTTACGGTCATCTCCGACCAGCCCATTCGCTATAAAGGCGACGGCTCGGCCCCCGGCCCGTTTGACTACTTCCTGGCCTCATCGGCCATGTGCGCGGCCTATTTCGTCAAGGTGTACTGCAACGCGCGGGACATTCCCACCGAGAATATTCGCCTATCGCAAAATAACATCGTCGACCCGGAAAACCGCTACAAGCAGATTTTCAAAATCCAGGTCGAGCTGCCGGAAGATATTTCAGAGAAGGATCGCGAAGGCATCCTGCGCTCCATCGACCGCTGCACGGTGAAGAAGGTCGTCCAGACCGGCCCCGAGTTTCAGATTGAGGTGGTCGAGAATATCGATGAAGACGCCCAGGCACTGTTGATGGGCGCGCCGGAAGGTGGCAGCACCTACATCGAAGGCAAAGACCTGCCGCTAGAGCAGACCATCGCCAACATGAGCGCGATACTTGCTGACCTGGGCATGAAAATTGAAATTGCCTCCTGGCGCAATATCGTGCCCCACGTGTGGTCGCTGCATATCCGTGATGCGGCATCGCCGATGTGCTTTACCAACGGCAAAGGCGCGACCAAAGAGAGCGCGTTGTGCTCTGCGCTGGGCGAGTTTATCGAGCGTCTGAGCTGCAACTTCTTCTACAACGATCAGTTCTTCGGTGAGGAGATTGCGAACCGTGAGTTCGTTCATTACCCCAATGAGAAATGGTTCAAACCGGGCCCGAATGACGAGCTGCCTGCGGAAATCCTCGATGAGCACTGCCTGGCGATTTACAACCCGGAAGGCGAGCTTTGTGGCTCTAACCTGATTGACACCAACTCCGGTAACGAGTCGCGCGGCATCGTCTCACTGCCGTTTGAGCGTCAAAGCGATGGCGAAACGGTGTACTTCCCGTCGAACCTGATCGAAAACCTGTTCCTGAGTAACGGCATGAGCGCAGGCAATACGCTGGTAGAGGCGCAGGTGCAGTGTCTGTCGGAAATTTTCGAGCGGGCGGTGAAGCGCGAAATTCTCGAGCAGGAGCTAACGCTGCCTGATGTGCCGCAGGAGGTGCTGGCCAAGTATCCCAGCATTGTCGAAGGCATTAACGCCCTGGAAGCCCAAGGGTTCCCGGTACTTGTAAAAGATGCCTCTATGGGCGGGCAGTTCCCGGTGATGTGCGTCACTTTGATGAACCCGCGCACCGGCGGCGTGTTTGCTTCTTTCGGCGCCCACCCGAGCTTCGAAGTAGCGCTGGAGAGAAGCCTGACTGAGCTGCTGCAAGGCCGCAGTTTCGAAGGCCTGAACGACCTGCCGCTGCCCACTTTTAACTCGCAGACGGTTTCCGAGCCCAACAACTTTGTCGAGCACTTTATCGATTCGGTGGGGGTGGTCTCCTGGCGTTTCTTTAGCGCCAAGCCCGATTTTGAATTCAGCGAGTGGGACTTCTCCGGCAGCAACGAGGAAGAAGCCGAGACACTGTTTGGCATCTTTGAAGAGTTGGGTGCCGAAGTGTATATGGCGGTACACGAAGACCTGGGCGCACCGGTGTGCCGCATTTTGGTGCCGGGCTACTCGGAGGTATATCCCATCGAAGATCTGATCTGGGATAACACCAATAAGGCCCTGGATTACCGCGAGGATATTCTTAATCTGCACTGCCTCGACGACGATCAACTGGCTGATCTGGTCGAGCGGCTGGAAGAGAGCCAGATGGATGACCACACCGATATCATCACGCTAATCGGTATCGAGTTTGATGAAAACACCGAGTGGGGCCAACTGACGATTCTGGAACTGAAGCTATTAGTCTACCTGGCGCTTGGCCGTCACGAAGAAGCGTTGGACTGTGTACAGATGTTCCTGCAGTACAACGACAACACCGTCGAGCGCGGTCTGTTCTATCAAGCGGTGAACGCGGTACTGGAAATTGTGCTGGATGATGAACTGGCGCTTGAAGATTACCTGCACAACTTCCAGCGTATGTTCGGCGAAGCCACCATGGCAGCTGTGGTTGGTTCAGTGAGCGGCGAAGTACGTTTCCATGGCCTAACGCCCACTAATATGCAGTTAGAAGGCCTAGAGCGCCACCAGCGCTTGATCGAAAGCTATAAAAAACTTCATGCTGCACGTTCGGCCAAGCTGGGTATTTAAGCTTTTCTGAAGCATGAATAGAGACTCTTTGCTGGCGTTACGGCGCCACCAAAGAGGCTTTTGTCCGGCAGGGTTACTTGGCGGAGTGGAACCAGGTTTGGTGGCTGAGAAACTCAATTAACTCGCTTCGAAACATCTTGGCCCGTGCTGAAAGGCTGCGCCGGGAGGGCCACACTAAGAAGATCTCTCTGTGGCGGCCCTGCCACGCTGGAAGTACCCGTGTCAACTCCTTTGTTTCTAAGCTGTTCGCCACCATGCTGGCGGGCATCAAGGAAACGCCTGCGCCTGCTTTGGTGAGGTTGAGGACAATACTCATATCATTACTAAGATGAAAATGCTGTTTATGGCACACGTGCTGACGACCATCCTGATTGAATAGCTGCCATTCGCTAAACATCTTTGCCGCCACGCTGGGACATGTCGCTAGCTCAGTGATAGTGCTGGGGAGAGAGTGCTTCATGGTGGGTGATGCCACCAAAACCGGCTCAATATAGCCTAGATATTTTTGGATCAGTGTCGAATCTTTTTGTGGCCCAGAACGTAGCGCGATATCCGCCTGTTGATCACGAATATCGACGATGTTGTTATCTAGTTCAATGGTTAGCGCAATCTCGGGATAATGGTGGATAAAATATCGCCAAAACGCATCCAGCGGCCCATTCCCCAAATTGACCGGAGCCATCACTTTTAAGGGCCCGCTCAAACTATGCAGCGTTTGATCCAAATTCAAAATGCGCTGATCTAGTGCGAGCACCAATTCCTCACATTCGCGGTAGTAGGATTCGCCGTGAGGCGTCAACGTCAACCCCTTGGTTGAGCGATAGAGCAACTCAACGCCTAACGTGGCTTCTAATGCGCTTATACGCCTCGACACGGTGGCAATCGTCATCTTCAACGATGCCGCCGCAGCCGTGAGGCTGCGTTGATTAGCGGCCACGATAAAGATATTTAGGTCATCTAAAGAGGGTTTGCGCATTTTGCAATTCTGTAAAATTGATTCTCATATATTGGCATATATTACCGTTATATATGTTTGTTAATCTGCCTGCACTTATACATCATCCTTAGGTACTCTCATGAAACATAGAATTATCTTCGCTATTCTCATGTCGTTTACGCTATCGCTAATTATGTCTGCCTGGGTGACCTACGTGAATATCGGGATGCATGCTGATTTTGTTGGCATCTGGATGCACGCTTGGTTTCTTGCCTGGCCAGCCGCTGGGATCATTGCGTTTATCAGCGGCCCCTTTATCCATAAGTTAGCCCACCGCATTGCCGAGAAGGTCTAAGGGCCCGACTGATTTGGGTTTACGGAAGACTATGCCTTGCTTGTCGTAATACTGAGCGCTGTCACCGTTACCAGGATCAGCCCCATACCCACTATCTGAATAATACTCAGGCTTTCATTTAATACAGCCACGCCAAATAGGGTTGCGGTGATAGGCTCTATCATGGCCACCATGGAGGCGAGCGCAGGCGTCGTTCGTTTTATGCCCACAATGTACAGCACAAATGATAACCCTGCGCCTAAGACGCCGAGTATTAAAAACAAGTGCCATTCTGATGAGCCCAGAACGCTCAAGATCTGATTAGTATCACTTGGCACAATGAGAGTGATGGCCAACACGGCAAAGGCAATCGAGAGAATGGCGGCTGGACTGCCATGAGATGCCGCATACTTAAAGCCAAAAATGAACACCGCATAAGAGAGCCCTGCAAGCAGCCCTGTGACCACCCCTATGAGCGAGAGTCCGCTAGCCCCAATGGCATACAGCTTGGTGAGCAGCACCACGCCCACCATCACCAGGGCGATGGCGAGCCACTTGGCAGCAGTGGGGCGCTCGAGCTTCAGCGCAAACGAGGCCAGGTAGACAAACACCGGGGCGCAGTACATCAAGGTGGCCGCCACCGCCACGCTGCCGTGCTCAATACTGATAAAGTAGAACGTGAAGTTGCCGGCCACGCCCAGGCCTGCCACCACCGACCAGAACCAAAGCTGCCGACTGGCCAAACCCCGGCCGCCGCGTTGGAGCAGAAGCCACACCAGCGCGAAGAGCAACCCAACAAAACCACGGTAAAAAGAGACGACCGAAGCATCCCAGCCGCTGTCTAACAGAATGCCCGCGATTCCACCGGATATCCCCCAGAAGAGAGCCGCGAGCGCTATTAACATACTACTAGCGCCTGCCATATTTCACCTTTCGTCCATGAGCGATTAACACCCGTGAGCAGCGGCTGCTGAAACGCATTTCCTTTGCTTAGCGATGGCTCTTGATCTGCTGCCTGCAGACCTTAAGTGATGCATATAAAAGGTAGACGCTACGCTTAATGAACGAAAGCCTTCAGGCGGCTAACCCTTATTAGCCAAAGAACCAGTAACACACCAAAATGGCGGTGGTGATGCCCGCGGCGTCGGCCACCAGGGCACAACCCAAACCGTGACGAATACGGGTGATGCCCACAGCACCGAAGTAAACAGCCAATACATAAAAGGTGGTTTCGGTGCTGCCTTGCATAGTGGCCGCGAGCAGGCCAGGGAAGCTATCGACGCCGAAGGTGTCCATGGTTTCGATCATCATGGCGCGGGCGCCGCTGCCGGAAAGCGGTTTCACAAAGGCGGTGGGCAGAGCATCGACAAAGCGGGTGTCCCAGCCAAAGCCTTCGACCAGCCAGCGGATACCGCCTAAGCCAGCGTCTAAAACGCCGCTGGCGCGAAGCACGCCGACCGCTACCAGCATGGCGATCAAGTAGGGCAGCAGAGTAATGGTAAAGCTCAGCCCCTCTTTCGCACCTTCGATAAAGGCGTCATAGACCCTCACCCCGCGTAGCGCCCCTACCACTAAAAACATCATTACGATGCTAAATAGCGTCAGGTTGCCGACTAGCGTAGAGGCCGCGGCCAGTGCCTGGGCGGACATGCCTGCCAGCGTGGTAATCAGTAGCCCCAACGCAAGTGCAGCAATCGCTAAATAGGCTAGCACCACGGGCTGCCAGAGTTTTAAGCGCTGCATCAATGCCACCGCCAAAAGCCCCGCCAGACTGGAGGCGGTTGTGGCCAGCAAAATAGGTAAAAAGACCAGCGTGGGGTCGGCAGCGCCTTGCTGGGCGCGATACATAAACATCGTTACCGGCAGTAGCGTGAGAGAAGACGTATTGAGCACCAGAAACAGAATTTGTGCGTTGCTGGCGGTCTCACTGCTGGGGTTAAGGCTCTGCAGCGAGTGCATGGCCTTGATGCCAATCGGCGTGGCGGCGTTATCCAGACCCAGGATGTTCGCCGCGAAGTTCATACTGATCAGCCCCATAGCAGGGTGGCCGCGGGGCACTTCCGGCATTAAGCGGCAGAACAACGGGTCGAGTACCCGCCCTAGCAAACGAATCAAGCCCGCCTTTTCGGCAATCGAAAGAAACCCCAGCCACAGCGTCATGGTGCCGAGCAGCACCAAAATAATATCAACGCTCACTTCTGCCATATCGAACAGTGACTGGACTAAGCGAGCAAATACTTCGCTATCGCCGCCGACTAACCATTGCCAAAGGGATGCCGCAAACGCAGCGATAAAAAAGCTTAACCAAATTCCATTGAGCATGGGAGTGGGCATCCTGGGCAGCGAAACGAGCAATGACGCCAATCCTACCGAATTCAGGTCGTTACAACACTAGTGGGGTTAAGACGCCTAGGCTATGCCGTCACGAATAGTCACAAAGTAGCTTTCACTGCCGATCTGTCCCCCTTTTAAGGCGACTTCCAAGCCATCAAAGACTGGCTGGTCGCTATGGGCGGTGCAGAGCGGCGAGCCAGGCGTTTCCGGCAGTGGTAGTCGCGTGGTTAGGGCGTGTACGTCAAGTTGGCTAAGCGCATGACTGGAAGTGTCGCCCCCAGCGATCACTATGCGCTTAAGCCTATGGGCTTCTACCATTTGGCGTAATAACTGACCTAAAGAGTGGCCAATAAGGTGGCGTGCCTTTTCCCCGCTCTGATGCACAGCATCCTCATCGCTGTTTGGCCCCATGGCCGTATACACAATGACGCTTTTGCCCTGATTGAGTGCCTCGATAGCGTCTTTTAATGCCTTGTTCATAGTGTCGGCATGCCTTTGATCGTCGATAAGTTTGACGACATCAATGGCAATGGCGCGAAAACCTTTGGTTTCCGCGTGTCGAATTTGTCGGGCAGTTACTTCAGAACAACTGCCCGACACCACGGCAATTTTTTCAACCGCCCCAGGAGAGGAGAAAAGAGTTGGGATTTCGGGTATGAGCGCCTGCTTTCGCCAAGTATCTACTAACGCATACTCTACCGCGGATGAACCCACCACGTAGCTGCCCTCGGGTAAGCGCGTTCGCCATAGCTGTGCGCCCACTTTTACCTGATGGTTGCGGTTCAGCGTGTCGTAGAGCAATACGTCATTCGAGCGGCTTAGTTGGTCAACCTGGGAATTGGTATTGGCTGATTCGATGCACAGTACGTCGGCTAAACCGATGGAGAGTCGGGATTGTTTAGCCAAATGAAGCCTTAAATCGGCTTCTGCCATGGGCGTTACTGGATGGCGGCTCATTACTGGGTGACGATCAATACGGTGAACCTCGCCATCGAAGGCGGCAAAATGTTGGCCAAAAACGGTATAGCGCTTTAGCTGAGGGGCACCGACCACCAGCGGCACGCAGCTTTGCGCGAACAGGGCTTTGCCTATTTCCAGCGCTTTGCCGATATTGCCAATATCCGGCGCGCTATCGAAAGTGGAGCACACCTTATAGTGACACAGTGAGGCGTTAAGGGATTGCAGCCATGCCAGGGCGTTGTTTAAGTGTGTTTCCATCCACTCGGGGGACTCGCTGCGGCTGGTGCCCGCTAGGCCAATCGCTGGGAAGTCGGCAAATGGAGCCAATTGCTCCTCGCTGGGCGGCGCCAGAAAAAGCACTGTTTCCACCCCGTTCAGGCTTAACGCTTCCATCACATCGGTGGAGCCAGTCAGGTCATCACCGTAATAGGAGAGAAGAAGAGGCATGCTCATACGCTAAAGGTCTCCATGGCCTGGGCAAGTTCTCGGTGCTCTCGGGCATAGGTTGCCAACGGGATGCCCGCCATGGCTGCTTGCCACGCCTGGCGCAGGCTTGCTACTCCACCAGCAATGCCTCCAGGGTGAGCCATGATGCCGCCACCACAGCAGTAAATCAGATCGCTATTGCCAAGTGCTTGATAGGTGTCAGCCACTTGGGCGGCGCTTTGCCCCGAAGAGAAGACCGGCATAATCTGATAACCCGCTGCAGGTGCCTCAAACATCGCTGTTTGGCAGGCGCGAGCGCTATTGATTACGCTAGCGTCCTCTTCGCTGAATTTATTGCGCAGGCCATTGACGTGGATATGATCCACTCCCGCTAGCCGCCACAGTTTATGGTAAGCGTCAAACGCCATCCCCAAGTGAGGTGAACGGCTTAACATGCCCCAGCCTGCGCGGTGACCATGCAGCGCTAGCTGGCAGTGTCGACGCAAGTGCGCGACACCTGCTAAGCCAACGCTGTTTATGGCGACCATGACGCAGCTGCCGCCAGCAGCCACCACGTAGTCATGCTGAGCGCGCATCTCGTCGATATCACCACTGATATTAAAGGCGTACATCACCTTTTTGCCGGTGCGCTCCGCATGGGCGTTGATAATCGGCATGATGGCATCGACGCGCGCGCACAGTGGGTTATGGGGGCCGTTAGCCTGCAGCTCGTCGTCTTTAATAAAATCAATACCTCCCGCCACAAGTTGCGCCACCATGTCGGCGGTTTCAGCCGGAGATAAGCCCACGCTGGGCTTAATAATGGTACCTATTAGTGGGCCGCTGGTAATGCCGGTTAGCTGGCGTGTGCCCGGCATCCCAAATTGTGGGCCTGGGTAGGCGTCTGCGAAGGCGCTGGGTAAGTCGATATCCAGTAACTTCAGTGCGGAAAACTCTTTGAGCTCAAACAGGTTGCCCGCAATGGTAGACACTAGATTCGGCAGAGAGGGGCCCATGTTTTCCAGCGGCCAGGAGAGCTCCACTAGTGCGCGCTGAAACAGAGCGTGGCCTTGCGGCGCCAGATCAGCGCGCATGGGCAGCGAAGGTGTCTCAACCGCGTCCAGTGTCTCAATATTTTCGACGACCGCCCCATGGGCTTCCCGCAAGGCATCGGTTTCATTGGCTAAGCGAGTAAAGGTGCCGGACGACTGCTCACCGGCCATGACTTGAGCCGCGTGCTCAACCGGGTAGGGCGTCTCAATCAGGTAGCGGGCGTGAATACGTGTGCTCATCAATTAGACTCCGGCAGTTCAAAAAAGGAGATCGCGCAGAAACAGCGAGATCATCGGCACATAGGTAATCAGCATCAGACAGGTGATGATGGTGAGTACCGGCGGCAGCAAAAAGCGAAATAGCTGTTCAACGGGTAGCTTGGCTACTTGTGCGGCGGCAAAAAGATTCACCCCTAGGGGCGGGGTAAACATGCCCAACGCTAAATTTACGACGATCACGATGCCGAAATGCACTGGGTCAATGCCAAACCCAATCGCAATGGGGGCCAAGATGGGGGCAAGAATTAAAATGGCGGCGGAAGTTTCGATAAACATGCCGACCACCAGTAGCAACATATTGATGGCGAGCAGGAAGGTGTAGCGATTATCAAAAGTGTTTTGTGCCCAGGCGCCAATATCACTGGCCAAACCTGAACGTCCAATCACAAAGCTCAGGATCGAGGCTGCGGCAATAATCAGCATGATCAAACCGGCTGATAAGGTACTCTCACGGAAAATACGTGGCAAATCAATTAGTTTGATGGTGCGATAAACCACCATGCTTAAAAACAGCCCATACAACACCGCTACCGCTGAGGCTTCGGTGGGCGTAAAGATGCCACCGTAAATCCCGCCAATAATAATGACCGGCATTAGTAAGGCGAGAAAGGCACTGCGAAATGCGGGCCAGATGGGCGAGCGTAAATCACCATCCTGGGTGCCATAGCCTTTTAAGCGGCACCAAATAACGACCATTACGATCAAGGCTAGCCCGATCATTAGGCCGGGGCCAAAACCGGCGAGAAATAGCTGTGTAATGGAGGTTTCTGTGCTGACACCGTAGAGGATCAATGGTACGGAAGGCGGAATGATAATACCCAGTTCCGCAGAAGAGGCCTGGATAGAGGCGGCCATCGGCGGCGGATAGCCACGGGCTACCATGGCAGGAATCAAGATGGCGCCGATGGCAAAGGTAGTGGCCACACTGGAGCCCGAGATGGCGGCAAACATCATGCAGGTCACCACGCAGGTGCAGGCCAAACCGCCCTGAATGCCGCCAACCAGTGAGCGGGCAAACTCGACCATCCGGTTGGCAATGCCGCCGTTGCTCATTATATGCCCGGCTAAAATAAAGAACGGCACTGCCATGAGCGGAAAACTATCTAACCCCACGAACATGCGCTGTGGAACGACCATGAGCGGAACGCTGCTGAAGAAATAAAGACCAATCACTGCGGTTAAGGCGATAGCAACCGCAATCGGTATCGACAAGGCAAACAGCGCGATCAACGCTGAGCTGATTGCCAGATTCATGGTGTTTCTCCTACATCAGGGCGGATAGGACTCGTCCTGTGCGGCCCGTGATGATGCTGATACTCGACACTGAGCTGGCGCGCAATCACTGCGACGATGGCGACGGCACAGCCAGTGGGTATAGCGGCATAAAACCAGGACATAGGAATTTCGAGCATGGCGATTTGTTGTCCAGAGACGCGCAAGGTGATCAGGTACCCCTGCCAGACAAGAATTGTGAGTAGTGTTAATACGGCGGCGCATACCAAACGCTGACCATAAATGCGCAAACGCGGCGGCAAGCGATCAAGGAAAAGGTCAATGGAGATCATGGCGCCGTACCAAAAAGCTGCAGCACTGACTAAAAACACGCTCCAGACAATCAATCCTCGCGCCAGGATTTCTGACCAGGCAGCGGGGTCGCCGAGTATAAAACGGGTAAAGACTTGGAAGGAGACTAAAGCCACCGCAATGGCGAGGAGTATTGCAGCGAGATTATGGCTGAGCTTGATGAGCACCTGGGCCAAACTATTCAGTAGCGACAACATAAGCGTAAACCTCATCGTCGGGGAGAAAATGCCTCCCGAAAGGGAGGCATGCAGCAAAGGGTGGCTCACTCGGTTGCGCGGATACGCTCTAGTAGTTCACTGCCATACTGGTCGGCGTAGCGTTCGTAGGCAGGTTCGGCGGCGGCACGGAACTGCTCGTAGTCGATCTCGGTCACCACTTCCATGCCGTTACTACGCAGCAAATCAACGCCTTCCTCTTCGATACGCTGGACGGCATCGCGTGAAGTTTGAGCGGCTACCTGGGCGGCCTCTCGGAACCAGCCCCGCTGCTCTTCACTCAGGTCATCCCAATAGATTTTGGACATCACTAGGGCAGTGGGGGAGTAAACATGGCCAGTCAGCGTCAGGTAATCCTGAATCTCCCACATATTATTCACGGTCAAAATGGGTATTGGGTTCTCTTGGCCGTCGATGGTGCCTTGCTGAAGGGCCGTAATGACTTCTGTCCAAGAAATGGGTGTTGGTGCGGCGCCCAAGGCTTTGAAGGTTTCCAGATGCACCTGGTTCTCCATGGTACGAATCTTCATGCCTTCCATGTCTTCGGGCGTTTCGACCGGGCGCACGCTATTGGTGAGGTGCCGAAAACCGTTTTCCGCCCAGGCCAAACCAATTAAGCCTTCGTCTTCGAACTCCTCCAGTAACGATTGACCAATCTCGCCATCCAGCACTTTATGGGCGTGATCGTAGTCGCGGAACAAGAACGGGAAATCGAGGGCGTAAACCGAGGGTACGAAATTACCGATAGGGCCGGTGGAGGTTAGTGTCAGCTCTACTGAACCGATCTGAAGGCCTTCAAGCACATCGCGTTCGCCGCCTAATGCACTGGCAGGGCGCAGATTGATTTTAAATTCACCGTCGCTAAGCCGATCAATCTCTTCGGCAAACGCTTGGCCGGCCTCACCATAGTGGGAGTTGAGTGGTGGCGTGAACGCTAGATTCATCTCTTGAACGGCAAACGCTGAGGTGCTGGCGGTCAGTACAAGGAGTGAGGCGAGGGTGGCCGCAATGTTGACTGAGGTTTTGTTGAGCTTGTAGGTGGTCATGTTCTACTCCAGTTTGTTGTAATTAGCGTTAGAGCTGAGGTGTTTATGTCGCATTAACCCTAGGTAATACGCCGAATGCTTTCGGCAATTTCTTCAGGCTCAAATACGCGTTTCCAGTCATCGCGCATCAACTGGGGTTTGCCATTTTCAATCGCTTTATTGCAGGCATCGGAGAATACGCCGGGCTGCTCCTCGAAAATGACTGCTGCCAGAATATTCATATGGCCGAGTAAAAAGTCTCGCGCGCACTCTTGGTCAACGCCGCGGGCGACGACTTCATCCATTGCTTCGCGCATTACTACCAGCAGCGTGGCGCATACGGTTTCAGAAAGGCCGGGCTCAAGCAGTGCCATCTGCTCAACCGACACTCGATGTGAGCGAACCACAGGGGCATAAAGGGTTTTCGCGATTGCTTCGCCTAATGCATAAAGCTCTTCAGGCCCCTGCATCAGGGCATTGACGATATGTTGCTTGGCCTTAGCGCCGCCAAAGTAGTCACGTTTGGCATCTAGATCCGTTTCATCATTGAAGATCGGCGGGTGGCAAGGGTGTGTCACGAAGTAGACCAAGTCGTCACGATTGGGTAGGTGGCCGGCAAAAGGAGCCGCAGCATCCAGTGTGATTACCATGGTGCCGCTGGCCATCAGTGGAGATAACTCTTCCGCGACGCGCCCCGCTAGCGTGTCGGGAACCGCGAGTATCACTACTTGGGCCTCGGGAACGGCCTGATGGGCATCTACGCAGCTAATCCCCAGGCCTTCTGATAGGCGCTGACGGCCTGCGTCACTCAATTCAACGTGGCTGACGGCGTAATCTGATTGTTGCAGGTTGCTTGACAGGCGATAGCCCATTTTTCCGCCTGCGCCGATAAGGGCAATGTTGGTCATAGCAGACTCCAATGAAGGGGTTGCATGGCGCTAGCCATGTGTTGGCCGAGGGTCTAAAGGGAAAGAGTCGATTGCTCGGCAACTGGTATGATGACATAATATCTATAGCAGTCTGTCAAATGCTGCTTTGGTCGCATGTAAGTAAATTGTGCCCCATTTGCAGTAGTGCAGCGTTAGACTGCAGACGCTCATTGGATAACCAAGCCGCTGTTTGGCTTGTGAGGAGAAATCGCCGTGCAACCAGCCCCTAAAATTACTCGGCGCAAGCTGTCAGATGAGGTGTTTGATCGACTGTATGAAATGATTGAAGCGGGCCAATACAAGCCTGGTGATACGCTGCCTTCCGAGCGCGAGCTGATGGATAGCTATGGCGTGGGAAGGCCGGCAATCCGTGAGGCGATGCAAACGCTGGAACGTATTGGACTTGTCGAGATTAATCATGGTCAGCGCCCTAAAGTACTGCAGCCGACGGCGGTAGGATTGATGTCCCAGATCGATTTAACCGCTCGTCACATGCTCGCTAGCTCGCCACAGTCGCTTGAACAACTTAAAGAAGCGCGCACCTTCTTTGAGCTGGGAATGGTAGAGAAGGCGACAGGTCAGGCTTCTGCGGCAGACATTGCTCACTTGAGAGAGCTGTTAGAACAGCAGCGCGGGCATTTAAATGGCGATGCTCAAGCCTTTATCGAGGTCGATATGGCCTTTCATACAGCCATTGCCGGAATAACCCGCAATCCGATTTTTATGGCAACTAGCCAAGCCATGCTGGGTTGGTTAGCGCGTTTTCACGCTAGTTTGCTGCACTGGGAGGGGAATGAAGATATTACCCTGCTGGAGCACGCCAAAATTATTGACTGCATCGAGCAAGGAGATAAGGAGGCTGCTGTAGAGGAGATGCGCAAACATTTAGAGCGCGCACGTCTGCTTTATTGCTTGAACAGTTAACCCTACAGCGACAGAAGCCGAAGAAGTAATGTTTAGAAAAAAGTAGAAGGCACTCTTATAACGATGCCCTGGCATCCTTCAACCGCCGGTAGAGATGCGAAAGCGGCATGGCGGTTAGTCCATGTACCACGATGGATGAAACAACGATCAAGCTCACCACGGGCCAAAGCTCCGCAACGTCTGTTTTATGATGGGCCAATGCCGCGTAGTAAAGCGCGGCGACCCCAATTGGCCCAAACCAGCCCGAGAAACTGCCGTCCAGCTTGCTTGGAAGGTCATTAAGATGCCCGCCTAGCAGTAGGAATAACGGCAACCGGCGGAGGAAAAGCACGCCAATAACAAGCGCCAGTGCCGGCCATCCCAAGGACATCCATTCGTTCCAGGGAATCATTAAACCGAGCAGGATGAATATTGGTGAAGTAAAAAAACGGTCCACCCCCTCGACGACCCTTTCTTCCTCCTGGCGTTCTGACGCGTTGACTTGTTGATCGAACGCTAACCCCGCCACGAACACGGCAAGAATTCCATTGCTTCCAATCAGCTTCACTGCGGCAAGAGTAGTGAGCGCAAGCGCGGTTGTTACCATTAACATCGACGATTGGTCGATAGTCTTTTTTTCTTCAGCTTTGCGCATCGTAAAGCCTACCGTATAGCCGATCAGGGCTCCGGCTACGAAGGCCACTAAAATATCGCCAAAAATGACACCTAGAATCTGCATAGTCATGGATTGGCCAGTTGGAAGCGTCAGCAAAAACACGGCAACCATGACAAAGATGAACGCAAGCCCATCATTGGCGCCCGATTCACTTGAAATTATCTGACGTAGATAAGCGGGAAGATTTTCTTTTGCAACGGGCCCGGTCACGAGGGTCGAAGCAACCACCGGATCAGTTGGGGTAATCGCTGCACCGATGAGTAGAGCGGCTCCTATTGGCAAGCCGAGTGTCCAACCTGTTAAAGCGCTGCTACATAGCCACATGAACGGCATACCCACCAGCAGTAAAAAGCAAAGTGGTCGCCAGTGGTTAAAAATATAGGATTTGGGTAAGCGCAGTGCGATACCCATCAAGCCAATCGCGATAGCTAAGCGGGCCACTTGTTCCAAAATGGCCATTTCGTTACTCCACTGCGCTGGTTCTAGAAATCCAAACCCAGTAGGTCCCAACACAACCCCGACGAGCAACAAGGTGACTGAGTCGGGTAAACCGATCCGCTTTAGCGGTGTTGATAATAGTCCCAGAAATAGCGCGCTAGCAGCAACGACTAATAACCCAATATTAAATTCGTGCATCCGTTCGCTCGCTTGTTAATAATATTTTTTAGTCTCTTTTCACACCGAGGACAAAGGAACGTAGTTGAAAGCTGTCCTTCAAAACTGTTCGTCAAAACTGGTCTTCAAAGCTGGTTTTCAAAGAGTGTGCTTCAAAGCCTAGTTCTTCAAAGACGCCGCATTCAAACTACTATCCCTTTCCTCGGTGACTCATATCTCCTAATGACTTGATCCAGTTCAATAACTATTACGCGCTATCAACGCGTGCTCGGGGTTTCGACCGGGCGTAACAGCAGTACCGCCAGTGGTGGTAGGGTGAGTTCTAGGCTGGCGATTTGTCCATGAAGAGGAGAGTCTTCAGCTGTTAGTTGGCCCAGGTTGCCCATGTTGGAACCTCCATAGCACTCGGCGTCACTGTTAAGGCGTTCTTCCCAGCCACCGGCAAGCGGCACGCCCAGGCGATAACCCATTCGTGGCACCGGCGTCATATTGGCAACGACCAGCAGCGGCTCACCGGCGGCACTCCAGCGCAGCCAAGCAAAAACGCTATTGGTGTTGTCATTGCCCACGACCCAAGTAAACCCTTGTGGTTCGCTATCGCATTCGTGCAGAGCGGGTAGCTCCCCGTAGCAGCGGTTAAGATCGCTTAATAATCGGCGAACACCGGCATGGCGGCCTTCGGCGAGTAGTGACCAATCCAGCTCACGGTCGTGGCTCCACTCACGCCACTGGCCGAACTCGCAGCCCATAAACAGTAACTTTTTACCGGGCTGAGCCCACATGATTGAAAGATAAGCACGCAGGTTAGCAAACTGTTGCCACTCATCGCCTGGCATCTTGCAGATCAGTGAGCCCTTACCGTGTACTACCTCGTCGTGAGAAATGGGTAATACGTAGCGTTCGGAGAAAGCATAGACCATTGGAAAGGTCATATCGTGATGCGAGTAGGTACGGTAAACCGGGTCCTTGGCGATATATTCCAAGGTGTCGTGCATCCAGCCCATGTTCCATTTATAGGCGAAGCCCAACCCCCCCTCATCGGTTGGCTGGGTAACGCCGGGCCAAGCGGTGGATTCCTCGGCGATCACGACTGTGCCTGGGGCTTCTTCACTGATGACGTCATTAAGGTGGCGAAGGAAGTCTATCGTCTCAAGATTCTCATGACCGCCATAACGGTTGGGAATCCACTCGCCTTCGTTGCGGGAGTAGTTGCGATAGAGCATCGAGGCAACGGCATCGACGCGCAGTGCATCGACATGGAAGTGCCTCAGCCAATGCAGTGCCGAGGCGAGCATAAATCCATGCACTTCACGCCTGCCCAAATTGTAGATGTAGGTGTCCCAATCCTGATGGAACCCCTCGAAAGGATGCTCATATTCGTACAAGGCAGTACCGTCGAAGCGCGCCAGGCCATGGGGGTCGGTAGGAAAGTGGGCCGGTACCCAATCAAGAATGACACCCAGCCCGGCGCGATGGCACTCATCGACGAAGTAGGCAAAGTCGGCAGGCTTGCCGAAACGGGCACTGGGTGCAAACTGGCTCAGCGGCTGGTAGCCCCAGGAACCGCCAAAGGGATGCTCCATGATCGGCAATAGTTCGACATGGGTGAAACCCATTTCCAACACATAAGGAATCAGTTGCTCGGCCAGATCACGCCAGCTATAGAGTTCGCCGTTGTCGCCGCCATGTTTGCGCCAGGAGGCGGCGTGCACCTCGTAGATGCTAATTGGCCGAGATGGGTCATGTGATTTTTGCCGCTGAGCAATCCATTCTTCGTCATGCCAGGTAAAAGGCGTGGTATCGGCCACCACCGAGGCGGTAGAGGGCGGTGCTTCGGTGGCTAAAGCAACAGGGTCAGCGCGAAGGCCAATGGCACCGTGGGCCTCGACAACCTCATACTTGTACGATTCCCCAGGCCCGATGCGCGGTACGAATATCTCCCACACGCCGGCGGAAATACGCAGGCGCATCACATGACGGCGACCATCCCAGCTATTGAAATCACCCACCACCGACACACGTTTGGCATTGGGTGCCCAGACGGCGAAGCGCACACCGTCGACGCCATCCACCGCCATGGGCTGAGCACCCAGACAGTGCCCAAGGTTACGGTGATTGCCTTCGCCTAGCAGGTAGAGGTCCATTTCGCCCAGTAGCAGCCCGAAACTATAAGGGTCCTCGGTTATCTGTTCGCCTTGGGGCCAGCGAATGCGCAGCAGATAGGGAGCCGCATGCGGCAGCCTCGCAGCGAACAAGCCGGGGATCTGCATGCTGGTCAGGCAGCAACGCAACGTGCCGCCTTCGCGGTCGAGAACATCAACCCCCACTGCGCCAGGTAGGAAGACGCGCAAGAACTGGCCTTCGTCATCGGTATGAATGCCGAGGATCGAGAAGGGATCATGGTGATTTCCCTGTGCCAGGGCGTCGGCGTCTTCCTCGGTCAACCACAAGCTGCGATCCAAAATGGGCTGGGTGTGAATAACTTCATTCATGTGGCTCTCCTGGGCTGAGTTGTTCGATGATCGCAGCTAAGCCGCGCAACGGTACACCCAGCCATGCAGGGCGGTTGGCGGCTTCGTAGGCGATCTCGTAGGCCGTCTTTTCGAGGACAAACAGATCGACCGCAGCGGCGGCTCCGCTTGCTTTCTTCCATTCGTGGGGCATTTCCAGTGTTGCCTGCCAATAAGCGTTGAGGAATGCTTGCCGTCCTCTGAGCAGGTACTGCTCCACGACAGCGTGGCCGGTAGCGGTGTTTGAATCGACGACTTCATTTTCGCCTGGCCGAGCCTCTTCCACCTTGGCATAGGCATAGTCGAAAGAGCGCAACATGCCAGCGACATCACGCAGCGGGCTATCCTTAGCACGACGTTCTTCCAGGGGTCTGGCCGGTTCGCCTTCAAAGTCGATGATGTAGGCATCATCATGGGCCACCAATACTTGACCGAGATGCAGGTCGCCATGGATACGGGTGATCAGGCTGCCTTCGGCCATTTCAGCCATCATCTTAATGGACGCCATAAGTGCATCACGCCGATTCAGGATCGCATCGGCAAGCTGCTGCTCGGCTTCGTCAGCGCTGCTCTTGTGCTGCTTAAGCAAGTCCAACGCTTCCTCGACGCGCTGCGTTACGCGCTGCGTCCAGTGTTCTACATGGGATGAGCCCGCGACATCAGGCGCAAACGCCGGATCATCGCTTGGCATTGCCAGTACCATATGCAATTCACCCAGCCGACGCCCTAGCGTAGCCGCAAACTCTTCCAGCTCCTCGAACGCACCGTAGCGGGCTTCCTCCCGTGGTTCACTACCCCGCTCGTCATCCGCCACCGCTTCACGAATCGCTCGCTCCAGCTTGGAGCGAGTCCACGCCCAGGCATCGCCCTGGTTGTCGATGAAGCCTTGCAGGATCATTAGGGTCTGTGTGGTTCCCTCTTCGAGCCGGGTTACCACGCCGTAAAGGGGTACGGTATGCGTAAAGCCTCGCTCGGTCAGGTAGCTGCCGATTTCCGCTTCGGGATGAATGCCTGGCTCCAGGCGCCGAAACAGCTTGAGCACTAACTGATGGTTAATGATGATCGAGCTATTGGACTGTTCGGCACTCTGTTGCACTATCTCCGGATGCTCAGGAAGCGTCAGATCGGCGAAGGCCGCCGTTGGCAAGAAATGGACTTCTCCCTGCTCATAGGGCACTACGCTGCCTAACTGCATGCCTTCCAGCACCGCTAGCGTAAAGGCATCCAGGGTGACCGCATCGGTTAGCAGCCCGACTTCATGGAAGCGACGAACCCGCGCCATGGCGAGTTGTTGCGGTAGCGGATTGCTCTGCTCATCCTCGCCCAGGAAAGCCAGTGGCAGTTGGTAGCGCTCACTGCCTTGGCCATGTTTGACCTCCAGCTCGCTTAACAGCAGCGAATGCCCGCTGTGCTCAAGGCTGACGGTGGCGTGTAAACGGATCTCCTCAATACGCGCCTGCTTGGCGGCGAACCAGCGCCGCTTAGGCAGGTAGTTGGGGAGCGTTTCGCGTTCGAGTAATCGTCTGGGCGTTTCGTTGAAAATCTCTTCAAGACGCTTTTTGATAATGAGGGTGACGTAATCCGGCATTGGCTCAGGTACCGGAACATGCCACTCCGGCATGGCGGTCGCGGGAGCTAGCAGGAACCAGAAAAAACCGTAGGGGGGAAGGGTCAGCAAGTAGGCCAGTTTACCCACCGGCGGAAAGGCGCTACCGCCGACCATTTCTACTGGCACCTTTCCGGCAAAAGCGGACAGGTCGAGCTCCACTGCCTGGGCGGTACTGGCCACATTGGCCACACACAGCAATGTTTCTGTCTCGCCATTATCGAGCGTCATCTCACGTAGGTAGGCGAGAATATGCCGGTTGGCGGGGTAGAGCGGTCGCATGGTGCCACGGCTGAAGGCGCGATGCTGGCTACGCACTGCGAGTAGCCTACGCATATTATTGAGCAACGAATGCGAATCACGCACCTGCGCTTCGACATTGACGGTCTGATACCCATAGAGCGGGTCCATGATCGGTGGGAGCACCAGCCGTGCCGGATCGGCACGAGAGAAGCCGCCGTTGCGGTCCACCGACCATTGCATGGGCGTACGTACGCCATCACGGTCGCCGAGATAAATATTGTCGCCCATGCCGATTTCATCGCCGTAATACAACACCGGTGTACCCGGCATAGAAAGCAGCAGGCTGTTAAGCAGTTCAATACGTCTCCGGTCACGCTCCAGCAGCGGCGCTAACCGTCGGCGGATGCCCAAATTGATACGCGCTCGGCGGTCGGCGGCGTAGTGATTCCAGAGATAATCGCGCTCCTTATCGGTGACCATTTCCAGGGTCAGCTCGTCGTGGTTGCGCAGAAAGATCGCCCACTGGCAGGTGGCGGGTATTTCTGGGGTCTGGCGCAGAATGTCGGTAATCGGGAAACGGTCTTCTTGGGCCAGCGCCATGTACATGCGTGGCATCAACGGGAAATGGAACGCCATGTGGCATTCGTCGCCATCGCCGAAATAGGGTCGGGTATCTTCGGGCCATTGATTGGCTTCAGCGAGCAGCATGCGATCGGGGTAACGTTCATCAAGCACCGCACGAATCTTTTTTAGCACGACATGCGTTTCGGGCAGGTTCTCGTTGTTGGTGCCTTCACGCTCGACCAGATACGGAATGGCGTCCAGGCGCAGGCCATCGACGCCCATATCGAGCCAGTACTCCATTACCTTGATCACCTCGTCAAGCACCACGGGGTTGTCAAAGTTAAGGTCCGGCTGATGTGAATAGAAGCGGTGCCAGTAGTAGGCGCCAGCGACCGGGTCCCAGGTCCAGTTGGACGATTCGGTATCAAGAAAAATGATCCGTGTGCCGGGGTATTTTTGGTCGGTGTCCGACCACACGTAGAAATCGCGTTCCGGCGAGCCTGCCGGCGCTTGCCTGGCACGCTGAAACCATTCGTGCTGGTCGGACGTATGGTTGATAACCAGCTCAGTCAATACGCGTAGGCCGCGTCGGTGCGCTTCTTTGATGAAGCGCTGGGCGTCTTCCAGCGTGCCGTAATCAGGGCTAACGCTGGTATATTCAGCGATATCGTAACCATCATCGCGACGTGGCGAGGGATAGAATGGCAATATCCAGATCGTGTTCACGCCCAGGCTGACGATATAGTCGAGTTTCTGAATCAAGCCTTCGAAATCACCGATGCCGTCGTCATTGGCGTCGAAGAAGGCCTTGACATGTACTTGGTAGATGACGGCGTCCTTATACCAGAGTGGGTCATCGAGAAAATCCATGGCCTCGACGGCGTGTCTTTCGCTACTGGCATCCATCATTGGCTTGCCCTCTCTGTTTTCATCGGTATGAACAAATCGATCCGGATCATTCGTTGCAAACGAATCGCTTTCGAATCCAATTCAACTAGGTCGTCACGCATGGCTATTGGATGGGGCGAATACGCCAGATGGCGAATGGCAGTGCCGCCGGATCGAGCCGCATCGACTGCCATTTGCCATACCACGTCCAATGCCTGCCGCTCATTAGATCCTCCACGTGCAGTGCCGCCTCATCGGGAAGGTCGAACAGCCCCAAGGGCAATTCGAATGCGCCCTCCTGCGCCTCGAAGGGATCAAGATTCACGGCGATAAGGACAACGTTATCGCGTGTCTTGGTGCCCTTGGCGAACAGTAACAAGCGGTCGTTGTGTACCGGATAGAAGGTCAAACCCAGGTGGGTATGCAGTGCTGGGTTCTCGCGTCGGATTCGGTTGAGTTGGGCGATCTCGTAGACGATATTGCCGGGAGCACTGTAGTCGCGCGGGCGAATCTCATACTTCTCGGAGTCGAGGTACTCCTCTTTGCCGGGTACTGGCGCGCCTTCACACAACTCGAACCCTGAGTACATGCCCCATAGCCCTGAACCCATGGTGGCCAGCGCCGCACGAATCAAAAAGCCAGCCCGCCCAGACGATTGCAGGAAGTAGGGGTTAATATCGGGTGTATTGACGAAGAAGTTGGGCCGGTACCCATCACGAAGCGGCGATTCATTGAGTTGAGTAAAATACTCGGTCAACTCGGCCTTGGTATGACGCCAAGTGAAGTAGGTATAGCTTTGAGTGAAGCCCAGCTTGCCCAGGCGCAGCATCATGGCCGGTCGGGTGAAAGCTTCGGCCAGGAAGATGACGTCCGGATCACGGCGACGAATATCGGCAATTAACCATTCCCAGAAGGGCAGTGGCTTGGTATGCGGATTATCAACACGAAATATTTTTACGCCTTCATCAACCCAACCTTGAACGACATCACGAAGTTCGATCCATAACGAGGGGATGGCGTCTTCGGCGTAGAAGTCGACGTTGACAATATCCTGATACTTTTTGGGCGGGTTTTCGGCGTAGCGGATTGAACCGTCGGGCCGCCAGGAAAACCAGCCTGGATGCTCTTTTAGCCATGGGTGGTCCGGTGAGCACTGAATGGCGAAGTCGAGCGCTATCTCCAGCCCGTGTTCATTGGCGACACGTACCAGGTCGCGGAAATCTTCACGGGTGCCGAGTTGCGGGTGAATAGCCTCATGCCCGCCTTCTTCGCTGCCGATGGCGTAGGGGCTGCCTGGGTCATCCGGTCCTGCTTCAAGGCTGTTGTTAGGGCCTTTGCGATGCGCCCGACCGACCGGGTGAATGGGCGGAAAATAGAGCACATCAAAGCCCATATCGCGGATCAATGGCAGGCGCCTATGAACATCCTTGAACGTACCATGGCGATTAGGATCGTCGGTTTCCGAGCGGGGGAACAGTTCGTACCAGCTGGCAAAGCGCGCCTTGAGTCTCTCCACTTCAAGCGGATAATGCGTGTCGCTTCTGGTTAGATGCGGGCGAGTATCCGCTTCGTGCATCAACCTGGCGGTGTCACCGTCAAGCAGCAGCGCGACACGGTCGGCATCATGCTGTGCTAACTGAAACTGCTCATGGACGGCTCCTAATGCTGCGCTGAGCACTCCATTGTCGTTTTCAGAGGCGCGCTCAGCCGCGCGTTCGATCAGTTGCCTGCCTTCTTCAAGCTCGAGCTCGACCGGCACCCCCGCCTGGTGTTTTTTGGAAAGTTCGTAATGGTAGGTGGCATAAATATCCCACCAGGCTTCGATGATAAAACGGTGGTCTCCCACCCGCTGAGGCGTGAAACTTCCCTCCCAGATATCCAATCCGAGGGGTTCTATCTGGCGCATGGGTACGCGTTGCTGTTGGCCCTGATCGTCCTGCCAGCAGATCGCGGCTGACAGCACATCATGACCGTCAGCGAAGATGGTCGCTTTTACAACGACCGGTTCATTAACAATCGCTTTAGCAGCAAAACGTCCCTGGTCAAGGGAGGGGGTGACGGATTCGATGGCAATGCGTGGTGCCTGTGTAGCCGCTATTACCTGGCTTGGATCCTGCTCTTGCGCCGGGACTGCCCCGGACGTGGGATAAACAGTTGAACTCATCGCATGCTTCTCCTTGCAACGCGGAAACGACAGCGGAGATCTCCGCGCTGCCTCATCTCTAGATAACGGCGTTATCAGCCTGCTGCACTAGCTCCAATAGGGCCAATGAGCGACCTTCCATCCTATGTTCCTCACCAAAGGCGCGCTGGAAAGGGGTTTCCTCTATGGTGTGGCTAGTATCAAGGCGGCATAACCAACCGCTGCCGCTTGGTGCTTCCGGTAACTGAAAAGCCACTGCGTCGTGGTGAGCATTGAAAATTAGCAACAAGGTGACATCAGCGCCGGCACGGCGTATGCCCGTCGGCTGGGCGCGACCGTCCAGTAACAGGCCGAGTGTGCGTGCCTCGGCATCCTCCCAACGCTCAATGTCCATTTCGGCACCATCCGGCGCGAGCCATGTGACTTCTTTGAGCCCCATTTCCTCGTTGTACTCGCCGGAGAGGAAGCGTCCACGCCGCAGAATCGGGTAGCGTAGTCGAAGCGCAATCACCCGCCGGAGGTACTCGATCATGGCGTGGGCGTCACCATCAAGGTTCCAATCCACCCAACTGATCTCATTGTCCTGACAATACGCATTATTGTTGCCCTGCTGGGTGCGCAAGAGCTCATCGCCAGCCAGCAACATGGGCGTTCCTTGGGAGAACAGGGTGGTCGCAATGAAGTTGCGGATCTGACGCAACCGCAGTGCTTGTATCTCGGCATCGTCACTGGGACCCTCTGCGCCATGGTTCCACGATAGGTTGTGGTCATGGCCATCCATGTTGTCCTCACCGTTCGCCTCGTTGTGCTTATCGTTGTAGGCAACCAGGTCGTAAAGGGTATAGCCATCGTGGGCAGTGACGAAGTTGACCGAGGCGAACGGACGCCGACCACGACGTTGGAAAAAGTCCGCCGATGCCATCAGCCGGGTGGCCAGTTCCGGCAGTTGTCCTTCATCCCCCCGCCAAAAAGCGCGCACGGTATCACGGTAGCGGTCGTTCCACTCCGCCCAGCCCGGCGGGAAACCGCCGACTTGATAACCGCCGGGACCACAGTCCCAGGGTTCGGCAATCAGCTTTACCTGGCTGAGGATAGGGTCCTGGCGGCAGGAGTCGAGAAAGCCGCCACCCTCGTCGAAGCCGTGGGGCTCACGCCCGAGTATCGTCGCTAAATCGAAGCGGAAGCCGTCTACACGCATTTCTGTGGCCCAGTAGCGCAGCGAGTCGGTGACCATCTGCAATACGCGCTGGTGGCTCAAGTTCAAGGTGTTGCCGGTGCCGGTATCGTCGATGTAGTAGCGCGGCTCTTCGGGCATCAGCCGGTAATAGGAGGCGTTGTCGATGCCTTTGAGTGAAAGCGTGGGGCCTAGCTCGTTACCCTCTGCGGTGTGGTTGTAAACCACGTCAAGGATGACTTCCAGGTCGGCGGCGTGATAACGGGCCACCAATTCCTTGAATTCATGGATACTTTCACCCGAGATATAGCGCGAGTGGGGGGCGAAAAACCCCAGCGTGTTGTAACCCCAATAGTTGCGCAGCCCCTGCTCTAAAAGGTGCTGATCATCAACGAAGGCGTGGATCGGCAATAGCTCCACCGATGACACCCCCAGTGAGCGGATGTAGTCGACGACATCGTTGACCATCAAACCGGCGAAGGTGCCGCGTAGCGCTTCGGGTACCGACGGATGGCGCATGGTGTAACCGCGAACGTGGGTCTCGTAGAGAATCGTATGATCCCAAGGCAGTTGTACCCCGCGCGAGCGCCCCCAGGTGAAGGCAGGGTCGATCACCCGGCAGCGTGGCATAAACGGCGCGCTGTCTCGCTCATCGAAACTCAAGTCGCCATCGGGATGACCGATGGTGTAGCCGAATAGCGCCTCGTCCCATTTCAGGTCGCCGACGATCTGCTTGGCGTAAGGGTCGAGTAGGAGTTTATTAGGGTTAAAACGGTGGCCTTCTTCGGGCGCGTAAGGCCCGTGCACACGGTAACCATAGAGCTGGCCAGGGCGGGCGTCAGGTAGGTAGCCGTGCCATACTTCGTCGGTGTATTCGGGCAGCTCGACACGGGCAAGCTCCCATTCGCCGGTTTCATCAAACAGACACAGTTCAACGCGGGTGGCATGGGCTGAGAACAGCGCGAAATTAACGCCTAGTCCATCCCACGTCGCTCCCAGAGGAAACGACCATCCCTCGTGGACGCGTGCGTGCTGCATGACACTGGGAGATTCATCGGTGGCAACGGACTTATCGCTGTCCCGCGAGGCCTGGCTTGTATTCATCGAATTCGTCCTTGAGCCATTGGGGCATTCAAGTGTTTAACTAATGTTTTAGCTACGGTCTTAACGACAGTTTTAACGACAGTCTTAACGACAGTCTTAACTACGGTCGTTCGTCTTAGTCGTTTTAGGTTTCTTCGCCTTTGGGGTAGTTTTTTTCGCTGTTTTGGCCTCTGTCTTTTTAGCCGCCGCAGTCTTACCCGTCTTCTTGCTTGTGCTCGTCTCTTCGGTAGTCGCCAATGAGTCGCTGCTACGGCGAGGACGGCGAGTGCGTGCCACGGTAGCGGAATCGTCAGGCAACGGTTCCATCGGACTCGCTGTATCGGCGGGGTCGGCGGGTGTTTGAGTTGGATGGCCACGATCCTGTACCGGCACGTCCTCGCCAGTCACTTCATCGAAAAGCACGTCATCGACAGGCACTTCATCGACCGGTATCTCCTCGTCAGGCATGTCCTCGCCTGTCAGGGCTTCTTCCTGAAAGGGAACTTCTGCATCTAAGTAGGGATCGCTTTCAGGGTCTTCCAGGGGCAAGCGGTTTTCCTGAATGCCGATCTCGTCCTCTTCCAGTGGCAAGTCATCCTCCAAAATAGGAGTTTCGTCTATTGGCTCGCCTACTTCTTCCAGTTCAGCTTCATTGCCCGCCACTTGCTCCGCGGCAACGATCTTCAGGGCTCTATCCCAATGGCGTTGCTGCTGTCCCTCGGGGCGTCCTTCTGCTTCCCAGATGCTGTAGGCCAGTTGACGTACGCGTTCTTCGTCAGTCATGTCAGCTCTTCCTATGTGCTATTTAGATGTGTCGCGGTATTGATGTAATGGCGAGGTAATCCAATCGCTGCTATCCGTGCCGTCATCAAGCAGGAAAACACCCACGGGTAGCTCCGCCAGCAAGGTGGCGATAGGCACACCTTGCTTACTGATCTCCAGCGATGACTCGGTCAATACGCTTTGCCAAAGACCGGCTTCGGGGAGCAAGTGCGTATCTTCCCAGCGTTGCGGGAGGATATGCGGTTGCTCGGCCTCGCCTAGTAGTTCAGTGGCCAGCCTGGGTACCACCACCAATAATTGGTAACCCGCGTAGCGTCGGGTAAAGGCCACTATGTGGTCGGCATGAACGCCGCTTACCGAGAGAGGATAGTAATCGCCGTGGATGAACAGCATAGGATAACGATGGCGTAGAGCCAGTAACTTCCCGATGATTGCTTGCTTAATGCGTCCATCACGCCACGTTAACAATGCATCTGTAGGCGTCAGCGCTTCATCCAGCGCCGCTTTACGCATCGCATGGTCGACAGGGCGGCGGTTATCGGGATCGACCAAGCTGTAGTCCCAAAATTCGGCACCCTGGTAAAGGTCGGGCACGCCGGGTACGGTCAGACGCAACACCGTCTGAACCAGGCCATTGATCGCACCCGGCAAGTCGAGCTTACGTGCCGCCGCCGCGATGGCGTCGCGCAGTGGCGGCGTCGTCATCAAGTCTTCGAGGAAAGCGCGAGAGGCGGACTCATAAGTATCATCGGGCCATAGCCAGTGGCTGCTTAACTTGGCTTCACGCAAGGCCTTTTGCTGCCACTGCGCGAGCCGCTGGACAAACGCCTGCATCTCGTCGTTGTCTAGCGGATCAAGCGTTGGTGAC
This sequence comes from Vreelandella sp. H-I2, assembly GCF_052959335.1. Classification (NCBI taxonomy): domain Bacteria; kingdom Pseudomonadati; phylum Pseudomonadota; class Gammaproteobacteria; order Oceanospirillales; family Halomonadaceae; genus Vreelandella; species Vreelandella sp. H-I2. The sequence goes on from NZ_JBRAMC010000002.1 coordinate 290,582, forward strand.
CAGGCACCCAGCAGGATTTGGTAAAGAATCAGTTCATCACCCGGTGAGGGGGCGGGTCCGTCGCGCAGCGACCGACGTAGTGGTGCTGCTAGCCGACGCCAATGCTCGACATGGTTAGCAAAGTCCGTGGCCTGTTCACTCAGTGCTGCCAGTCGCGCACGGACATCCTCGCCACGCTTGTGGTCGTGGGTGGCCGTGGTCACCATGGTGCGGGGAAACTGGTGACCACGCCGTACGTTCGCCTCATGAAAGCGCTTGCGAGAATGGCTGAAATGCTCGCCATCGAAGCCCACATCGTTACGTGAGATCAACACGGCGCTACGATACCCTGCGGTGTCCTCCACAGCTTTGGCGGCGACCGGCGAGGTAAGCTGCTGAAAGCGCACAATCGCGCGCTGGCGCAGTCGGCGCTCTTCATCATCAGCGACGTCACAAGGCGCTTCGCCGCCCAGCCAACGTTCCATTGCCTCTAGAACCGCAATGTCGGGTGGATTGAGTGCTTGTCGAGCCCCCTTCATTGCTTGAGCGAAGAAGGGGGCATCGGCATCAGGGCGGCCTGCATCGTCGGCATAGCTGCGGTAAATAGGAAAGTGAACAATTAATGCTTCGAGTGCTCGGCTGATCGCCGCTAGGGTAATATCCCGGCTGGCAAGCTGAGCTCGGGCAACAGCGTGTAAGCTACGAGCGCAGGCTGCAAATTCGCTGGCCAACAGCGAAGTGAGTATCTCGCGCCTGGCTAGGTGTACCTCGGTGGTAAAATCATAATCACGACCACTAACGTCATGCCATAGCCGGCTAAGGGGGGCAGCGCCAGCCGGGTCGTGCTGTATTCCCGAAACCTCGTTCATAAATTCGTAGCCACTGGTGCCGTCCACTCGCCAGTCGCAATGTAACGTCTCGCCATCACCTAATATCTTTTCTACATAGAGAGCAACATGGCGCGGTGCCTCTGCTGGTCGCTTTTCCTGCAGGGCATCAAGGCGCTGACGCAGTCGCAGGCAGTAGCTGCGAGGGTCGGCAAGCCCATCAACATGGTCGACTCGCAACCCATCGACCCAGCCTTCTTCAACCAGCCGTAACGGTAGGGCGTGAACAGCTTCAAAAACCTCCGGAATTTCGACACGTACCCCACCCAGTTCGGTAACATCGAAAAAACGCCGCCAATTAATTTCATCGGAAGCGGTGCGCCACCAGGCCAAGCGGTAATGCTGGCGCTCGAGCAAGGTATGAAGACGAGTAGCACCGTGGGGGTTCGCACTGCCGAACAGGGCGATGACAGCGTCAAGAGCCTGTCGGGCAGCGGGGGATTCCATTACCTTGCGTAGCTGATAGCGCGCATCGCCAGCAGCGGTATAGGCGTCTTCACGTTGCTGGAGGGCATCGAAAAAAGCTGCCTGTTCGTGCAGCGCGTTGTGGTCGGCAAAACGCAGTATGTCGCCGTAGTGACGTGGGTCGATGGGAAAGCGGTGCTCATGATAGTCGACATGAAACCCGGCCGTGTCGGCATCATAGCCAAGAACCAGTTCGCCTGACTGCAGTATCTCAGCGTAAGCGTCGCCTAAGAACGGCACAAGCAGCTTTCCGGTAAGCTGCGGATCATCTGAATGCCAGTCGATATCGAAGAACTCGGCATAGGGACTGTCGTTGCCCCAGGCGAGTACGTCCTGCCACCAGCGGTTTTGTGAACCGCCCACGGCCAAGTGGTTAGGGACGATATCAAGGATCAGCCCCATGCCGCGTGAGCGTAGACGCGACACCAGGCGTTCAAGCGCCGCCTCGCCGCCTAGCTCAGGGTCGATGCGCGTTGGGTCGATGCCGTCATAGCCATGGGGCGAACCCGCCCGTGACGCCTGCAGCGGTGAGGCGTAGAAATGACTAATACCCAAGTTGGCGTAATAGTCTATCCAGTGTTCGGCATCCGTCAGGGTAAAGCCGCGGTGAAACTGCAGCCGAACGGTAGCAAGGATCTCATTCATGCGTCGTCCTCCCAAACAGGGCGGACCGCGATGGCTTGCCATGGGAGATGGCCTTGCGTGTACGCGTCAGCTCGGCAAGTCGTTCACGAACCTCATCCGATACCAACAGGTCATTGGCATTGGCCGTCCAGCGCCGACGCCAATTAGGATGCTCATCCACCGTGTTGGGTAGGTTGGCTTGCTCTTCGAGCCCTAAGGCATCCTCGACCGGAAGTAATATCAGCGGTGCGGGGGTGGCGCCCAGGTGCCGTGCGCAAGCATTAAGTACTTGCGAGGCGGGAATGTCGGCTGCTTCCAGCGTTTCTGTGGTGGGCGTACCACCCAGCAAGCCCAGCGTAGTGGCCAGCTTGGCCCGCTCCTGGCGGCGAACTTTCTGTTCGCTCTCAGCGCTTTGAGTCGACTTGAGCAGGCCCAGCCGGCTGCGCCATTCGATGTCACGGCCCGCCCACCAGCCCGCGACGGTGGGCAGGTCGTGCGTCGATGTGGTGGCCATGGCATCGGAGGACCACTCGCCTGCAGCCAAGTAGTGTTGCTCTTCGTCCTGTTCGAACCAAAGCACCTGCATGCCCAATATGCCGCGTGCGGCAAGGCGTTGGCGAAAGCCAGGGGCGACAGTGCCCAGGTCCTCGCCAATAACGATGCCACGATGACGCCAGGATTCCAGCGCCACTAAGCGCAGCATATCTTCCAGCGGATAAGACAGGTAACCGCCTTCCGTGGGAGGAGCGCCATGAGGCACCAGCCATAAGCGCATTAGGCCGAGGATATGGTCGATACGCAGCCCGCCAGCATGAGCGAAGGCACTCCGTAGCATGTCGATAAAGCTACGAAAGCCTGAGTGCTTCAAGCCAAAGGGTGAAAAGGCAGCCAGACCCCAATCTTGACCCTGACCATTAAATAGGTCGGGAGGGGCACCGATAGAGACACCTTCCAGCATGTCCGTTTGGCGGCTCCACGTTTGACTGCCACCGGCATCAGCCCCCACCGCCAGATCGGCGATCAGCCCAATCGTCATGCCGCCCTCTCTGGCTGCGCGTTGGGCACGCGATAAACTGTCGGCGGTTATCCATTGCAAGAAAGCATGAAAACCTATTTCGTGGGCACGCGTCTGGGCAAAGCGGGCAATCTCCGGGCTGGCTGGGTCGCGAAGTTCGGTTGGCCATTCACGCCAGTTGCCGGGGCCGATTTCTCTCTGTAAGGCTTCGAAGCGGCAATGGTCTTCCAGTAGGTCGCCACCTGCCCGCCGAAACGCCTGCATGTCCTGGCGTAGCGCCTGGGCGGCGTTATCTTCCCGGGCCATAAAATCATCGTAAAGGTAACGCAGCCAGGAGAGCTTGGCGCGCGCAGCTTCCGGCCAGTCGAGGAAGTCATTGGCTTCCAGACGGCGTAACTCCGCCTGCAGCCCGTTACGGGCCTGGGCCTCATGGACGCACGCTTCGCCGAACAGGTTTTCAGCGGCACTGTAAAGCACGTTATAGAGTAGCCGGGTGGAGGGGGAATAAGGGCTATAGCGCTCAGGGTCGGCGCTGAACATGGCATGGGTCGGGCTAATCGCTACGGCATCCGCGCCTTGGTTGGCAGCTTGGGCGACGCAATGCTCCAATGCTAAAGCATCGCCGATACCGCCATCCCCGGGTCGGCGCAGCGCATAAAGCTGTGTCGCCAAGCCCCATAGCCTTGGCGCGGTCTTACCGCTGGCATCGGCCGGGGTGTAACACTGGTGTGGGGCAACGGCCAGGGTCAACTCGGTGTTTGCTATATGTAGCTGGTGATAGCCAATCTCCGCTACGCCGGGCATCGTGCCATCCTTGTTTAGGTAGCCTTCTACGCGACCACCTTGCTCAAGCACCAAAACAAAATCGGTGCCGGGGGGCAGCACCGAGGGCAGCGTGATCGGTGTTTCGCAGTCAACAGTAAGCAGCGGTGGCCACTCGGCAGGGCTTTCCGGCGTATGCAAACGCTTTAGGCGCTGCAAGCCTTCGTCCATGGCGGCCTCATTGTCGGTGGGAAAGCCGAGTATGCCCAGCAAGGTGCGTTGAACCTGTGCAGATAGCTGACAGGGCTCGCCGTCACTATTTTCCCATTCAAGCAATAATCCAGCCGCTTCGGCGAGTTGTCTCAGCTTATCTTTCATGCGCTTACCTCCTCGTCACCCGGATTATGGCGCAACCAAGCGGCGGCAGCGCGAGGCGGTATCCGGCCGCTCTGGGCAGCCTTTGCTACCCCCTCGTCGGTTTCATGGAGTAATTGGCCTACTCCCAGCCCCAGGGTGGCCGCTGGATGCTCCCCAAGGTTGAGTGCTATCACCAGGTGGGTTTCGTCATTCATTTGCCAGCGGGCCAGCACTGCTTTGTCGCCGAGTGCTTTAGCGCCCAGCGCTACGGCGCCTTTTAGACGTGGCACGATATGATGATGACGAAGCTTCAATAAGGTGCGATAGCGCGCCATACAGGCAGCATAGGAAGATGTTTCGCGCACGTCGAAGTCGGGGATTGAGGCTTCGAAAGTCGTTAGCGCATTAGGATCAGGAATCTGCTCGCGGCTCTTTTCATCAAGAAAGGCGCTGAAGTCGGCAAACTCTGCTCGCCGCCCTTCACGAACCGCTTGGGCGAGATCTTCATTATGTTCAGTGAAGAATAAGAAGGGCCGCTTGGAGCCCCACTCTTCGCCCATGAACAATAGCGGGACCATTGGCGAAAGCAGCAGCAATACCGTGGCCGCCGCCAGTGACTCGGCATTGGTGAGCACACTCAGACGCTCGCCGAGGGCACGGTTGCCGGTCTGGTCATGATTTTGCAGAAACGCTACGAAGGCAGTCGGCGGAAGATGAGCACTGGGCTCGCCTCTGGAATGGCCATGACGCGACGTGTCTCCCTGAAATATGAATCCTTCGCTGAGGCACCGGGCCAGCCGGGGTGTCGCGTTGTCAACGAAATCGCTGTAATAGCCTTCCTGCTCGCCGGTCAGCAGTACATGCATAACGTTGTGCCAGTCGTCGTTCCACTGAGCAGTAAACTGGTCTGGACTGAGCAGGCTGGCCGTGTTGCCTTCGTTCTCCAACACTAGATGAATATGCCGTTCAGGGGCTATCCGGGCGCGAATTGTCTCAGCCAGTTCGACCAGGAAGTCCTTTTCGCTGATGGCGTGGACGGCATCGAAACGTAAGCCATCCAGGCGATATTCCTCAAGCCACATCAAGGCGTTATCGATGAAATAACGACGTACCATAGGTTGGCGAAAGTCGATGGAGGGTCCCCATGGCGTGACCAAATCCTCACGAAAGAAGGCACCTGCGTAGTTTGCCAGGTAGTTGCCATCAGGGCCGAAGTGATTGTAGACCACATCAAGAAACACCATCAGGCCGTAGGAGTGGGCCTCGTCGATCAGCTCTTTCATGTCGTCGGGGGTACCGTAAGAGGCTTCCACCGCATAGGGAAGCACACCGTCGTAACCCCAATTACGTGCGCCAGGGAATTCAGAGACCGGCATTAGTTCAATAGCGGTAACACCCAGTTCGGCCAGGTAGGGCAGGTGTTGGCGCACGCCTTTAAAGCCACCGAGGGCGCCGACATGCAGTTCGTAAAGTACGGTTTCATGCCAGGGCCGCCCCTGCCAGGTAGGGTTTTTCCATACGTAGTGGTTTGGGTCGATCACCACGCTTGGCCCGTCAATATCACCAGCCTGAGCACGGGCGGCGGGGTCTGGCACTAGGCTTCCCCGCTCATCATTCTCATTGAATACACGGTAGCGATAGCAAGCGCCATGACCACAGGCTACGTCTGCCGTCGCGCAGCCATCACTTTCTTGATTCATGGTGACGCTGGGCAGGCCCTCAACCTCCACATCAACCCGGTGAGCCCCCGGTGCCCATAGCACGAACCGCGTTAGCCTATCCTCAACGACCTGCGCGCCGAAGGTAGGCGTTTGCAACCTGGTTTCTTGGAACTGAGTCTGTCCAAACATTGTTTGTCGCCTCTATCACCGGGTCAGTGTCGCCTCGTTTCCTGCCTGTTCAAGCGCTTGCAGGTACAGCTTGCTGTAGGGGACGATCGACTGCTTCCAGTGATAACGCCCTGTCATCGCAGCCCCGCGCATGGCGTTGAACAGGTCGGTTGACTTGTATACCGCAAAGGCGCGCTGAATGGCATGCATATAGCTACCGAACTGCATGTCGTCAAACAGGAAGCCGGTCACGCCATCCTCAATCGTATCGGCCAAGCCACCGGTACGATGAGCGATCGGTAATGAGCCGAAGCGTTGGGCATACATCTGGCTTAGTCCACAGGGTTCGAAGCGTGACGGCATAAGCAAAAAATCGCTTCCAGCGAAAAGGCAGCGAGCTTGATATTCATCGAAACCGATGTAGGCCGTAATGGCACCAGGAAAGCGAACTGCCAGTCTGCGCAGGGCTTCTTCTACATGGTGTTCGCCGCAGCCCATGAAAACGATTTGGCCGCCCGCATGGACAATAGCCTTCGCTGCCTCAATGGTCAGATCGAGCCCTTTCTGATGTACCATGCGGGATATCACTGCGAACAAAGGGCCTTGGCTGGGGGTTAACCCAAAATGACGGCGAACATAATCTGCATTGGCACGCTTACCGCGCCAATCGTTAGATGAGAAAGCCTGAACCAAATGGCTATCGGTGCGTGGATCCCAGGAGTCGTCAATACCATTGGGAATACCGCTTAAACGCCCCTGTTCGGCTTTGCAGCGAAGCAGCCCGTCCAGCCCACAGCCGAATTTTGGCGTGGTGATCTCTTGGGCGTAGGTCGCACTGACGGTGGTAACTTTCGAGGCGTAGACAATCCCCGCCTTCATAAAGGAAAGCTCGCCATAGTATTCGACGCCATCAATATTAAACGCCTCGTTTGGGATGCCGAGTGCATCAAGGCGTGAAGCATCAAACACACCCTGGTAAGCCAGGTTATGAATGGTGAAAACACTGGGGATGGGCTGCCCTTGGCCGTCCCAATGAAGGTAGGCTGGCGCCAAACCGCACGCCCAGTCATTGAGGTGTAAAAGCTGGGGCTGCCAGTCGAGGTTGGCTTTGCCTAGAGCAATATCGGCAGCCGCTCGTGACAACCTGGCGAAGCGGATGTCATTATCTTGCCAACCTTCATCTTGACCATCGCCGTAGCCGCTTGAGCCGGTGCCATAAGGGGTGCCTGCCCGTTCATAAAGTTCTGGGCATAAAAGCACATAAATGATCAGCCCATCGTCACACGTTATGCGTCCGACATCACACGCTGGCAGCCCAGCAAAGGCAGGCAAGTGACCGACGGTAATAATCTCATGCTCGGACTCGATCATTTCCCGGTAAGCCGGAATTAACACACGCACGTCATGATGTGCCGCTAATGCGCGGGGAAGTGCGGAGGAGACATCACCCAGCCCACCAACCTTAACGAAATCGGTAATTTCTGTAGTAACAAATAAAATGCGTTGTGGTGAATCGAGTTTATCTTTATGGCTTCGATCGATAACGTCATAATGACGATCGTTAATAGATTGATTTGAATGGTATCGGGAGGGCGTTTGGTTATAACTAAAAGGTGTGTCGCTAACTCTGGATTGCACTTTTTCGACACCTTCTACCATGCTCTCTTCCGACATGCTTTTATCTCTCGTAACCTCACTCAAAGCCACATCGCCCATGCTCGACCTCCCTGGATTATCATGGTCAATATCGTCTCACTAGATAGCTCGTTAAAGCTTAATGACTTTTCTAAACGCCGTTGGCTTTCCTGCCTTTAGACGTAGCATCGGAAGTCACTACTTAAGAACTATAGTTGAGAAAGGATAGGTTAGCTAAGTGGAAGACGACATAACTTAAATCAATATCTATGCTAAATACGGATGCTAAGAGACAGTTGGGTTTTGAGCTGGGTTTTAAACTAAGTGCAGTAAAAATTTAAGTTCTTTAACTTTAATCACTTACACGTAGTTTTTAATAAAAGATAAAAGATTTGCGATCTCTGTTTCCAATACGAGCGATTTTTAGCTCTATCAGCCCGAAAGCGAAAGAAAAAACAGGATCAGCGGGGGGGAGAGCAGCGAAAGGATAAACCCGCTGACCACGGCGACAGGCACGCAGCACACGCCGCCATGCTGCTGAATGACGGGCAAAGTGAAATCCATGGAGGTGGCGCCGCCGTAGCCAATCGCCAGTGCAGTGTGACGGTGAATCACTAATGGAATCAGAATGAATGCCAACAGTTCACGGGTAAGGTCGTTGAAAAACGCCACACCGCCCATCAGCGGGCCCAACTGGTCACCAATCAAAATAGCGGACAGCGAGTACCAGCCAAAGCCTGCCGCCATGGCCAGTCCCTCGTTCCAGCGTAGCGACAGGAGTGGGGCGGCTGCTAAGCCTGCCAAGAGTGAACTTAGTGCGAGTGTAACCGCTATCGCCAGCCCCATTCGGTTAAGCAGGATCTGTCTGAGGGGCATGCCGGAGTTGCGCAGCTGACAGCCAATTAGCGCCAGCAGTAAGTAGAGTACCCATTCGGCCAGTAGATCCGCCGTGTGAAAAAGCCCTTCACCCAGGTGCGGTCCTAACAACAGGCCAACCATAACGCCGCCTGCCACCACAGCCACTAGCAGCAGTGAACCCTGCATCGCCGCCAGTTTACTGGTCGGGGCATTTTTCACCACTGGCGAGTTGCCTGCCTTAAAGGTTAAACGGCGCGATAGCCACCAGAGCGCTGTTAGGTTAAACAGTGTAGTAATACTAAAAAGCAGCAAAGCATTGCCGCCTAAACGAGAGAGCTGACTGGTGAGGTTTTCAAGCCCAGCAAGACTCATTCCCATAAATAACAGTATTAAATAGACTGAACTATTCACTGCTTGGTTAATGAGTTTTTGAAAACTCTTGGATCGGACGCGAACTAAGTAACCTAGTACGAGCGGTAACAGAACAATGAATAAACCTGAAAGCATTTAGGGGGCCGACCCCCCCTCTGGTTGAAACTGAGTTAACGTCAGTTGTGTTTCGCGGCGGCCCTCTTTTTGGTATACCGCCGATAGTATCAGGCCGGGCCAGTCGGGGTGAAAGTTGAGCTGCAGAAGTCGGTCGGGCTTCTCAGTATCAATCAGCGATACACTCAGTGCTTCAAACTCACCGGCAGGTACGCTGATGGTCGTTGGCTCAGATCCCTTCTTTTCATGCACATAATATTGAAAATGCTCGTCACGCCCTTTCTGATCGACGAATTCAATCTCACAGGGCGCGCTCTCAGTACAGTTTTCATGCCCTGCTCGGCGGGACAGAGCAAACAGTGCCGTTTGCCGATCTAAGCTGCCAATATCACTTTCGTTCAACTGATAGCTATCGCCCATGCCTAGCACTGAATAACGGCTGCTAAAGAGCAGCGCCTCGATATCATCATCGTTCAGCGTAAAACGGCTGAATTCCTGGCCGCGTGCCACGGTAATTGAAAAGCGCATGTCGCTTAACCAGTGATTCCCTTCGTTAGATAGACGATGAGTGATGGTTGCCCCAGGCCAGCCACGTACTTCAAGACGGTATTTAGCCTCAAAGGGTTGCGGGTCTGGAAGCGTCTCTGCTGCTAAAGTCATGCCACTAGCGCAGATGGCAGCAAGGCTAAACCCTACTCCGGCGAGCGTGCGACCAAGCCGTCGTGCGAAAACAGTGACCAAGGGCGTTTCCTCTAAAATTGGTGTCTTCCTAAGAGCCTTTAGCCAGCACTTGGTTCCCAGCACAGGAGTATAGCCGAGGCGGGGTTTAGCGTCAGTAGCCTGCGTCCGGGTTAACGGTGGAAAGTTTCTCACCTGATTCAAAGGTATGCAGATAGGAAATTACTTGGTCGATGGCATCATTCAGCGGAGTAGGGGCGGCCATATGCGGGGTGACAATCACTCTTGGATGCTGCCAAAGTGGATTGTTCGTGGGTAGCGGTTCCTCATGAAATACATCCAGCAAGGCACCGCGCAAGTGGCCCGGCTGGTCAGTGCTGCCTAGCGCATCCAACAGCGCTTGCTCATCAATCAAACTGCCACGGCCTGGGTTAATCACACTAGCGCCTTTGGGCAGTTGGGCCAGCCGTTCGGCATTGAGAATGTGTTTAGTGGCCGCTGTGTCAGGCAGAATAGTGATCAGGCTTTGCACTTGGCCAAGCAATTCGGTTAGCCCATCATCGCTGTGAAAACAGTGCACGCCAATGAGCTGTTTGGGAGAGCGGCTCCAGCCCAACACAGGGAAGCCAGCTTGTTGCAAAGCGCTGGCCACATAGCCGCCAATCGCACCGAGGCCTAATACACCGACTGGCCACTGGGATTTATCCACTACCTCTTGTGGCTGCCACGTGGTGCTCTGTTGCTGAGTCAGGTAACGATCCATGCTGCGATAGAAATGCAATACACCATAGAGGGCGTAATCGGCCATTAGCTCGCCCATGCCCGCATCACGTAATTTTACGATAGGGACATCGCGGGGCAGCCCTGGCGTTTTCAGTAGATAATCCACTCCAGCGCCTAAGTTGATGATGCCTTTTAGCTGAGTTTGTTCTTGCAGCAAATGTGCGGGAGCTTTCCAAATGGCGAGGTAGTCAGCATTTTTGCGCTCATCCGCTGATGCATCGCTGGTGACGACGGTCGCCTGTGGTAGCGCGTCAGAAAGCGCCTCTTGCCACTGTGCAGCCTCATCAATATGCACGACAATTTTCATTGTTTGTCTCCCGCTAAGGTGGTTATTCATGTCGGCTATGATGAGGAGCGTAAAAGATGGCTGCAAGTGGTTTAACAATGATTAGTTAGCATGCCTCCTCTTGTTTGCCTCGTAAATTAGCGCGTTAGCATCTTTTTTGTCACACCTTCTCTCACGAAAAATATTAACAATGTTCCCGCAGAACTGCGCTTAAACAAGGTCGCGTGGAATCTCTTCGTCCCAGCTTTTGGAAAAAATGCGGCTATCTCCTTCATAGGCATCCATGGTCGCCCGCAAGCGAAAGCTACTGGCGTTGGATGTCATCAACGTGCGGGTCATGCTGCGTACTTCCCAGTCGCCGCGTCGGAAACTACGCTCCCACTCGGTCCAGCCGCTGAGGCTGTTGTAGTTCCCGTAGGTATAAGTATAGCGCTCAGTCACCCGTGAAGAGAGTTCTAGATCGATATCATCGAGACGGAAGGTGCCTTCGTCATTGATGACTTCAAGCGTGGTTTGATCCTGGGCCAGGTCGCGTATTACTCGCCACGATTCTTGGCTGGGCTGCAACAGGGTCACGGCGAGTGGCGGTGCGCCTTCCGGCTCGCCAAACGGGGTCAGCGCCGCTTCTTCCTGAGGCCGGGGCTCACGGCTAGGCAGGATTAGCTGACAGCCAGCAGGATGTACGGTCAGTTTGACAGGAACGGGCGACGGCCAGGCTAGCGGCCAGTAACTGGTTGAGAGCGAGAGCCGCATAGCGTGGCCTGTAGGAAATTTCTGCGCGATGTGTTTAAGCAGTACCCGAACACGGTAACGTTTACCAGACTCAAGAGGCTGAGGGAATTCGTCACTATCACGGTGTGTCAGGTTGAGCAGGCCATAGGAAATCCGGGTCGCTTTGTCGTCGTCGGCAATATCGCTGAGCCGAACTGCTACCATCGCCACCGGCTGATCGGCTTCTATGTCGAGCTCGACAACGGGTTGTCCGCAAATCTCGATGCCCTGATCAAGCCGGGCCGTCTGGAAAATCAGTGAACCGCCGTCCTCGTCGCGTTGATCGTGAGGCAGATCCGGTGGCGCGTTATAAGAACACCACTTGCCAGCAAACAGGCCTACTGATAGCGGCGAACGAACGGTAAGAGGCGTATCGTCGCCAGATACAAACGCCGCTGGCCCTTGGGGTACAGGCAGCAAGTCATGGCCACTGGTGAGACGGAAGTGCTTTGGTTCGATATGCGGTGATGGCCAGCTCGGTTCGGCAATCCAGCGCCCCGGTCGTTCCTCGTAACGGGCCGATGGCGGAACGGAATCCTGCATCCATACGCGCAGCATGGGCTCGTCCATGATGCCCGTTTCCTTGCCTTTCAACCAATAATCCCACCAGCGCAGCGATTCCTGCAAAAAACCGATGGCTGGGCCCGGAACACCAAGGTGGGGGTACTTATGCGACCAGGGGCCTACCAAGCCCTTACGAGGTACGTCGAGCCCCGCGAGCAACCGAAATACAGCATTGCAGTAACCATCGGCCCAGCCGCTAACGGCATACACAGGGCAGCGAATGCGTGAGAAATCCTCACAGACTGAACCATGCTTCCAATAGTCGTCGCGGCGCTGATGTTGGAGCCACGTCGCCAGCCAAAGCCCGCTATGCTCCAGGCGCTCCATCCACATATCCCGCCAGCGTTCACCGACCAATTGCGGGTCGGGTGGGCAAGTATTGGCATCGAACATGGTCGAGGCCCACGATAGGTTATCGCCCAGCAGGCAGCCACCCATGTGGTGGACATCATCGGCATAGCGATCGTCAGTTGAGCACAGCGTAATAACGGCCTTGAGCTCGGGCGGCTGTAGCGCCGCGATCTGAAGGCCATTGAACCCGCCCCAGGAAATGCCGATCATGCCGACATTGCCGGTACACCAGGGCTGTTTGCCTAGCCATTGCAAAATTTCGACGCCATCGTCGAGTTCCTGTTGCAAGTATTCGTCAGTCAGCACGCCGTCCGACTCGCCGCTGCCACGCATATCAACGCGCACCCCGGCGTAACCGTGGCCAGCCCAATAGGCGTGCGTCTGCGCGTCGCGAATCGCCGTCAGGTCTCTCTTGCGATAGGGCAGGTATTCAAGAATGGCCGGTACCGGGTCGCTTTCGGCATCCACCGGGCGCCAGATACGGATGGCTAGGCGGCAGCCATCTGCCAGCGTGATCCAGTCTTCTTCCTCCTGCACGTTGCGGGTGAAGTGGCTGACGATATGCATGGACCTGCTCCTTAGTGAGTAAAACGACGCTCAGCCGACGATATCCTCGAAGCCAAAATGTAGCTGCTCGGCAAGTCGCGCATAGTTCTCTTCAAGCGTGAGGTCATCCTTTGCCCCCATCCACACGTAAGCCATGGCGTAACTATAGCTGTCTTGCTCAGGCAGGGAGGATAAGCGCATACCGGCCTCGACCTGAAGTGTGATTACGGTGCCGGGGAAAGCCTGCTGTAGCGCTTCGATCTCCTCGGCACTGGGGACCTGGCTGACGGTGGCGTCGGTGAAGAACACTCGGTAGAAGAATTTTGCAGCCACCTTGAATGGCCCCTCTCGAAAAGGCATATCGGGTAACTGCCCTAACGCCAGATCCACCGTGACTTGTTGGTGGCTGATTCCATCGACTTTTTCGAACAGGTCGCAATGCGATTGCGCCACGCGGGTATTGATCTCCAGCAGCCAGACGCGATCCTGCACTTCGTCCCAGAAGTATTCGATGTTGAAGGCCGCATTGTCATAGCCAATATGGGCCATGATTTGACGCGTAAGGTCCTGCATCTTAGTTTGAATGGCATCGGGAAGGCGCGATGGATAGCGATAGTAGAAAAAGCTCAGCACCTGCGGATAGCGAATCGAATCGACAATGCCATACGGGACAACATCACCCTGGAAGACGTAGCCCTCGACTGTACATTGCCAGCCGCCGATGATCTCTTCCGCCATACAGTAGCCACCATCGACCGAGCGTACGTTATCAGGCAGGTTGGCGTGTTCCAGCACGTAGTTAAAGGGCTCTGAAATCGTCCCGATGCCTTCACACAAACGCTCGACGGCGTGGGCAAAATCTTCGGGGCTTTCGATGCGAAAACCCAGCCGTGAGCCTGACGACTTGATGGGTTTGACGAAGAATGGGAAATACAGCCCCGCTTCCCCTATATGCTGAAGGGCGTCTGGGTCGAAAGGGTCAAAGGCGGTAAAGCGCGGTATATAATCGGCGATCACTTCCTTCTGAACGAGTCGACTCCAGTACTTGTGTTCGCATTTTAGTAAACTTTCAAGACTGGTCGAAGGCGTGTCCAGTCGCTCACAGAGTAGCGGTAGCATGGTCGAGACGGGGAAATCCATATAACCCACGATGGCATCGATAGGCTCACCAAAGGCTTTCAGCTGGGTTTCGGCTCTGGCCAGCATGTCTTCGATAGGAAAGATGTCCGTATCATTGACTTCTGCTGGTTCGATCACGCCATGGAACCGGTAATTTTCAGCCCCACGTAAATGTGCAAGACGTTGACGATTAAGTTCATCCAGCCCGACAACAAAAATATTCCGATTGTTCATGATCGCCTCCTGGCGAAAGCGCGGTCTTCTCAGCACTCCTTACCCAGATGCAAGGGGCATCAGACAGGAGATGAAGGCTTGCCTGGACTGATCGACAGGCTAGGCGTGAGGAAAGGCCGCTTTTCGAAGTATAGCGGCTTAACATTGCTACGCTTGGCTAATACGTAAGAGAGCAGGAAAGGGGCTGCTCTGCAGGAGATGTTTCGTCAGGCCGAAGAACCTTGATTAATCTGGCAGGGGAAGTTTCCAACTGTTATAACTGAATTGTTACAAGTGAAAAGCTAGATTAAAAATCACGCGATACGACATTATTGCCGCTATCGGTAATGATTCAGTGTCCCTCAAAAGCGTCGCTAGGCGACGAAAGGGATATGGCCTCTCCCATTTTTTTGGCATCCGGTCACCTCGTGGCCATCGGCGGTGCAGAAGACAGAACCTCTGACCTTGAAATCCTCAAGAAGGTCTTTTCCCTAGCTCCTGAGGGTTATCAGGAGGTCGCGGTCATCGCCACGGCCAGCAGTATCTCCGACCAGGTTCTACCCGAATACGAAGCGGCCTTCCTACGCCTGGGTGCACGTGACGTTCATTCGCTGGGTATCCAGGACCGAAAGGCGGCAACTGATGCTGAAACGGTGCGTTTGATCGAGCAAAGCGGCCTCATCTTCTTTACTGGCGGTGATCAGCTGCGCCTGACCAATGTGCTGGGCGGCTCGCCGGTGTTGAAGGCCATCCGCCAACGCTTGCAGGACGGGGCCGTGGTGGCCGGAACCAGCGCGGGCGCAGCGGCCATGCCGGGCACCATGATCTACAACGGTGCCGCCGCCGATGCCTTGCGCAAAGGTGGCGTCAACCTGACCTTCGGCCTGGGTTTCGTCGATGACCTGATCATCGATAGCCACTTTCTCGAGCGCGGGCGCTTCACACGGCTGATGGAGGTCGGCGCCAGCAATCCCGAACACCTGGGGGTGGGCTTGGGTGAGGACGCTGCGGTAATTATTCACCCCCACGGCATTCTTGAAGCCATCGGTTCAGGACATGTCATCCTTATCGATAGCCGGGATCTGGCGAGTTCAAACATTGCCGACCTCGCCATGGGGGAACCCGTGGCCGTCGAGCATATGATCTTCCATGCGCTGGTTAGCGGCCACGGCTTTGACGTTGAGGCTCGACGCTATCTCGTCCCCCACAAACTTGGCGCCATTCTCGCGGTGGGGCGATGAATATTCTTGAACATCGGGCTCTACGAGGCCCGAACTACTTCAGTCGCTATCCGGCCATTTTTATGCGCCTTGATATTGGTGAGCTTGAGGGACGGCCGAGCGACCTTGTGCCCGGTATCGTTGAAAGGTTGACCGCGCTGCTACCGACCCTGCAGGAGCACCGCTGTTCGGTGGGCCGCCCGGGTGGCTTTTTGGAGCGGCTGGAACGCGGCACTTGGGCTGGCCATGTCGTCGAACATGTTGCCATTGAGCTGCAGAACTTGATCGGCTTCTCGGTGGGTTATGGCAAGACCATTGACAGCTATGAGGCCGGTATTTACAGCGTAGTCTATCGCTACCGCGATGAGGCCTGCGGACTGGCTGCCGGTGTCGAGTCAGTCAATCTTGTCGAGCACTTGTTTTGCGGTGAAGCGATTGATTTGCCGGCCATCCTTGGCCGCCTCAGGCAGGTACGTGACGACCACATGCTTGGCCCTTCCACGGCGGCCATCGTCAATGCCGCTACTCAGCGTGGCATTCCCCATACGCGTTTGAGCGAGGAAAACAGCTATATCCAATTCGGTCACGGCCACCGCCAGCAGCGCATCCAGGCGACGGTGACCGGCCATACAGACCTTATCAGCTACGGTATCGCCGACGATAAAAAGTGGACCAAGCAGGTCCTAGGTGATGCCGGCATTCCAGTCCCCCAAGGGCGGGTGTGTAGCTCTTTCGATGAGGCGCTGGACGCCGTTAGTTTCATCGGCTATCCCGTCGCGGTGAAGCCGGTCATCGGTAACCATGGCCGCGGGGTAAGCACCAATGTCGAGGACGACCAAGCGCTGAGTGATGCTTTCAACATTGCCTCGCAACGCAATTCATCGGTGATTGTCGAGCAGTACATTCGCGGTGAGGATTACCGCCTGCTAGTCATTGACGGCAAACTCGTCGCCGCCGCAAGGCGCCGTCCGGCCCATGTGGTGGGCGACGGGGTGGCAACACTCCAGGTGCTGGTCGACGCTGAGAATCGCGACCCGCGCCGCGGGGTCGGCCACGAGAACCTGCTAACCCAGATAAAGTTGGACGAGCAGTCGCTACGGCTAATCGGCCAGCAAAACCTGACCCTGAAGAGCGTGATTCCTGCGGGCGAAATCGTTTTTCTCAAGCCCACGGCAAACCTTAGCACCGGAGGCACGGCGACAGACGTCACCGACGATGTCCACCCGGAAGTGCGCTATGTAGCTGAGCGTATCGCGCGGCTGGTAGGGCTGGACATCATCGGCATCGATTTGCTCGCCGAAACCCTGACGAAGCCCCTCGAGGAACAATCGGCCGCGGTGGTTGAAGTGAATGCAGGCCCCGGCTTTCGCATGCACCTTTCGCCTACCCACGGGGAGTGCCGCGATGTGGGTCGCCCGGTGATCGACATGCTGTTCCCCGACAGCGAATCAACCGGGCGTATTCCCATTGCAGCGGTTACTGGCACCAACGGCAAAACCACCACGGTGCGGCTGCTCTCTCACCTGCTACGTCAGGCGGGACGCAACGTCGGCATGGCCTGCACTGGAGCCATCGAGATAGACAATCATGTCATCCTGCGCGGCGATTATAGCGGCCCCCAGGCGGCAGAGATCGTGCTTCGCGAGCCCACGGTCGAGTGTGCCGTATTGGAAGTCGCCCGCGGCGGCATCATGCGCCGCGGTCTGGGCTTCGACGAGTGCGACGTGGGCGTATTGCTTAACATTGCCAGCGACCACCTGGGCGAGCACGATATCCACACGCTTGATGAGCTGGCGCGCTGCAAGACGGTGGTGATCGATGCCGTTCGCCAGGGCGGTACGGCGGTGCTCAATGCCGATGACCCCCGTGTGTTGGAAGGTCAGCAGTGGGCTCGGGGTGAGATCATCTTCTTCACATTGGACCCTAACTCCCGCCCCGTTCGTCAGCATGTCCACGAACAAGGTGTCGCTTTTACCGTCCACAACGAGCGTATCGTGATGCGTCAGGGCCATGTTGAAGCCGAGTTGATCCCGGTAGTGGACGTGCCAATCACCTTCGAAGGGCATGCCCGCTTTAATGTGGCTAATGCCCTGGCGGCCAGTGCCGCCGCCTATGCGCTGGGTCTTTCGATCGCCGATATTCAGATGGGCCTGCAGACGTTCAACCCCACCCCCGGCCAGAACCCTGGGCGTACCAACCTCATCGACGCAGACGGCATGAAGGTGCTGATCGACTACGGCCACAATGTGCCAGCGCTTGAGGCTCTGAGCGAACTGGTCGGATGTATTCCGGCCCGCCGACGGATTAGCGTGGCCAGTGCACCCGGTAATCGTCGCGACGAGGATTTGTTCACGCTGGGTACCGTGCTTGCCAAGATGCACGACGTCGTCTTTATCTACGAGACCGACGCTCGCGGACGCCTCCCCGGTGACGCCGCTCGGTTGTTGCGCGAAGGGGCCGAGTCTATCCCGGGCGCCTGCCGGGTGGAGGTCATCATGGAAGAGCATCAGGCCGTGGAACGTGCTTTCGAGGAGGCAAGCGAAGGTGACCTGCTGGTCTTGCTGATCGACGATGTCGAAAGCGCTATTGAGCGGATCAGAGGGCGACGCTTCCGGTCGGTTGACGTCACAACGCCAGCCGGTGAGTCGCCATGACGCCCGCCAACGCCCAGAATGACCGGTTGCTGACCCTGCTGCGGGTCGGCAGCATCTATGCGCCGGAACCTCTCGAGGCGAACGATATCCTGATCGCCGATGGCCGTATCGCCGCCCTGGGGCGTGACCTCGAGATCCCCGCGGGCTGGCCGGTGCGGGTTGTGGATGCGCGGACGCTCACCGCGGTGCCGGCCTTTATCGATCAGCACGTTCACGTGACCGGGGGTGGCGGCGAAGGCGGCTGCGGCACCCGCTGTCCGGAAATAACCGCCCATGAGATCACCTCGATGGGGATTGGCACGGTGGTGGGGGTGCTGGGCACCGACAGTATTAGTCGTTCCCCAGCCGGTCTGCTGGCCAAGGTCCGTGGGCTGAAAGCCGAGGGTATATCTGCCTATATGTACACCGGTGCGTATCGCGTCCCGCCTCCCACGCTGACCGGCGATATCCAGCGCGATCTGGCCTGGATACCCGAAGTCATTGGTTTGGGCGAAATCGCTATCTCTGATCATCGATCGAGCCAGCCGCGTCAGGATGAAATCGAACGCCTCGTCAGCGATACCCGCGTGGGCGCCATGCTGGCGGGTAAGCGAGGTATTTGCCATTTCCATCTCGGCGATGGAAAGCGGGGACTGGAACCGCTGCGTAGATTGCTATCCGAGACTGAGATTCCCGCCGAGCAAGTGATTCCCACCCATGTGAATCGCCACCCTGCCTTGCTCGAAGAAGCGGCGGACTATGCGTTAACGTTCAACGCCAGCGTCGATGTCACCGCCTTTGAAGACGCCGGCGACGGTCTGTCTGGTTTTGATGCTGTGTCTCGCTTACTCGAGCGCGGCGTCCCGTCTGAACTCATCACCATGAGCTCCGACTGCAACGGCAGTTTGCCCGAATTCGATACCCAGGGGACCTACCTGGGGATGAAGGTCGCCAGGAACACGACACTCATTGCAGATTGGCAGCGCTTGGTGCGTGAAGGTGTGTTGCCTCTTGAGTCAGCGTTAGGCTTAATTTCCACCAATGTCGCTAGAGTCCTCGGTTTACATGCCCAAAAGGGGCGTTTAGCAATCGGCTTCGATGCTGATGTGACGCTACTCGACAACAAACTTCAGCCGCAGCAGACGTTCGTAGCGGGAAAATGTATCTATGACTTGAGCAGAGTGGAAGGATAACCGCTGTAGCAGTTATAAGCTCGCTCAGCCTAAATAATGATGTTCTATGCACTTTTTGTCATAAAGCCTTTGACCACGAACCAAGGGTGGGTGCTAGTATCGGCTTAAGACGACATTGGCAGGCCTGCTGCGGCGGTGGTCAGGTCGATCCTGTGGCCCAGCTTTGCGTGCCTATCGTAGGCAGTACGCTGGTTCTTGGTGATCTTTAATGGCGAGTTGCCCGATGACTCAGGTTTCCCTGCCTTTCACGCGCGAAGAGTACGCTAACCGCCTGTGGAAAGTGCGCGCTGAAATGGCCAGTCGTGGTATTGACGTATTGATCGTCAGTGACCCTTCCAATATGGCTTGGCTAACCGGCTACGATGGTTGGTCATTTTATGTGCATCAGTGTGTGCTGGTGGGTCTTGAAGGAGAGCCGGTATGGTTCGGACGGCGTATGGATGCCAACGGTGCGCTGCGCACCTGCTGGATTGATCCCGAAAATATTACCTATTATCCGGATTACTACGTGCAGAATCCGGATATGCATCCGATGGAGTATCTGGCCCAGTCGATCATGCCGGATCGCGGCTGGCACTTGGGCGTAGTAGGCATGGAGATGGATAACTATTACTTCTCTGCCAAGGCGTATTTAAGCCTGTTACGCGAGCTGCCCCATGCGCGTTTTATGGATGCCAATGCGCTGGTGAACTGGTGCCGGGCGATAAAATCGCCCCAAGAAGTGGCTTATATGCGCATTGCTGCCAAGATTGTGGAAGGCATGCATTCGCGCATTTTGGAAGTGATTGAGCCCGGCTTGCCGAAGAGCAAATTAGTCTCTGAAATTTACCGTGTTGGCATCGAAGGTTTTGTAGACGAAAACGGCAAGGTCTTTGGTGGTGACTATCCCGCCATCGTTCCCATGCTGCCTACCGGTAAAGACGCTGCTGCCCCTCACCTGACCTGGGATGACACACCGTTTCGCAAAGGCGAGGGTACCTTCTTTGAAATTGCCGGGGTATTTAAGCGCTACCATGCGCCGATGTCACGTACGGTTTTCCTGGGTACGCCGCCCACCGACTTTATCCGCGCGGAGTCGGCTCTGCTGGAAGGCATCGAAAATGGCTTAGCGGTCGCCAAGCCCGGCAACCGCACGGCGGATATTGCCATGGCGCTGGGTGCTGCAATGGATAAGTATGGTTTTGACCGTGGCGGTGCCCGCTGTGGTTACCCGATCGGTATTTCCTACCCCCCCGATTGGGGCGAGCGCACCATGAGCCTACGCCCCTCTGATGAGACTATTCTTGAGCCGGGCATGACGTTTCACTTTATGCCGGGGCTCTGGGAAGAAAACTGGGGCTTGGAAATTACCGAAAGCATATTGATTACCGAAGACGGCTGCGAAACCCTGGCCAATTTTCCGCGCCAGCTATTCGTCAAATAGTCGCTTGTTAAAGAGCCGCCCGTATAAAAAGGAATACCCAATGATCGATCAGTCGAGCCAACTACGACCAAGCCCTATTTCCGCCACCGTGGATTTCGACGCTGACGGCGTGCAGCACGGCTTTTTAAAGCTGCCCATCTCTACCGACGAGTCTGCCTGGGGCGCGGTGATGATTCCAGTGACCGTGGTCAAAAATGGTGAAGGCCCAACGGCATTGCTGACGGGTGGCAACCACGGCGATGAGTACGAGGGTATTACCTCGCTGCTGAAGCTTTCCTCGACGCTGAAAGCGGAAGACGTAACAGGGCGTGTGATCATCGTGCCTTGCATGAATACGCCGGCAGTGATGGCAGGTAAGCGCACCTCGCCAATGGATAAAGGCAACCTCAATCGCAGCTTTCCCGGTGATCCCAATGGTAGTGTGACGCCGCAAATAGCCGATTACTTCACCCGGGTGCTGGTGCCGATGGCGGATATCGTGCTCGACCTACACTCCGGCGGCCGTACGCTGGATATCCTGCCGTTTGGTGCGTCCCACGTGTTGGATAACAAAGCGCAGCAGCAATCCGCCCTTGAGGGCGCCAAAGCCTTTGGGGCGCCTTACGCTATGGTGATGTTTGAACTCGATGCAGAACGGTTGTTCGACACTGCCTGCGAGCGTCAGGGTAAAGTCTTCGTCGCCACAGAATTGGGCGGCGGTGGCACCTCGACACCCCAAAGCATCGCTATTGCCGAGCGGGGTGTGCGCAACTTCTTAATCCATTACGGCTTGGTAGAAGGCGATGTTGAAATGCCGCAAGGCGGGCAGATCTATCTCGATATGCCCGATGCCAGCTGTTATGTGCAGAGCCAACACACCGGCGTGTTAGAACTGTTAGTGGCGTTGGGTGATGAGGTGAAAAAAGGCCAAACCATCGCCTACGTGTATGACATGACGCGCAGCGGTACCGCTCCGGTGGCGTATAAAGCCGAGCGTGATGGCATTTTGATGGCCCGCCGTGCGCCCTCGCTTATCAATATGGGGGACACCCTGGCGGTGATCGCCGATGTTGTTGAACGCCTGGAGGCTTAGCGCCTGGCATGATGAAATTGGACCGGTATGATCTAAAAATCCTCGATATCCTCTCCCGTGACGGGCGGATCACCAAGTCCAAGCTGGCCGAGGCGATTAACCTCTCGGTCAGCCCCTGCTGGGAGCGAGTAAAGCGGCTGGAAAAGGCGGGTGTTATCGAAGGGTACACCGCCCGTATCAATGCGGACGTGCTGGTGCCACGCAACCCTGTTTGGGTGCAGATCGAACTCAAGCAGCACAACGCCGAAAGCTTCTCTCGTTTCGAAGCGCTGGTCATGCAAACTCCTGAGGTGACCGAGTGTGTGGCGGTAGGCGGCGGCGTTGATTACCTCGTTAAGTTTGAAGCGCGCACCATCGATAGCTATCAGCGTTTAATGGATAAGTGGCTGGTGTCTGAAGCGGGGATTGAGCGCTACTTCACCTATATCGTCACCAAGACCGTCAAACGCGAGCCAATTGGCATCGATATCGACGTGGGCTACTAAGCGTTATCGGCGTCAACGCTCTAAGTCGGTAGCGGTGGAAGGGCGCTACCCTTCGTGTGTGAGCCGTAGCGCACCCGGTTGCGCCCCTCGCGCTTGGCTTTATAAAGCGCGACATCGGCGGTTTTGATCAATCTTTCGAGCTCTGTTTCCGGGTCGAATGGCCCAGCACAAACCCCCACGCTGACCGTTACCTTACCCTCTTGCGTGGGCTGGTGGGAATAGCCAAACTGGCTACTTTGTGGCGAATGTTTTCCGCGAGGGCGAGGGCACAGCGTGGCCGCGGGGTGTGTTCGGAACGCAAGATGAGGAACTCTTCGCCGCCAAAACGACACGCCACGTCATCGTTGTCACAGGCGGTGCGGATCGCGCTGGCAACGGCACGTAAGCAGCGATCCCCTTCGGCGTGGCCATAATAGTCGTTAAAGGTTTTGAAATAGTCCACATCGACAATAATGACCGCTAGGTAGCTTTGCCTGGGTGGCTGTTGCTGTAACGCCGCCGCATGGCGATCAAGGGCGCGGCGATTGGCAAGCCCTGTTAGCGGGTCGACGTGGGAAATTCTTTCAAGCTCTGCATTGCGTGCAGCCAACTCTTCGCGCAGCGCTTCCACACTCACGTTTTCCAAGTAGAGCCGCAGTGATTCTGCGCAAAAACGGTAGTTGGCTATCAATGTTAATACCAGCACCGGGACACTCAGTGCCAGATAGTTCATCACATAGTTGCTGTTAGCCCCGGCTAAAAAACCTACCGTGGCATACAGGCACGCGAAGACAAACAGCGAACCATAGAGGCTGTATTCAAAAGGCGGGATGAGAACAATGGTCAGCACCATTAGAAATACCAGGCCCGCGTAAAAGTAGCCCAAGACATGCGGGTTCTCTGAGCTGAATAGAACGGCGCACCACACCACCGTGGCAAGACATACCACCAATACGGCGGCCAGTTCTTTGCGCCGTATCGAAACAGGGCGCTTGTAATAGGCAAAGAGCATGACGGTGGGTGGCCCGACGATGAAACCGCGTAGTAACACCGAACGGATAGCGATATCAGGCAGCAAAAAAATATCGACCAGCGTGTAAGAAAAATAGAACAGTGCCAGTAGTGATGTGTGCAAATGCAATGACCGCAGACGCGTATCGTGACGGTCGATATCGTACTTGTGGCGTACCGTCATTGTGCCGATACGTTGTGAGAGCTGTTGGTAATAGGAAAGTCGAAACACGTTTACCCTCACACAGTTCGTCAAACCATCACGTCATCGCCTTGTTATAGCGGTACGGCTAACTTTATTAAAGAGAAGCCAAGCTTAACCGAGAAATTACCCGCGTGGTGCTGAAATATTTATTTACAATAATTGTTTAGCTTTGAATGAAAGGGCTATGTTGTCGTCTCGACGCGTTAAATGAATATCTCACCAAAAAAAACCACTGCCAAACGCTCATCGACAAAAAAAGTCGCGTGATAAGCCTCGGTTTTCAAAAACACTTCGTGGCCCCTCTCCGTTAACCTGTGTGCATTCGATAGCAAGGCTTAAGAGCGCTTGCTACCAATGCCACACAGTGACTGCAGCGCTCGGTTAGCCAGACTGCATTTGAGGGGAGGTTTCCATGACCACACTATCGACCACGCTCGCCAAGCGCCTGGAAGATCCGCGCCTTTTCCGTCAGTATGCCTATGTGAACGGTAAATGGACGCATGGAGAAGGTGGTCGCGAAGAAGCGGTATATGATCCTGCCACCAATGAAGCGATCGGCCATATCCCGCTGTTGGAAGCCGAACAAATTACTGCTGCGGTAGATGCCGCTGAAGCCGCTTTCGTTCACTGGCGGGCACTGCGTGCCGACGAGCGCTGTGAGCGTTTACTGGCTTGGTATGACCTGATTCAAGCCAACCGTGAAGACCTTGCCACCATCATGACGCTGGAGCAGGGCAAGCCGCTGCCGGATGCCCGTGGTGAAGTGGAATATGGCGCAAGCTTCGTGCGCTGGTTCGCCGAAGAGGGCAAACGCACATACGGCGAGACCATCCCCAGCCATATTCCTAATGCATCGCTCGGTACCATTAAAGAGCCGGTCGGCATTGCCGCGATGATTACGCCGTGGAACTTCCCACTGGCGATGATTACCCGCAAAGCCGCCGCGGCACTGGCGGCGGGCTGCCCTGTAATTATAAAACCGGCCAATGAAACGCCCTTTTCAGCGCTGGCGTTGGCGGAGCTTGCCGAGCGTGCTGGTATTCCTGAAGGCATTTTCAACGTGGTGCTGGGCGATCCGGCGGAAGTCTCAAAGATTCTCTGCGCAGAATCACGTATCCGTGCATTGTCCTTTACAGGCTCTACTCGCGTGGGCCGGCTATTAATTGAACAGAGCGCGCATACCGTTAAACGACTGTCGTTGGAACTGGGCGGCAATGCGCCGTTTATTGTTGGGCCGGATATGGACCCCAAAGAGGCGGCCTATGCAGCCGTAAACGCCAAGTTCCAAACGGCGGGGCAGGATTGCCTAGCCGCCAACCGCATCCTGGTGCACGAATCCATCCATGATGAATTTGTTGAGCAATTCACCGAACGCATGGCGGCACTCACCGTAGGCAATGGCCTACAGAGCGAGATAGACCTGGGCCCGCTGATTCATCGTCAGGCGGTAGAAAAAGCAGCCGCCATTGTCGATGACGCCATTTCCAAAGGCGCCACCATGATCGGCGGTGATCAAAGCCAGGCACCCGGCGAGAATTTCTTCATGCCAGTGTTGCTGACAGGCGTCACGCCACAAATGAAAGTGTGGCGAGAAGAGAACTTTGCCCCTGTGGCCGGTATCACCGCCTATAGCACCGACGATGAAGTCATTGAAATGGCGAATGACACCGAGTACGGGCTGGCCGCGTATATCTACACTCACGATATTCGTCGTATCTGGAAACTGATGCGCGCGCTTGAGTACGGCATGGTCAGCGTCAACTCGGTGAAAATGACCGGCCCGCCGGTACCCTTCGGCGGTGTGAAGCAGTCCGGCCTTGGCCGTGAAGGTGGCGCCACCGGTATTGATGAGTACTTGGAGACGAAGTATTACTGCCTAGGCGCACTTGGCTCGGTATCAGGCAGCTAGTAGCCAAGTCGACAATAATTTAAAACACCCTCCCTGCAATGCGGGGAGGTTTATCGTACAGAGAGAACGCTATGAGCTTGCATCAGGATTTGATCGAACGCGATCGTAAAGTCACTTTCCACGCCTCTACCCACCTGCGTGACTTCGCCCACGGCGATGCGCCGGGCCGTGTGATTACCGGCGGCAAAGGTATCAATATCGTGGACAAAGACGGCCGTGAGTTTATCGACGGCTTTGCTGGGCTTTACTGCGTCAACATCGGCTATGGTCGCACCGAGGTGGCTGAGGCAATTTACAAGCAGGCGCTCGAACTCTCTTACTACCATACCTATGTGGGCCACTCTAACGAGCCACAGATCGAGCTTTCTGAGCGTATCCTCAAGATCGCCGGTATGAACATGTCAAAGGTCTACTACGGCATGTCCGGCTCGGACGCCAATGAAACCCAGCTCAAGATCGTGCGTTACTACAACAACGTACTGGGCCGCCCGCAGAAAAAAAAGGTGATTTCGCGCATGCGGGGATATCACGGCTCGGGCATCGCTTCCGGCTCACTAACTGGCCTGAAGGCGTTTCACGATCACTTCGATCTACCGATTGATACCATTCGCCATACCGAAGCGCCGCACTACTATCTGCGTGCCGCTGAGCAGCACGGTATGACTGAGCTTGAATTCTCTGCTTATTGCGCCAATAAGCTGGAAGCGATGATTCTGGAAGAAGGCCCCGATACTGTCGCCGCCTTTATCGGCGAGCCGGTACTGGGCACCGGCGGTATTGTGCCGCCGCCGGAAGGCTACTGGGATGCGATTCAAGCCGTGTTAGCCAAATACGACGTGCTGCTGATTGCCGACGAAGTGGTGTGTGGCTTTGGCCGTACCGGCTCTGACTTCGGCAGCCACCACTACAATATGAAACCTGATCTGGTCACCATCGCCAAAGGCCTCACCAGCGCTTATCAGCCGCTTTCTGGCGTGATTGTCGGTGAGAAAGTCTGGCAAGTGCTTGAGCAGGGCACCGGTGAGTTTGGCCCTATCGGCCACGGCTGGACCTACTCCGGCCACGCGCTGGGCTGTGCGGCAGGGCTGGCTAACCTCGACATTATCGAGCGCGAAAATCTTGTAGGTAATGCCGCCGAAACTGGCGCTTACTTCCAGCAGCAATTGAAAGCTAACTTCGAAGGTCACCCGCTGCTGGGTGATGTGCGCGGTGTTGGCTTAATGGCCGCACTAGAATTCTCACCAGAGGCCAAGCAGCGCCTGCACTTCGACCCTGCGTTGAAAGTGGGTCCTCGCGTGGCGGCAGCAGCGATGGAAGAGAACCTGATTGCCCGCGCCATGCCCCAAGGCGATATCCTCGGCTTTGCGCCACCGCTCACCATCAATCGTGGTGAAGTGGACGAAATGATTGGCCGCGCCAAACGCGCCATCGACCGCGTCACCGATGAGCTAACCCGCTCGGGCGACCTGAAAACGGGCCAGCAGGAAGCTGTTTTTACGGTTTAACAGCGCTGCTGACACTGCTAAGCATCAATGCCCGCTAAACGTAGCGGGCATTGTTATATAAAGAGTGAGAAAAGAGAGCGTGCTAGAAGCGATAGTTCACACCTAGGCGTAT
Source organism: Vreelandella sp. H-I2 (assembly GCF_052959335.1). Taxonomy (NCBI): domain Bacteria; kingdom Pseudomonadati; phylum Pseudomonadota; class Gammaproteobacteria; order Oceanospirillales; family Halomonadaceae; genus Vreelandella; species Vreelandella sp. H-I2. The sequence goes on from NZ_JBRAMC010000002.1 coordinate 317,537, forward strand.
GTCGCGACCTGGCTCGGCCAGCCCCACAATGCCTTCGTAGCCGGGAATATGCTCGAAGTCGGCGTTGCTGGCATGATTGAGATATTGCTTATCAAGCAGGTTATTGACGGTGAGCGTGAGTGCTAAATCCTCACTGCTGGTCGGTAGCCAGCGAACGTAGGCATCATGGACACCGTAACCCGGCTTGCTGATCGTGCCGACCGAGGTATCCAGTGCGCCAATGCCTTCCACAAACTGGCCACGCCAGCCTACCTGCCAATCGCTGTTCACCTGGTAATCCACATGGGCAGCCCAAGTGTCACCGATGGTGTTACCAATACCGTTGTATTCGTAAACGGTCAGCGGCTGGCCGTTCAGTTCGATATCGTTGTGGTGGAAGCTTAATCCTGCCGAGAGCGCTGACCACTGATAACCAACGCTCAATACATAGCCATCGGACTCAAGGTCGCCCACATTTTGATACACCGTCGGTCGGCCTAACGGGTCGGCAATTACATCATCAATGGTGGAGCGATAAAGCTCGGCACTGAGCTGCCAAGGCCCTTGTTCAAAGCGAGCGGCAACTTCGCTATTGCGAGCCTGCTCGCCGCGCAGGTCGGGTGAATTCGCAGCCCCTTCCAGCTTGAAGGCATCATGGGCTTTAGGGCCGCGAAAGGCGCGGGCATGACCAGCGCTTAGCGTCACGCTGTCGGTCACCGACCACTCGGCATCAATATTAGGGCTAACGTCATCTTCCCGATAGGAGAGGCCGCTATTGTCGGTTAACCGGTAGCGGTCATAGCGGGCACCCACGCCCACGCGTAGCGTCTCGGTGAGCTGCAGGTCATCTTGGATAAAGACACCGGCAATTTCTCCACTTTCCCGCTCTTGCGTTGGGTTCTCGGCATAACCCGCGGTGACTTCGTCATCTCGGTAATCGAGGCCATAAGTGACCTTATGGTTACCCACGCGACTGGTGTTAGCGATGCTAACGCCGGTGGTTTCGGATTCACCAAGGTAGCGGCCCCAACGATCCGCCACGTTTTGCTCCACATCGGCGGTGGTGTGGTAAAGGGTGGCATCAAGATCCAACCATGTTTGTCCCTGGGGGCGCAGGCCGTAGTTGAGCGTGCTGGTTTGGCGCTCGGCATCCAGAGAGTAGAGACGGTTGAAGTCACTAACGACCCACTGGGGGCGCTGGGCACGCTCGCCTTCGTCCTGGCGCAATTCATGGCTCAGCGTAAAGCGCTGAGCACCGAAATCGCCAAGCAGTTTAAGCTGACCTAACTGCTGGTTAGCCTCGGTACCCGCCTGCTCGTTGCCGTTGCCATCCTCATAACGCTGCTGGTCGCGCTCTACCAGTGTGCCCATCGCGCTCCACTGGTCGTTAAAACGGCCAAATAGCGTGGTGCTCACCCGGTAGCTCTCTGGGTTGCTGCCGGCACCAGCGGAGATCAGCCCACCGAAACGCTCTCCATCGCGCAGCAGGTCGTCGGGATCTTTGGTGACAAAGCGAACGCTGCCGCCCAGTGCCCCTGGGCCATCGGTGGCGCGGCCAGCCCCTGCACTCACTTCCACACGCTTGAGTAACGCCGGGTCTACGCCTATGCGTCCCGTATGGTGGAACAGGCTGCCACTTTGGGAAGCGCCGTCGATAGTCACGTTTAACAGCGGGTCTTCCACGCCGCGCACATAAAGTTTCTGAGCAATGCCTAGCGAGCCGCCAACGTTGACTTGCGGCTCTTGGTCAAGAATCTCGCCAAGATCCTCTGCTTGGTAGCGCTCTAGTGTATCTTCCTCTACGACACTGTCGCTGTTATTAAGCGAGTCGGCCACTACTTGGACGGTATCAAGCGGCTGTGTTGATTGAGCAAACGCCGTACTGCTCATTAAAGCGGCAACGGTCAGGCTAAGCGAATGACGAAGGAAACGAGCGGTAGGCTGCATGATAACGAGTAAGCTCCCAATTTTTTTCTATTTGATTATTATTCTCGTTTGAGAGGTGTTGATTGGCTACTGTTTTTACAACTGTTACATCTGCTGCGTGTTCGCCGCGTCCTTTGGGAGGGTAATGGTGTGCTCCAATCCACCCTCACGGTGGTTGCGCGTAGCGATCTCCCCACGCACGGCGTTGATTTGACGCAGTGCAAGGGCAAGCCCCAATCCGGTGCCCTCGGGGCGCGTTTGACGTGCATCCGGAGTGCGGTAAAAAGGTGTAAAGAGGTGCGCAAGCTGTGCTTCCTCAACGCCTGGGCCGTTATCACGCAGTGTGAGCTGGTAGTGATTCTTCTGCTGGCGCAGGGAGAGGTAGAGCGTTGGCGTCTGACAAACAGAGCTTGAGTAATGACAGGCATTACGCAGCAGGTTTTCCAGCGCTTGGGCTAGCGCCCGTTGACTGGAATCTTGAAGCGGCGCGCTATCAGGTAGCGACACACACCACTGGTGGCGGGGGTATTCAAAGCGCACGTCATCAATGAGTGCATCAAGCAGGTCCACCAGATCAAAGGTATCGCTCTCAAGGTTAGGGACCTCATGGGTTAACCAGGCGAGCGTGAGCGCATCATTGACTAGCTGGCGCATCTGCTGGCTCTCCTGTTCAAGCCGGGTAAGCTGGCTGGATGTAGCAGGAGATGCCCGCATTTGGCCAATTGTCAGGCTAAGGCGTGTGAGTGGAGCGCGAATTTCATGGGAAAGATCGGCGAGCAGCTGGCGCTGAGCAGTGATAGTGCCTTGAGTTTTTAGCGCCATGCCATCAAAACGGGCTATCAATTCGCCTAGTTCATCGTCTCGCCGCGTGGGCTGGGCCGCTGAGTGCGGTTGCCCATCAGCCAGCGCCTGGGTAGCATCACGCAGGTAGCGCAGCGGGCCCATAATGTGTCGGTATAACAGCCAGGCAATCGCGAGCAGCGTTAAAAGTGGAATCAGCCCATTTACGAGCCAAATAACCGTATTTAGATGGCTGCCAGGGCGCATGCGCTGAGGTAGGGTGATTAAAAAGTGGCGATACCCCCCATCAAAAGTGATATCCATGATGGGGTTGTCGGCAAAATAAAGATGTATCGGCCACTCGATCAATCGTCCCAGCCGATACCCTTCCTGGAATTGTGCCGAGAGCGTACCACCTGCTAGCGGTGTGACATTAGAGGTAACCACGGCCGCCCAGGTGTCTTCTTGGGCTTGCAGTGCATCAAGCCACGCCGCTAATGCCTCCTCATCGCCCGCGTTGTAGAGTGCTTCTGCCTTCGCGCCCCAGGCAGCCAGGGTGCGCTGGTGTTGTGGAGCGATGACGCTCATTTGTCGTTCGGTCCACTTTTCAAGCAGTGAGGTGGCGAGTACCAAGGTAATGCCGCCCACTGCGACGACGCCGCAAAGCTTCCACAGTAAGCGCTGCTTCATTGCAGGCAGTAGCCTTTGCCGTGTTGGGTTTGCAACCGATGGGCATCAAATCCGGCGCTACTTAGTTTTCGGCGAATCCGGCTGACGTGCATATCTAAGCTGCGGTCATAGGAGCTGTATTCACGCTGAAAAAGGCGATGATAAAGATAGCTTTTACTCAGCGTTTGGCCGCGATGCTGGGCCAGCAGCCACAGTAAGCGAAACTGCAGCGGTGTTAACTCCACACTGCTGCCAGCGACATTTATTTCTGCCGTTGCTTGGTTCAGCGAAAGCGCGCCTAACGTTAACCGTTGGGTTTGGGTGACAGGCTGTTGGATCGTACGTCGTAACAGCGCCTCGATGCGTAAGTTCAACTCTATCGGATTGAAGGGTTTCGCTAAATAGTCATCCGCGCCATTTTGCAGGCCACGGATACGCTCCTCTTCCGCACCGCAAGCGCTGAGCATTAACACTGGCAGTGACCCCTGTTGGCGCAGTGTGGCTAATAGCTCTAGACCACTCATGCCGGGAAGCCGGACATCTAAGAGCAGCAAATTAATATCCCCAGCCTGGGCGCGCAACAGCCCGCTTTCTGCGTCTATGCAGTGGGTTACATGGTACCCCTGATGGCTTAACAATGACGTTAACTGCTCGCCTAAAACAGGGTCATCGTCGACAATTAAAAGGTGCATGCTGGTGGTTGTCATAGAATGATAAGGTGCTTTATTCGCTAATGATAATCATGATTGTTTAAGCGCTGATTAGCAAGCCTCCCTGGCTCTGAAAGGGGCAATGGATGTGGAGGTTTTTAATGGGCCCGCTACGCTTAGGCAGAGTCAATGCACAAATGTTTGAAAGGAGACACCTACGATGCAACCGGTATTAGCCTTCGATGTTTACGGCACGCTGATTGATACTCAGGGAGTGACAACCGAGTTAGAACGACGCTTGACGGATGTTGATAAGGCAGGCGAATTTGCACGTCGTTGGCGCGAGAAGCAGCTTGAGTACAGCTTTCGTCATGGGCTGATGGGGGCTTATGTACCGTTTTCTGAATGTACCCGCGAAGCGCTGGTTTTCGTTGACCGGGCACTTCAGACCGGTCTTTCCGATAACGACCAAGATCACTTGATGGCGATTTATGGTGAGCTACCTGCGTTTGACGATGTTGTTCCCGCGCTGGATCAATTGCGCGATGCGGGCATACGCTGTGTGGCGTTTTCGAACGGCACTGCCGACGCCGTTTCAAAATTACTGACTCGCGCGGGCGTTGAGAGCCACATGGATGACGTGATAAGCGCGGATGAGGTAAAACGCTTTAAGCCAGACCCTGCCGTGTACGCTCATCTTCGCAGCCGCCTAGAGACACGTCCGGAACATACGTGGTTAGTTTCAAGTAATCCATTTGATGTGATTGGCGCCACGCACGCGGGATTACGCAGCGCCTGGATACGTCGTAGTTCTGAATCGCCTTTTGACCCATGGGGTATTGAGCCTGATAAGACAGTCACGGATTTAGAGGCACTGGCTGAACGCATTATTCGTTAGGTTGGTAACCTGCCTAGACAAGCCGCATAATGTTGTACGCTTAACGATTTAGGATATGAGCATGTCAGAAAAAATTTACTGCATTGCTGGCTTTAAACCCAAACCAGGCAAAGAAGAAGCAGTGTTTAAAGCGCTTCAGTCACTTGAGCCGAATTCCCATCGTGAAGATGCTTGTATTCATTACACCGTGACACGTCAAATTGACAACCCTTACGCACAGGGCACAGGTTACCCGATTGTTTTTCATGAAATCTGGGCCAGTCGTGAAGAGTTTGAAGCGCACTGTCAACGCAAAGAGATTCAAGACTTCTTCGCTAAACACGTTGAATCGCCCGATGGTGATATTGAAGATGCTAACGTGTGCGTTTACACCGATGAGCCATGGAATTTTGACGCGCCCAAGGTATAACCCTAGCGTGTAAAATAGGCCAACTAGCTAAACGAAAAGCGACACGGAAAAAGGAGCTAACATGACCGATAAAAAGATGAACGTCGAGAGCTTTAACCTGGATCATACCAAGGTAAAAGCCCCGTACGTGCGTTTAGCCGACATTAAAGAAGGCCAGCATGGCGACCGCATTCACAAATACGACCTGCGGATCTGCCAGCCCAACAAAGACCACATGGAGATGCCGGCGCTGCACTCGCTTGAGCATTTGATGGCCGAGCTGTCGCGCAATCATACTGATAAAGTGGTCGATATCAGCCCCATGGGCTGCCAAACCGGCTTCTATATCGCGATGATTAACCACGATGACTATAACGACGTGCTGACCATCATCGAGCAAACCTTGAACGATGTACTCGTCGCAACAGAAGTGCCCGCCTGCAACGAAATGCAGTGCGGCTGGGCCGCTAGCCACAGCCTGGAAGGCGCTCAGGAACTGGCCCGTAACCTGCTGGCCAAGCGCAACGAGTGGACCGAGGTATTCGCTTAAGCGTTCTGTAACCGTACGAACGTAGCAAGCCAAACGCCTCCTGGATGATAGGTAATCCAGCGAGGCGTTTTTAATGGTAGTACTGCAATAAAATGAAAAAACAACAAAATAGAAAACAACGAATGCTAAGCGCTCACTAAAGCTGGGCGGCTAGTACAACAGGCGCATTTTTCATGGGCGAGGCATGGATATGGTGTTGGATACGTGGCTTTTATACTTGATTGCCTGCATTGGCCTCTCGCTTTCGCCAGGGCCAAACGGGTTGCTGGCGCTGACCCACGGCGCGCTCCATGGCAGTCGCAAAACGCTGTTCACTATCGTCGGCGGTGCCACGGGCTTCATGCTGATTATTGTCCTATGTATGTTTGGCATTGGCGCGCTGCTCAAGTCATCGGTCGTTTGGCTGACGGTATTAAAATGGTTGGGTGGGGCCTATCTTGTCTGGCTGGGTATTCAGGTATGGCGCTCGCCGCCCATTACCGGTGAGATCGATATTAATGCAAGCCGAGCGAGCGGATGGCAGCTGTATCGTCAGGGTATTTTGGCATCGGTTACCAACCCCAAGGTGCTGCTGTTTTTCAGCGCCTTTCTCCCTCAGTTTATCGATCCGCAGCGCAGCTTGATGCTGCAATATTTCGTGCTAGCAGGCACTTTTGTCGTGATCGAATGTGCTGTGGAGGGCTTACTCGCCAAGTTGGCCAACCGAATTCGCCATTGGTTGAAGCGCGTCGGCCGAGGATTCAACCGCACCTGTGGCGGCATCTTCATCGCCATTGGCACCGCATTGCCGCTTAGGACGTAAATTCAGTTAACGGAGTCGGCGAGTGCGTTATAGATAACCATTGACTTCCTTATCTGGTGCCCCTATAAACCGGAGACAATCCATCACTCTAGGCCCTCATGTTTCTCTTAATCACGATTGCTACCCTTTCAATCGCGTTTTCGTTCTTATGTTCTATCCTTGAAGCAGCGCTTCTTTCGATCACGCCTAGTTATATTGCTAAGCAGAAAGAAGATAATCCTAAGTTGCACGCCTCACTTACGCACTTAAAAGCCAATATCGACCGGCCACTTGCGGCTATTTTGACGCTCAACACTATTGCTCATACCGTCGGGGCAACCGCGGTAGGTGCCCAAGCGGCAGTGGTGTTTGGCGAGGCCTCTATTGCCATTGTCTCGGCGGTCATGACAATGCTGATTCTGATCCTGTCGGAGATTATTCCCAAGACTATTGGCGCGACGTATTGGCGTGGGCTGTCCCCGTTTTTGCCACGCTTTTTAAAACCGATGATCATTGGCTTGCTGCCTTTTATCTGGATGTCGGAGCAGATCACCCGCCGCCTGGGTAAGTCAGAGCACGATGTCGACCTGCGTGATGAAATTAAAGTGCTAGCTCGTGTAGGTCTCGAAGAAAAAGTTCTGGACGCGGACGAGTCACGCACCATTATCAATATGCTCAACTTGCACGATATTGTTGTAAGTAAAGCAATGACGCCACGTACCGTGTGTGTCACCGTGCTGCCCGATATGACCGTCGCAGAGTTCGACGAGCAGTATGGCAAAACACCCTTTACGCGTTTCCCGGTAATGGACAACGGCGAGCAAGCGTTTGGCTATGTGCATAAAGCCGATATGTACCATGCAGACGATGCCAAAACGATGCGCGAGCTGATGCACCCGATTGGTAGCGTGGACATCTCTCACAATGTTGAGCAAGTGTTTACTTCCATGCTTAAAGATCACCTGCATATGCGTGTGATATACGACGAACACGGCACCTTTTTGGGCTTGATTACGCTTGAAGACATCATCGAAACCATTCTGGGCCAAGATATTGTCGATGAGACTGATAATGTAGCTAATTTGCGCCACTACGCGAAGCAGCAGTGGTTAAAGCGCGTTAAGCGGGAAGATAAAGACGCCAAAACAGGTGAGTAACCCCTAAGAAGAGGGGCTCTGTTTTTGGGTCTAAAACGGCGCCTTCGGGCGCCGTTCTGCTTTTTGATAGCCAGGCTTTTATACGCGCTTGGCGACGAGAGTGAACATTGTCCCACCACTGGCTGTCTTAGCACTGAATGATCTATAGTGAGGGTGTTGTAAGTCATATAAGGTATTAGGGCATTCAATGCCCATTAAGGAGGAAAGTATGTCATTACGTATCAATGCAGTCGTGCCTGATTTTGAAGCCGAGACTAGCCAAGGGCCAATACGGTTTCATGACTGGATTGGCGATAGCTGGGCAATTCTGTTTTCGCATCCCAAAGACTTCACACCGGTATGCACCACCGAATTTGGTGCCGTTGCCACCCTTAGCGACGAGTGGAAAAAACGCAGCACAAAGGTGATCGGTGTATCGGTAGACGGCGTGGAAGACCACAAACGCTGGGGCACAGACATTAAAAACGTATGCGGTAGCGATGTTGATTTCCCTATCATTGCCGACGATAGTCTGACTGTTTCCAAGCTCTTCGATATGCTGCCTGAAGACGCCTACTTACCCGATGGCCGCACGCCAGCAGATAGCGCGACGGTTCGCTCGGTATTTATTATCGGGCCGGATAAGCAGTTGAAGCTTTCAATGACCTACCCCATGACCGTGGGGCGTAACTTTGCTGAAATTCTACGCGCTCTGGATGCGCTGCAAACCACGGCAAAACACGGCGTTGCTACCCCGGCCGACTGGATGGTAGGCCAAGATGTGATTATTCCGCCCAGTGTCTCTAATGAAGACGCTAAGCAGAAATATGGCGAATACGAAACAGTTCTGCCGTATTTGCGCAAAACACCGCTACGTTAAGGCAGTATCGGTAAGCATCAAAGCCAGTACTTAAAGTGCTGGCTTTTTTATTGGTTCATCGTGGGGATTCCAGCGCTAATTGCTCAATTGAACTTGAAACATTTCGGGCCCCGGAGAGTATCTCATTCACGATAATCTCAATTTCGCCTACGCTGGTTTGGCTCGATTTCCCTTGCTCGACTACCTGCTGCATAGATTGGGTTGTACGTTCTACTAGTGCACTATTCTCTTTAAGCACTCGGGTAATTTCTGCAACGGCTTCGCTTGAGCCTTTGGCTAAACGACGCACTTCATTGGCGACTACCGCGAACCCTCGGCCTTGTTCGCCTGCCCGCGCTGCCTCTACGGCAGCATTAAGAGACAGCAGGTTGGTTTGATTGGCAATTTGTGCAATCGATTCTGTAATGCTATTGATGCTTTTCGCCTGTTGATTAAGCGCGGCGATTAACTGCTGCGCTTCTGCTAACGTTTGCGCCGCTTGTTCAGAGTCCTGCATAACGCGCTGTAAATGGCTAAGTCCATTCTGTGCAATCTGTTCTGTTTGAGAAGACGTACTTTGGGCGTTCGTGACGGCACGTGTCGCTGAATTAGCTGCTTCAACAGAGCGAGTAATGTCGGTGGCAAATTTAACGACTTTTACCACATTGCCATGGCTATCACGGATGGGGTTATAGGTAGCCTCAAGCCAGACGCTGGCACCATGAGAATTTATCCGTTCAAACTTACCTTGCATGTACTCGCCCTGGGCAAGGCGTTCCCAGAAATTTGGGTTGGTTTGGAAAAAGTCAGCTGGACAAAACATTTGATGGTGTGCGCCTGCAATTTCTTCATTGCGATAACCCATCGTGCGCTCAAAATTCGAATTAGCATTAAGGATGTCACCGCTTGGGGTAAATTCTATTACCGCCATGGAGCTATCGAGTGCTTCTAATACGGCATTTTTGCGCTCTGCCTCCTGGTGGGCTGCCGTAATATCATTAGCAATTTTAAGCACTGAAATGACGCTGCCGCGCCGGTTTTTTATCGGCAAGTAGGTAGCTTCCAGCCAGATATCGCTACCCTGAGCATTTATACGCCTAAAAGTACCTTGGCGGCTTTCGCCGCTAGCAAGAGCACGCCAAAAATCCTGATACGCCTGAGTGGCTGTCTCAGCGGCATCACAAAACATGCTGTGATGTTGGCCGGCAATCTCCCTAAGCGTGTATCCCATGGTCTTTAAAAAGGGAGGGCTCGCTTCTTTAATCACGCCAGCGGGTGTGAAGGAAATACAGGCTGTGTGTTGCATCAGGGCACTATGATGAGATGAAAAACGCTGAATGGTTAACATTTATCCTTTTTCTCTTTGGTATAGGTTTTGTATAGATATAAGGGTAATTGAATTTTGGTATGAAAGCACTTTTTTGTACCAAAGCAGTACAGGTGGCGTTTTTTAATTAATAATTGATGAGTTTATGGCAGCCGCTGAGCTGTGCGGTGATTAGGTAAGAGAGGTTGGCGATGTAGCCATTGACGAGAGGGCGAGAGGAGGTGTGGGCTTAGCAACATTGCTCACGCTAAACGTGAGCAATGAGCTTGGTATTACGGGTTAGCAATTTTAAGATGGCGAGTGCGCTACGCTTAATTCTTTTTTACTGCTTGCTCTGCTTGCCAAACGTCCTTCCAATCCCAGCCATCCTTCTGGACGTAAGCTACCAATATTTTCTGGTAGGGCAGCGACGCTAAATAGTCATGCATTTCAGTACTCGATTTATCAAATCCAGGTAATTCGGCATATCCGTTAAGCTCAGGAATATTAGGAATATGATGGTTAGGCTGGATAAAGGTGCCGCCGAGTGTGTCAAGAAATTGCTCAAGCGCCCTTTGTGAGATTAATAACTGTTCACGGGTAGTGGTATCTAGCTTTGGACTGGCAAAGTAGATAAGGGCGATAGCTTGATAAAGCCTTGCGATAGCTAGCGAAAGCGCTTTGCTGCTCGTCTCACTATGGTAATAGTGCAGGATTGGATAGGCTAAATGCTGCTGACCCAACGTACTAATTGATTGTTGTAACGGCTGAAGTTGGCTTACTAACGTTACAAATTTTCCATCATCGTTAGTAGCGGCGATTATTTGCCTTGGATCCCTGCCCAGTGCGTTGATAGACAAGGCTGTTTGGCGTTTCTGAATAACATTTGTGATGATATTGAGAATATAAGTGATAGACAGGGTAAAAAGAAAAAAACCATTAGCAGCTGCAATGACGGGGGGAATTCGCCAACCATCAGTGCCTGGGACATAGTCACCATAGCCCAGCGTCGTGAGGGTATAGCCCGTATAGTAGGCGCGTTCAACTAAGCTAGCGGTGGCCTTTTTAGTGGACACCACCACCGCCTGTGGTGCACTACAAAATAGCAAAAACCAACCCAGCCAAGCGACAAGAAACCATGTCATCAGTAATGTCACGGTTATCCATGGGCCCACAGAGGACAGCATGGCATGGCTTTTTTGCCGACGGTGAATACCCAACAGAACAAACCATAAGCCACTCACCAACCGGTTGGTGAGTGGGCCGCCTGAGCTGGACACCGATAGCGTGGTACGAATGGCGTCGTAAACCACCAGCAAAATGAGTAAGACCCCCACCATCCCTGCTAACGTACTTCCAATCACGGTTAACGCTCCTTTCGTATACAGCTGCGCTGCCTTGCGAGCTGTTAGTTCACCATTAGCATGGCTATTCCTGCTAGGTATAGGCCGATTATTGCCATGCTTTCAAAGCCAATACGGCCAGGTCCTTGTTCTTGTCGCTGTAATAATCCCAGCATCAGCACCCCAGTCATTAGTACTGAGATGGAAACCCACAACATTACATGATCGGGCGTTGCGTGATAAATAGAGCCGCCTCGATAAGCCACATCTGACGCGGCGGCAAACAGTGTGTCAAACGCATTGCCGCCAATAATGCCGGCGACCGCCAGCGTTAATGCCCCCCGGCGCACGGCCGCGACGGTCGTTACCAGCTCAGGCAGCGATGTTGCTATCGAGGTCATCAGAACGCCGACGGCAGCTTGGCTAAGCCCCGTTTCTTCCGCGATAACCGTAGCGCTGCGTTCAAGCAGCCAGCCGGTTATGCCAATTGTAAAAGCAAGGCCCAGAAATATGAGCCATAGCCGCATCAATGTCAGCTTTCCTGGTGTCTCATCGGGCTGGTCTTCACGCGTTTCACGAGTTTTAGCGGGGCTCCACATAGGATGCTCCTGGGAACTCCTAACCAGCCGTAAGCCAAATAAGTAAGAAAGAAATAACAGTGGCGTAATAGGGTGTACGTGCCAGATTGTCCACTCAGGAGCAAAACGCCCTACCATCAACAAACTAAGCAAACATAACAGTAGAGCCGCCTGAATTATGTTTCCCAACGAGGCTGCCGCGTGCTCTAAATTGGCACGTCGATGCGCCATATCGGCAATTGTTAAAAATAGAGTCTGCACTGCAATGCCGCCCAGAGCATTACTCATCGCGAGTTCAGGCTTATCGGTCCAGGCAGCGGTGACAGATACCACAATGCCTGATAGTGAGGTAGCCATCCCAAGTAAGACAGCCCCCGCAATGGCCTCGCCTAGACCAGTACGGTCGGCGAGGTCGTCGACAATCCGCGTTAGCCGGGTGCCGATGATGCCGATGACAACGGCGCAAAAGCCGAATAGAGCGAAAGCGACCGTGAGAGAAATATCATTGAGAGATGTGAGCATCCTGTTACCCCAGTTAGGAAATATCGTCTCGACATACCGTTGGTGGTTGAAGTAGCTCATCTCAACGTAGTCTAAGACGATAAGCTTCACGACTCGGATTGTCAGTTTCGTTTTGCTGGGCCAAACCGTCACGACTGCTTCAAAACCCTCTAGCGTGGCGGTAAGAGGCAGGTTGATCCCTAGGATAATTGCCTTTGGCGCACGGACTTAGCTCATGCCCATGAAGGCTATCGTTATTTATTCATTAGGTATTAGTGCGTTAAAGTACGCGTTGGTACCGCGTTAGACTACGCTGTGTCTTTTTCTTTCTATGCTTTTCAAATGCTAACCGAGTTTATGCTGTCCATGGAAAATACGTTGTTATTAGGTTTTTTGGGCAGCTTAACTGCCGGGTTACTTACCGCTGTGGGCGCACTGCCAGTGCTGCTTGGTAAAGCACCCAGCCGAGGGTTTCGCGATCTAGCGCTGGGTTTTGCTGCAGGTGTTATGCTGGCGGCATCGTTCTTCTCGCTGATTATTCCAGCGCTTGATGCCGCGGAAATTTATTATGCGGGTGGCCCGGTACCCGCTGCGATTGTCTGCGCGGCTATTTTGTTGGGCATGGGGGCGATTGCGCTGCTTAATGAATATCTTCCCCATGAGCATTTCACACAGGGCCGCGAGGGGCCGGAAGCCGCCTCACTGCGTCGTGTCTGGCTGTTTGTGTTTGCCATTGCTATTCATAACCTGCCGGAAGGCATGGCAGTTGGTGTTGGCTTTGGTGCCAATGGATTAGAGGGCGGTATGCCACTGGCGATCGGTATCGGTCTCCAGAATATTCCGGAAGGGCTGGCCGTCGCGGTTGCCTTAATGGGGGAGGGTTATTCAAAGTGGCGTTCCTGGTCGATTGCCGCCTTAACCGGACTAATCGAGCCTATCGGAGGCCTGTTTGGCGCTAGTATTGTCAGTGTCTCCCAGGTATTGCTGCCATGGGGGATGGCATTTGCTGCCGGCGCCATGCTCTATGTGATCAGCCACGAAATCATTCCCGAAACCCACCGCTGTGGGCATCAGAAAAAAGCCACCTTCGGTCTGGCGATGGGATTGGTAATTATGCTCTTCCTGGATGTGTGGCTGGGCTAAGCAAGCGTTAGCGCAATACATCCGCGCCGCCGTGAGGGCCTGCCTGGTGGCAAAGGCTATGATCGCTGAGCACATCAATAATATGGCAATGGCCAATATTGCCACCGGCACACTGGTTAATCATTCGCTGAAGCTCATCGCGCACCGCGGTGAGCCGCGCGAGTCTTGCCTCAACTTCAGCAAGATGATGCTTTGCCAATGCGTCTACCTCACCGCAGGGCATGGCGGGGTAATCCGCCATTTGTAAAAGCTCCCGTACCGCCTCAACTGAAAAACCAAAATCTCGCGCATGGCGTATAAACGTCAAGCGACGGATAGCCGACGCCGTATAGCGCCTTTGGTTGCCTTCATTGCGGGGCGCTGCAGGCAGCAGGCCAATGCGTTCGTAATAGCGCACCGTTTCTGGTTTGCAGCCTGAATCGCGTGCCAGTTCGCCAATGCCAATGTAGCGCTCAGTGTTAGTGGCCTGTGGGGGGTGATCTTTCATCGCTTGAACCTCTAGTCGCTATAGGTATTACGCTGTCGCTAAGATAGACGAACTTGGAGTTCTATGCGATGAGTAACACAACATCCACAACGGCTGCGCCGACGACCCTGCGCGTGCAGGGCATGGACTGCGGGGGCTGCGAACGTAAAGTGGAATCCGCACTAACGCGCTTAAATCATGTTGAGCACGTTTCCGCGAGTTCCGTCACAGGCTCCGTGCGGTTAACCGCACCGCCTGGGAAAACACTTCAGCGTGCTGAAATTGAGTCGACCATCACTGCGTTGGGCTATCAGGTAATTGATGAGTCGGCGGCCACGCCTGGCGCGAAGGAATCTGCCCCATGGTGGCGTACGCCTAAAGGGCGTTTAGTGCTTGTCAGTGGTGCACTGCTGGCACTGGCCTGGGTACTTAAATTTGCTTGGCCTAGCCTGGGCACTTGGCCATTTGTCGCCGCGACGGTAGTTGGCCTTGTGCCTATTGTTCAGCGTGCTGGGCAGGCGCTTAAGATGGGCAATCCTTTCACCATTGAAATGTTGATGAGTATTGCCGCTCTGGGGGCGCTTGCCATTAATGCAGCCGCCGAAGCGGCCGTGGTGGTGTTTCTATTTGCGGTGGGCGAGATGCTCGAAGGTGTCGCCGCTGCTCAGGCGCGTCGCAGTATCTCAGCGCTTTCTCAACTCACACCCTCTACCGCACGGTTGCTGGAACAGGGCGAACCCCGCGAAGTTGCCGCCGCTTCGCTTGTGCCCGGCCAGCGGGTACAGGTGCGTCCCGGCGACCGATTGCCCTGTGATGGCAACATTATTGCCGGACACTCTTCAATCGATGAATCCCCAGTTAATGGTGAATCGGTGCCACGGGAGAAGGAAGAGGGCGAGCCGGTGTTTGCCGGTACCGTGAATCTAGATGGTGTGCTTGAGGTCGAGGTGACCCGCAGCGCTGAAAACAACACCATTGCCCGCGTGATTAAACTGGTGGAAGAAGCTCAGGCGGCGAAAGCACCGGTCGCGCGCTTTATTGACCGCTTTGCATTTTACTATATGCCTGCGGTGGTTGGGGTGGCGCTGTTGGTCGCTGTCGTACCGCCGCTGGTGTCGACGATGCTGTGGTCAGAATCCATCTACCGCGCGTTGGCGCTACTGCTGATTGCTTGCCCCTGTGCGCTGGTAATCTCGACCCCCGCAGCGGTTGCTGCCGGGTTATCGGTAGGTGCTCGGCACGGTTTATTAATGAAAGGCGGTGCGGTATTAGAGCAATTAGGTAAGCTCGAACGAGTCGCCTTGGATAAAACCGGTACGCTGACGGCGGGCACGCCCGCGGTCACTGATGTGGAGAGTCTTGCCGCTGACGGTAGTGCCGTCGAGGTATTGCGACTCGCCGCTGCTCTCGAAAAGGGGGCAAGTCATCCGCTCGCCATCGCTATTATTAGTGACTATGCCCGCAAACAGATGGGGGAAAAGATTCCGGCAGTGCAAGGTGCTCGAGCATTAGCAGGGCAGGGCGTTGCCGGGCAGGTGGAAGGGCGTGAGTTGATCCTGGTGAGCCCACGCTACTTGCAGCGCTTCTCCCCGCGCTCCGATGAGGTAGAAACACGCATTGCCGCGCTGGAAGCGCAGGGCAAAAGTTTAGCCGTATTGATAGAAATAGAGATTGAGGGCGAGCGCCCCTTAGGGCTCATCGCATTACGGGACGAGCCGCGTGAAGATGCTCGCAAGGGCCTCCAAGCGTTAGAGCGCTTGGGCGTGCAAGCCATCATGCTCAGTGGGGACAATGCCCGCAGTGTAGCTGTCATCGCTGAGCGACTGGGCATTGAAGCAGAAGGCGAGTTGATGCCCGAAGATAAAGCTCAGCGCGTGCGCCAATGGCAAGCACAAGGGCTTGGCCCAATAGGCAAGGTAGGCGATGGCATTAATGATGCACCAGCGCTCGCAGCGGCAGAAGTGGGCATCGCGATGGGCAGTGGCACCGATGTGGCACTTGAAACCGCCGACGCCGCGCTGCTTAAGAACCGGGTAAGCGGGATTGCCGAAATGATCGCGCTCTCTCGGGCGACCATGCGCAACGTTAAAACCAACGTGGCGTTGGCGCTTGGCTTTAAGGCGCTATTTTTGGTCTCTACAGCGATGGGAATTACGGGAATGTGGGTCGCCGTGATGGCCGACACTGGGGCGACCGTGCTGGTCACCCTCAATGCATTGCACTTATTGCGTTACCGCTTTAACGACATTGGAGCGTAGTTAAGCGCGAGCGCCGTTATCCTTGGTTATCCTTGCACATACTCCACTAACGCCTGGGCAAAGGAATCGGTGCTGCCGGTTCCGCCCATATCGGGGGTGACCATGTCGCGGCGGGTTTCCAGCACGGTACGAATACCCTGGCGGATTGCGTCGCCTTTTTCGTTCATGCCCAAGTGATCGAGCATTTGCGCAGCGGCCAGCAGTAGGGCACAAGGGTTGGCGATGTTTTTACCTTCGATATCCGGTGCTGAACCGTGGACAGCTTCGAAGATCGCCGCTTTTTCGCCGATGTTCGCCCCAGGGGCCAGGCCCAAGCCGCCGACTAACCCGGCGCATAGGTCAGAGAGAATATCGCCAAACAGGTTGGTAGTGACCACGACATCAAACTGGTGTGGGTTCATCACCAGCTGCATACAGGCGTTATCGACAATCATCTCCTGGAACTCGATCTCAGGGTACTCTTTGGCTATTTCACGGGCCACGTCCAAGAACAAGCCAGAGCTGGTTTTAATAATGTTGGCTTTGTGTACTGCGGTGACCTTTTTGCGGCCATTGTTTTTAGCCAACTCAAAGGCATAGCGCACAATACGCTCGGACCCTTTGCGGGTGACTTTGATGACTGAAATGCCGGTATTGCCGTCGTCAATCATCTCCTGACCGTCGGAAAGATAGGCGCCTTCGGTGTTTTCGCGCACGGTGATCATATCGATGTCGTCGTAGCGCGATTTAGTGCCGGGGAAGCTAATAGCGGGGCGCACGTTAGCGTAAAGATCAAAGTGGCGGCGCAGCTGTACGTTAATTGAGGAGAAGCCCTTGCCAATCGGCGTTGTGAGGGGGCCTTTAAGCGCAATGCCGTATTTTTCAATGGCATCCAGCGATTCCTGGGGAATCAGCGTGCCATGCTTTTCAAGGGCACCTAAACCCGCGTCAATATGCTGGTACGTTAAGCCACAATCTAACGCGTCAAGGACACGCAGCGTGGCATCCATAATTTCGGGGCCGATGCCGTCGCCCTTGATGACTGCAATAGATTGGCTCATGTGCTGCTCCTCTTTTAGCTTAAGGCTTATTCGACACTTATCTTCTAGATAAAAAAATAGTGCCGCTTCAACGTGAAAGGTTGGGAATCAATGTCTCGTTTAGTGGCGCAATGGTACGTTAAATTGAACCTAGAGGGCACCCTGCAAAGGGTGTAGGACGGGTGCAGTCAGCAATAATTGCTGCTAGAATACGGCGGCTTATTACAACGCGATTTAACGTTGCGTACTTTTGACAGCAAGGCATAACGGTAATGACCCTTTCAAATTCAACACAAGCACTACCCACTTCAGGGCTGATGACTCCGCCCTAGGTTTCCCCCTCTTCAAGCGATACGTCTAGACACGTTAATTGCGTTGTCATGGCGTTACGGCATGCTATTGCCATTCTTCCGCCGATTGGCGGGCCGACCCCTCGATTGCTCAAGCACTGGCTTATCGCTCTCATAGCGCGCGTTTTGCGTGTACCACTGTGTTGCGTCGAGAGTTTGTAAAATTTTAACCTTCATCCATGGACTCACTGAATGTCTCTCTATAGCAAGCAAGAGTGGTTTTCTAACATCAAAGGCGACACGCTCTCGGGAATCGTTGTTGCCCTCGCTCTCATTCCCGAGGCGATTGCCTTTTCAATTATTGCCGGCGTAGATCCCAAAGTTGGCCTTTACGCCTCCTTCTGTATTGCGGTGATTATTGCCTTCACCGGTGGTCGTCCTGGCATGATCTCAGCGGCAACCGGCGCCATGGCGCTGCTGATGGTGACGCTGGTGCGCGAACATGGCCTTGAATACCTGCTGGCGGCAACGCTGCTTACCGGTGTGCTGCAGATTGTGGCTGGCTATCTAAAGCTTGCCGATCTGATGCGCTTTGTCTCGCGCTCGGTGGTCACCGGGTTCGTTAACGCGCTGGCGATTTTGATCTTCATGGCGCAACTGCCGGAATTGACCGACGTGACTTGGCATGTTTACGCCATGACGTTGGCGGGCTTGGGTATTATCTATCTATTTCCCTATTTACCCGTCATCGGCAAATCAATTCCTTCACCGCTGGTCTGCATTGTGGTGCTTACCGCGGTCTATATGATCAGTGGGATGGATATCCGCAGTGTCGGCGACATGGGTGAACTGCCCGATACGCTGCCTGTTTTCCTGTGGCCCAGCGTGCCGCTGAACCTGGAAACGCTATGGATCATTTTACCCTACGCGTTAATGTTGACCGTGGTGGGGCTACTCGAGTCGATGATGACTGCCACCATTGTGGATGACCTGACCGATACACCGAGTAATAAAAACCGCGAGTGCAAGGGGCAGGGTATTGCCAATATTGGCTCTGGCCTACTAGGTGGCATGGCTGGCTGTGCCATGATCGGTCAATCGGTAATCAACATAAAATCCGGTGGTCGTACGCGGCTCTCTTCACTGATTGCCGGTGTGGTGCTGCTGCTGATGGTGGTCTTTCTGTCAGACTGGGTATCCCAGATTCCCATGGCGGCATTGGTCGCCGTAATGATCATGGTATCGATTGGAACGTTCAGTTGGGAGTCGATTCGTGACCTGAAAAAACACCCGTTAAGCACCAATATCGTCATGCTGGCTACTGTGGCGGTAACGGTTAGCACACACAACTTGGCTATCGGCGTATTTGTCGGTGTGCTGCTGGCGGCGCTGTTCTTCGCCAACAAGGTGGGCAACATTCTTTATGTTGGTTCAAAAGAGATCGAAGCGGGCAAGGAGCGTGAATATCAGGTGGTAGGCCAGGTATTCTTCGCTTCTTCCGAACGCTTTACCGCTGCGTTCGATCTCAAAGAAAGTATCGAGAAAGTGACCATTGATCTTTCCCGTGCTCACTTTTGGGATGTGACGGCCGTTCAGGCGTTGGATCGGATCGTCATCAAGTTCCGCCGTGAAGGGACCGAGGTAGAAATGGTGGGCTTGAGCGAAGCCAGCGCGACGGTGGTGGATCGCTATGCGGTTCATGACGACCCCGAAGCGGTTGAAAAGTTGATGGGCGGCCACTAACAAAGGCAAGGAGCACAACATGACAGATCAGGTATTAGCCGCTATTGACGGCTCCCAGTTTTCCGAAGGCGTCTGCGATTATGCCGCCTGGGCAAGCTTGGCCATGGATGCACCGTTAACCTTTGTGCATGTGGTCGACAATCATTCCGACGCCCCTGAAGAGCAGAATCTTTCCGGCAATCTGCACTTCGGTGCCCGCGAAAGGCTGATGAAAGAGCTTTCTGAGCTTGATGAGCAACGCGCGAAGGTAAATCGCGAGCAGGGCAAGCTAATGTTGGAAGCTGCCAAAGCACGGGCGATAGAAGATGGGGTCAGCGATCCCATCACTCGCCAGCGCAACGGTACCCTGGTTGAAACGTTAGTAGAGCTTGAAAAAGACGTACGCTTGCTGGTGGTGGGTAAGCGCGGTGAAACCGCCCACCAGGCGAGCGGCCATCTTGGCTCTAACCTTGAGCGGGTGGTGCGTGAAATGCACCGCCCGATCCTGATGGTGCCGAAAACCTTTAAGCGTCCTGAAAAAATATTAATGGCTTTTGATGGCAGTAAAACCGCCCGTAAAGGTGTGGAAATGCTGGCCCGTTCACCGCTCTTCGCAGGCACCGAGTGCCATGTGCTGATCGTGGGTGCGGAAACGGCGGAACGCCGCTCCGAGCTTGAATGGGCCTTAAGTACGTTGCGCGAAGCGGGCCACCAAGCAGAAGGCGCTATTCGTGCTGGCGAGGTGGACGAGGCTCTACAAGGTTATGAAAAAGAGTACAGCATTGACCTGCTGGTGATGGGCGCCTATGGGCATTCCCGTATTCGTCATCTGCTAGTAGGTAGCACCACAACGGCCATGCTACGTGGTAGCCGCATACCGGTATTAATTCTGCGCTAAGGCTCACTAAGCAGTAGCGCATAACCGTTTAGCTCGCATTGCTTATTTCCCCGCAGCCGGCCCTCATTTCTTGAGTGTGTCGGCTTTTTTGTATTTAATCAGCGTTAAGTTAGCTTATTTAACTAAGCTAATATTGCAATGCGCTTCTATGCTGATAGTCAGGTTATTTCCAATCACTACACTGGGAAAATGCGGGGAGCCTGCCTTGAATATGCCTATCCTAGAGAGAACTGTCCCTATTGGGTTCGATGAAGCCTCTCCTTCCCACCGTTTTGTCGTCGAGTTGCTGGCCCAAGCCGATATTCAGCTGGATGGTCGTCGCCCTTGGGACATACAGCTAAAAGCACCCGGCGTTATCGATAGCGCCCTTTCGCGAGGTAATCTTGGGCTTGGCGAAAGTTATATGAAAGGGGATTGGGATGCTGAGCGGCTTGACGAGCTTTTTTACCGATTAATGCGTGCCCAGCTCGGGCAGCGTATTAAGCCTACCCAGCTAATGTATCACTCGCTACGTTCACGCCTGCTGAACCGTCAAACAGTTAAGCGTGCATGGGAAGTGGGCGAAAAGCATTACGATCTTGGTAACGATTTCTACGCCGCTATGCTTGATCAGCGCATGACGTATACCTGCGGCTACTGGAAAGACGCCAAGACCCTCGACGAAGCCCAGGAAGCCAAGCTTGATTTGATTTGTCGTAAGCTTGAGCTAAAACCCGGCATGCGGGTGCTGGATATCGGCTGTGGCTGGGGTAGCTTTATGGCCTATGCCGCCGAGCATTACGGTGTTGAATGCGTAGGCCTTACTATCTCAAAAGAGCAAGCAGAGTTCGGTCAGCGGCTGATCAAGAAAGGCTTGCCAGTTGAGTTCCGTTTGCAGGATTACCGACATGAAAATGAGCGATTTGATCGCATTGTCAGTATCGGCATGTTTGAGCATGTGGGGCATAAAAACTATCGCGAGTTCATGACCGTTGCAAACCGCTGCTTAAAAGATGACGGGCTTTTTTTGTTACATACCATTGGCAAAAATTTGAGTAATACGGTCACCGATCCGTGGATTGATAAGTACATTTTTCCCAATGGTGAACTGCCTACACTAGGAAAAGTCACTGACGCTGCTGAAGCGCTTTTTGTTGTGGAAGATGTGCATAATTTTGGGGCTGATTACGACCGTACTCTAATGGCTTGGCATCAAAATTTTGAGGCTCACTGGCCAACGTTTAAAGCCCAGTATGGTGAAGAGTTTTATCGCATGTGGCGCTACTACTTATTATGCTGCGCCGGTGCCTTTCGGGCCAGGGAAATCCATCTCTGGCAGTTCGTGATGAGCAAGCAAGGTGTGCTTGGGGGGTATTCCCGCGTTAGTTAGCCAGCTCGCTCTGGCAATAGCTTGTTAGGCACCCAGCGTAAGAAAGCCACCATGCCAAATAGCTCTACCAGCGATTGGAATACAATGACCATCACCGCAGGCTGCCATGCACTGGGTAGCGTCAGCGCGATAGGCAACATGACAAAGGAGTTGCGTGTGCTGAAGCTAAAGGCCAGGGTTCTCGCGCTAGTGGTGGGTAATGCAAACAGCTTGCCCAGCCCTTTGCCCAGCAGCGCAGCGAAGATTAAAAAGCCGATAAAAATGAAAACGACCTGAGCCAGTACTTCGCTAAGTCCAAATACTGCGTTGACCTGAGAGGCGGCAATTATAAACACCACTAACGCCAATAGCGGCACTGGCAGTAGCCCCAGATAGGTAACGTTGCGTTTAAGCACACGGTGGCGTTGGGCAAGGTGCTCGGTCAGCCAGGCGAGCGCTAATGGCGTAAGAATAAGGCCCGTAAACGCACTCAGCAGTTCTTTAGAAAATGTTAGCTGAAACCACTCACTGCCTAAAAACAGCCACAGATAAACGGGTAGTGCGACCATTTGCACCAGCAACAATAAGGGTGTGGCAGCAACGGCCCTGGCACTATCGCCTTTGCCTAAGTGCGTGAAGGTGATAAACCAATCGGTACAGGGCACCAACAGTACTAGCAGAACGCCTGCCAGTACGGCGGGAGATAGCGGTAACCACACAACGAAAAGCGCTAAAAAGGTCGGAATAGCAATAAAGTTACCCACCATCAGCGCTGTCATGAAGCGCTTATCTTTAATGCTTGTCGCAATACGCAGCAGAGGAATCTGGGTGAAGGTGGCGTAAAGCAGCAATGCTAATAAAGACCATACTGCCTGTTCCAGCAGCTCAGCAAATTCCGGCGCGCCAGTGCCTAAGGCTAACCCCAAGCCAATGAATATCAGGTAGAGCCAAGACTGATACTTTTCCATCTGATCGCGCATGCTGAATAACCTGTAAGCTGGGTGGAGTAATGAATGAGGCCGTTTGGTACCGGCTAACGAGCCAGCGCCAGCCGCTCACCTATCACGGCAGCCATTAACCACAGGGGTAGGCTGACCAGTATATAGGTTAGCGCCAGCCCCACGTGGCCCAGTTGGAACAGATACAACGTTTCTAAGCTGAACAGCGAAAAAGTGGTAAACCCGCCGCAAAATCCGGCAACCAGTAGCGGTTGCAGACGCGCAAGCGGGCTGTGAGGGAAGCGCGAGAGGGTGGCAGCCAACCAGCCGATTAAACAAGAACCCAGTACATTGACGATGAGGGTTCCCCAAGGAAAATACCCCCCTAATGTCGCCTGGGATAATAGCGAAACGCCGTAACGTAGAACGCTGCCCACACCGCTACCGATACCCACCGCAAGGTACGCTTTCCAGGCACTCATAAGCTCGCCCCTGACAGCATCGTTCCTGACAATAGCCAACCAAGCGTCACCATGGCGAGTCCCAGAAGCAATGTGATGCCAATATTAATGCTGGCGCGCAACGTTTGGCCTTCCTGCCATAGTTCTATAGTTTGTAAGCTAAAAGAGGAAACGGTGGTGTAGCCGCCCAGCAAACCAGTCACTGTAAACAGCCATAAAGAGGAAGGAGCGCTGGCTATGCCTAGGCTGCCCAGTAGCCAGCCGGTGAGAAAGGCGCCGCTGGCGTTAACCGCCAGGGTTCCCCAGGGAAAGGCCCTGCCTAAATAGCGGGCGAGTAAATTTGATACCGCAAACCGTCCCATGCCGCCTATCGCGCCGCCTATTGCGACTAACAGTACGTTTATTAGGCCATACTCCATACCGTTACCCCAGGCGCCCATTTCAATAGGCCGCTAAGTGTAGCATGCAGTCATGCGAAGAATAGAAGTTGGATCAAGTACGTTTTTGGGTGTCACGTGTCAATGAGTTCGTGTAGAAAAGGAGGAGAATATAACAATAATGCACCCGCTCAAGGAGAGGTAACTCATGTCAGATCGCGTGTTGGCCGCTATCGATAGCTCTCAGTTTTCAGAAGGCGTTTGTGATTATGCGGCCTGGGCTGCTAAAGCGTTAAATGCTCCACTCAGCTTTATTCATACCGTGGATAACCATGCTCAGCTCGCCGAGCCCGACTTAACCGGAAATTTAGGATTAGGTACTCGGGAGCACCTATTGGAAAAACTCTCTGACATTGAAGAGCAGCACGCAAAAATTTCCCGTGAGCGAGGCCGCCTGCTGCTAAACGCCGCTAAAGAGCGGGCGATTAATGCTGGCATTGCTGACCCACAATGCTTACAGCGCAACGGCACCCTGGTGGAAACACTGGTCGAGAATGAAAAAGAAGTGCGCTTGCTGGTAGTGGGCAAGCGTGGGGAGAAGGCGCATCAGGCAAGCGGGCATTTGGGGGCCAACCTTGAGCGTGTGGTACGGGAAATGCGTCGGCCGATTCTTATGGTGCCTAAACAGTTTACGGCGCCGCACAACGTGATGATGGCGTTCGATGGCAGCAACACTGCGCGTAAAGGTGTGGAAATGCTGGCCAAAAGTCCTCTGTTTGAGGGCGCCACCTGCCACGTGGTGATTGTGGGCGCGGAAACGGCTGAAAACCGCTCTCAGTTAAACTGGGCACTGGAAACCTTACGCGAAGCCGGGCACACCGCCGAAGGGGCTACTCGCGCGGGCGAAGTGGAAGAGACGCTGCGAACCTATAAGCAGGAGCATAGTATTGATATGCTGGTAATGGGCGCCTATGGCCACTCCCGCATTCGTCACCTATTGGTTGGCAGCACTACCACGGCAATGCTACGTAAAGCCCAGTTGCCGGTATTGATTTTGCGCTGAGCCTCCCTGAGCGCTCATTTTCGTTGCTTGCTATTTACTGCTCGGCCGTGCTGTTGGCGGCTTCACGCAGCACGCGCTGGGCCAATAGCCAACCGGCAATGATAAACACCAACATGCCAAATAAAAGCGTATAAAAGGGCGCTCCTGCGCCAAGGGCTAACCCCAGTACCGCAGGCGCAATGCCGGTGGAGAACACCATGGAGGCGCTAAGTGCTGAGCGTACCTTGCCAAGATGCTCAGCCCCCCATAGTTTGATCAACAGGCCAGAGGCAATAAGTTCCTGGGCGCCCATGGCCAACCCGCCACCGACCATTAACCCCCAAATGCTGATATTGCCGCCGAAGGTTAACGCCATCACCATAGCGAAGGCGTAGGGCAGCAAGTAAAGGCGCGCTAGCTTCGCGGGCCCCCATTTATCGACCCAACGGCCGCCTAGTAACGCGCCCGGCAGCTTGGCGATCCCCATGCCGGTCAGCGCCAGTGCATAAACAGCCAGCGAGCTGTCGAGTGCTTCGGTTAGCTGCGCTTGATAAATAAACAGACCCGTCATGGTGATAGGCAAGGACATTAACAGAGGCAGCAACAACCAAAAGCGTTTATCACGAAAGGGGCGAGGGCCGTGGGGTGTTTGTTTGGTTGGTTTAACGCCCGGTGCACTGGGCCAGGGGGCTTTCATTAACAGCCACAGCCAGGGAAGTGCAATAGTGCCGCACAGCAGCCACCAAAAAGTTTGCCAACTGCTCCAGATAAGCGCCGCCGCCACTAACGGAGGGAGCAGCGCTTCGCCTAGTGGAATGCCTAGATTAGCCAGCCCAATGGCACGGCCGCGCATGGTGGAAAACTCACGAGCGGCGAGCGTATTGCCCAAGTGGGTCAACATACCCTGGCCGCATAGCCGCACTATGCCAAGGCCGACGATCCCCAGCCACCACCAGGGCGATAAGGTAAGCAGCACAACGCCGGTTAATAGCAGCGACAATATGATTGCTGCGAAACGCCGTGGGTTTATCCAATCAACAGATGGCCCAAAGCGCAGCATGCAGAATCCCGCTATCAGAGTAACCACAGCATAAGCGGTGCCAAACTGGCCGACACTAAGCCCCAGGTGGTCTGAAAGGGGGGCTTGAAAGAGGCCAATGAAATAACTCTGTCCTAGGCTTGAGCTAAACATTGCCAAAAAAGCGATACTGAGTACGCTGCGGTGATCGCGCAGCAGGGTGCGGTAGCCCATCGAATAGTCCCTTACGCGATCAAACAAATTAGTAGGGTAACGATTGTAGGCTAACTGGCGACGTAGATTAATCCCTCGCTAAGTAGGGCTACGCCGCCTCGCAGGCGTTGCATATTAGCGTCGGTTAAAGCGTTAGCTCGGCCTCTTGAGAACGCGATACCTTTGGGGTCGAATAAGCTGTGAGATTGATACCAGCAATTAATGCTTTCAGCGACGCGCTTACCGTGTCGCTGTCTTCAGCAACCGCGCAGAGCCGCTGGCCATCGATATTGAGCTGAACGAAGGCGATGGCATTTGCTTCACTGCTGGCACCCAGCGAATGCTCGCTGTAATCGATAATTCCTACACTGCTGCCTGAGTGGCGTTGCCACGCATCGGTAAACGCAGACATCGCGCCGTTGCCCTTGCCAGAAAGGCGCAGCGTTTCGTCACCCTGTTGTAGGGTGACTTCAATGCCTTCCTGCTTTCCTTTGGAGAGCCGGTAATCGATCAGCGATAAGGGCGCTTCCTGGGTGAAATTATCGAACATTACCTGGCGAATCATTTCGCTTGAAAGCTCACTGGCGCGCTTTTCGCTCTCTTGCTGCACGTAAGGCGCCAAGGCCAGCATCATCCAGCGCGGTAGATTAATGCCGTAATCGCGCTCAAGCAGGAAAGCCATGCCGCCTTTGCCAGACTGGCTATTGACGCGAATCACCGCCTGATAGTCACGCCCGATATCGTGGGGGTCAATGGGCAAATAAGCTACTTGCCACGGCTCGTCGGTCTTTTGATGCTTGAGCGATTTGCGAATTGCATCCTGGTGACTGCCTGAGAAGGCGGTGTAGACCATCTCGCCTACCCAGGGGTGGCGCGGATGCATAGCAATACCGGTGCACTCATTAACCACCTGAATAATTTCATCGGGGTTGGACAGATCAAGCTCGGGGTCGATGCCTTGGCTGTAGAGATTCATCGCCAATGTGACGATATCCATGTTGCCCGTGCGCTCGCCATTGCCCAGCAGGGTGCCTTCTACCCGCTCGGCACCGGCCAGCAGGGCGAGTTCAGCAGAAGCCACCGCACCACCACGATCGTTGTGCGTATGTACCGAGATAATCACACTGTCGCGGCGGCTGATATGCTGGCAGAAGTACTCAATCTGGTCGGCGTGATGGTGCGGCCCAGCCACTTCTACTGTGGTCGGCAGGTTGAGGATGCATCTGTTGTCCGGCGTTGGCTGCCACACATCCATCACCGCTTCACAGATCTCCAGCGAAAAATCTATCTCAGTGCTGGAAAAACTTTCCGGGGTGTACTCGAAACACCATTCGATCTCGGGGTATTGGTCGGCGTAGGTCTTGACCCAGGTCGCCCCCTGTACCGCAATATCAATAATGCCAGCACGATCCATCTCAAACACTCGCTCGCGCTGAATGGTAGAGGTGGAGTTATACAGGTGAACAATGGCGCGCTTGGCACCCACCAACGAGGCAAAGGTCTTCTCAATCAGGTGTTCACGGCACTGCACCAGTACGGCAATCGTGACGTCTTCGGGAATTTGGTCCTCTTCGATCAACCAGCGCACGAAGTCGTAGTCGGGTTGGCTGGCCGAGGGAAATCCGACCATCACTTCTTTAATGCCCACTTTTACGATCTGATGCCAGAAGCGCTGTTTTTGCTCAACGGTCATCGGCTCTAGTAACGCCTGGTTGCCGTCGCGTAGGTCTTCGCTCACCCAGATCGGGGCGCGATCAAGATCACGATCCGGCCATTGGCGATTAAAAGCGGGGACACGGGGCGCAAGGCGATATTTGCGATGATCGAAAGCAGGCATAGCGGTGTTCCTAAAGTAGAGGACTTCTTGAAAATAGGGGCTTCCAGAACATAGTGACGTTATGGATATCGGCTGCTTGTGGCGGCCGTATTGATAATTCGCTGCTTTTGGCAGTTCCACTAGTGTAAGGCGTTTGCTGCGCTAGGTTCTTGCGAAAATAGGGTTAGTGGCGCAATAATTGGCAGTTAATTTCTTTAATGGTTATTTTTTTGGCAGGAGCTGCTCGTTATGCCGGTATCACCACTGGTGCTGGACCGTTTTGATCGTCACATTTTGGATATAGTGCAGCAGGAGGGGAGGATCAGTAACCAAGAGTTGGCCGATCGAATCGGGCTTTCGCCTTCGCCCTGTTTACGCAGAGTACGTGCTTTGGAGGAGCACGGCTTAATAGTGCATTATCGCGCTGAGGTGGACGCCCGCCAACTGGGCTATCAGCTAATGGCACTGCTACATATTTCCATGGACCAACATACGCCGGAACGCTTCGATAATTTTGAGCGCCATATTCGTGAGATACCCAACGTTATCGAGTGCTTGATTATTACCGGCCAAGCGGCGGATTTTCAGCTCAAGATTTTGGTGCGCGATATGGACGACTATCAGCACCTGCTACTCCACGTGATTAACCGCATTGAAGGGGTGACGGGTGCGCACACCAGCTTTGTGCTGCGGCGGGTCTTTGAGCATCGCCCGGTGCCCACAGATCGGCTCTGATAAAGAAGCCATGGGCTGGGGTGAGCCAAGCGGTTTAGACTGACTTTTTTCAACCTGTTAGGAGTTCAGACTGTGACTATTCAGCGACACGATACAAAAGCCCGCATGAGCCGTGCGGTGATTCACCAGGGCGTTGCCTATCTGTGTGGCCAAGTGGCTGGCCCCGAGGCCCGCAATGGTGATATTACGGCCCAGACCGAAAGCATGCTGGCACGGGTAGATGCGTTGTTAACAGAGATTGGTTCAAGCCGTGAGCAATTGCTGAGCGCCACCATCTATCTTAAAGATGGCAGCGATGTTGCTGCGATGAACGAGGTGTGGGATGCCTGGGTACCGGAAGGCTATGCGCCGGCACGTACCTGTGTCTGTGCACCGATGCCCTCTGATGAGCTGAAAGTGGAGATTACCGTCACTACCGCCGTCAGCTAACGCTTCAGGCTTTACCGCTTACTTGCCGGGTTTTTCCACCGGAAAACGAGTGTCACGCAGGCTGTCTTTGATTTTCTTTAGGTGAGGGAGAAAGTCCTCACCGCGTCTCAAGGTCACGCCCGTGGCTAGCGCATCGATTAGCGTTAATTGAATCACCCGGGAGGTCATCGGCATATAGTGATCGGTGTCCTCGGGGGTGGCGACATCGAGAGTAGCGGTACATTCGTTCGCTAGGGGGGAGTTGGGTGCCGTAATGCCGAGTACCACGGCGCCTGCATCCCGTGCGAGACGGGCGATATCCACCAGCTCTCGCGTGCGACCGGTGTAGGAGATAATCACCACTACGTCCCCGGTATGGCAGGCGGCGGCCACCATGCGCTGCATTAGTACATCGATGTAGGCCATCACCGGTAGATTAAAACGGAAAAATTTATGTTGGGCATCCTGGGCTACCGCGCCGGATGCGCCCAAACCAAAAATGTGAATCTGCTTGGCCTGGGTGAGGTAGTCGACCATGCGCTCAATGGCGGCCATGTCGATTTCACGCTGAGCTTCATCAAGGGCGGCGATGGTGGCGCCAAAAATTTTGTGAGTATACTGAGTGGCGGAGTCGCCAGGCTCCACGGCGCGGGTGACGTAGGGTGTGCCGCCAGCTAAGCTCTGGGCGAGTTTGATTTTGAAATCCGGATAGCCTTTAGCACCAAAGTTACGGCAAAAACGGTTAACCGTAGGCTCACTTACGCTTGCCGCCTGAGCCAAGCTGGCAATGCTAAGGCTGGTGGCGACCGTAGGGTCTTCAAGAATTACATTGGCGACTTTACGCTCCGAGCGGTTGAGTTCTTCTAAACGTTCGCGTAAGCGGTCAAGTAAGTCATGAGCCATTAACGGCCTCCATGTGAGTAGTCGAAAGAAGCGGCTTCCATTCGGTGTGCCGTGCCACAAATGCGTCGGCAGGCAGCGGCCGCGCAGCCAATGGAGCTTAAATACGCCGCTTGGGCGGAGTTCTTGATGCCTTCTGCCACTACGTCGCAGCCCACGCTATGCGCCAGCTGAGTAATGGTATACACCAGCGAAGATTGACCCGTGTGGGGCTTGTATTTTCATTCCAAAGAAGAGAATTAATGAAATATAACATAAGGTTTGATTACCAATAGGTCATTAAATATCGGTTATTCGCCCTTAATCTTTAACCAAAACCCAGTAGTTTCATTAACCAGCGCCGGTAAGGCGGGTAAAGCACACGACTAGGTGAACGTTTAGATTGATAAAACACGCCGCGTAAATGGCTAAAACGCTCAAAGCCAGGGCGCCCATGGTAGGCACCCATGCCGCTCTCGCCGACGCCGCCGAAGGGCAGGTTCGGTACTGCGTGATGGAGAAGCGTGGCGTTAAAAACCAGCGCCCCTGAGCGAATCATTTGCAGCATCTGCTGCTGCAAGCCTTTATCGCGCGTAAAGGCATAAAGTACTAATGGGTGGGGCCGGGCATTCACATAGTTCAGTGCGGCCGGTATATCGCTAACACCGATGACTGGTAGGTAGCGACCAAAAATTTCTTCACGCATCACTTGCAAGCTCTGGTGGGGGTCGATAATCAGGGCGGGTGCGTGGGGGCCGTGATCAATGATTCTACAACCGTGGTTGCGGGCTTCCGCTAACATGCCATCTAGCCGCTGTTGGCGAGCCGCGTTAATTGCATGGGTGGCCGCGCGATCATCGGGTCGCTGACGCTGAATGGCATCGCTTAGCGCCTTGATCAAGGCGCTGATATGGCGGCTCTCTACCAGCACGTAGTCTGGAGCAATGCTGGTCTGCCCGCCGTTCATGCCTTTGCCAAAAATAATATCTGCTGCTGCTTTGCCGAAATCCGCATCGCCTGCCACGATCGCGGGCGACTTGCCGCCCAGTTCAAGTGTCGTAGGCGTCAAGTTCGCCGCAGCCGCTTGCACTACCTGGCGACCCACCTCGGTAGAGCCGGTGAACACTAAGTGATCGAACGGCAACTCGCTAAAGCGACGTGATACCTCGACATCGCCATCCACCACTTTGAATTCTTCGGGAGTGAAGTATTGCGGCACCAGCCGTTTAAGCAGGGCGCTGGTAGCTTGCGAGTGTTCGCTGGGCTTGAGCATCACTATATTACCCGCTGCAAATGCGTCGACCACTGGCATTAGCGCTAAGCTCCAGGGATAGTTCCAAGGTGACATTACGCCTACAACGCCCAGCGGTTGAGGCGCAATTCGGGCACGTGCAGGCAGTAGTCGCCACGGCATGCTGACTGCCCGAGGGCGCATCCAGCGCCATAGATGGAGTCTTGCGTGGCGAATAGCGTGCAGCACCGCACTGATTTCGGCCATACATATTTCTACGTCACTGCGCTGGCCAAAATCCGTTTGGATTGCCCGGATAATCTCAAGCCGATGATGCTTGGTCATACGCGCTAAGCGGGCTAATCGGTCACGTCGAATTGTTAGCGTCGGGTAGGGCATTTGATCGGCAGCTTGACGCTGCGCTTGGAAGTCACTCTTTAGATCGCGCTTCATGGCCTCTCCTTGTACGCCACTATCGGCGGGGTGATAAGCAGTACTGGTAAGAGCCGCAACTGCTTTTGGTTAGTGTAAAGTGGCAATGGTTATGTTTATTGCGCAAGCCCCGCAAAATTGCCTGAAGCCCACAAATTAGCCCCGCACATTCTTTTGGCCCAACATTCTCAGGAAGGTGCTATGTCGTTACACCCACTGTCGATCACTATTCTACCCACCATTGAAGCAGTAGCCGCAAGCCAGTGGGATTCGCTCGTCGATAAAGATCAGCCCTTTTTACGCCACGCTTTTTTACATGCGCTGGAGGCCAGTGGTTCCGTCAGTGTGACCACTGGTTGGGAGCCTTGTCACCTGAGTGTATGGCAGGAGGGGCAGCTAGTCGCGGCGTTGCCGATGTACCGTAAACATCACTCTTATGGTGAGTATGTGTTTGATTGGGGCTGGGCGGAAGCCTTAGAGCGGGCGGATGGTCGCTACTACCCCAAAGCGCTTAGTGCGGTGCCATTCACGCCAGTGCCCGGCGCGCGAACGCTGATCGCTGCGCAAGCGGATGCCACGGCAGTGCGTGCACTACTGGCCGATGCATGGCACGAACAGTGCGATAGCCAGGCCCTCTCAAGCTGGCATTTGTTGTTTGCCGATGAAGCGGACGTTAGCGCCTGGCAGGCCCAATGCCCCGAGCTTATCAGCCGTGAAGGGGTACAATTTCAATGGCGTGATCAAGGATTCGTTGATTTTGACGGCTTTCTGGCCAGCCTTACCTCAAAGCGGCGCAAAATGATTAAACGTGAGCGTCGCTTGGTGGCCGAGCAAGGTTTAAACGTATCTCGCCTGGAAGGCGATGCCATCACTTCTGCTGCAATGGCGCACTTTTATCGTTGTTATGCGATTACCTATCATGAGCGTGGTCGCCCACCTTATTTAAATCATGACTTCTTCGAACGCCTGCGCCAAACGATGCCGGAAGCGCTAGTGCTGGTACAAGCCTATGTTGAGGGTCGCCCGGTAGCGGCAGCGCTCTACTTTCGTGGCACTAGCACGCTATACGGGCGCTATTGGGGCAGTGAAGTCGTGGCTGATTGCCTCCACTTTGAGGCGTGTTATTACCAAGGCATTGAATACTGCCTGCAGCGTGGCTTAACGCTGTTTGATCCAGGCACCCAAGGCGAGCACAAGCTGGTACGCGGATTTGCACCTCAGCGAGTGCGCTCGCTGCACTATATTCGCCATCCCGGTCTTGCCGCTGGTGTCGCCCAGTTTTGTCATGAGGAGGGCGAGCATATTAGCGCCTACCGCGAGGCGGCCCATCAAGCGCTGCCATTTAAGCTGTCATTTAATCGGTCATTTAAATAAGGCGCGGCTCGCTGGTGTAATCCCTTAATGGCATAATGCGCGCCGATAAGTGTTCTGTATTGAATTAACTCAGCTTTCAGTACTCTGGTTTTCAGTACTCCGGTCTTCAGTAAACCAGTTTTCATTACGTCCAGCTTTTAATAATTTCAACCAAGGTTCCACAGGAGAGCAATGATGCGCAAATGGCTAGTAATGACATTGCTCGCAGTGCTAGCGCTTCTTCAATACGAGTTGTGGTTAGGCAACGGCGGTTGGAGCGATTTGCAGCGCGTAGAGCAGCGGGTCGCGGTGCAAGAGGCCGCCAATGTGCCTATGCGCGAGCGCAATGCGCGACTGGCAGCTGAGGTGACAGATTTAAAAACCGGCTTAGATGCCATTGAAGAGCGTGCCCGTAGCGATATGGGCATGGTGCGTACTGACGAACAGTTCTTCTGGGTGCCAGGCGTGGCGATTGAAAATGAGCTGATCGGCATCAACGCGGGGCTAGTCACGCCTCAGGAGCTGCCGCAGTGAGTCAAACCTGGCTAATTGTTCCTGCGGCGGGTCAAGGGCGCCGAATGGGAGCCGATAAGCCCAAGCAATATTTAACCTTGGCCGATGATCAGCCGGTGCTGGCACATACGCTGGCCCGCCTACACGGCGCCTTTCCTAGCGCCCGTTTGGTGCTCTGTTTAGATGCAGATGACCGCTGGTTTTCACCGCAGTGGGTGCCCTTTACAAATTGGCAGCGTGTGGCGGGCGGTAGCGAGCGAATGGACAGCGTATTAAATGCGCTGCATGCCATGACGGCCACAGATGACGACGTGGTCATGGTGCACGATGTAGCACGTCCCTGCATTACCGAGGGCGACCTGCTGGCGCTCTATCAGGCCGCCACGACAAATCCTGCCGGCGCGCTCCTGGCCATGCCGGTCGCTGATACCATGAAGCGCGCCGATGACCAGGGTTTGAGCATGAAAACCGAGCCCCGGGAGCATCTATGGCACGCCTTGACGCCCCAGGGGTTTCGCTATGCGTTGCTGCGCCGTGCCCTTGAAACTGCCCGCCAGCGGCAGACCGTGGTGACTGATGAGGCCTCGGCCATTGAAGCCTTGGGCGAGAGTCCACTACTAGTGAGCGGACGACGCGATAATCTGAAAATTACTCACCCGGACGACTTAGCGCTGGCAGCAGCCATTCTGGCGGCGCAAGCTGTTCATCCATCTGCCTAGGCGTAATAAGCAGATGTTGATTAAAAGAGCTAAATAAATAGGAGCTTATAATGCGTATCGGCCACGGATTTGATGTGCACCGTTTCGGCCCCGGCGATCATTTAATGATCGGTGGCATCAAGCTGCCATTTGAACACGGCTTTGTGGCCCACTCCGATGGCGATGTGCTGTTACACGCCGTTAGCGATGCATTATTGGGGGCCTGTGCACTGGGCGATATTGGCCACCATTTCCCCGATACTGACCCAGCATGGGCGGGGGCCGATAGCCGTAAGCTGTTGCGTCATGTGGTTTGCCTTGTTCAGGCACAAGGCTATAGGGTCGTTAACCTTGATGCCACATTGTTGGCGCAAGCACCTAAAATGGCGCCTCATATCGAGGCAATGCGGGCCGTCATTGCTGCTGATCTAGGCATTGCGCTAAGTCAGGTCAACGTAAAAGCCACGACCACCGAGCGGCTGGGGTTTACCGGGCGCGGTGAAGGCATTGCTGCTGAGGCAGTCGTATTGCTTGGTCGTGCAGAGGCGCTCAATGATTAATATGCCTGAGTGGCAGCGCTGTTTGGACGCTCAATTCGGTCCGCCCAAGCCGGGTCAGTACCGTGCGAAGCCGGAAGATTTTTGGGTCGATGAACAGCTTGATTTTACGCCCGAGGCGCATGGCGAGCACTTGTGGTTGCGAGTGGAAAAACGCAATCAAACTACGTTGGATGTGGTAAGAATATTAGGCTCGCTTTGTGACGTAACTCCACGTGATATTGGTTACTCGGGTATGAAAGACCGTATTGCCGTGACCCGCCAGTGGTTGAGTGTGCATTTGCCCGGTCGTGATGCGCCGTCATCGCTCGCGCATTCGCTTAACGCGCAAGGAATCGCTGTCGTTGAGCAAGCGCGCCACCCGCGTAAGCTTAAACGCGGTGTGCATCGCACTAACCGGTTTGTCTTGCGCCTTAGCGGTGAAGCCACTGAAAGCGAAGATTTTACCGGCCGCTGGGAGACACTTTGTCAGTATGGTGTGCCTAACTATTTTGGACCCCAGCGTTTTGGTCATAAAGGACATAATCTTCAGCGCGCAGAAGCGTTACTTAACCGAGGTTGGCGTAAACGTGACGACCGGCAAGGTATGATGCTCTCCACAGCACGCAGTTTTTTGTTCAATGAACTACTCAGTGCGCGCATTACGGATGGTACATGGTCGCAGCCTCTGGCGGGCGATACCTTAATGCTGGACGGCACGCAAAGCGTGTTTAGTATTGACGCCACTGATGCGACGCTCATGGCCCGCGCGGCTGCGCTGGATGTTCATCCCACCGGCGTGCTTTGGGGCGTTGGCGGCGCTGGCCAGGGTGACGCTGCTAGCTACGAAGCACAGTTATTGCAACAATATTCCGCGCTTTGTAGTGGCCTAGAACGCAGCGGGATAAAGCAAGCGCGCCGCGCACTGCGTATGCGGCTGCTCGAACCACAGCTTGCTTGGGAGGCGGGTGCCGTTAGGCTTTCGTTTGTCCTGCCGCGCGGTAGTTTTGCCACGGCCGTGCTTGGAGAGCTGCTAGTGGCGAATTGATGATGGGGAAAAGAGAATATTAAAAAAGAGAGCACTAAAAAGAGAGCGTTAAAAAAAGAGTATTGAATTGATAGTGGTGAGCTGCTTTAGCCGTCAAAACTGTTATAAGTAGTCAGAAAGGTTAGTAAAAGTGATGGATATGAGCCGCCACGTTTCGCACTTATGCTTTTGAGCTTATGAATAGGGAGCCCGCCATGCGGCGACTACTGCTTTCAAATGATGATGGGGTGCACGCGCCTGGATTGCGAGCACTGCATGATGCACTGCTGGCGCATGCCAATATTCGTGTAGTGGCCCCTGACCGAGACCGTAGCGGCGCCAGTAATTCGCTCACTTTATCACGGCCACTCTCGTTGATGCCGCTCGACAACGGTTTTTATAGTGTTGATGGCACGCCCGCTGATTGCGTTTATTTAGGTGTTAACGGCGTATGGGACGAAAAACCAGATTTAGTTATCTCCGGCATTAACCACGGCAGTAATCTGGGCGATGATGTGCTCTATTCTGGGACCGTCGCGGCGGCCATGGAAGGACGCAATCTAGGTATGACCGCCATTGCCATGTCGCTATGTGGAGAGCGCCATTTTGCTACTGCGGCAAGAGTCGCCGCCACCTTGATTGGTGCCGCGGATCAGCTTTCTTTACCGCCGCGTACGCTGCTCAATGTCAATGTACCTGATGTGCCCTGGGAGGAAATTAAAGGCGTTAAGGTTACTCGATTAGGTTATCGAGGACCGGCAGAGAAACCATTGCCGGTTCAAGATCCGCGTGGGCGTACGCGCTACTGGATTGCGCCCGTAGCAGCGAATGCTGATGATGGGGAAGATACAGATTTTGCCGCCATCGAAGCGGGGTATGTGTCGATTACCCCTCTACAAACAGACCTTACGCGCCACCCCGCGCGTAATGATGTGCAGGATTGGTTGGATGTTTTTGCCTGATATTTCCCCAGGTGAACTGCGTGGTCGCGGTATGACCTCTCAGCGCACCCGTGACCGTATGGTCGAGCGCCTCATGCAACAGGGTATTACCGATGCTCGCGTATTGGAGATTATGGCCAATGAGCCGCGTCATTTATTTGTCGATGAGGCGTTGGCGCATCGCGCTTATGAAGATACCGCCTTACCGATTGGCTTTGGCCAAACGTTATCGCAACCGTTCATTGTGGCGCGCATGACGGAGCTTGTCTTGCGCGCCGCACCGCATCGAGTATTGGAATTGGGCACGGGTTCCGGCTACCAAACATTAGTTCTGTCCCGGTTGGTCGAGCAATTGTACTCCATCGAACGCATCAGTGCGCTGCACGAGCGGGCAGCGGAGCGCTTGCGACGACTAGCGGCACCGGCCACGTTAGCGGTGGCGGACGGCGGCTATGGTTGGCCTGAAGTGGCACCGTTTGACGTGATTTTATTGACCGCCTGTGCTCAGACGCTACCCACATCGCTATTAGAACAATTGAGTCACGATGGGGTGCTGATCGCCCCGTTAGAAGAGTCTGATGGCAGCCAATGGCTTACACAAGTAAAGCGCATTGGCAGTGCCTTTGAAAAACGCCGGCTTGAGCCCGTGCGTTTTGTACCCTTACTACAAGGAGTGGTGGATTGAAGCGGCAAACCTTGGGAATATTTTTACGAGGCGCAGGGATGGGGGCTGCCGATGCGGTGCCCGGCGTGTCAGGAGGTACGATTGCGTTTATTAGCGGTATTTATGAAGAGCTGATTAACACCATTAAGCAGTTTGGCCCAAGTGCCATTAGCGCATGGCGTCAAGGAGGCTGGCGGGCCCTGAGTCACCATTTAAATCTCGCCTTTCTCGTGCCGCTGTTAGCCGGTGTGGCGGTTAGCCTGTTTAGTGTCGCGCATCTGGCGCTATGGTTAATGGCGGCGCATCCGCTACTGCTGGATGGTTTCTTTTTTGGCTTGGTTGCCGCCTCAGCGTTGGTGGTAGGGCAGGCAAGTGTCGGCTGGAAACTCTGGTATCTGTTACCGTTGCTGGCGGGCTTATTGCTGGCCCAAACGTTGCCAGGCATGATGCCGCTGGTACTGTTGCTGGGTAACGAGGCGCTAGTCGTTATGGTAGCAGGCTGCATTGCGATTAGCGCCATGCTGCTACCCGGTGTATCAGGCAGCTTTCTCTTGCTGACAATGGGGCTCTACGGCACCATTATGGGAGCGATTCGTAGTTTGGATCTGGGAATCATTGTGCTGTTTGGAATGGGCTGCGTCGTTGGCTTAGCGCTGTTTTCACGGTTGCTGTCCTGGCTATTAAGACGCCACCACACTTCCACTATGCAGCTTTTACTAGGCTTTATTGTCGGCTCGTTACCGGTGCTCTGGCCTTGGCGCGAACTATTGCGCTACCAAATGGGGCCGGAAGGACAAATGATTCCTCTGGAGCACCGTTATTTGCTACCTGCTGACTATGCCGTATTAACTGGTGATTCGGCGCAAGTGGCTGGCGTTGTCACGCTAATGGCCTTAGGTGCGCTTATTGTAGTGCTACTCAATCGGCACGCAGATCGTCGACCAACCGATACCAAGCTTGGCGCTGAAAAGGAGTAAGGGTTATATGCATAAAGGTTACAAACTTAAAATACTCATGATGTCGGTGCTGACCTTAGCCATTGCTGGCTGTGCCAGCCAACAAGGTGGAAGTCCCCAGGTGCGTGATTTAAGCCAAGCCCGCCAGGCGCTGGAAAACTCGCCCCAATACACCGTCAAAGCGGGTGATACCCTGTATGGCATTGCATGGCAGCACAATTTGGATTATCGGCAGTTGGCGGCAATCAATAACATTGATGCGCCTTACCAAATTCGGCCGGGGCAAACCATTGCCCTGCGTGAAGATGCCTCGTCAATGGCTACTGCAAGTAACCAGCAGACTGAAAGCTCCTCTGGTGGCGGTGGCGCGGTGGCAACCGGACTGAATCCGCAGGCGGCTTCCGTGGCCAGTAATGACCAGGAACTCGATTGGTTGTTGCCTGACGAATCAGCCATTCAGCGCAACCAGCGCCTGACTGCTGAACGCGACGCCGTAGATGCGGCTGAACAAGTAGCGGAATCCTCTAGCAACACGCCTGCCTCGACGCCAGAGCCTGAAGTCGTCGCGGCTGCTGATCCTGAACCTGCTCAGCAGTCAGAGCCTCAGCCAACATCCGAACCAGAGCCGTCACAAGAACCCGAACCCGAAACCGAAACACAACCCGAAGCGGCTCCGGCCACACAAAGTGCCAGTGCAGAACGCTCGTCGCGTACCTATACGCCCGCCGAAACGATTGATTGGCAGTGGCCAGCCGATGGTAGCGTAGTTGGAGAATTTGGAGAGGGCGATAGTATCACTGCCGGGATTGATATCGCTGGTCAAAAGGGGCAACCTGTTAAAGCGGCTGGCCCTGGTATCGTGGTATATGCGGGCAGTGGCGTAAGGGGCTACGGCAACCTTATTCTCCTCAAGCACAACGACCAATTCCTGAGTGCGTATGCACATAATGATAGTTTGCGGGTCAGTGAAAATGACGTGGTAGAGACGGGTGAAGTCATTGCCACGATGGGTGATAGTGATGCGGAGAACGTGAGGTTGCACTTTGAGGTTCGTCGTGATGGGCAACCTCAAGATCCCATGGATTTTCTGCCTTCCCGCTAGTGCACTCACCGATAGAGTGAGAAAACAGCGTTTAACTTGGAAGTTGCCCGAATCGCTGAATTCGAGCGTCATATAACAATTGTCACATAACAATATGGTGTGCGCCCTTGAGCGCCCATCTTTGACTTTCTAAATGGCGGATAGGCGACAAACGAGGGGTAAAGCCATGAGTATGTTGGAGAAAGATCTACAGGAGGTAGACCTGGATGCTGCCGAGGAAGCGCTTGAAGATACCGATGCCGAGATTACGGTAGAAGAAGATGCTTTTGAGAAAGCGCTAGGGCGTGAGGATCGTCAATCGGCCCAAAGCTTGGACGCAACGCAAATCTACCTCAACGAAATCGGTTTTTCACCGCTGTTAACACCTGAAGAGGAAGTCTATTACGGTCGCTTAGCACGAAAGGGGGACCCTTTAGGTCGTTCACGGATGATCGAATCCAACTTGCGGCTGGTGGTTAAAATTGCCCGCCGCTACCTTAACCGCGGTTTAACGCTGCTGGATTTGATCGAAGAGGGCAATTTGGGTTTGATCCGCGCGGTGGAGAAGTTTGACCCCGAGCGGGGCTTTCGTTTTTCGACTTATGCCACTTGGTGGATTCGACAGACCATTGAACGTGCGTTGATGAATCAAACGCGAACCATTCGTTTGCCGATTCACGTGGTCAAAGAACTCAATATTTATCTGCGCGCGGCACGTGAATTAACGCAGAAATTTGACCATGAAGCGACTGCCGAAGAGATCGCCGATCATCTGGATAAGCCGGTCGAGGTCGTTAAAAAGATGCTCGGCCTTAATGAGCGTGTGTCGTCGGTCGACTATCCGATGGGAGGTGAAAGCGATAAACCGCTGATTGACACGTTGGCCGATGACGAAGTACAGGGCCCAGAAGCCTGCTTAGTGGATGGCGATGTTAAAGAGCACGTTGATCTTTGGCTGGATGAGTTGAGCGAAAAGCAGCGTGAAGTCGTAGTGCGCCGCTTTGGGTTGCGTGGTCATGAGTCGGCGACCCTTGAAGAAGTGGGCGCTGAAATCGGCCTGACCCGTGAGCGAGTGCGCCAGATCCAAGTGGAAGCCCTCAAAAAACTGCGCCGCTCGTTAGAAAAACAGGGCCTTTCCCTGGAAGCTCTGTTTGAAACGTAGGCGACGTTTGTTAGGAAGCTAAACGAACGATAGAAAGCGTCACCCCTTGAAGCCGGGCGAGTGCCATTGAGCGCTTACTCGGCTTTTTATTGTTGCACTTTTTATTGCTAAGTTTTTTATGCTGAAACAGGTAAGTGAGAGAGCATATGCGCCCCCTTGTGGCTGATATTGATCTGGACGCGCTGCGCCATAATTATCAATTGGCGTGCCGCTGCGCGCCAAAAAGCCGCTCAGTGGCCGTTATCAAAGCCGATGCTTACGGTCATGGTGCGCTAGCGTGCGCTCAAGCGCTTGAGCGCGATGCCCCGGCGTTTGCCGTCGCTTGTATCGAAGAGGCGATCACCCTACGCCAGGGAGGAATCACCACCCCCATCGTATTGCTAGAAGGTATTTTTAGCGCCGATGAGCTGGCGCTTGTGGATGCCCACGGCTTTTGGATCGCGGTACACAGTCAGTGGCAGGTGGATGTCCTTTTGGCGGCGACGCCGAGTCAGCCTATTCCAGTGTGGTTAAAAGTCGACTCAGGCATGCATCGCTTAGGCTTTGCCATCGAAGAGGCTGCTGCCATCTGGCGCAAGCTTAGCGCAGCGCCGAATGTGACGGCGCTTCACCTCATGAGCCACTTTGCCACCGCCGATTTGCAAGATAGCCGCTATTTCAACCAGCAAATGGCACGCCTTCAGGGGCTTGCCAATGAACTGGATGCGCCACTCTGTCTAGCCAATTCCCCGGCCACGCTGGCGTGGCCAGTTGCGCATGGTGACTGGAACCGGCCGGGTATAATGCTATATGGCAGCGACCCTTTGGAAGTCGCCAATGACATCACCCAGCAACTGCAGCCGGTGATGACCCTGCGCTCAGAAGTCATTGCCATGCGGGAGTTAGAAGAGGGCGAGCCCGTCGGCTACAGCGGGCGCTGGCGTGCTCCGCGGCGTTCACGTATTGCAGTTGTGGCCTGTGGCTATGGCGACGGTTATGACCGTCATGCACGCGACGGCACGCCGGTACTGGTGAACGGCCAGCGCTGCGCCATTGCCGGTAAGGTTTCTATGGATATGCTCACCGTGGATGTCACGGACGTAACCGATACCGTGATTGGCAGCGAAGTCGTGTTGTGGGGTAGAGCCAGTAACGGCGTGATACTGCCGGTGGATGAAGTGGCTCGCTACTGCGATACAATCAGCTATACACTGCTGACGGGGGTGCTGCCTCGGGCACCGCGGCGTTATCATGGGCGTTCTGCTTAACGGTTGGTGCTATGTCGAAATCACGTTACCCCCGCTCATTCGCCCACCCGCGTTACTGGCCTACCTGGTTCGGAATTGGCGCTATGTATGTCGCCGCCTGGTTGCCTTGGCGATTAAAACTGGCCATTGGTAAAGGCCTTGGGTTACTCGCTTGGCGCTTTGCCAAGCGGCGGCGGCATATTACCGACACCAACATAGCGCTGTGCTTTCCCGAAAAAAACGCCGATCAACAGCGGCAACTAGTCAAAGAGTCATTTATCGCTAATGGCATTGGTCTTGTTGAAACCGCGACGGGCTGGTGCTGCGATAGGGAAAGCCTGCGCCATCGAGTCGCTTATATCGGCGAAGAGCACATGGCCCATGCGCAAGCGCAAGGCAAAGGGGTGCTTGTGATAGGTATTCATTTCTCGACACTGGATCTAGGCGGTGCATTGCACTCACTCTTCTTTCCTGCCGATGTCGTATACCGCCCCCATAATAACCCCCTATTTGAGCGTTTTATGACGCGTGCGCGTTCACGTATTTTCGGGCAAGCGATTGATCGTCACGACTTACGCGGTGCGGTACGGCGTATTAAGGCTGGGCACACCGTATGGTATTCCCCCGACCAGGATTTTGGTCGTGATGTTAGTGTTTTTGCGCCGCTCTTTGGCCAGCAAGCAGCGACTATCCGCTTAACGGCCAAGCTTGCACGTATGACCGGCGCGCCGGTGGTGCCGATGATGTTTCATCGCAACCCCGATAACGCGACATATACAATTGAAAGCTTACCTGCTTTGGAAAATTTTCCGAGCGATGATGAGGTCGCCGACGCGACAAAGGTCAACCAGTTTATTGAACAAGCCATTCGCAAGCACCCTGAGCAGTATCTTTGGCTGCACCGACGCTTTAAAACGCGCCCCGAAGGTGATTCCGGCGTCTACTAACCAAAGGTTGGAGCATTAAAAAAAGCCAGCAGTTAGCTGGCTTTTCGGCATGCAGAGACTGCGTTTAATCCAAATTGCGGGAGTAAAAAATCTCAAGCATCTCTTTACGCAAACGGCTCTCAATGTCTCGCGCTTCTTCGAAGGTAATATCGCGCCGCGACGTGCCAAACAGATAGTTATCCAGTTCGAAATCTTTGAGCAGCATCTTGGTATGGAACATGTTTTCCTGATACACGTTGACGTCCATCATCTGATACGCATGCTTGGTATCTTCGGCAAGGTAGTCTTGAATGGAAGTAATGCCATGATCAATAAACAGTTTTTTGCCATCTACATCACGGGTAAAGCCGCGCACCCGGTAATCCATGGTGACGATATCGGAGTCAAAGCTGTGAATTAGATAGTTCAGCGCTTTTAACGGGCTGATATGACCACAGGTGGAGACATCGATATCCAGGCGGAAAGTGCTGATGCCGTTGTCGGGATGCGACTCTGGGTAGCTGTGCACCGTCACGTGGCTTTTATCCAAGTGCCCGACCACTGTTTCCGGCAGCGGGCCCGGGCCCGGTTTGATCTGCTCGGGGGCCGTGCCATCCAGCTCATGCTCGGCAATCAGAATCGTTACGCTGGCGCCATGAGGTTCGTAGTCCTGGCGGGCGATATTGAGTACATGAGCACCAATAATATTGGTAACGTCTTTAAGAATCTGCGTCAAACGCTCGGCGTTGTAGAGCTCATCGATATAGTCGATGTAAGCCGCACGCTGCTCTTCGGTTTTGGCGTAACAGATGTCGTAAATATTAAAGCTCAACGAGCTTGTCAGGTTGTTAAACCCATGGAGTCGGAGATTGTCTGTCATGTCCGAACCTCCTTATGGCAGATGAAGACACCCCGACGAGCCAGCGCCGGAACCGATAAGACGTTGTCACCATCGCTGCGGTGTAACCACCCTGCCAGGCAACCAAGCAGAGCCGTCACGGCGCAGTTGAAGGAGAAACGAGCGGGCGTATTATGCCCGTCCAGACGGCGGGTTGCATCCGACTGAACTACTTTTTTTGCCGCCACGGTTAAGTGGACGGCGAGGCGAGGCGAGGGCGCTGAGCGCTGGTCGCGCAAAAAGCGGCTCAAGCCTCCATAATCTCAAAGGAGTGCGTGATCTCTACGCCGCCATTGACGAGCATGAT
Organism: Vreelandella sp. H-I2; assembly: GCF_052959335.1. Lineage (NCBI taxonomy): Bacteria > Pseudomonadati > Pseudomonadota > Gammaproteobacteria > Oceanospirillales > Halomonadaceae > Vreelandella > Vreelandella sp. H-I2. The sequence continues at coordinate 360,863 of NZ_JBRAMC010000002.1, forward strand.
TGACGCACTGCAATATTTTTCAGCAGAGAGTTCCACCGCGCGTGCAACCTGCTTTTCTTTCAGTGCGCGTCCGGTTACCACGAAATGGACATGGATCTTGGTGAAGACAGCGGGCACTGCATCGGCGCGTTCGGCATCTAGCTCAGCTACACAGTCGGTGACATCGGCACGCGCTTTATCAAGAATATTTAAAATATCAAAAGCGGTGCAGCTGCCCATGCCCATCAATAGCATTTCCATGGGCCGGGGGCCCGTGTTGCGGCCTCCATGGTCGGGCGGGCCGTCGATCACAACGCTATGCCCACTGCCGGATTCCGCCACAAATTGACGGCCTTCTGTCCATTTTACCCGTGCTTTCACGCTGCTCTCCTCATCTAGGCGACGAAAGGTAAGTTGCGCAGCATAACATTTCTTGGCCTGCGCGCCTCTCTTACCCGTTGCTCTTATCCTCCTGGATCAGTTTCCATGGCGTAAGTGATTCTCCAGCTCAGCAAGCCGCTCAGGTGTTCCTACATCGACCCAGTGCCCTGGGTAATGTTCACCACTCACCTGTTGGTTCTCAATGGCGGCCCTGAGCAGTGGCGCCAGGGGAAAGGCTCCCGGTGGCTGCCCGGCGAGTAGTGCGGGGTGGATCATACTGATACCCGCGTAGGTCAAGCGCTCAGTGCTGGTTTGATTAACGCGCCCTGTCATTAACCCGAAATCCCCGTCGGGATGGTGTAGCGGGTTTTTCACCAGCACCAAGTGGGCTAAATCGTCGCCTTTTAGCGCTTGCGGGTTGGGGAGTGCTTCGCACCAGATATCGCCGTTGATAAGTAGAAACGGTTCTTTGCCCAGCAATGGCAGTGCTTGCTGAATACCACCGCCCGTTTCCAGTAGCGTAGTTTCCCGGCTCCAATGAATGTGTAACCCAAAGGCGCCGCCATCGCCGAGTGTATTGATGATCTGCTCGGCACGGTAGCTGACATTGATGACGACTTCATTAATGCCCGCCTCGCGAAGCCGTTCCAGGTGGTGCACGATGAGCGGCTTGCCCGCCGCGGGCAGCAGCGGCTTGGGGCAGTGGTCGGTGAGGGGGCGCATCCGCTTGCCAAGCCCTGCGGCTAGAATCATCGCTTTCATGACGGTATTTCCGCTAATCGCTTCATGATGGCAGGCCGTAAGATGAGTTTGATCCACTTCGCGAACTCCGCCTGTTCGGTCAGAAAGGCAAGGCTATCTTCCAAATGATCCAGAAAGTGAGGCAAGCGCTTCAAGTAGCCACTCTTTTGATCACGCAGGGTTAAACGACAGAAAATTCCCAGTACTTTCAGCGAGCGCTGGGCAGCCATGGCGTGACACTGAATCAGAAATGTTGCCAAATCCACACGACTGGGAAGGCGGCCATCGCGGCGTGCCTGCTGATAAAAGATGCCTACGAAGTCAGCAAACTGCTCATTGGTAAAACGGCAGTAGCGACCCCGCAGCAGCGAAATAACATCGTAGCTAAGCGGACCCGCCACCGCATCCTGGAAGTCGATCATAAATAGGCGCTGGTCATGTACCATCAGGTTCATGGCGTCGAAATCACGGTGCACGCTGACGACCGGCTGCGCTAACGCTTGTTGAATAAGCTGCTCGCGCGTAGCCTGCCAGCTTTCGGGTAGTGTTAACTGTAGCCAGGCGCCGAGACACCATTCCGGAAACAGGTCGAGCTCGCGACCCAACAGCGCCGAGTCATAATCGGGCAGTGATTCAGGACTTGCTCGGTTTTGCAGCTCGGCGATCAGCCTGAGAGCCTGCGTATGGTAAGCCTGCGTGGTAGCGTCATCTGTAAATACATTCTGTAGCGGTGTGTTGCCTAAATCATCCAGCAGCAGAAAGCCCTCCGCTAAGTTGGCGGCGTGGACCTTGGGAACCGGCAGACCAGCGCTGTGCCAGCGGGTGGCGATGGTTACAAAAGGCTGGGAATCCTCTTTCTCAGGAGGGGCATCCATCACCACTTGGGTGGTGCCATTGGGCAATGTTAAGCGGAAATAGCGACGAAAACTCGCATCGCCTACGGCAGATGAAAGCGTGATATCGGCCTCTGAAAGGCCATTTTGTTGGGCAGCCCACGTGGTGAGGGCGTTAATCCGATAAGAGGACATGCAAGCTCCTTGCTGGTCGGGCATCATGCGGGCTGTATAATACCGATTCTGGATGCCAAGGATAACGAACATGGGCAAGCGATTTTCACGCACGTTGCCAGTTGCGCATACGCTGATGGGCAGTTTGCTTGCTAGCGCCTCGTTTACGGCGGTGGCTCAAGGTCAAACCATGTCCGCTGAAGCGTTGGATTGGAAAGCCTGGAGTGAGGAAGAAGCGGCTAGCCAATTGTGCCGGGGGCGCTATGTCATGCCCAACTACCGCTTACCCGCGGAAGAAAACCCGGAAACACTCTCGCTTGAGGCTAGCGACGTGGATTACGCCGCCGACGGCGAGGCGCTGTTGCGCGGTGATGTTGTGCTGCGTCGCGGTAGGGAAGAAGTGGAAGCGGAGCGTGTCTTTTTACCCGCCGATCGCCAGCAGGTTAATGCTGAAGGTAATATCGCCATACGCGACGGGCGTGCGTTGGTACGCGGCGAGCAGGCGATGCTCAGGCTAAACGAAGACCGCGCGACGCTAGCTAATAGCCACTATGTGCTATACGAACAGCATTTACGTGGCCAAGCACGACAGTTAGAGCAAACCGGCGAAAATGAGTACCGGCTACAAGATGCAAGCTTCACAACCTGTGATCCGGGCGCAAACAGCTGGGAATTGGTCAGTAGCGATATCCGCTTGTATCAGACAGAAGGTTACGGTACGGCGCGCCATGCGCGTTTGCGTGTAAAAGACGTACCAGTATTTTTCTGGCCATGGTTACGTTTCCCTATTGACGACCGCCGCCACACCGGGCTGCTCTCGCCGAAGATAGGTTTTTCATCGGATGGTTTTGATTACGCTCAGCCGTTTTATTGGAATATCGCACCCAATCACGATGCTACCATCACGCCGCGTTGGATGAGCGACCACGGCTTGCTGATGAACGGTGAATACCGCTATTTACTTGAAGAAAGTTCAGGCATCGTCGAAGGCGGCTATTTAAATAGTGATAACGGTGGCTCTGGTGGCGGAGAAAATCGCTTTGAAGGAGATGACCGCTGGTACGTGGATGCCCGTCATGCAGGTCGCGTGAGCGAGCGTAGTAATTATCGTTTACGTTATGGGGCCGCCAGCGACGGGCGCTACTTTGATGACTTTGGCGGTGAGTTTGGCGATAGCGATCACGCCAGTATGGAGCGTTTGGCTCAGGTCGATTACCGCGGCCAGCGCTGGCAATTAGACGCCCGCGCCCAAGGTTTCCAGCGTTTGGAAGATCCGCTCGGCGATAGTGATAAACCCTTTTATCAATTGCCCAGTCTAAGCGCTAACGCTAATTGGCAGTTTGATAATGGGCTTTATACCCAATGGCGTTCCAACGCGACCTATTTTTGGCGCGATGTGGATGAGCGCCGCGTGCCGGAGCGTGAAGCGGCCACTGGTAGCCGGTTGCATCTCGCTCCCGTTATTGGTTGGCGCTTTGAGCGGCCTTGGGGTTACCTGGAGCCACGTACCGAACTGTGGAACACCATTTACGAATTGGATTATGGCGAGCGCGACACGGAGCGTGATGATTCGCCCAGCCGCAGTATTGCGCTTACCTCAATCGACAGCGGACTGTTTTTTGAGCGTGAGCTCGCCCTCGGCGGGCGCGAATATCATCAAACTTTAGAACCGCGGCTTAATTATGCTTATGTGCCACGCACCGATCAGAGCGATTTGCCCGACTTTGATAGCCGCGAACGCGCTTTCTCATGGGATCAGCTCTGGTCAGCTCAGCGCTTTTCTGGCACCGATCGCGTTGGCGATCTCAACCGACTCTCTTATGGCGTTCAATCGCGGCTAGTGGAAGATGCGTCCGGTCGTGACCGGCTCTCGTTCGGGGTAGGACAAAGTGTTTATTTTGATGAACGCCGTATTGATAGCGAAGGTGATGCAGATACGTTGCCGGACCGACCGGAAAATAACCCCAGCGTTAATCCTGAAAGCCGCTACCAGGCAACCCGGGATCGCTCGCCATTGGTTACCCGCCTTGACTGGCAGATCAATGATCGCTGGAGCAGTGGCTACGAATGGCTCTACGATGATCACCGTGATCGCACCGAGCACTCAAGTGTTGATGTACGTTATCGTCATCCCGAAGGGCACGTAGTGAACCTTGGCTACCGATGGGAGATCGAAGGATTCGATCCCGGCGTTTTACCGGGCGAAGATGGCTATCGCGACTATAACCGCGAAGAGTGGGATCTGTCTTTTGCCTGGAAAGCCAGTACTAACATTGATTTGATTGGCCGCTACCTGCACGATCAAACTAATGATCGCTCGCTTGAGCAACTAGCAGGCGTGCAATGGAACAACTGCTGTTATGGCCTCCAGCTCGTCTGGCGTGAATGGGTCGATGATAATGACAACGCGCGTATCGACGATGACTTTAACGATCGCGGGCTATTTTTGCGCTTCGTATTTCGTGGTTTAGGCGGCGTAGGTCAGGAGGCGGACAGCTTTTTTGAACAATCCATTCCTGGCTATCGACCGACTGCCCTGTAAATGACTTCCATAGAATGGCTAATGAAAGAGACGTTTGTTATGAAAATGAAAAAGCCCTTGCTAGGCCGAATGACTCAGCTCTCTGCTGGTAGCCTACTGGCCTTGTGTATAGGCGCTGGCCTTGCATTGGCCCCGCTTACAGTGCAGGCCCAGAACTTTCAATCCTCTCAGCGCCAAGCGCTAGACAGTGTCGTGGCCGTGGTCAATAACGGTGTCATTATGCGCAGCGAACTTAATGATCGCATGGCGCAAATTGAGCAGCAGGCGCAGTCGCAGGGCGGTAATCTTCCGCCGCGCTCGCAGCTTGAGCGTCAGGTGCTTGAGCGCATGGTGATGGAGGAAATCCAAATACAAATGGCAGAAGATGCCAGCCTGACGATTGATGACACCGAGCTGAACGGACAGGTGCGCTCTATTGCTGAATCAAATGGTATGACGCTTGATGAGTTTGCTGATGCCGTGGAAGCGGACGGCATGACACTGGCCAGTGTGCGCGAAGATGTTCGCCGAGAAATGCTGATGCGCCAGGTGCAGCAACGTCAAATCAGTAATCGTGTCTCGGTCAGTGACCGTGACGTCGAGCGCTTTTTAAACCAGCAGCAGGGACAATCTGGCGAGCAGAACTTTATTGAAGAGATGCGTGCCCGTCATGTACTGATAGCGCTAACGCCTAATCGCGATGAAAATCAGGCGCGCGCTCGGGCTGAAGAAGTACGCGAACGTTTATCTCAAGGCGCTGACTTTGCTTCGGTGGCACGCGAATATAGTGACGACAGCGGTAGCGCTCTCAACGGTGGTGAGCTGGGCTGGGTACGCCCAGGGCAAACTGTTCCTGCCTTTGAGGAGGCGATGCGTGATTTAAGCGTCAACCAAATATCTCAGCCGGTACGTTCCCAGTTCGGCTACCACGTAATCGAAGTAGAAGAACGCCGCCGTCAGAACGTTACCCAAGAGAGTCAACGGGAGCAGGTGCGCCAAGCAATCTTCCAGCGGCGTGCCAACGAAGAGCTTGAAACCTGGCAGCAAGAGATTCGCTCAAAAGCGTTTGTTGATATTCGTCTCTAATGGAAGATAGCGCCTTTCTGCCAGGCAATGCCCTGCCGGTGGTCGTGACGACTGGCGAGCCGGCGGGTATCGGCCCTGAACTGACGCTAATGTTGGCGGCCCAGGGACATCTTCCCGCAAATACGGTGGCTATTGGCGACCCTGATATGCTGCGCCAGCGCGCAGCATCGCTCGGGCTAAATGTCGCAGTGGCTGAGTGTGCTACCAGCGAGTGTCCCAGAGGGGCCAATGTACTGCCGGTTTGGCCGGTGACACTAACTGAGCCAGCTACGCCGGGCGTTCTCAATCCGGCCAACGCCGACTACGCTCTTTCCACCTTGGCACTGGCAGTCGATGCTTGCCAGCGTGGCCATGCTGCTGCCATGGTGACGGCACCGCTGCATAAAGGGGTGATTATTGAAGGCGGACATCCAGGTTTTACCGGCCATACGGAATGGTTGCGTGATGCCTGCGGTGTTGATGACGTGGTGATGATGCTGGCCACTGACGCGGCGCTGCATGCGACGTCGCCAAGCTGGCAGGGAAGTAGTGATCTTCGTGTGGCACTGGTGACCACGCATTTACCGCTGCGCAACGTTGCCGATGCCATCACCTTTGATAGGGTGACTCGGATTAGTCGCCTGCTGACAGCCGACTTGCAGCGCCAGTTTGGCATTGCCAAGCCGCGCCTTGCGGTATGCGGCCTAAACCCCCACGCCGGTGAAGATGGCCATCTTGGGCGCGAAGAGCTGGATATAATTATCCCCGCGCTTGATGCGCTGCGCGCTGAGGGAATGGATATTCTTGGCCCCTTGCCTGCCGACACGCTGTTTACCCCGCGGCACTTGGCAGGTGTCGATGCTGTACTGGCGATGTACCATGACCAGGGCTTAGCGGTGTTAAAATACGCAGGTTTTGGTCAGGCCGCTAACATTACCCTCGGCTTGCCATTGGTGCGTACTTCGGTCGATCATGGCACCGCCCTGGATCTGGCTGGTAAAGGCTTGGCCGATCCTGGCAGCTTAAAAGTCGCGATCGCGCTGGCACGCCGCTTAGCCGCGCAGCGATTGTCTGTTTCTGAGTAGCGTACGCTGCGAAATACTCTCGATTGAATCCGCACTCCAAGGAACACCGTTTGATGTCTACTGTGCCCCAACACCGCGCCCGTAAACGCTTTGGTCAGAACTTTCTACGCGACCTCGGCATTATCTCGCGGATCGTTCGCGCCGTTGGCCCGCGCTCAACGGATCGCCTGGTCGAAATCGGCCCGGGCCAGGGAGCGCTGACCGAGCCGCTGCTGGAAGCGGCGGGGCACTTGGAAGTGATCGAACTCGACCGCGACCTGATTCCTGGCCTGCGGGTGCAGTTCTTCAACTACCCCGATTTCGTGATTCATGAAGGCGACGCGCTGAAGTTCGATTTTGCTGCGCTGAAAGGCGATGGGCCTGCGCTACGCGTGGTGGGCAACCTGCCCTATAACATCTCCACACCACTGATAATTCATCTGCTGGCGGCGGGAAGTGCCATAGAAGATATGCACTTTATGCTGCAAAAAGAGGTAGTTGAACGCTTAGCTGCAGAGCCCGGCGGCACCGACTGGGGGCGCCTGTCGGTGATGGCCCAGTACTACTGCCAGGTCGAACAGCTGTTTATTGTGCCGCCGGAAGCCTTTGTGCCACGTCCCAAAGTCGACTCGGCCATCGTGCGCTTAACGCCCCATGAAACGCTGCCCCATACCGCGGAAGACCCAGCGCTACTGTTTGAGCTGGTAAAGCTCGCCTTTGGCCAGCGGCGTAAAACGCTACGCAATAACTTCAAAGGGCGGGTAAGTGCCGATACTCTGGAAGACCTGGGCATTGACCCCATTCGCCGTCCGCAAACCTTGACCGTGGCGGAGTATGTGGCCATTGCCAACCGTGTTACCGCCGACGAGCAGGCAAACGGTGAGCGGGGCAGCCAAACGTGAGTGACCTGGCGATCAAAGTAAGCGTTGTACCTGACTACCGTGCCGATGAGTCTAATGATGGAGAGTCACGCTTCGTATTTAGCTACACTGTGGCCATCCAAAATCAAAGCCCCCACAGCGTTCAGCTTATGGCACGCTACTGGAAAATTACCCAGGGAGGAGGCGAGTACCAAGAAGTGCGCGGCAAAGGCGTCGTCGGCCAGCAGCCGCTGATCGGCCCCGGCCAAAGCTTTCGCTACACCAGCCGGGCGATTCTCCAGACCCCGGTGGGAGTAATGGAAGGCGCCTATACGCTGTTAGACACCTCCACCCAGCGTGTTTTTGAGGTGGCGATTACGCCATTTAGATTGGCCGTACCGCTCCAGCTTCACTAGGCGCTCCGCGTTAGTTCAATCTCAAGATGGTCGCAAAGTCGCAGAGCCAACTGCACTAGGGTCAATGTGGGGTTGGCGTGCCCTGCGCTGGCAAAAACGCTGGAGCCTGCCACGTAAAAGTTATCCTGGGCAAACAGGCGGCAGTCGGCGTTAACGATACCTTCCTCGGCATTCAGGCTCATGCGCGTGCCGCCCATATGGTGACGCCCTGCAAGTTCGCCATCGGTGGGCAACTGCACTGGCGTATCGGCGAGCCAGGGCGCCATTTGCAGCCTGCCCACCTCGTTGTCGCGCAGGTACTCCCCCAGTAGCAGCATGCTTTCGCGAATAGTGCGGCGATCCAGCTCAGATTGCCGCCATACCAATCGGCTACGCGGTACTCCCAATTTATCCAGCTCATCGCTCAGCTCAATACGGTTGTCATAGCGTGGTTCCTGCTCCCAGGCGGCTCTTAGCACTGCGCCGTGGATGACCCGGCCTTGAGCCTGCCAGACTCGCAGTCGGCCCGCCAGCGTGGGCGCCTGATCGGCGAGCTCGTCAATCAGTTCCTGGGTGACTTCAGCGTTCATGCGGTGCAAGCGTAGCCCACAATTAAGTATTTGCCGTGTGTTGATGGCGTCAGCGGTAGGGGAGAGGAAAACATTGTACTCGTCGTCCAAACCCAGGGCGGCGGGCTCAAATAGCAGCGCCTTGCCCACCGTGGCATGGGGGTGCTCCATCCAGTAACGCCCCAGGGTGTCGGCTTGGGGGATTAGCTGGCCATTTAACTGCTGGTTGCACCACAGCAGCAGGCGCGAGTTTTCGATGCCGCCGCAGGCGAGTACAAAGTGGCGCGCCTGAACCTTGCGGTAGTCGCCCCGGTAATTTCTAAAAGTGGCGCTGGTGACTTTGCCAGCCTGGGTTTCCAGTGCCACCAAGTTGGCTGTTAGGCAGCACTCCAGAGTGGCCGAATCGTTCAGCGTAGCGGCATACTTCTCCTTCATGCGTGTGGGGTGGCCCAGCGAAAAATAGATGCGCTTAAACCCCGCCTCAGGGATTAAATAATCGGCTGGCGTAGGCTCTTGTCCTAGCATGTTAATGGCAGCACTGTAGTAAGGAGCCAGCGCATCGCGGCCTATAGGCCAGGCCGTTTCGCTGGCGGCGGCTTTGGCATTGAAGTCGTAGCGATCCAAAGGGCGACAAATGCCGCCCCAGTGGTTGGTCGACCCGCCCAAATGGCGCAGCCGAGCGCCATACAGGGGAATATAGGGGTCGCCGACGACGTCGCCTCGATAGCACTCCTGGGAGCGTTCGCTGTAGTCCGCATCGCCGCCTTCGCAGAGCAGTACCCGGTGCCCTCGCTCCGCCAGGGTGACGGCCATGGAAATGCCCGCTGCACCTGCACCGATAATGCAGATATCCACAGCGCCAGACTGTTCGCTGAGTTCTTTAAAATCAATGTACATCAGCGGTCACTAGCGTTAAGCAGCCACCCCTTCACCAGGATAGGTGGGGGAATTGGAGAAAGCCTAAGGGCGGCCGCTTGGGTCATAGGGAGTAGCGTTGTGCCGGGCAGCAGTAGCGCACCGATCCCCGCAAGGGTAGCGACCCGCAGTAACCCGCGTCGGGTAGGATTCATAGGCATGAGCGTATTGTTTTCCTTAACAGTAGTGGCGAGTTAACGACGCTTTCAAAAGAAACTTGTTTATGAAAGGTAACTTCGCTGATTGCCGTGCCTCCTGAGAATGCCAAGGCATTTTTTTATAATGATCTAGGTTCGGCTTTTTCACCAGTGTTAAACATTAAGATAAACAATGGGCGACAGGCAGAGTGTGTCTTTGAAGTGATAGTATTTAATCCACTCATCTCATTAAAAAGGCCTCGCGCATGACGACCTATGCGATCGGCGATTTACACGGCTGTCACGCAGAATTCGTAACGCTCCTTGAGCAGCTCAACTTTAACCCTACGCGGGATACGCTTTGGTTAGTGGGCGATTTAATTAATCGTGGCCCAGGCTCTTTAGCGTGCTTGAGAGAAGTGCGTGCGCTGGGTAGCGCGGCACGAAGTGTTCTGGGCAACCATGATTTCCATTTGCTGGTCGTGGCCCGTGGAGGCGGTAAGCTGAAAAAGAACGACACTTTGAACGATATACTTAGCGCCCCTGATCGCGACGCGTTGCTGGACTGGCTGCAAAGCTTGCCGCTTAGTGTTTTTGAACACAACACGCTTATGACCCACGCGGGGCTGCTTCCTCAATGGAGCACCTCCCAGGCCGAAACGCTCGGGCGGGAGGTCCAGGTGGCGCTGGCAAGTGAGACATCGGGACAGTTCTTAACCCAGCTATTTGGCAACCAGCCAGATACTTGGCGCGATGACCTGGACGGCATGGACAGGTTGCGTCTGATTGTTAATGTGTTAACGCGGATGCGTTTCATTGATTCCCAAGGTCGATTGGACTTTGCCTCGAAAGAAGGCCTTGATAGTGCCCCGGAGGGCTTTCTACCTTGGTTTCAATATCCACGCACTGATGATATTCAACTGTTGTTTGGCCACTGGGCTGCACTGGAAGGGAAAACTCCCCAGGCGCGAGTACCCGTTGAAGGGCTTGATACCGGCTGCGTTTGGGGCGGGCGTCTAACCGCGCTCAATTTGGACAGCGGAGAGCGAACCAGTGTGGCGAGCCAGCAACGGAGTAGACAGTAGTGAAAGAGACCAATTGCGATCCCCGCTTAGCGGGCTTGAAGGTGTATCGGGTGGGCGGCGCCGTGCGCGATGAGTTACTCGGCTGGCCGGTATATGACAATGACTGGGTCGTGGTGGGCGCTACGCCAGACGCCATGCGCAAGCGTGGTTTTAAGCCCGTGGGGCGCGATTTTCCGGTTTTTCTGCATCCAGAAACCGCTGAGGAGTATGCCCTGGCCCGCACCGAACGCAAGTCGGGCCACGGCTATGGCGGGTTTGAAGTGCATGCCAGCCCCGATGTCAGTCTGGAAGAGGATCTGCTGCGGCGTGATCTGACAATCAATGCCATTGCTCAGAGTACTGAGGGCGAATTAACCGATCCATTTAATGGTCAGGGCGATATTGAGCAGCGCGTACTACGGCATATTTCGTCGGCATTTAGCGAAGATCCGCTACGTGTATTGCGCACGGCGCGCTTTCTGGCTCGCTATGCGTCACTCGGTTTCACGATTGCACCAGAAACCCTAGCACTGATGCGCCAAGTGAGCCATAGCGGTGAGCTAGAACATCTGGCCGCCGAGCGTGTGTGGGTTGAAACCGAAAAGGCGCTAGGTGAGCCAAGCCCGGACGTTTATTTCATAACGCTTGAGCGCTGCGAGGCGCTATCTATTTGGTTTTTCGAGCTCGCAGGTTCAGCGCTACAAAAAGGCTTGGCGGCACTGGAGATGGTGCCTGTTAGCAGTGCCATAACGGTAGCCCATTGGCGCTATGCACAACTGGTATCGCCGCTAAGCTTTGATCAGCGAAATGCGTTAGCGGCGCGGCTAAAATTACCTAACGCAGTTGCCCAGCTTGCCCGCCATACGGCCCTCACTCATGCACTGCTTGCCAGGGAAATGGATAGCTCGAATGTGCTGCATTGGCTGGAACGCTTAGATGGCTGGCGCAAGCCTGCCCAGGTCGAGGAGCAGTTGGCATTGGTGAATGTGCTGGCGCCTGAACAGGTGGAGCGGCTTGATAATGCCTGGCAAGCTGCCCGTGCGGTTAGTCCACAGGCGCTAATAGCAGAAGGGTATCAGGGGGCCGCGCTGGGGGAGGCCTTGCGTGAGCGCCGTGGACAGGCCATGGCGACTGCGATGAACTAGCAGGTTATCGGCGTGCCGCTGTCAGGCGAGGCTGCTCGTCTGCCTGGGAGATCCAGCGACCATGCCAGCTAAAATCGACTGCCCAGAGACGCTGGCTACCTAGCTCGAAAGCTTCCCATAACGCAGCATAAGAAGCGTTGTAAAAGGGGTGGCACTCCGCAGGAAGCAGTTCCGCAAGCGGTTGCAGAACAAACGCATTAAGGGTTATTTCGCTGCGTGGTAAGACTATATCGTCAACGGTGCCGCAGAGATTGCCTACGGTTAGCAGGTCGATATCCAGAGCGCGCGGGCTGAACTTGGCGATGTCCGGTAGACGTCCATATTCTATCTCCAACTGTTTACTCCACGCCTGAAGTTCGCCCGGTGCCCAGTCGCTATAAAATGCCACTACTAGGTTATAAAAATTGCGACTGTCGGCGAAACCGACCGGCTCGCTTTCAAATACGCGGGAGATTTGCAGTGGGCCAAAGGTGTCAGCAAGCGCATCAAGGCAGCAGCGAATATGCCGGGTGGGATGAATATTGCTGCCCAAACTGACCGTGACCAAGTTCATGCGTTAGGCCCCTGCGTTGCCTCCGGTAGGGTGCCGCGGGTGATTTCCAAACCGACGCTAGCGGCATTGGGAACCGCTCCTGGCTTGCGTACCGTTAAACGCAGCCAGGTGATCGGGAACTCTGCGCGCAAGCATTCGGTAAGACGTTCGGCGAAGGTTTCCACCAGGGCAAATTGATGGGCATCGGCAAACTGCTGGATGCGCTGGCAGATGGCGGCGTAATCCAGGGTGAGGCGTAAATCATCGGTGGCTGCCGCCGAGCGTATATCGGTCGCCAGCACCAAGTCTACGCTCAGCGACTGCTGAATCGAGCGCTCCCAATCGTAGACACCAATGACGGTGTCGACAGTTAACGCTTCTATCAAAATGCGGTCCATCTACCTTTCCCCTGCTGCTACAAGCGGGCGATTGTACGTTAGGATGGGGCGAAACGACAGCGAGCCTGGCTATCAAGACGGTCTATAAAGCGAGCAGAGAGCCATGGTGTGGATAATAGTGGGTTATTTAAGCGGTAGTTGGTTGGCGGCGTTGAGTGTTTGCCGCTTATCTGGCGTGGGTGACCCTCGTCAACATGGCTCGTTTAATCCTGGATTTTCCAATGTGCTACGCCTTTATGGCCCGCGCTTAGCGGCTGTTACGCTGCTGCTAGATGCTGTAAAGGGCATGCCTGCCGTTCTGGGGGCCAAATGGATGAGCTATCCAGTCTGGCTACAGGGGCTGGTTGGGTTGGCAGTGCTGCTAGGTCACAGCTTTCCGTTGTGGCATCGCTTGCGTGGCGGCAAGGCGGTCGCCAGTGCCTTTGGGGTGTTGCTGGTATTAGTGCCTAGCGTTGCGTTGTTAAGTGCGGTCATTTGGTCGTTATTGGCATGGCGGTTGCGAATGGCGGCGATGGCATCGCTGATCAGTGCTTTGGCGGCGCCACTGCTATGCGCTTGGTTGGCGCCTGAGTATGTCATCGTCGTAGGCGGATTCAGCTTATTAGTACTGGCCCGTCATGGGCTTAATATTCGCCGGCTTAGGCGTGGGGATGAGCCCCCGATTCGAGGCTCTTAACTCGGCGGATTTATGTGAGCGCTGCTAACTATCAGCGGCAACAGGCGGTACCAATTGATCTAACGGCCAGCGGGGTGTCGCCTGCATCATGCCAGGGGCGTCCTGCTCACCTGCGGATAATCTCTGAGCGCCTACATAAGCGATCATGGCGCCATTGTCAGTACAGAATCGCCCCCGTGGATAGTAAGCTCGTGCCTGACGTTTTTCACAGGCGGCTTGTAGGCGTTCACGCAGACGGTAATTGGCACTGACACCGCCCGCAACGACTAAGCGCTTTAGGCCGGTTTGATCCAGTGCTCGACGGCACTTAATCACCAGCGTATCGACAACGGCTTCTTCAAAAGCGCGCGCAATGTCGGCACGCGCTTGGGCATCAAGTTCCCCGGCCGCTTCCAACTGGCGAATAGCCGTCATGGTGTGGGTTTTTAATCCCGAAAAACTGAAGTCGAGCCCTGGCCGGTCGGTCATAGGGCGCGGGAAGCGAAAGCGCTCGGGATCACCCTGTTCCGCTAGTTTGGCGACTTCAGGTCCTCCTGGGTAGGCAAGCCCCAGCATCTTGGCCGCTTTGTCAAAAGCCTCGCCGGCAGCATCGTCCACCGATTCACCGAGCAACTGATAGCATCCCAGTCCTTGCACTTCGACTAGCTGTGTATGGCCGCCGGACACTAGAAGCGCTACGAATGGAAACTCGGGTGGCTGCTCTTCAAGCATTGGAGCCAATAGGTGGCCTTCCATATGATGCACACCCAGCACGGGAATATTTAACGCCCGGGCCATGCCGTGGGCCGTGCTGGCACCCACCATTAAGGCGCCGACTAGGCCAGGGCCTGCGGTATAGGTAATGCCATCCAGATCGTGACGCGTTAACTTGGCATCACTGAGCACCTGTTCAATCAGCGGTAGCAGTTTGCGGGTGTGATCGCGAGAAGCGAGCTCGGGCACCACGCCGCCAAACTCGGCGTGCATGGCGATTTGGCTATACAGCGCATCAGCAAGAAGCCCTTGGCCGCCGGTTAGTGAGGTGTCATACAGCGCAACGCCCGTTTCGTCGCAGGAAGTTTCAATGCCGAGAACACGCATAAAAAAGAGACTCTTTAAAGATAGCGAGGTAAAAAGCAAGATTGCTAGTCTAACATTGTCGCAGTGGGCGAGCTTAAGGATTTGCAAAGATGGCCAACGGCGACTAGACTACTGTGCGCTGTAAAACTGGGTCGTACACCGCATTTTGAATTGAAATATTGCAGTGTACGTACTATCCGAACTCAAGACTCCTTAAGGTAGGTGAGTGCTTAATGCCTTCTGTAAAAGTACGTGATAACGAGCCGTTTGACGTCGCCCTGCGTCGCTTCAAGCGTTCTTGCGAAAAAGCCGGTGTTCTCTCTGAAGTACGCCGCCGCGAGCACTATGAGAAGCCGACTGCTGAGCGTAAACGCAAAGCGGCAGCTGCCGTAAAACGCCACGCCAAGAAAGTTCAGCGTGAGCAAAAGCGTTTCGAACGGCTCTATTGATCCGTACCCGAGGGGGCCGGAGCAGTTAGCTGGTCGTCTCAAGAGGGATGCCAAGCGGCCGCCACTAGGTGGCCGTTTGTTTTTAGGCTGTTTCTTGTTGTTTAAGGCCGTCGCTGTTTACGTCTATCGCTGTTTAAGGTGATCTGGCAATGAGTCTGATGACCCTAAACAGCACCTCAAATGTCAGCGAATGAGCGCTTTGCGCGAGGATGCTTGTAGGTCATGGCGGGTCAAATTCCACAGCGTTTTATTGATGACCTGTTAGGCCGCGTTGATGTGGTCGAAGTGGTCGGTGAGCGCGTGCAGCTTAAAAAAGCCGGCCGTAACTATTCCGGGCTATGTCCCTTTCATCAAGAGAAAACCCCGTCGTTCACCGTCAGTGCTGATAAGCAGTTTTATCATTGCTTTGGCTGCGGAGCTAATGGAAATGCACTACGCTTCTTAATGGAGTATGACAAACTTCCTTTTCCTGAAGCGGTAGAGCAGTTAGCCGGACGATTGGGAATTGAAGTGCCCCGCGAAGGTGCTGAGGACCCGCGTGCCCAGCAGCGTGAGAAAAAGCGTAAAGAGGGCGTTAACCTGCTCGAGCTTGCGGCGAGTTTTTATCGCGAGCGATTAAAAATGCAGGAGGGGCAGCCCGCCCAGCGTTATTTATCGGCTCGCGGGCTCTCAGAAGACGTTATCAAGACTTACGGTATTGGCTATGCCCCGGCAGGTTGGGAGGCTCTAAAACAGCACCTCAGCGAGCGCGGTATTGGTGAGCCGGTTCAGGTAGAATACGGCCTGCTGATTCACCGCGAAGATACCGGGCGTACCTATGATCGCTTTCGGGATCGGGTGATGTTTCCGATTCGGGATTTGCGGGGACGCACGATTGCTTTCGGCGGTCGGGTTATGGGCGATGATCAGCCCAAATACCTCAACTCGCCAGAAACGCCCGTGTTTCATAAGGGCCGTGAGCTTTATGGCTTGTATGAGGCGCGCCAAGTATCAAGCAAGCTAGAGCAGCTTGTCATGGTCGAAGGCTATATGGATGTCGTGGCACTGGCGCAATACGGTATCCATAACGCCGTTGCAACGCTGGGAACCGCCACGACGGAAGACCATTTGACTCGCCTGTTTCGGTTGGTGAGCCGTGTGGTGTTTTGTTTCGACGGTGACCGTGCGGGAAGGCAGGCGGCTAGCCGAGCGCTGGAGACAGCGTTGCCACAAATGATTGATGGCCGTGAAGCGCGCTTCTTATTCCTGCCCGAAGGTGATGACCCGGACACCCTGGTGCGACGCGAAGGTACCCAGGCGTTTCAAGATCGTGTGACTTGTGCCATGCCGTTGTCGGAGTTTTTGTTCGAACAAGCGGCCCTAGGGCGCGATTTAAATACGGTGGAAGGACGAGAACGATTTGCCAGTCAGGTGCTTGAGGCATTGAACAAAGTGCCCGAGGGCATGCTCAAATCACTACTGTTGGAGTCCTTGGCACAGCGAAGTGGGTTGGCGCAAGAGCAGTTGAAGGTGTTGCTTGAAAAGCGTGCCCAAGCGGCTCAGCGTCATGCTTTGAAGAATCTTGCGCAAGGGCAGCCCGAACAGTTAGAGGCCGATTCGACGCCATCTCCTGTGCCTGTCGCTGCTCAAACTGGGTCGACTCAGTCGTCGCGCTCACGCAGTCAAGCACTCCATCCCGTTGGGCGTATTGTGCAACTACTGCTACATGAGCCCAACTTGGTGTCCGTACTACCTGATCATTTGGACTGGCTGCCAGACGATGATGATGCGGCCCTTTGCCAAGAGTTGATTGCACTGCTTAAAGCGGGGCGCTACCGCAGCCCGCAGGTAGTACTAGCTCATTTCCAAGGCAGTCAGCAGGGGGCGGCATTGGCGTCGTTTGCCAAGCGTGAATTGTTGATTCCAAAAGCAGATCGGGAGGCCGAGCTGAACGGTTTGGTTGAGCATCTGCAGTACGTTCAACGCCAGCGCTCTCCGCAAGAGGAGTACGAGGCGTTGCTAGCGCAGGAGCGCGCTGGGCAAAAGTTGGATAAGGAGCAGCGCAAGCGCCTGGCAAGTTTGGTAATGGAGCTTGCAAAGCGCCAATAAGGCGGTGTTTAAGACGATGGGGGTTGAATTCCTAGCGTTTCAGCACCAGATATAGGGTCAGCCACCGAGCGCTGGCCTAACCGAACAACCTAACACACCTGAATGACCGCGCAAATACGTCACGCTGGAAAATTTCCTGCTATTTACGCTATACTGTTCGGCTTGTTGAGTTTAATCGATTCAGCGCTCCAGGTGTTTCATTCTTCTTCGTCGAGATAGGGTTTCTATGGCTGGAAATGCGCAGCAGCAGTCACGTCTGAAGGAGTTGATCGCTCGAGGCAAGGAACAGGGCTACCTGACCTATGCCGAGGTCAACGACCATCTACCCGAGGATATCGCCGACCCGGATCAAGTGGAAGACATCATTGGCATGATCAACGACATGGGTATTAGTGTCGCTGAAGAAGCCCCTGATGAAGACACATTGATGATGTCGGATCACTCCGCGGACGAGTCCGCTGCGGAAGAGGCCGTTGCGGCTCTCGCCGCCGTGGAAAGCGATGTAGGCCGCACCACTGACCCCGTTCGCATGTATATGCGTGAAATGGGCACGGTTGAGCTTCTGACCCGCGAAGGCGAGATTGAGATCGCCAAGCGGATTGAAGAGGGTACCCGTGAAGTGATGTCTTCTCTGGCCTATTTGCCGGGTGCCGTCGCGTCTATTCTAGACGCCTACGACGCCACTCAGGATGAAGAAGCGCCGGGACGTCTTTCGGATCTTTTCTCTGGTTTCATTGATCCCGATGAGGGGATTCCCGGTGTCGCCGAAGCAGAGGTGCCCGAGCCAGAGCCTGAAGCCGACATTGACGACGATATTGAGAGCGACGGCGACGATGAGGACGAGGATTCTACGGCTAGCGAAGGCGGCCCGGATCCCGAAGAGGCGCGTGCGCGTTTCGAGCAGATTCGCGAGCAGAACGCCTTGGTCGAAGCGGCGTTCGCCAAGCATGGTCGTGGCAGTCCCGAGTTGAAAGCCGAGCAAGCCCGCTTGGCGGTGCTTTTCTCGCCCATCAAGCTCGTACCTAAGCACTTTGAGCGCTTGGTCGGCCAGGTGCGTATTAGTGTTGAGCAAGTGCGTGCCCAAGAGAAAGCGGTCATGCAGCTTTGCGTGAAAAAAGCCAAGGTGCCACGCAAGACGTTTATCAAGTCGTTTCCTGGTAATGAGTCGAGCAAAACATGGCTGGATGAATTCCAGGCAGCGCAGAGCAAGTACGCCGATCGCCTTGAGCCGCTTCGTGCTGACATCGCTCGGGCGCAGCGCAAAATCGCCTTTGAAGAAGATATGGTGCAACTCTCGGTTGCCGATCTTAAAGAGGTGAACCGCAAGCTCTCTATTGGTGAGGCGAAAGCTCGCCGTGCCAAAAAAGAAATGGTTGAGGCCAACTTGCGCTTGGTGATCTCGATCGCCAAGAAGTACACCAACCGCGGCCTTCAGTTCTTGGATCTGATCCAAGAGGGCAATATCGGCTTGATGAAGGCGGTCGACAAGTTCGAATATCGCCGTGGCTATAAGTTTTCGACTTATGCTACTTGGTGGATTCGTCAGGCGATCACTCGCTCGATTGCCGATCAGGCACGTACCATTCGTATTCCAGTGCACATGATTGAGACCATCAACAAACTCAATCGTGTAT
The DNA here is from genome assembly GCF_052959335.1 of Vreelandella sp. H-I2. Classification (NCBI taxonomy): domain Bacteria; kingdom Pseudomonadati; phylum Pseudomonadota; class Gammaproteobacteria; order Oceanospirillales; family Halomonadaceae; genus Vreelandella; species Vreelandella sp. H-I2. The sequence continues at coordinate 379,542 of NZ_JBRAMC010000002.1, forward strand.
CGCGCCAGATGTTGCAGGAAATGGGTCGTGAGCCAACGCCGGAAGAGCTCGGCGAACGCTTGGAAATGCCTGAGGATAAAGTGCGCAAGGTGCTCAAAATTGCCAAAGAGCCGATCTCCATGGAGACGCCGATTGGTGATGATGATGACTCTCACTTGGGTGATTTTATCGAAGACGGCACCATGCTGTTACCCATCGATATGGCCACCGGTGAAGGCCTGATCGAAGCAACGCGCAATGTGTTAGGTGGTTTAACCGCTCGCGAAGCCAAGGTGCTACGTATGCGTTTCGGTATTGATATGAATACCGACCACACGCTTGAAGAGGTGGGTAAACAGTTTGACGTAACCCGCGAGCGAATCCGTCAGATTGAAGCCAAAGCGCTGCGTAAGCTGCGTCACCCCAGCCGCTCCGAGCCACTGCGTTCGTTCCTTGATGAGTGATGGCTGATCGAAAGTGGTGAATAGACAGTATTGTCAGTAGCCGCCGAGACCCAAAAGCCCGCCGTTCTATGAACGGCGGGCTTTTTTTCATTCCTGTTTTATGCAGTGCGGAAGATTATAAAGTGTAATAAGTGGCGGAGCCGGGACCAACGGGCAGGCCAAATACAAACACCCAGACGAAAAACAGCAGACTCCATCCAATCAGCATAAACAGCGTATAGGGCAGCATAAGAGCAACCAAGGTGCCAATGCCCATGTTTTTTCGATAACGCGTCGCCACGGCCAGAATCAAGCCAAAGTAACTCATCATCGGGGTGATGAGGTTGGTGACCGAGTCGCCGATACGATAGGCCGCTTGAATCACTTCGGGGGCGTAGCCCATGAGCATCAACATGGGTACAAAAATCGGCGCTGTGACGGCCCACTGCGCCGAGGCGCTGCCTAGCGACAAATTGACGAACGCGCACATAATGATGAACAGGGCAAAAAGGCCGGGACCGCTTAGCCCAATCGACTCTAATAGGCTTGCCCCCGCAACGGCTGTCACCGTGCCAAAATTACTCCAGTTAAACAGCGCCACGAACTGAGCGGCGAAAAACACTAATACGATGTATAAACCAAGATTACTCATGCTCTTCGCCATGGCATCGACAACATCGCGGTCATTTTGCATGGTGCCTGCTAGGCGACCATAAACAAATCCCAATACGGTGAAAGCGACTGCCACAATAACAACGATACCGCGCAAAAATGGAGAGCCGCTAATCATGCCCGTTTCCGGGTCGCGCAGTATGCCGCTTTCGGGTACGACCATTACTGCGACGAGAGCGACTAATGCCAATGTTGCTAAGCCGGTGCCTTTTAAAGCACGTTTCTCGGTCGCAGACAGAGCTCCCATATGCTGCTGGTCAATATCGCTATCCGCATAGGCGGCATCAAATTTACCCAGCTTGGGCTCTACAATACGCTCGGTGACCAAGCCGCCAACCAAGGTGACAAAGAAGGTGCTAACAAACATAAAAAACCAGTTCGCCTCTGCACCGACACTGTAGGTTGGGTCGAGTAAGCGAGCAGCTTCCTGGGTAATCCCTGAAAGCAGCGGGTCGACGGTGCCAATGAGCAAGTTGGCGCTATAGCCACCGGAAACGCCACAGAACGCCGCCGCTAGACCTGCTAGTGGGTGTCTTCCCAAGGAGTGGAAGATCATCGCCGCCAAAGGAATAAGCACGACATAGCCTAACTCGGCCGCCATGTTGGACATAATGCCTGCAAACACTACCGCATAAGTGACGATGCGGGGTGAACGATCAAGTACCAGCGCGCGCATGCTTGCAGAAAGCAGGCCCGAATGCTCGGCAACCCCTACCCCTAGCATAGCCACTAGTACGGTGCCGAGAGGCGCGAAACTGGTAAAGTTCGTCACCATCTCGGTGATCAAGCGACGCAGTCCTTCTGCATTGAACAGCGAATTTACGGCAATCCACTCGCCTTCATTAGCAGGGCGGGGATCGGCTACGGAGACTCCCAATGCCGCGGCAACTCCACTGGCGACAACAACTAACACGCAGAGTATGGCGAACAGAGTCACCGGGTGAGGAAGTAGATTACCTAGCCACTCCACGCTATCCAAAAAACGGGTGAAAAAACCGCGTTGTAGGTTTTTTTCATTATATTTACGTTTATTCATAATATTTATATCGTCAAAAAAGAGTTTTTTAGTAAAAAATATGTCTTTGAGGTGTAATCGGCGACACTACGTTGAAGCGCAGCAGCTCGCAAATGGCTTTTTGCATAACCAGATTCAAAAAATGAAACACCACCTTGGAAAACCACAGGCGGTGTTTATCGATAGCAGCTACTCAGGTGGCCGTAAGATCAGGTCAACAAAGGTGTTAAGGGGAGGTTTGGCGGGTTAAATAGACACGCCGTGCCAGCAGCAGTAGTTCAAGAGTCGCTATCAAAATTAAGCTATAACCGAGGAGTTCAACCACTTCTTCAGCAACGCTCTTGAAAGTACCCGAGTAGTTGTCTTCAAGAATTGCTTGCCAAAATTCCTGCCGCCCGTAGAGGCGCGAGAAAATGTAGGTAGTCAGCACGCCAGCAGTAAACAAGCCAAAAGCAAAGGTGTTGCTGTAATAAGCGAACTCGTCCAGAAAGCATTGGCGATGTTTAATCACCCGAAAGAGCGTTGGGAGAATAATTAACGCAACAAGTACCTTCCAAGTGTTGTCAGCTACATAGTTATCTAAAAAATGATCCTGTTCACGGACCAGTGAGGCGGCCACAAACGCCAGCAATAGCAGGGTAATGGTGGGCCAGACCTTAAGCACTTGGCGAATGTAAATTAGCATTGCGCAGCAGGTGGCAAGTATCAGCGTCTGGGTAAATTCGGTGAAGCCCAGCTCTGAAAACCGTACCGAAGGCAGATAGAGCGCTTCCCAGTAAGCTCCTTGAGCAATCGCACCGATAAATAACACATACAGCACTGCACGCAGTAAGAGGGTTTGAAATCCTATTGACCAGGGTGGGGGAGAAAACATACCAACGTCCTTTGTAGGTAAGTACGTGCTATTCACATATGTAAACATGCATGGTTGAATGTTCATTATATCGTCACACTTATGCGTTAGCACGTCGATATTGTGGTTAATCACTCGACGTTTGGTCGTCGGCGCTGCAAAGTGTCCAATTGGCAGCCAATAACAATATTGTGAGGCTTGATGGGTATGGCTATTAGCGTTTTTGATCTTTTCCGCATCGGTATAGGCCCCTCCAGTTCCCATACAGTGGGACCGATGCGTGCGGCGCGTGATTTTGCTGTGGCGCTTGGTGATCAGGCCATCACTCGGTTGGTGGTAAGGCTACATGGCTCACTCGCTGCGACAGGCGTTGGTCATGGCACAGATCAGGCGGTAATTATGGGGTTGATGGGTGAAGCGCCCGAAAGTATCGATCCAGACACGATTGCCTTGCGGCTAAACCAACTCACTGATGGCCAGCCGTTGTTGCTGGCGAATGGCCAGCAGATTGCTTTTGATCTCTGCAGCGATGTGGAGTGGGATGAGACGAGCCTGCCATTTCATCCAAATGCCATGGTGCTGAGTGCCTATTGCAATAACGAACTGGTAGCCACCAATACGTTTTACTCCCTTGGTGGTGGTTTCTATGTCGACCAAGCGAAAGCGGATCAAGGCGAGGTGGGTGAAGACAGCACCTCATTGCGTTACCCCTTCAATACGGCTGCTGAGTTGCTCACTTTATGCCAACAGCATCAGCTACGCATCAGCCAGTTAATGCTTGAAAATGAGAAAGCCTGGCGTAGTGAAGAGGCCATTCGCGAAGAGTTGCTGACTATTTGGCACGCGATGAGCGATAGCATTGAAAATGGATTGTGTGCGACAGGTCATTTGCCCGGTGGGCTTAATGTGCGGCGACGCGCGCAATTGCTGCATCAGCAATTGCTTCACCCACCGAAAAATCAGCGCTTGATTGTGTCGAGTTTCACCGTGATGGATTGGGTCAATGTGTTCGCATTGGCTGTGAACGAAGAGAACGCCGCCGGGCGTCGCATGGTCACTGCGCCTACCAACGGTGCTGCAGGTATTGTGCCTGCCGTATTGGCGTACTATTTGAAATTTGAACCCGATACAAGTGAAGCCGATGTGGTGGATTTTTTACTAACTGCCGGGGCGGTAGGCATTTTATGTAAAAAGAACGCATCCATTTCAGGTGCTGAAGTAGGTTGTCAAGGCGAAGTGGGCTCCGCCTGCGCAATGGCTGCTGCCGGGCTTGCCGAGGTATTGGGTGGCACACCAGGGCAAGTGGAAAACGCCGCTGAGATCGGCTTGGAGCATAACCTGGGTTTGACCTGCGACCCAGTGGGTGGCCTTGTTCAGGTTCCCTGTATTGAGCGCAATGCGATTGCGTCCGTCAAAGCCATTAACGCTGCGCGTATGGCACTGCATGGCGATGGTGAGCACTTTATCTCTCTAGATAAAGTGATCCGGACCATGCGCGATACGGGCCGCGATATGCAGGATAAGTACAAAGAAACATCCAAGGGTGGGCTCGCCGTCAATGCTATCGAGTGCTAAGTCGGTGTGCTATTAGGCAGCAGGCTATCAATGTTGGTGACTAAATAGTCGACTAATTGACGGATTTTAGGTGATAAGTGGCGATGTCGCGGATAGACCGCCCAAACGGCGGTATCGTGGTGCTGAAAAGGTTCAAGCACTGCTACCAGCTCACCGCTGGCCAAGTAGGGTGTAACGTAATAATCCGGCAACTGCGCAAGCCCTAGCCCCTTACGCGCTGCGTCTAACAGTGCCGGACCGGAATTGCTGGTCCAACATCCTTCTACACGCACTTCCCGTCGTTGGCCGTTCACTTCAAATAGCCAATTAGGCCGTGAGCCAATTAGGCAGCGGTGCTGGCTAAGTTCTGACAATGTGTGTGGTCGAGGAGCTTGGCGAAAGTAACTCTGGGAACCGACGACATACTCGCGCCGATCGCATAGGCGCCGGGCGATGAGGCTTGAATCTTTTAACACCCCCATCCGGATAGCAATATCGTAGCCTTCTTCAATCAATGCCACCGGACGGTTGGTAAAGTGCATGTGAACATCCAGTTGGGGATGTAAGCACTGAAAATTATTGACCAGCGGGGCGATAAAGCGCTCGCCGAAGGTGGTGGCCGAGGTAAGTTTAAGCAGCCCATTGGGCTTGGCCTGAAGTTCGCTAAGTGCTTGCTCTGCATCGCGAAGCCCATCAAACAGATGGCGGCAGTGTTCTACGTAGGTAGCGCCTGCGTCGGTCAAGCGAATCTGGCGCGTGGTGCGGTACAATAACTGTACGCCTAATTGGTTTTCGAGCTGGCTGACCAATCGGCTGATATGTGAGGTCGATACTTTCAAGTGGCGGGCAGCGGCAGAAAACGTGCCTAAGCGAACTACCTCGATAAACGCTTCAATACGGCTCCAGTGCTGCATGCTCACTCCTCGAGGTTGATAACGATTGTTGCTCAGTGGCAATAATCTTATGAGTGTATCCCGCCTTATCAACAGCGCCTAGCTGACCTACACTGCTAGCATCGTTAGCGTATCAATGGAGTGTATAGCTTATGCCTAAATCCTTATCCCCGTTGTCGAGAGGCGCACTCGCAATAGTGCTGGCTACTGGCTGGGCAGCCACTGCTCAGGCAGAGCTACCCGCCCAGCAGAAAGAACAAGCGCCGGGCTGGTTTCGCACGATGGTTGGGGAGTATGAAGTGACCGCTCTGCATGACGGACACACGGCAATCGACACGTCACTACTAAAAGGCATGGAGCAAGATGAAATCCTTCGCCATCTAGACGCGCTATTTATTGATGCGGAAAATGGTATGCAGACAGCCGTGAACGCCTTTTTGATCCATACGGGGGAAAACCTGGTATTGGTCGATGCCGGCTCTGCTGCCTGTTTTGGCCCTTCGTTGGGCCAGGTCGAGAGCAACCTGCGCGCTTCTGGTTACTCGCCTGAGGATGTTGATACGGTGTTAATGACCCATCTGCACCCTGATCATGTCTGCGGTATAACCAATGAGAGTGGCGAAGCGGTTTACCCAAACGCTGAGTTACGTGCCAGCCAAGCCGATGCCGACTTTTGGCTGGATGAAGAGCGTGCAGCAGCGCTTCCTGAAGCCGACCGGGCCTTCTTTGACATGGCTCAAGAAGCAGTAGCGCCTTATCAGGAATCAGGCCGTTTCAAGCCCTTCACCGAAGGCGATGAAGTGCTTACGGGTATCGTTGCTCAAGATACCCACGGCCACACCGTTGGCCACTCAAGCTTTATGTTGACGAGCGATAATGATGCCATGCTGGTGTGGGGCGACGTAGTGCATAGCTATGGTGTTCAGTTTGCTGATCCTACTGTTGCTATCGAGTTTGATTCCGACCCTGAGCAGGCTGTACGTACACGGGAAAGTGTGCTTGAAAGTGCTGTTGACGATAAGCACTGGGTAGCCGGCGCCCACATGCCATTCCCCGGTATCGGTCATATCGTAGAAAATGAAGAAGGTTATCAATGGCTACCGATTGAGTTTGCCCCGTTAGCCACTGACGAATAGCGTCTCCGTTGTTAATTGCGAAGCCATGAATAGTTAGGAGTTAGAATGAAATCACGCGCAGCTGTTGCCCTTGAAGCGGGTAAGCCGCTTGAGTTGGTTGAGATTGATGTTGAAGGCCCAAAAGCGGGAGAAGTGCTGGTTAAAATGGCCGCGACGAGTGTATGTCATACTGATGCCTACACGCTGTCTGGTGCTGATCCGGAGGGCAATTTCCCTGCAGTACTAGGCCACGAAGGCGCTGGCGTAGTGCAGGAGGTCGGCGAGGGCGTCACTAGCCTTAAGCCGGGCGACCATGTGATTCCGCTCTATACTGCCGAATGCGGTAAATGTAAATTCTGTTTGTCAGGTAAAACCAACCTGTGTGGCAGCGTGCGCGCTACCCAGGGTAAAGGGGTAATGCCTGACGGTACCTCGCGTTTCTCCCTAGACGGTAAAATGCTCCATCATTACATGGGTACCTCGACGTTTAGTGAGTACACCGTATTGCCTGAAGTCTCACTGGCAGTCGTATCAAAAGAAGCCCCTATGGATAAAATCTGCTTGCTGGGTTGTGGCGTCACTACCGGTATCGGTGCGGTGCTCAATACAGCTAAAGTAGAGCCGGGTGCCACGGTGGCGGTGTTTGGTCTCGGCGCTATCGGCCTGGCAGTGATACAGGGCGCGGTAATGGCCAAGGCAGGCCGTATTATTGCCATCGATGTCAATGCTGATAAGTTTGAGCTTGCCAAGCAGTTCGGGGCAACGGACTTTGTGAACCCTAAAGAATACTCAGATCCGATCCAACAGGTCATCGTTGATATGACGGATGGCGGGGTCGATTACTCCTTCGAGTGTATCGGTAACGTTAATGTGATGCGTTCGGCGCTGGAATGCTGTCATAAAGGCTGGGGCGAATCGATCGTGATCGGTGTCGCCGGGGCTGGTGAGGAAATCTCAACACGTCCGTTTCAGCTGGTTACCGGGCGCGTCTGGAAAGGTTCCGCTTTTGGGGGTGTTAAAGGACGTAGTGAACTACCGGGTTATGTTGAGCGCTATATGAATGGTGAAATTAATATCGACGATTTTATCACTCACGATATGCCGTTTGAGAACATCAATGAGGCATTCGACCTGCTACATGCGGGTAAAAGCATTCGCACTGTTCTGCATTACTAAGCGCTGTATAACTGGCTCTATATGTCTGGCTTTACATGACGGGATTCTGCATGACAGGACCCTGCATGATTGAGACGTATAGCTAGCAAGTCTAAAACGCTAAAACGCGGTAGGGTGGACCTGCCGCGTTTGCTGCATTTAAAGGAACCTGCCCATGAGCATGAGTGAAACGCTAGAACTAGTGTCTGCTAATCGTAGTTTTGGTGGTTGGCATAAACGCTACCGCCATTACTCCCGTGCGCTGGATTGCGACATGGTATTTGCCGTTTATCTGCCGCCTCAAGCCGAGAATGAACGTGTTCCACTGCTATGGTGGCTCTCTGGTTTGACCTGTAACGACGAAAATTTTATGCAAAAAGCTGGCGCGCACCGCTTGGCTGCTGAGTTGGGGATGGCGATTGTTTGCCCGGACACCAGCCCGCGGGGCACCGATTTGCCCGGCGAACATGAAAGCTATGACCTAGGCTCTGGGGCTGGATTTTATGTAAATGCCACTGAGGCACCGTGGAAATCCCATTACCGCATGTACGATTATGTGATTGAAGAGTTGCCTTCTGTCGTGCGTCAGCACTTCCCGGTCAATGGGCGTGAGTCAATTAGCGGCCACTCGATGGGCGGGCATGGGGCATTGACCCTGGCACTACGCCATCCAGGGCGATTTCGCTCAGTATCGGCCTTTTCGCCGGTGGTCAATCCGATGAATAGCCCATGGGGGCAGCAAGCTTTTAAGGCCTATTTGGGTGAGGATCAGTCGCGCTGGCGCCAGTACGATGCCTGCGAACTGGTAGCCAACGGTGCATCACGTCAGCGTCTCTTTATCGACCAGGGCGAAGCGGACCAATTCCTTGAAGAGCAGCTTCAGCCAGAGCGTTTAGAAGCCGTTTGCGAAGCGCATGATCATCCCTTAACGCTGCGCCGCCAAGCGGGTTACGATCATAGCTACTTTTTCATTGCCTCGTTCATTGAGGATCATCTGCGCTATCATGCAGACCACCTAATGAAGCGTTAAGGATAACTGAATGCTCAATCGCTCGCTGCGCCGTTTTATGCGCTTTTTATGGCGTATTGTTTGGCGCGGCGTTTTGGCCTTTATCTTGGTGTCAGTGGCGCTCGTGTTGCTGTTTCGGGTTGTCCCTCCACCAGGCTCGATGGTGATGGTCGAACGTAAAATACAGAGCTGGATTCATAGCGAGCCGATTCGTTTACAGCGCGAGTGGCGCGGTTGGGATTCGCTTTCTGTTAATGCCAAGCTAGCCGTGATTGCTGCTGAAGATCAACGCTTTCCCCACCACGGTGGTTTTGATCTGATTGAGTTGCGGCGGGCGTTACAGGCTAGTCGAGACGGGGAGCGGTTACGTGGTGCCAGCACGTTGAGCCAGCAAACCGCTAAGAATGTGTTTCTATGGAGTGGCCGAAGCTGGATCCGTAAAGGATTAGAGGCGTGGTTCACGCTACTGATTGAAACGCTGTGGAGTAAGCAGCGCATCCTAGAGGTCTATCTTAACGTCGCCGAGTGGGACAGTGGCGTCTTCGGATTAGAGGCGGCTTCCCAGCATTATTTTGGCGCTTCTTCCAATGCGCTTACTGAGCGACAAGCAAGCTTGCTCGCGGCTATTTTGCCAAGTCCAAGAACGCGCAGCGCCGCCCGACCCAGTGCGCAAGTTGAGCAACGCAGCCAATGGATACGTCAGCAAATGCGCAATTTAGGCGGCGCTAATTATTTGGAGCACCTTTAGCAGCTAACAGTTAGTTGGTTAATGGCTCGTTAGTCGTATTTAGCATCGTCAATCTTTGTCAATGACTCTAAATTAGGATAGGAAAAATAGTACCCCTGCTGCTGAGGGAGGCCTAGCGACAACAAGCAGCGCGACTCATCTCGGGTTTCAACGCCTTCGGCGATTAGCTGTATTTCCAATGTCTCAGAAAGTGCCACGATACTACGTAAAATGGCTTGACGACGCTTATCGCTATCGCAACCCATCACTAATTCGCGGTCAATTTTCAGCGTATCTGGCCGTAGGTCTGTCAATAGGTCGAGGTTGGCATAACCATTACCAAAGTCATCCAGTGAGGTGGTAAAGCCCATTTCACGATAACTTTCGATAATGTTACGCATATGCGCACGATCTTTAACCCGTTCGGTTTCGGTTATTTCGAAATTAAGCCGTTCGGAGGGCCAGCCAACACGGTGCGCCGCTTCAAGGGTGGCTTGAATACATGCTGTTGGTTCGTAGACGGCATTGGGTAGAAAGTTAATGGAGAGCCTTTCCTGCATACCCAATTCACTGGCGAGCTCAACCGCTCTGATACGACACGCCTGGTCAAAGCGATACATCAAATCTTCAGTCACCTGCTCAAGTATTGAAAAGGCAGATTCTCCAGTAGGCCCACGAACTAATGCCTCGTAGTAAATAATTCGCCGCTGGCTGATATCCACGATGGGCTGAAACGCCATCGTAAAGGCAAAAGGTACCGGAGAATCGCAACGGTTACAGTGTCCGTTTACCCTGGCACAGTTGTGTTGTGCTGACATGTCTATCCCAACCCTGGTATTAAGCTGCCGTTATTATCTAGTCGTCTTATTGACGGGTTTCCGAATAACCATCACCACCCCGGTGATAGCGACCAACATCCCTACAAGTCCCAAAAAGGGGAGACGTTCGTCAAATAGCCACCACGCTTGAAGCGCTGTGACCGGTGGCACAAGGTAAAAAAGACTCGCTACCCGCGAGGCTTCCCCCTTTTTAATCAAGGCCATGAGTAACAGAATGGCGGCAATTGAGAGAATCAGCACCAGCCAAGCGAGTGTCAGAACGAAGGTGCTGCTCCAAGCCACCTGACGAGACTCAAATAGCACCGCTCCTGCCCCTAGCAGAGCCGCCGCCGCCAAGTACTGAATAACCGCCCCAGAAAGCAGCGGCATACTGGTGCAGTATCGCTTTTGATACAGTGTGCCTAAAGAAATACCCATTAAAGCGGCTATGACACTGAGTAATGCGCTAATGCCAAAGCCATCAAAGAGAGACTCACCGATCTCAAGCTTACTACCGAGTACCAGGCTGATGCCCATTAGACCCAGCCCTAACCCAATCCACTGACGTCCGGAGAGTTGCTCACCTAATAAAGGTCCGGCAATAGCAGCCGTTAGTAGCGGTTGAAGGCCGACGAGCAGAGCTGCTAGCCCGGCAGGCATGCCTAAATAAATGCCATAAAAAACGCCACCTAAATAAGCACCGTGGACTAGAAGACCCGATATGGCGATATGTGTCCATAACTTAGGCGAAGATGGCCAAGGAATACGCATCATCAATACCAACGGAATTAACAGCAGCAGTGTGAGCACGAAGCGAATAAATAAAAAAGTGAACGGTTCGGCAAAGGGCAGACCGAACTTGGCGCCTATAAAGCCTGTACTCCAAAGCAAAACAAATACGGCTGGCATGACGGCCAGCCCGGCCGAAGGTAGGTCATTAAAACGTAGTTTGCTAAGTAAGCTTGGCATGATATGTCCGTAGTGGCGTGATTCATCCATTTTTGGATACTTAAAGTTCTTTTTGTTACTAACTTTTACATAATAAATTGAACCTGACTGCATGTGACGCGTCACAGTTGCACATCCACAACGTAATATTGAGGTTTCTTACTATGCAACGTATGACTGCTCTGTTCTCTGCTGCCCTGCTTGCGACTGGTTTAATGACAGCTACTGCCCATGCCCAGCAAGAGCAAGATCAAGCACAAGATCCAATGGCTACCCAGCAAGCGGCCCCCGCGCAGGATTTTTCTGACGATCAACTCCAGCAGTTTGCCGATGCTTCTCAAGAAATCGCAGTAATTTCTCAAGAATATACCCAGCGTCTGCAGGAAGCGGAAGATGAGTCGGCGCAGCAGGAAGTGCGCACTGAAGCCAACGAACGTATGATCGAAGTGGTCGAAAACAGCGGCCTAGATGTTGATACTTTCAATGCTATTGGTCAATCCATTCAGCAAGATCCAGAAATGATGCAGCGAGTACAGGAAATGGCTAATCAATCTTAAACTACGCTATAGTTATCGGCTGGTAGTGGTTTAATCTCACTAGCCTTTAGTTGAATTAGCTAAATGACTATTAGCTTGGCTTCGGCTATCAAAGCCCGGTGCTCATCGCACCGGGCTTTTTTGTGGGCCTTTTTAAGTTGAAACGCCCTTATTCTATGTGATGGGGTTTACCTAACTCAGCCTTGCCGCCACACTTAAGGTTATCTATTCATCGGCAAGCCCAAGGAGGCCGTATGGATGTCGAATTATTAGAAATTCATCAGCATATGGGACGGTTTCCCCCGTTTGATGGGCTGTCGGACGATCTCCTCGATGCCATTGCTGGGCAGGTTGAAGTTAGTTACTTTAAAACTGGCAGCAATATCTTAGTGCTCAACGAAACCCTTGATCACCTTTGTTATATTCGCAGTGGCGCCGTTGAAGTTTATCGCAGCCAGGGAGATTTATATAACCGCTTGGGAGAAGGCGATATATTCGGCCATTTCAGCCTGCTGCGTAATCATAAAGTGCGTTTTCCTGCCCAGGCAATCGAAGATACCTTAATCTATTTTATCCCTAACGCAGTTTTTCAGCGGCTGTGCGAAGAGGATGATGATTTTGCCGATTTTGTAGAGTTGGAGCGGCCGCGGTTAGAAACCGCCGCCGAGCAGCAAAAGAAATCCAACGACATGATGGTGACGCGAATACGCAAATTGCTGACCCGCTACCCCGTCATGGTCGAAGTATCTACTAGCGTTCAGCAAGCTGCACAGCAGATGAGTGAGGCCCAAGCATCTGCACTGCTGGTGTTGAAAGAGGGCAGTGATAATCCCCGCTACAGCTTTAAAGACAGTGAAGGCCAAACCTGGCAGATGTTCGGAATTTTAACGGACAGTGATTTTCGTACTCGTGTCGTGGCGGAGGGGCTATCGCCACAAACCAAAGTGGGCGAGGTGGTTTCCTCGCGGCTAATCACTGTTCAATCAGATGCCTCTGTTAATGAAGCCATGCTGACGATGTTGCGCAATAATGTGCACCACCTGCCTGTGCTTTACCGACAGCGCCCAGTAGGCGTAGTACATCTTTCCGATATTATCCGCTACGAGACTCATAGCGGCCTTTATTTGGTCAGCAATATCTTTAACCAGTCCAGCACACAGGGGTTAGCACGCTTAGCGCCGGATGTACGTGCAGCATTTGTGCGGATGGTGCAAGAGGGCGCTAACTCACAGATGGTAGGCAGTGCGCTCTCCACGATAGGGCGCAGCTTTACACGACGGTTGTTGGAAATGGCGGAAGCGGAGCTAGGCCCACCCCCTGTAGCCTATTGTTTTATGGTGAATGGCTCAATGGCACGTAATGAGCAGAGCATTGTTACTGACCAGGATAATGCACTGATTCTCTCCGATGAGTTTATTGCTGAGCAGCATGATGCTTACTTTTACGCCTTAGCGAAAATTGTCAGCGATGGGTTAGATGCCTGTGGCTACACGTATTGCAAAGGCGACGTGATGGCGACCAACACGCAGTGGCGTCAGCCACTCCATGTTTGGAAACGTTATTTTAAGGACTGGATGGCCAATCCAACGCCGGAACGGCTGTTGCACAGCTCTATTTTCTTTGACTTGGATAGTTGCTATGGCGAAGATCATTATGTAGAAGCATTGCAAGATTTAATTGCTGACACGGCGCCCAAATCACCGCTTTTTTTAGCTGCCATGGCGCGTAATGCTTTGAATCGGACGCCGCCGCTAGGTTTTTTTCGAACCTTTGTGATGGAGCAGGATGGAAAGCATAACAACTCCATTAACCTGAAACGGCGGGGTACGGCGCCAATGGTTGATTTGGTGCGTATTCATGCGCTGGCCTGCGGCTCAAAAGCGCAGAATTCCTTTCAGCGCTTGAATGACATCGGCAAGACCCAGCTATTAGCGACTGGCATGAGCGAAAAAATAAGCTATGCATTTGAGTTTTTATGTATGTCACGGCTACGTCATCAGATGATTGACTTACAAGAAGACCGCCCGCCAGACAACAATATCGAACCTGAAAACGTTGAAGATAGCGAGCGGCACACGCTTAAAGATGCTTTCCAAGTGCTAAGCAACGCTCAGAAGTTCTTGAAGTTCCGCTACCCAATGCCCGCTCAGCGGCAGGGCCGCTAAAATGAACGGGATACGCCTACGCCAAAAAATAACCCAGGCCGATTGGGTCGGGTACATGGCTCAACGGGCTCAGCAGGCAGCTAATCCAGCGATCCGGCAGTTTTTTGCCACACCACTGCCTGACCCTGACACCCCCATTGCCGACGTACCTATGGTGGCGCTGGATATGGAAACCACGGGGCTGGACGAGCGCCGCCACGCAATTGTCAGCGTTGGTGTTGTACCCTTCACGTTAAATCGTATCAAGTTGGCCGAGCGGCACTATTGGGTGGTGAAACCTTCTCGGCCCCTGGCAGAAGAATCGATTGCCTATCACCACATTACTCATTCGGAGATCGCCGAGGCGCCCGATTTTGAGGTAATACTCGATGAGCTGTTAGCGCAGTTAGCTGGTCGCTTGGTGGTGGTTCACTTTCGCAATATTGAACGGCCTTTTTTAAATGCCGCCGTCAAAGCGCGCCGTGGGGAAGGGCTATTGTTTCCGATGATTGATACCATGTCCTTGGAGGCTCGGCTTCATCGCCAAACGCTATGGGCGCGTTTTCGTCGCTGGCTAGGTCGACCGCCTGTCTCAATACGCTTGAACGCTAGTCGTGAACGCTATGGCTTGCCCGCTTATCAAGGGCATCATGCTTTGGTGGATGCGCTAGCAACGGCGGAGTTGCTACAGGCACAAATTGCCAACCGTTATCGGCCTGAAACGCCTTTGAAAGACATATGGTGTTGAGCTAACTAAGAGGTTGAGTAATTAGAAAAGAAACGGGCAACCCAATGGGTTGCCCGTTTGCTTTCTGGTTAGACTTAAAGAGACGTTAGACCGCTTTGGGCTCGCTCATTAATCCTTTGATAATGGCATAACACGCCACCAGCAGAATGATCGTGAACGGGAAGCCGGTGGAGACGGCCATGGTCTGTAGTGCGGTTAAGCCACCGCCGAGTAGCAGGGCAATCGCAATGGCGCCCTCAATAATCGCCCAGAACACGCGTTGTGGCTTCGGCGCATCGACCTTGCCGCCTGCGGTAATCGAATCGATTACCAGCGAGCCGGAGTCAGAGGAAGTCACAAAGAAGATAATTACCAGGATAATCGCGATAAACGAGGTGATTTGTGACAGCGGTAGCTGCTCTAACATGACAAATAGCTGCAAATCGACGCCAGCCTCACGCACGGCTTCAATGCCCTGGCTCAAGTATTGATCAATGGCGGTACCACCAAAAGTGGTCATCCACAGTACCGACACAACCGAAGGCACGATTAATACTGATACCAGAAATTCGCGTACAGTGCGGCCACGAGATACCCGCGCGATAAACATACCGACGTACGGAGACCAGGAGATCCACCAGGCCCAATAGAAGGCCGTCCAACCTTGGCTGAAGTTGGCATCTTCACGGCCAAAAGGATTCGATAGCGCAGGAAGATGAACCGCATAGCTCCACAGGTTCTCAAAGAAGCCGGTCGCAATTAGCAGGGTGGGGCCAACCGCGATAACAAAGAACAGTAACAGCGCCGCCATGGCGATATTGATTTTGGAGAGCAACTGCACACCTTTATCGACGCCCGCCATAATCGAGCCAATCGCAATAATGGTAATGCCGATGATCAGCAGTATCATGGTGATATCGCTTTCTGGCGCGCCGAACAGGTAAGTCAGGCCCGCTGCCGCTTGGGTAGCACCTAGACCCAAAGAAGTGGCTAGACCAAACAGTGTGGCAAAAACAGCAAGTATATCGATAAGATGGCCTGGCCATCCCCAAACGCGCTCGCCCAAAATCGGGTAAAAAACCGAACGCATGGAGAGCGGCAAGCCCTTATTGAACGAGAATAGCGCCAGTGAAAGTGCTACGACGGCGTAAATCGCCCAGGGGTGCAGGCCCCAGTGGAAGATAGTCGCCGCCATGCCCAGTGCTGCTGCGCCCGCGGCGTCTCCCTCGGCGCCCGCTAATGGCGCCCAGCTTCCCCCATCAAACGAGGTGCCAAAATGGGTCAATGGTTCGTTGACGCCGAAGAACATCAAGCCTATACCCATGCCCGCGGCAAACAGCATTGAGAACCAGCCCATGTAGGTAAAATCTGGCTTGGCATCGGCACCACCAATGCGGATTTTACCTAATGGGGAGCAAATTAAACCAATACATAAAATAACGAATATATTTGCCGCTAAGATAAAAAACCACGCCAGATTGCCGGTCAAAAAGCCAAAAATGGCATCATAAATAGGCGAGATTGTATCCTGGAGTGCCAGCGTTAATACGACAAACAGCAACACGACTATCGCTGAAATGCTGAACACCTTGCCGTGCAGGTCAAGATTGACACCCATGGTGCTTGTGGTGATGTTGTCCTGGCCGATGACGTAATCGGTATCAATCAGATTCGCCGCACCCTCTGGGGCGGGTATGCCCTCCGAGACCTGCTCATCAGGTGGTGTATTTTGCGGTGTTTTATCCACAAATTTACTCCCTTAATTATTTAAAAAAAGAAACGCGATTCTATTGAGCCAGACGTATTAGGAAGACAGAGGCGTTTGTGTGGGTGGCTACTTTGCCACCATGCGAGGGCATGACAATATCCAAATGACTTGGCAGATGCGTTGCCATCATTACTAAGTCCGCCCCTATTTCGCCAATAGCTTTCTCTAGCAGCGAGTCGATATTCGCTACAGGATCTGTTGAGCTATAAACTTTGCTGCTGACTGGTTGACCATGAACCTTATGGCGCTCTTGCGCGAACGCTTCAAGCTTTTGCTCATATTCCTGGGGAGTGCGGGCGACACTTGTCGGTGTATTGGCTGTGACGCCGACATAGGTAATATGTGCGTCATATTGTTTGGCTAGGTCGGCAACAACGCTTAACGCGGGTTCCAATGCTTCTAGGTGGGCAAGGTCTACCGGCACCATAATGTTAGTAAACATGCCAATCTCCCGAAATGGCCAGGCACAATACCGTACTGCTCATATTAGCGCTGGGCATAACAATAGGTTGTACAAATTTAAACAGCTGAGCTGGAGCTTTTAAAAGCCTCAGCTCAGCAATTGCTAACAAATAAGATTAGCTAACCAATATAATGGCATTAGCTGTCTAGCCATTGCTCCACTACGTCCTGGTTATCTTCAACCCACTGCTTAGCGTTCTCGTAGGGGTCGCTGTCCTCTTCCTGGTTCATGAGCATGACTTCGCCCATCTGCTCAGGCGTCCACTCGAAGGCATCGAGAATAGCATAGGCTTCAGGCATGTCATCTTCCAAACCTTGACGTACTACGGTATGGATTTGCTCTGCACCGCCATAAACATTTTCAGGATCTTCTAGGTATTTGAGATCAAAGCGGGCAAACATCCAATGAGGCGTCCAGCCGGTCACAACGATGTCTTCTTCGTTGTTAATCGCACTAGACAGTGCTGCCGTCATGGTGGCGCCGCTGCCACTACGCAGATCCAGCTCAAGGTCATAGGTATCCACAACCTCTTCGGACAGCGCCATTAAGCCTGCCCCGGGGTCAATACCGATGATCTCGCCATTAAAGCTGTCAGCGTTATCGTTAAGGTCGGCAATGGAGTCAACATCGGTGTACTCAGGAACGACGAGGCCCAGCTTGGTGCCGTCTAAGTTGGCGCCGAGGTCTTCAATGCTATCGCCGACACGCTCCATGTAATCTGCGTGCGTGGTCGGTAGCCAAGCTGCGACGATGGCATCCGCGTCGCCAGTCGAGAGCGCCTGGAACATAGCTGCCGCCGAGAGTGATGTTAGGTCAACCTCATAGCCTGCTTGCTCAAGTACGGCAGCAATGACATTCGTGGAGGCGACCTCGGAAGACCACTCGACATAGGCCAGATTCACTGTGCCTTTCTCTTCTTCGGCTTGCGCCGCGCTGCTGGCTGCAACACCTGCACCTGCTAACAGTGCCAGTGAAGCAAGACGGATACGGAGGTTCAATGTGCGATGTTTCATTCACTTTCTCCCTTGGGTATACATTTTTAGTGTCGTGGCTATCTGCTGCTTAATACAGCATGGTTAGCAGGAGGTGACTTGGCAAGCATATGGCTCAACGCAGCCGCCCCTACTGTTTTGCTTTATTGGCGCGTTTTGCGCAACGATTGGGTCAGGCGGTCAAGCAGCATGGCCAAGATAACTACCGCGATGCCAGCTTCAAAACCATCGCCAGGGCGCAGGCGTTGAATCGCGCGCCATACTTCGCTACCCAACCCATCGGCACCAATCATAGCCGCAATAACGACCATAGAGAGGGCAAGCATAATGGTCTGGTTAATACCGGCCATTACGGTGGGTAATGAGAGTGGTAGCTGCACTTTAAAAAGTTTCTGACCACGCGTGGCGCCATAGGCATCGGCTGCCTCGATTAGCTCTACGGGTACTTGACGGATACCCAGCGTAGTAAAGCGAATTGCCGGGGGCATTGAAAAAATGACCGTCGCAAAAATTGCGGAGACAGAGCCAATACCGAAAAAAGGAATGGCAGGAATCAAATATACGAAGGCTGGCATGGTCTGCATGAAATCCAAAACTGGCATGATGACCCGGTAAAGCCGATTAGAGAGTGCCGCTGCAATGCCCACTGGCAACGCAATGACCACCGCTACCAAGGTGGCAAAAACGACCAGTGTGAGCGTTTCAATCATTGGATTCCAAAGCCCAAGGTTCCAAATTAGGGCTAAACCGGCCACGGCGCCAATCGCAAGGCGAACGCCCGCTAGTTTCCAACAAAGTAACGCTATCAACCCAAGTAATGCCCATTCAGGCAACCACATTAAGCTATCGTTTAAAACATCAATGCCGGTTTGGGTGAAGCGAGAGATTCCTCGGGTAACCATGGAGTATTCGCTAGTTAACCAAGTCAGGCCGCTCTCAATCCAATCACCTAGCGGAATGCGTGGGATATCCATTATTGCTCTCCTGCCCGTGCCAGTTCATCGAGTACTG
Source organism: Vreelandella sp. H-I2 (assembly GCF_052959335.1). NCBI lineage: Bacteria > Pseudomonadati > Pseudomonadota > Gammaproteobacteria > Oceanospirillales > Halomonadaceae > Vreelandella > Vreelandella sp. H-I2. The sequence goes on from NZ_JBRAMC010000002.1 coordinate 398,364, forward strand.
CGCCTTTTACCACCACGCCCAGCAACTGATCTTGCTTATCAATAACGGCGATAGGGAAGCTCTTTTCACTAAACATGGCAAACAGGTTATGTAGAGGCTCATCCATGGGGACTTTGCGGAAATCCTGGGTTAAATAGGGGATGATTGAATCAGACTTTTCTTCAATTGCGCGGCTAGCGGCATCGGCTTCCAACAGCCCGAGCAGACGGCGGTCGCGATCAACCACATAGATGGAGTCGATGCTGTGGTCGCGCATACGGTGTAGCGCGGTACGCGGCCCATCGCTTTCGCGAGCGGTGGTACGCAACGGGCGCATGGCGCTCTCGGCGGTCAGAATACGTGACCGATCAACTCCTTCAATGAAGCGTCGCACGTAGTCATCTGCTGGCTGGGTGAGTATCTCTTCCGGCGTACCGATTTGGACTACTTCACCATCTTTAAGTAGAACGATTCGGTCGCCAATATTGAGCGCCTCATCCAGGTCATGGGTAATGAATACGGTGGTCTTTTGCATTCTGGATTGTAGTTGCAAAAGTTCTTGCTGCATGTCTTTGCGAATTAGCGGGTCAAGCGCCGAGAAGGCTTCGTCCATTAACAGCACGGTCGCATCGTTGGCCAACGCGCGAGCTAAACCAACACGTTGCTGCATGCCGCCGGAAAGCTGGTTGGGGTAAGCGTCTTCCCAGCCCTCTAAGCCAACCTGCTTGAGCGAATCATGAGCAATTTTGTGTCGTTCTGCTTTTTCGACGCCGCGAATTTCCAAACCGAACTCGGCGTTTTGCTGCACAGTGCGGTGAGGAAATAGCGCGAAATTCTGAAACACCATCGAGAAGTGTCGGCGGCGACACTCCAGCAGCGCCTTTTCTTTCAGGGTTGGAATGTTCTCCCCATCAATGACGATCTCACCTTCGGTGGTGTCAATCAGGCGGTTAAGGCAGCGAATCAATGTCGATTTACCCGACCCTGATAGGCCCATTATGACAAGTAGTTCGCCTTCAAACACATCAAACGAAATATTGGATAGCCCTAATGTCTGGCCAGTTTTCTCCAGAATCTCGGGGCGCTTCATGCCCTGGTTACGTAGCTCAATCCCTTTTTGAGGATGCTTGCCAAAGACTTTGCTTAAGCCACGTACTTTAATTTTGACGGGTCGTGTCTCGTCCATCGGCGATGCCTTTTGTTGAGCGGAATTGGGGCGTGTCGTTACTGTCTGTATCGCCACTGACCGTTATTAGGTCATGTTTCACTAGCCATCAGAATAGCGACACAACACTATCCATAAAGAAAAAAGAGCTTGGTTTGGATAATTTATTAATAATTATTATACATAGGTGGGGCGTGTGTGTCACAACGGCTCGCTCAACGGAGCAATTAACGCTACATGTGTCATTTTTTACCCATCAAAGGCTAGTTGACAAAACCTTGATAAAAGGTAGTTTTTATAAAATATGTAACTGTTTTAATTAATTTTTTATTTGTTTTTTTGATATTGGCACGTTAAATGAAAGGGGTTGAGTGTATTACCTTTGCATGTACAAGGTTAATTATCGAATCAGGTAGGCAATATTTGGTACGACAGAATATTTAGTAAGTGAATATTTAGTAGGTAAAGTACTGAGTAATTAACGGTGTTAGCAATGGAATGGAGGTGGGTATTATGGACAAGCGATATGGCTACATGGAGAGTAAGCAGATTACTAAGCGCCCACGTTGGTTAACATTGTGCATGATGGCAACTGCTGCGAGTGTTATTACGTTAGCGGGTTGCGGTGATGAAGAGCCGCCCGTGCCTGCGGAAGAGCCTTCTCCGTTGGAGCAAGACGCCACCTCTGAGCCTGAGCCCAGCATAAATGAAGAGCCTGCGACGCAGCAGAATTCTGGCTTAGAAGCAGAATCAGCATCCGAAGGCTCAATCACACAAGACAATGGCGAAGACTCTGAAGCGCCTGTATCAAGCCAGGGCATGTCGGAAGAGAATATGCCGGAAGACACGATGGATGAGCCTGTAGAAGGCGGTAATAACTCAGATGAAGATGACGCCGGTTTTGGCGAAGGGACTGATCCCATGCCTGGCACCGAAGATGACGAAAATTCGACCAGTAACCAGTAAGTACCGCTCCCTACGATGGTAAATCGCTCAGCTGTTTGTTCCCTGCGGCTGCCCCACACGGTTTACCATCTTTTCCGCCCCCGCGCCCGCGGGGGTTTTTTTAACAGTGAGCGCTTAATTTACCTTAATCTTTGCTTGCTAAAAGTGGTATTTAAGCTGGAAATCCAGTGCATCACCACTATGTTTAAAAGGACGGAACGTAAAAACGTATTGGTAGAGGCTGACTAAGGAGTGAATAAGACATGATGTCATTAAAAACCAACATGCCGTCTTATGCTTTACTACTGATGACAATCTTGGTGGTAGGGGCATTATCTGGGTGTGGCGAGAGTGCTCCCCCTGAAACAGATGCCCAACCCGAAGAGCAAGAACCTATGAATACCGGCCCAATGCCCCTAGATAGTGACCCCGCCGCTGAAGCGCCAGGCGAGGGCGTAACAGAGTAAGCATAATTAGCGTAGATGTGCTGAGCGCGCCTGAATGCCAATAATTATTCTTCTTTGTCTTCGAGGCGGCGGTAGAGGGTCCTGCGAGCAATCCCTAGTACCTCTGCCGTACGCCGCTTATTACCCCCCGTTGCTTCTAATACTTTATTGATATAACGCTTTTCGACTTCTTCTAGGCTGGGCCAGCGGATTGGTGGAGGTGTTGGCATTTGGCTTCCTGCCACCACTTCGCCACTTAAGGTAGGCACCAGCGGCGTGCCAGGCTCCGAGGTTGCTTGCTCGCGTAGTCGTTCGGGTAAGTCTTTATGGCTGAGTGAGCCGTCTTCGCTCAACGTGACAGCCCGCATAATCGCATTTTCCAGTTCGCGCACGTTGCCTGGGTAGGTGTAGTTCAGCAAATCATTAAGTGCTTCGGGTTCGATTTTCTCTATCTGCTTGCTTTGTGCTTCTGAGTGCTTGTCGATAAGGGCAAAAACAAGGTGCTCAATGTCAGCACCGCGCTCGCGAAGAGGAGGGATGCGTAAAGAAAAGGTTTCCAGGCGGTAAAAAAGATCGCTACGGAAGTTATCCTGCTCGATCTCTTTTTCAAGGTTACGGTGAGTTGCGGCAATGATACGTACGTCCACGGGCTCTTCTCGCTCTCCACCCACCGGGCGCACGGTTTTCTCCTGCAGCGCTCGCAGCAACTTAGCCTGAAGATTGATAGGCATTTCACCAATTTCATCTAGAAAAAGGCTGCCGCCATGGGCGCTGTGGAAGAGCCCTTTGCGCGCTTCGTTAGCACCGGTAAAAGCGCCTTTTACATGACCAAAGAATTCGCTTTCCATCAAGTCAGCAGGAATGCTTGCACAGTTAACCGGTACGAATGGTTGGTCATTGCGTGGACTTTCCTGATGGATAGCGCGGGCAAGTAGCTCTTTGCCGGTGCCGCTTTCGCCTAATATCAAGATAGGAGCGTCGCTTTTTGCAAGGCGAGAGGCGTCATGAAACAGAGCTTGCATGACCTGGCTTTTACCTACAATGCCATGGAAATGACTAATGTCTGAATCGTGACAAACCGCTAAACGCTGGCGTTCTAGCACCCGGAATACGGCTTCTCGAATAGCATCCAAATCGAGTGGCTTGGTTAAAAAATCATCAGCCCCGAGCTTGAGTGCCTCGACAGCTTGGTCAATGGTGCCAAAAGCGGTAATCACGATAATGCCCAGCTCACTGCCTGCTTGGCGTAGCTGCTGAAGTAACTGTATGCCCGTCATGCCGGGCAAACGCACATCGGTGATTACCAGCGAGACAGTGGTATGGCTCAACAAGGCGATAGCTTCTTCAGCGCTAGGGACACCAAGCGTTTTATAGCCTGCATCCTGCAGTTCTTCTTCTAATAGCTCACGTATAGCGGCGTCATCTTCCACCACCAATAAAGGTAAAGGGTGTTCCTGATGGGTCACAAACGTTGTCCTCACGCGGATACGGTTTCACTAAGGGGGAGCGTAATTTCAAACCCAGCGCCGCCAAGGGCGCTGTCAAACACGCCGATGGTGCCGCCGTGGTCATTAATAATGCGATGTACCATAGAGAGTCCTAAACCACTGCCTTGACCGACGGGTTTGGTAGTGAAAAAGGGATCGAATACTTTATGATGATGGACGCTGGGAATCCCCGGACCATCATCTTCCACCCACAGTATTAGTTCGTTTTCTTGTTGCTGGGCTCGCACCCTGATGCGGCTTACCTCGGGAGCTTGCGCCGCATTTCGCAGCAAATTGGATAGCACTTGCACAATTTGTTGGCCGTTGGCGAATAAATTGGGTGTCGGCGACGGTAATTCAATGTCTAAGCAAATATTACGTGGTTCAAGTTCTTCTTCGACGAGGTCGCTGGCGCTCATAATAAGCTGATCTAGGGCTAGCTCGCCTTTCTCTACGTTATGCTGTCTACCTAATTCCATCAATTGGCGAACAATTTCAACGATACGTTCCACTTCGCCACGAATTCGCCCCAGCCGAGAGCGTTCATCATCGCCAATGACTTCACGGCGAGCCAAGCGCTGGGCCTGCCCATTAATCACTGTTAGCGGCGCGCCTATCTCATGGGCGACCCCTGCCGCAAGTACGCCTAGTTCAGCGAGTTTTTTCGATTTGCGCAGGCCCTTTTCAAGCTCTATTTCGCGTCGCTGACGATCCTCTATTTCATGGTCTTTTTCTGCCATCGCATCCAACATGCCGTTTAACCCGGAAGCGAGGCGGCGATATTCGGTAGGCCCGTCTTCAGTGGCGCGTTGGCTGCGGTCGCCATCTTCAACCAGCAGCATGACGTGGAGCAGCCGGTTAAGCGGGCGTTCAATATGGCGACGAAACCCCCACCAAATACTAAAAACGATCCCGGCTGCGCCGATCACAAACACCAATACGGCCACAATACTGATAAAGCCAGTGTAGTTCTCAATTCCTGTGTTTAGTCGATTAACCTGCAGTACGCCATATACTGTGCCATCTTGTGAGCGCAAAGGTGTCAACGCAGAGTAATAATTCCAACCCTCGTATTCACGATAATTGCTATATAAGTCATCGCGTTCAATGACCTGTTGAATCTCTTCCTGGCTGAAAATATCTTTGCCAAGGCCTAGCCCGTAAATATCGCGCCCCTGGGTATCAAATACATAGGCGCCATAAATGCGATGGAAGGAGAAGGCCGATTGCAGGGCTTCTTCAAGTGGCGTGCTGCTATCTGGAGTAACCGCGTAGCTCAACGAAGAGCTCAATGTGCGGGTAATAATCTCTACTTCTGTTTGTAGCTTTGAACGTACATTATCCTCAAGTGATTTAATGGCCACTAAGCTAAATACCACGAGGATGACAAACAGCGGCACAATCACCGTTAAAATAATTAAATTGCGTAGTCGCATGCGGCGTCCATGATGGCATTAATGCATTTTAGTAACAGCTAATGGAAAGGGCGCTATTAATGGGTTGGCGTCAGGCGATAAAGGCCACCCTGAGGATCATCCGTAAGCAAGTAGATGGCATCGTCCGGGCCTTGAGCAACCTCCCGAATACGACCAATCTCTCCCTCCAGTATGAGCTCTTCTTCGGCTACGGCGCCATCTTCTATGCGCAAACGAAGTAGCTTTTCGCTGCTAAGCCCGCCGGCCAATAGATTACCTTCCCATTCACCATAGGCATCGCTGGTAACTTCTGTAAGCCCAGCCGGGGCAAAGCGGCCTTCAAATACATACACCGGATCGACCATGCCAGGCAACGAATCTTTGCCAATCGGTTCATTGGTCGCATAGTCATTGCCTTGGCTTACGTCGGGCCAGCCATAGTTATTGCCTGCTTCAATATGGTTCAGCTCGTCGCCGGTGCGGGGGCCGTGTTCAGTTACCCATGCTTCACCATTGCTAAGTACCGTCATGCCTTGGATATTGCGATTGCCCAAGGTGTAAATTTCATCCAGGGTACCGGGGTCATCAACAAAAGGGTTGTTATTCGGAACGCCGCCAGTGGCGGTGAGACGTAAGATGGATCCAGCATGGTCGTCGCTTGCTTGGGCGCGGGATGGTTCACTACCACGGTCACCAATACTCATTAATAGTGTTCCGTCGGGCAGCCACGCCAGGCGCGAGCCATAGTGGCGGCCAGGGCCTGAAGCGCGACCCTGCTCAAACAAGTGTTCGATATCACCCAGTTCGTCACCAAGCCATTTAACGCGTGATAGCGCCGAGCGCGTTTGATTGCCATCGGGCTTGCTCCAGGTGAAGTAAATCCAATCGCTGTCACCCGCGCTATCACCGCCTTCAAAGTCAGGGTGTAGAACGATATCTAACAGGCCGCCCTGGCCCTGAGTACTGACATCGGGCATCCCATCCAAGGCGCGAGTTTCGCCACTGGCAGGGTTAACTAACGTCAACTGCCCGCTGCGTTCACTCACCAGATAGCGACCGTCGGGTAAAAACGCTACCCCCCAAGGGTGCTCAAAGCCATTAGCGACACGCTCAAGGGAAAGGTTTAAATGATCGGTTTGCAAGGATTCCAAAATGACGGCATTGCTTGCAGTGCAAGCCAGTGGAAGGCCAAAAATTCCTGCCCCTAGCACCCCAGTCATTAGCCAACGGCGAGTGGGACTGCTCGTGTTTGTAGACTGCATAGCGTTCCCTCTGGTGGTGTTAATCCCCATCATTATTGCCTGTAGTTTAGCAGTGACTCTTCGCCCGCGTCGGGGTTCCGCTAATAGTAAATAAACAGTGTGCCTGGAAAAGAGTGTTTACATTAGCAGGGCGAGCAGCACGGGCAGATAAAATAGCGCTAGCAGCGTTGAGCAGAACACCAAACTGGCGACATAAGCAGGTTCACGCTGGGCGCGCTGAGCAAAAAGATAATTGAATACCGCTACCGGCATGCACATCTGCACTACTAAAATGCTTTGTGCCAAAGGCGGGAGGCCTACCCAACCCGCGATCAACCAGGCGATCCCAGCAGCGAGGGGAACGCGCACCAAGCTAAAACCGAGCCCTGATCGCAGGTTTTTTACCTGAATGCTGGCCAGCGATACGCCTAGGGTAATGAGCATGAGAGGCACCGTAAAACCCGACATTAAATCTACTGTATTCGCCAGCCAGGGCGGCAGTGAAGTGCCCGTCAGCAGCAGCGTCATGGAAATAATAATGGCGTACACCGTAGGCGTTTTAACGAGGGTTTTGAGCGGGTTGCCTTGGCTACTAAGCGCAGCACCCAGGGTGAATTGAAACAGTGATACGGTAACCATTACCGTGATTCCGTAGGCAAAACCTGCACTACCAAAGGCATAAAGCACCACAGGTAAACCCATGTTGCCGGTATTGGGGTACATCATAGGCGCAATTAACACTCGCCAGCTTCGGCGCAGCAGTTTCGCCACTAGAAAGGTGGCTGCACCCATGCAGATAATGACCAGCGATGCGGCCAGCATGGTCTGGCCAAAGGTGGCCGCATCAATATCCGCACCCGCCAGAGAAGCTAACACCAGCGAAGGTGTTCCAATGTTAAATACTAGCCGAGTGATGAAGTCGACCGGATAGGGGTGGCCTAGGCGTACCCATAAATAGCCAAGCCCTGCACCGGCAAGCACGGGCGCCATGACGGCAAAAAGTTCGGCAAGCATTTACTGTCCTTGGCAATCGTTAGCCGCCTATTGTCGTTAATGCGCGGGCTAACTGGCAAGGCAAGCGCTTGAATTAGCCTAAACTGCGGCGGTTTTTGCGCGCCATTGGGTGGGTACTTGGCTTCTTAAAAACTCTAAGAGCGCATGGGTGCGGCGTGTTTGATGGCCGTAGGCGTAGAGCAGCGTAATGGGCAGGGGCTCCGGCTCCCAGCCTGGCAGGCAGTTGATCAGTTCGCCTGGATGATGCTGCTCGCGCCTGGCGGTTAACCAGTGTGAGAGCAAGCCGATCCCCTGGCTGCGCGCGATGGCGTCAATATGCAGGGTGGTGAGGTCTACACGCAGCCGTGAACGGGGCGGGTTAAACGTGTATTCGCCATGATCAGGATGAGCGAGCCGCAACCCATTAGACGATGAACCCAGCAGGTCTATCCAGGCATGCCGATTAAGTTCTTCGGGATGATTGGGCATTCCGGCGCTCGCTAAATAGTGGGGGCTGGCGTAAAGCCCGCGGGTTAAATAGCCCAAGCGCTCCTGGTTTAGCCCACACTCATGAGTCTGCCCTAACCACACATGCACACTGTTGCTGTGCATTTTCGTCGGCGGGGTCTCACGGGTGTGCAGCGTTAGCTCTACCTTCGGATGACGATTTAAAAAGGCATCAATCGCACTGGCTAACCAACTGCGCGCCAGGGCGCCGTGCACTTCAAGGGTTATTTCACCGCTGATCTCCTCACGCAGTTCAGCCAGCGCCTCCTGGCTATGGGCCGCCATCGCCAATAGCTCGGTACAGTAGTTGTGAAACAGCAAACCTGCTTCGGTAGGGATCAAGCGATTGGCTTGACGTCGCAACAGCGGCTGGTTAAGCCGGGTTTCAAGTTGGCTGATTCGCCGGCTTAGGGTCGATTTGGCTAATCCGAGCTTTTGCGCGCTGCGTGTCAAACTGCCCGTGGTCATTACATCGGCAAACGCAGTGAGTTCGTCAAAGTCATACATGGTTAGGCCCACGGGAAAAGGGTGAATGCTAATTGTGCCATTTTTCGGTGTAAATGAAAATAATAGGCATTTGTGTTCCGGTATGCTGAACGTACCGTCTCACCCCAATGTGCAAAGAGTATGCAAAAATATAAATGCTAATAATTCGTATTTAATAGAGCGAATCGTCACACATCTTGCTCACCCACTATGAAGGACGAAGTTATGTCTCCCTGTTTGCGCCGTACGCTGCTGGCCAGCGCCATCTCTTCGCTTGCCAGTAGCGCACTATGGGCACAAGAAACGCCCCGTTTAGACGATATGGTGGTCACTGCGTCGGGTTTTGAACAGCAGGTTACCAATGCGCCTGCGTCTATCAGCGTGGTTTCCCGGGAAGAGTTAGAGCGTGGCCACTATCAAAGTGTCACCGATGCGCTGCGCGATGTGCCCGGTGTGATTATCACTGGCGGGGGCGCAGGGGATAACGGCCAAGATATCTCCATTCGCGGGATGCCCTCCCAATACACGCTTATTCTGGTGGATGGTCGTCCGCAAAATTCCCGTGAGTCCCGGCCCAATGGTAGTGCTGGGTTTGAGCAAGACTGGCTGCCGCCGCTACAGGCCATTGAGCGAATTGAAGTAGTGCGTGGGCCCATGTCGACGCTTTACGGCTCCGATGCCATCGGCGGTGTCATTAACGTGATTACCCGCAAGGTTGCGCAGGAGTGGCACGGTAATGTGCAGCTCGACACCGTGCTTCAGGAAGACAACGACTCCGGCGATAGCCGCCAAGCTAACTTTTATCTTAGCGGTCCCTTGGTGGGAGAACGGTTAGGCCTTCAGCTTTACGGGCGCGCCTCTCAGCGCGACGAAGACAATATTCTTAACGGCTACGAAGATAAAAGCCTGCAAAGCCTCACCGCGCGATTTACGCTTGCTGCCTCGGATAACCACGATTTCACTGCCGAAGCAGGTATTACCGAGCAGGAGCGTCAGTCGCTAATGGGAAACTCGGCGCCATCAGAGGGCTGCAGAGGTGGCTGTGAAGACAGTTTCAATGAATTTACCAACCAGCACGTTGCGCTAACCCACAGTGGACGCTTTGATTGGGGTACCAGCGAAACCTACATCCAGCAAGAGAGCAGCGAAAATAAATCGCGTGATATTGAAATCACCAATACCACGGCCAAAACCAGCGCGGTCATTCCGCTGGGAATGCATATGCTGACGGTAGGGGCGAACTACGAAGAAGAGTCGCTTAAAGATAGTACAACGAACAAAATATCCGACCGCAAAGAAATTGAGAACAGTCAGTGGGCGCTGTTTGTTGAAGATGAGTGGATGCTTACCGATTCCTGGGCATTGACCGGCGGTTTACGTGTTGATGATGACGATAATTACGGTAGCCATTTAAGCCCGCGTCTTTACAGTGTGTGGAATATGACGCCTGACTGGACGTTGAAAGGCGGCGTCTCGACCGGTTATCGTGCACCTAACCTGCGCGAGATTACTCCCGACTGGGGGCAGGTCAGCCGTGGTGGCAATATTTACGGCAATCCTGATCTTGAGCCAGAGACTTCGCTCAATAAAGAGCTGGCCCTGCTTTATACCAGCGAAACTGGCTTGAACGGCAGCGTCACGGTATTCCATAATGACTTTGACGATAAAATTACTCGTATTGCTTGCCCCATCGATATCTGTACAGATGGGGCTAACGATTATGGTAGCGACCCGACTTACCGCGTCAATGTGGACGAGGCCATTACCCAAGGCGCCGAAGTCAGTATTGCCGCGCCGCTAAACGATGCTCTAGCGCTAACGGCCAGCTACACCTTCACCGATAGCGAGCAAAAAAGCGGTGAATACGCGGGCGAGCCGCTAACTCAACTGCCGCGTCACCAAGTATCGGCTACGCTGGATTGGCAAGCCTCGGCTAAGCTCAGTCAGTGGACAAAAGTGACCTACCGCGGTGAAGAGAGTCAACCAACTACCGGCCCTTCGAGCAGTTCCCTTGTGGCCCCTTCCTACACCTTTGTAGATGCAGGCGTTGGCTACCAGCTAAATGAATCGACTCAACTGAACGCGGGTATCTACAACCTATTCGATGAAGCGATCGACTACGACGAGTACGGTTATGTGGAAGATGGTCGCCGTGTTTGGTTGGGTCTTAACGTCGCTTTCTAGATTTTATAGACAAGTAATTAGCGCAATACAACAGCGGCTATCCAGCGATAGCCGTTTTTTTATTGCGAGCGAACGCTAAGGCTATTAACTAAAAAAGCCCCGGCGCATAGCCGGGATAGAAGGGGAGCATCGAAACAGTAATTGAAACTTGAGAGTTAGCGATGATTAGAACTCGTAACGGGCTGACAACCACAGACGGCGGCCTTCTTTGCTATTGGCGTAGCGGTTGCCGTAGCAGGTTTGTGGGTTGCCCGCACGGTCGGTGGATGCATAGCCCTGATAGTCGCCCAAGTCATCATAGGAGGGAGCGCCGCGTACGCTCTCACGGTTACGTTAGCGTTTGCTACGGTACTCCGCTGAGAGCCAAGCAGGGGCGAACTGGTAGTGCGTAAACCAGTCAATTTGTTAATGATATTAATTTTCAAAATAATGTTTAAATGCTAATAATATTTTACAAATACGAGTATTTTCAAAAAAACTTTTGTTGCGACTTTTGAAACCTAGTGCTCTGGAAGAGCGGTTCCAGTTAAGTGTTGCGTGGTATGGAACGCTGTATTCGCAGGAATGTTGATGCAAGTGCTTTTGATAATCGTTACTATTCTGTTCAATTCAACAGCGAGGACACTTTATGCGGGCCGCTACGTTACGCAATAGCATTGTGGTACTACTAATGAGTGCATTATTGGTGAGTGCCGCTCAGGCACGTACGCTGGATACCGCTTATGGCGATATAGAAGTGGAAGGCACACCGGAACGTGTGGTCACGCTGTACGAAGGGGCGTTAGATGCCTCTTTGGCCGCTGGTATAACGCCGCTGGGAGCAGTGACCACACGCGGTGGTGACAACGTAGCTGAGTATGTGGAAGCGCATTTAGGCGAAGATCGTCCCGCGATTATGGGCGTGGTCCGCGAGATTAATATTGAAGCCGTGCTGGCGCAGCAGCCCGATCTGATTCTGGCGCCAGCACAGCTCTCGGACGAGCAGTATCAACTGCTTTCTCGCATTGCGCCGACCGTAGTGCCCCATGCTCAGCCGCTCGCTGCTGATAACTGGAAAGCTGAAGCGCGTCTTTACGGTGAAGCATTAAACCGTGAAGAGGCTATCGAAGACGCTATCAACTCCGTTGAACAACGCTCGTCTGCGTTGGCAGAAGCGCTAGCAGATGCCAATATCAGCGGTACGGCTTTTTTAGTCCGCTGGATGCCCGGAGGCCCAATGGTAATGTCGGAAAATTTGATCGCGACAGGGTTGTTAGAGCGGGTCGGCCTTGATGTCCAAGGCGCAGATTTGATTGGCGAACGTGGCGTACACAGCGATGTCCTTAGTCTGGAGAACCTCTCTCAAGTAGACGGTGACTGGCTCTTCCTGGCCACTCTTAACGAAGATGGACAGGTAGCATTAGAAGCGGCAAAACAAAGCCCTGCGTTTACTCGGCTTAATGTGGTTCAGCAAGAGCAGGTAGTGCCTGTTAATGGTCAGCTGTGGAGCAGTGCTAATGGCCCATTAGCTGCCCAAGCGATTCTTGATGATATAGAGGCTGCCTTGTTGCCGTGACGGTTCCACGTTTTGCAACGCCTAACGTTACCAGGCGTGCCACTTCCCGTACCCTAATGTTGCTACTACTCACCGCCCTTATGGCGGTGAGTGTGGTTAGTTTGTTGATCGGAGCGGGCAGCGTTGGCCCCTTAAGGGCGTTAGCGATGCTCTTCGGCGAGCATGACAGCGAAGCGCGTTTCGTGATTTGGGAACTGCGTGCACCGCGAACGTTAATCGGTATTGTGGTAGGTATGGCATTAGGTGCATCGGGTGCGCTACTGCAGGCGGTAGCGCGTAATCCATTGGCCGAGCCGGGGCTGTTAGGGGTGAGTGCTGGCGCAGCTTTTGCTGTGGCGCTTGCCTTAGTGCTGGGTGCCAGTGCCGCTACTTTGCGCATTTCAGTTGCACAGTTAGGTGCCTTAGTGGGCTGCGTTTGCGTTTTAAGCGTTGCGCGCTTTCGTGGTGTCGGTAACGACCCTATACGCCTAGTGCTCGCCGGGGCTGCTTTCTCTGGTCTATTAGCGTCACTCACATCGTTAATACTACTTTACGACCAACGTGCCGCTGACGAAATTCGTTTCTGGGTCATTGGCAGTTTAGCCGGGCGACGCCTTGACGACCTGATTGCCGTGCTGCCTAGCTTATTGTTAGCGACAATAGTGGTCGCTTTAATTGCCCGTCCCCTCGCCGCTCTGGCCCTAGGCGAGCGTGTTGCTTCTGGGTTGGGTCATCACCCAAACCTCATTCGTTGGCTGGTCGTGGCTTGCGTGGCGCTTTTAGTCGGTGCGGCGACTGCCATCGCCGGTCCAATTGCGTTTGTGGGGCTGGTGGTGCCGTTTGTTGCTCGCGCTTTTGCGGGGCCTGATATTCGCCGCACGCTGTGGTTCTGCCTGCCCATTGGTCCTTTAATTGTGCTGTCGGCTGATATTATTTCGCGTGTGGTGGTTGCTCCTTCGGAGCTTCCATTGGGAGTGCTTACTGCGCTTTGTGGTGCGCCCGTACTGATAGCCGTCGTGCGTGCACGTCGCTTACCGATGTTATGAGTTGGTTCATGAAAGCCACATCTATACGTTCCTCTGCTATTCATTCCTCATCAGATAGAACCATTGATATGCCTTGCGCTTCTGACGATCAGGCGCGCGAAGGAGAAAATGGCAGTGTACCGCCACCGCAAGGCTACTGGCGGTTGGCGTGGCGAAGCCGATATGGCGCAAACAGCCTTTTGTTCGAACAACGTGCAGTGGTGATTAACCTTGGCCTGTTAGTCACGCTGTTGCTCGCTTGTATGCTTTATCTAAGCCTAGGCAGCGTTAAGGTGGCGCCGGGGGCGGTGCTACAGGCGCTACTTGGCAACGCTGACATGATGGCGAACTTTGTCGTGCAAGAGCTACGGTTGCCACGTTTAACCGCTGCCTGCTTCACTGGTGCGGCCTTTGCATTGGCAGGCATACTCATGCAAACGCTAGCCCGCAATCGCTTGGCGACACCCGGTATTATCGGTATTGATAATGGTGCGACGGCGTTTGCCGTGGCATCCATCGTCGGGGTCGGCTTTTCCATTGCGCCCCCAGCCATGGCGTTGGCGGGGGCCACTACCGCGGCGGTGCTTACCTTTGGCCTTGCGGCAGGCAGTGGTACCCAGGGGTATCGCTTTATCGTGGCGGGAATAGGTGTTGGCGCCGTGTTTGGGGCGATCACTCAACTGTTACTCGCCCGGGTGGCGATTGACACCGCTAATGCCGCCTACCCATGGACCGTGGGTTCATTGAATGCCCGCCCCATAGGCGCACTGCAGTTATTGATGTTGGGATTAGGTCTCGGCTTAGCAACCGCACTGGCACTAGCGCGTTCGCTAACACTGCTACGTTTTAAGGATGCCACCGCTAGCGGTTTAGGGGTTAAGGTTAAACATCGGCGACGGGAAGTGCTGTTACTGTCGGTAGCGCTGACTGCCTTGGCGGTAGCGGTCGCTGGGCCGGTAGGCATGGTGGGGCTTATTGGCCCCGAAATTGCCCGTTCACTTTCCAGTTCACGCAGCGTACCCATTTTGGCGGCGACGCTATCGGGCGCGCTGGTGATGGTGCTTGCAGACCTAGCCGGGCGCACGCTGCTGGCGCCTATCGAGATTCCGGTTGGTATCGTTACGGCTGTGGTCGGCGGGCCCTGGCTGCTATGGATATTAATGCGCCCTCAACGGAGCTTCACATGAGCCAAGCCCCGACATCACCCATGCCTTCACTGGCGACTCAATCACTGGGCATGAGTTATGGAACTCGCCAAGTGATTGAAGATTTGGATATCTCCTTGCCTAGTGGCCAAGTCACCGCCATTGTGGGCCCCAACGGCTGCGGTAAATCAACGTTGCTGGCTGGGCTTGCCCGTTTGCATAAACCCGATAGCGGAGCTGTATTGCTAGATGGTGCCGATATTCAGCGCCTGCCTACTCGTCAGTTGGCCACTCAATTGGCGCTGTTACCCCAGGAGGCGGTGGCGCCGGAGGGCTTAACCGTCACTGAGCTAATTCGCTTTGGCAGACAGCCCCATCAAGGCTGGCTGCGCCAGTGGTCGGCGGAAGATCAGCGCGTGGTACAACACGCGTTGGCAGCGGCAGGGCTTGAGCAACTCGCCGACCGGCCGATTGATGCGCTTTCCGGCGGCCAGCGCCAGCGGGCCTGGATCGCCATGACCATCGCCCAGCAAACCCCGCTGTTGCTTCTCGATGAACCCACCTCGGCATTGGACCTTGGCCACCAGATCGAAGTCTTCGAACTGGTCAAGCACCTTGCCCATCATGGCCGCACCGTGGTGATGGTGTTGCACGATCTTGCTAGCGCCTGCCGTTATTCCGACCATCTAATCGCCATGCGCGAGGGTCAGATCGTTGCGGAAGGCCCACCCGCTGCGGTGGTTACGCCAGATTTAGTCCGAACGCTTTATCAAGTAGAGTGCACTCTATTAACTGACCCTGATACCGGCAGCCCGTTGCTTGCCAATGTGCGGCGTTCTCGGGTAGGTGCCTAGTTTAAGTCTATCGTTTGGTCTACGAAAAATTTAAGAAAGGAACGCTTGTGTCTTCTCCTTCACTCAGTTTTCAAGCATTGGTGCGGCTACTGCGCTATGCCAAAGGCTATCGGCGGCGCATTGCTGCCGCCACCGCCTGTTCAGTTATCAACAAGCTGTTTGATATTGCCCCAGAGATTCTGATTGGTGTTGCCATCGATGTAGTGGTTAACCAAGAACAAAGTTTTGTCGCAAGCCTAGGGTTTGAAACGCCACAACAGCAGATCACCATGTTGGCGGTATTGACGTTTGTTATCTGGGCGGGGGAGTCACTGTTCGAGTACCTGTTCCAAATCCTGTGGCGCAATCTGGCCCAGCGACTACAGGCGGATATGCGCCAGGATACCTATGAGCACGCCCAGCGTCTGGATATGGCGTTCTTTGAATCGAAAAGCTCCGGCCAGTTAGTGGCCACCATGAACGATGACGTCAATCAGCTCGAGCGCTTTTTGGACGGTGGCGCCAATGCGTTAATTCAAGTGCTCGTTACCGTGGTGGCGGTAGGTGCGGTTTTCTTTGTGCTTTCGCCGCTCATCGCGTTGTTGGCGTTCACGCCTATTCCGCTGATTATCTGGGGCGCGTTTTTCTTCCAGCGTAAAGCAGGGCCGCTCTACAGCGATGTGCGTGAGAAGGTCGGAGATTTGGCCAGCCGGTTATCCAACAACCTTAGCGGCATTGCGACGATTAAAAGTTTTACCAGTGAGGATCGCGAAGCCAAGCGCCTACGCGATGCAAGTGAAGCCTATGTGGAAGCCAACCGCCGTGCGATCAAGGTTAGCTCTGCGTTTATTCCCGTTATTCGCATGGCGATTTTGGCGGGCTTTCTCGCCACCTTCACCGTGGGCGGCATGATGGCACTCAACGGCTCGCTGAATGTGGGCGCTTATGGCGTACTGGTGTTTCTAACCCAGCGGCTGCTCTGGCCGCTCACCGGCCTGGCTCAGGTAATCGACCTGTTCGAGCGCGCCATGGCCAGTACGCGGCGGATCCTTGATCTACTGGAAGTGCCTATCACCGTTAAAGACGATAGCACCACTCCGCTTTGTCAGCCGGTACGCGGCGAAGTGACGATTGATAACGTGAGCTTTCGCTACGCTACCAGCCAGGTCGGTGTCGATGGCATTCAGCTACACGTGCCCGCTGGCAATACCTTGGCACTGGTGGGGGCGACGGGGTCGGGTAAATCTACCCTGGTCAAGCTGTTGCTGCGCTTCTACGACCCGGAAAGAGGCCGAGTGCTGATTGACGGCCAGCCCATCACTGACGTCAGCATGAACTCACTGCGCCAGTCGATTGGCTTGGTGAGCCAAGACGTTTACCTGTTTGAAGGCAGCATTCGCGACAATATCGCCTACGGTAAGCCCGACGCGGACGCCGCTGCGATTATCGATGCCGCCAAAACAGCCGAAGCGTGGAGCTTTATCGAGACGCTACCCCAAGGGCTGGATACGCCGGTAGGGGAGCGGGGCGCGCGGCTTTCCGGCGGCCAACGCCAGCGGCTCTCTTTAGCAAGGGCGCTACTTAAAGACCCACCTATTTTAGTGTTGGATGAAGCCACCAGTGCAGTGGACAACGAAACCGAAGCCGCCATTCAGCGCTCACTAAAACGCATCGCTCATGGCCGCACAGTCATCATGATTGCTCATCGGCTTTCCACGATAGTCCACGCCGATGAAATCGTCGTGATCGAGAAAGGCCAAGTGGCCGAGCGGGGTAGCCACTCAGACCTATTGGCGACTAATGGCCATTACGCCGCCCAATGGCGAGTACAAACTGGCGAAGCCCAGGCGGGGGATATAGAAGCACTCAGTGTTTAAATGACGTTTTAGCGGTTAACTAACAGGGCATTCAGAGTGACGGGTACATGCTCATCAATCTCCTGATAGCCCAACATCGACAGCACGGTGCGCACCGTGCTGTTCGCCATTAGAACTCTCCCATCCATCGCCATTGGCTCGGCATGGGTCACGCGTATTTCATTCAATCCTTCACGAGTAAACCGCAACGGTACGGTTTCCTGTTGGTTAATCATGTCTGACTGAACGCTAAAGGTCAGTGTTTCTACAAGCGATTCACCCATGTCCAAGCCGTCCAACCGCTCAGGCGGCATTTGCGCCACCAGCGTCACTAAGGTGGTGTTCGCCAGCATCCCTATCCACGGCGGCAGCTCGCCAAAGCGTTCCAGCACATCGGTTTGGCTGAGCTTTAACGGTAAGCGCAGGGTGCCATCGCTGGAGATATCGCCTTGAAGGTCGCGTACTTGATGGTGATGCGTTTGCGGCGCCTCGCCATTTAATTGAGTAATTGACGCTTGTACCTGGGACTGGGCCGGGTCAAGCTGCCAGTCAGCGTGTACGGGCAACGCCAACAATAAGGGCAATAGAGCAATCAATGCTTTCGCTTTCACAGACGTCTCCACATAAAGAACGATTCAACAAACCAAGAGCTACCCACCAGACCCCAAGGCATGCAATAAGTGCCGAAAAAAATGCCACAATGACATTAAGATAGCGTGATGGGGCTAGCCTCACACCGCCACATTCGCTATTATATGCACGCTTTTCGGGCCTATAGCTCAGTTGGTTAGAGCAGGGGACTCATAATCCCTTGGTCGTAGGTTCAAGTCCTACTGGGCCCACCATTAAATCAAAGACTTACCCTCCACTGTACCCTCCCTCGCTGTACCTTTTTTCGCTAGTGTCTACAAAGTGTCTACACCCTAGAATTTAGGCCCGTATGTGACGGCTTCCGTCAGATGGTCAGGGGCTACGTGTGCATAACGCATGGTCATTTGTATGGATTGATGACCGAGTATCTTTTGCAGTGTTAATAAGTTGCCGCCGTTCATGATGAAATGGCTGGCAAATGTGTGTCTTAGCACGTGGGTTCGTTGTCCTTTAGGCAGTGTAATACCTGCTTTATTAATAGCATTGGTAAATGCTTGGTAGGCATCGCGAGGGAATAGGCGCCCGATCTCTGGGCCGTGTGCCTTGAGGCGTTGATAGAGGTCATCGGAAAGCGGTACCGACCGGCTACGTCCATTCTTGGTGTCGACGTAGGTGACACGGCCATCCCTGACTAATTCAGCGCGTAGATATTGGGCTTCGCTCCAGCGGGCTCCAGTGGACAGACAAAGGGTCGCTATTAGCGTGACGTGTTTGTTACGTGACTGCTTTAATTCTTCAAATAGTATTTTGATCTGTTCGTGGGTGAGGTAACTAAGCTCACGCTCTGGTAGTCGTATGGCTTTAATCGCGGCAAAGGGATTGTCGCCGTGCCATTCTCCTAGCTGTATGAGAACGTTAAAAACCGCTCTGAGATAGGCGATATCGTGGTTAACGGTATTGGGTGAGAGTCCTTGTTCAAGCCGAAATTGGCGGAATTTTGCAGCGCTTGCAGGGCGGATCGTGTAGGCATAGGGGTTCTCCATAAGACCCACTAGCTGATGCAGCTTGGCGAGGCGTGACCGGCCATCCTTGAGCGTGGCGCCGTGCATGTCGTACCAGAGTTGAACCAGTTCCAGTAAACGTCTGCGGTCTTTTTTCTTTGGTACGTAGTCTTCACCCTGGGCCGCTTTGGTAAGCAACTGGGCTTCAAAGCGCTTTGCTTCTCCCTGAGTAGGAAGTGTTTTTCTAATACGTTTGCCATAGCGACCGTCCGGCCATATATCGACCTTCCAACCACCTTTGACCTTTTTGATGCTCACGCGGCTTTCCCTACCAATCGTCGTTCTATGAGCTTTTGCTCTACTATCTGCCTGAACTGCGCGGAGTCGACCCCTCGACGGCGGTAGTATTCTGCTAGGTCTTCCCACATGCCGGAGCGTTGGAGGAAGCGCACCGCTTGATGGGTGCGGAAGCCTTGTCGGGCGTAAATGCTGATGAGGTTGCCAAACGCGAGGGTGACGTTCTTCTCATTGCCTAAGCCAGGTGTTTTGCGAGCGCGTTTATACATGAACGCAGGCTCATGGCAGTAGAAGCGGGCGTCTTCCTGCATAAGCTGCCAAGCAGGGTCGATAAGGTCGCGGCTGTGGTTGAGGCGGTATGACTGCATGGCGGTTCGCCAGAGGCCGGAGAGGTGAGGTACCACGTCAATGAAGCGGTTGAACCCGTGGGAGGCGTCCAGCACTTCGCCGGTATCGACGTTGCAGGGTATGCCCATCGCGAACTCACGAAGCACCGATTGATGGAAACGCAGCTCGATACGCCAGACGGTTTTTTCAGGATCGTAGGCGGAGCTGAGGTCATCATTTACGGCGTGTTTCCAGATGCCTTCCCAGAAGTGCATTTTGTCGCGGTGTTTGGCTTCAAGCGTTTTGTTGTAGATCGAGCATTGAAGCGCCCCAGCAGTACCAAACATATAGGTTTCACCACGCCCATAGGTGGTGGCAATGGTGTTGTGGGCAAACTCCAGCTCTTCAATGCCATCAATGCGCATGATCTTTTTAGATCGGGTCACAAAACGCTGCATGAAGTCTTTGGGAGGCTCCCAGCCTTGAACGTCTAGCGCGAGGTGGATGGCACAGCCGACCGGTTCCACGTAGGCGAGCATGTGCGCTGCGATGTTGTACATGAAGTCTTGGCAGTCTTGGGGGCTACGCTCTTGGATGAAGTGGGGGGAGAGCTCGATTTTTAGGTGAGTACCGATGTTCTCTACCTTGGTATGCCGCGCCTGGAAGAACACGATCACGCCTAGCTCATTGTTTTGGAGACGGTAGCGGAAGCCTGAACCGGCTGCGCCGGCCCCTACTGACCAAGTGACATCAAACAGTTCCATGGTGGCACCGTGGCCTTCGTTGTAGACACTTATAATTTGATCAAACTGGTATAGGCAGGGTTTGCCCTGGTAGAGCTGACGAACGGTATCCACGCCAGCATTCAGCAATTTGATTCCCCCTAGCGACTTTTGGCCCTTCTGGGAAATAAACAAGGAGCCCCGTGCATCCTGTTCACCCTTGATCAATGAGTCTTGTGAATAGCGTTCCCAACGTTTCATTTTTCAAATGTTCCTTACTGTCAGGTAATGGCAGGTTTCCGACGGTTTCACCGTTATTCTGCGAGACGTGTTACAGGGATGGTCTCGACCGCTTGCCGCCAGTTCATTGCAACGAAATTGGCTGTGATCGAGCCGGTTTGATCGTTGGTTTTGGCGAGTTGGGTCGCGTCGTAACGGGGTAGCACGGTGGCCTGGAGCAGCACGTGGAGGTTGGTACGTTGGGTGGAGGTGGATTCGTTTTGGAACAGACGACCGGCAACGGGGACGCTGGAGAGGCCTGGAACGCCGGAGACCTGGGAACGGTCGTCCTGTGACGAGAGGCCGCCTAAAAGCAGGGTTTGGCCGGAGCGAATCTGAACGGTGGTGTTGATTTGGCGTTGGTTGGTGATGATATCGGACGCTAACAGGGAATCCGTGAGTGAGTCGGCGGAGGTGGTGATATCCATGATGACCAAACCGGAAGCAGTGACCACCGGTAGCACGTTTAAGCGTATGCCTACGTCACGGCGTTCGATGGTCTGAAAGGGGCTGTTTACGTCCGCAGATTCGCCAGTCACGCGACCCGTCACAAACGGTACATTCTGGCCGATAGAAATAGTGCCGCGCTTGCCGGAGAGGGTAAGAATTTGCGGTGTGGATAACACGTTAGAGCTTGAGTCGCGCTGTAAGGCGTTGATGGCAAAGGCCAGAATATCACCGTCGAAGATCCCGAAGGTACCGCCCGACGAGGCGAGAGAAGTGCCCAAATTATCGGTGTTAAAGCCGCCCACGATACGGCTACCGGTTGCCCGACCCAGTGAGACGCCTAGATCAAAGGTGTCCCCATCGGTCGTTTCAAAGATGACTGCCTGAATGAGTAATTGAGGGTGGGCAACGTCTACTTGCGGGAGCAGTTCTTGCAGTTGGGTAAGCTGCTTTTCCGGTCCTTTGGCCAAGATGGCGTTTGAGGCATGAAGCACCTGCACACGCGGCAGGGTGGTGCCGTCCTGGGCGTTCTGGGTCAGAAAGCTAGTCACCAACGGAGCGATATCGTCAGCGCGTACATTGTTGAACGAGAACAGGTGTGTGGCCTGGGGTTCTGGTGGCGGTGTCAGCGTGGGCGCGTTGGCGATTGCGGCGGCGGGATCGTATGGGCCGGTTGGTTGCGGGTTGGTCATCGGCGCTTGGCTGGACGGTGCAACGGTCGGCGGATTACCAGGGAGGATGGTGTAACCGTGCGAACTCAGCACACCTTGAAAGAATTCATCCAACTGGTGATCGGGGACCTCGGGCGCGTATACGGTGAGTGTGCCGGTGGCGGTGGGGTGAATGGCCAACGGGGTATCGGTTTGCTCAACATACCAACGCACGAAGTCGCGGATATCGGTGTCTTGCATCTGGATCGGTGTAGCGTTGGCGGTGGCGGCGAACGTGGCCAGGGCTAACGTGGCGGCGGTGTTAGCAACGAATTTCAGCATGGGTAACTCCATTTTCTACGCGAACAAGACAGGCGCTCACAGGGACGATGGCAAAGCCTTGGCGGGCGAGATCGTCGGTGGTGAGGGTCTGGCGGTCGCTATCAATGAGGCGGTAAGTGGTGTGCTCGCCAAACTGGCTAAAGCTGGCGATACGGGTGGTACTGAGGTGGGGCAGTTCTAGCGGTGCAGCAGGGGGAGCAGCGTCGGGTGATCGAGCGTTGACGCGATCGGCCACGAGGACCGACAGGGTGATAAAGCAGCCCAGCGCAAACGAGGCCAGGGAGAGAAACGGACGGTTAAAGCGTTTCCAGTAGATACGGGTCATTTTCATGTAAAACCTCGCGTCACGCGGTACCCGCAATCTGCCGTGGGTAAGCCAGGGCGGCAGCACGGAGTAAGTGCCGTGGGGGTAGTGGTCAGAGAAGGCTTGTTTGGTGTCATACGCGGGATAGAGCGCGCGACCGGTGTAGGTCCAGCGTTCAACGGTGAGGCTTTGGGGAGAGTCGCCGTATTTGACGATACCTAGATGCACTTTTGGCATGGGCATCTTTGAGCCCATGAACATCGAGTAAAGCGCGCCGATGAAGGGCACGGAGACACGATCCAGGCGGCGGCAATAGACCACGTGTTCCGCGAGAGCGACGCGGGCTTGCTTGTCCATGATCGACAAGTCTTGAATCAGAAAAATAATATCCCAGCCCAATTTGCGAGCATGGAGAAACCAGTTGATCACATCCTGGCGGCTTTTATCGTTCCAGGAGCGAGCGTTAAACCACGTACCGCATTCATCGAGCACCAACAGGCCGTTTTTGTTTTCGTCGTAATCGTCGGTACCGGTACCGATGGACTCCAGGTCGGTAAGGACGGGTTTATCAGGGATGCGGTAGCAGCGGGTTAGCTTGGCGTGTTCACCAATCAACTTATCCAGATTCAAATCCAGATTGGTGGCCACCTTGCAGCCCTGGGTAAGCTTGTCCTTGATCTTGCCCACGGCAACCAGGGTTTTACCGGCGCCCAATTTGCCGGTGACGACGTAAACGGCCATTAGAGAACGGGCCTCCCTTGCTCCCAGTCGATCAACTGCTTTTTCTGCTGGAAGACCCACATGGCCACTTTGCTGCTGTAAATGGCGGCAATACAGCCTTCGAAGTTATTAGGCTTGATAGCCCCAATGCCTTGGGCAAGGTCTGCAGGGAGCGTAGTGCTAATCGTGCTGATTATGGCGGCAAAGGTGACCCCCAAGCCGACAAGGAGCGTGATATACAGCGTTGTCCAAATAAGTGCACCCGCTAAGCGGTTGGTAAAGCGGGAGGCAATACGGGTGATAAACCATTCCAGGGCGCGAGAGAAAAAGCTGATGATTGCGCCCATGCCGAGCAGTGCAGGAAGTGCCATCTATGCTGTCCTCTGACCAGAGCGAAAGAAGGTGTCGACGATGCTGACGACCGTCCAGAAATAGATAATCCAGGTCAGCCAGGACTTGATTAAATCGAAGGGTCGACAGGAGATTTCGATGGGGCCAAACGCGATAGGGGTACAGCCACCAGAAGGCAGCGAGGGAAGGCGCGAGGTAATTTGATCGGCAATGTCGGAAGTAGCACCGTCGCCGATTTGATCCATGAGGGCGTTTACTTCGCCGGTGTATTCCTGTTCTTGCGCGGCGACGCCATCCAGGGTTTCATCCATGCCGGAGGCGTCGAACAGGTCGTCACCATCACCGAGGTCTTCAGTAAAGCGTGAGGTGAGTTTATCAACCATGCGGTTAAGCAGTTTGGAAATGCCACCTAGTAAGCCATCGCCTTCACCGTCTTCACCTTCTCCCTCGCCATCCCCGTCACCGTCGCCTGTGTCATCGCCAATACTGCCCAGGCCTAAGCCCTTGAGAGCATCGGTAAAGGTGGTGCCTAGAGCGTCAAGTGAGTCAGTGATGGTTTCTGTTTGGCCATCAATGGTGTCGGTCACGTCGCTGGTTTGGTCGCTCAGCGCGTCAGTAACCGTAAGAGAGGAGAAGTCAATTTGCTCATTAATCTCCCTCGTCTGATCACTAAGGGAGCCGGTTACATCGTTGGAGAGTGCGTTAATGGCGTTACGGTTGGATTGGCCAGATGAACGAATAGCTTCAATGATGCCGGATTCGTCAAACTCAAATTCCGGTACAGTTGAACCGCCACCAGAGCCGCCACCATTGTCATTGTCGGAATCATCCCCGCCACCGGTATCGCCACCACCGTTGTCACCGCCTGGGTCAGTGGGATCGGTTGGGTCGGTAGGATCGCCACCACCGTTGTCACCCCCACCCGTATCACCGCCAGTGTCGCCACCACTACCACCACCGCTAGATGATTTAGTGTGAGTATTACCGGAAGAATCAACATAAGAAAAATAGTCGGGAGCAGACTCCCAATCGACTAGATACGAGGTATCGCCAATCTTGACGCAGCTAGACGGGTCAGAGCACCCCCCAGGAAGTGCATTTAGATAGTCAGGCGCACTAAAATCGATAACAGAGAAAGTACCATCACCACCAGCGTTTAAATTAGCGTCAACAGCATCAGGGTTAGGCTTTTGGCCCGTTGCAGAAGCTTCCAAGGTAACAGTACATTGCACTTCATCAGAGCCAACCTGAGAGCAGACAGCAGCAGAACCAGTAACAGCACAAGCCCCGCCAGCGGTAGAAGCCGATCCCCCAGAGGTTAAGTAATTAGCAGATGAAGCCGAGACAGGAACACTTGAGCCGGAATACTGCGCACACTCTTCATCAGTATAAGTAAGGCCATATACAGTTGTATTTGCAGGTTTTACAAAAGTTTCAAGGTCAGCAGCGGAACCGTATTTAAAAGCAACTCTATTTTTTTCACCTTTATAATTATTCTGACAACCAATTACCCATGCAAAGGCAGCACCGTAATTAGTCGTATAATAATTCGCATAAGCCCCACAAGACATAGGCGTTAAATAGGAAGATTCTTTAATAGCCGCGTCAGAATCAGCAGAAAACACCATTAAAAAAGGCACTATAAGAGTTAATAAAACGGCTTTTTTAATCATGTTCCCCTCGCGATATAAAAAGGGGCGTTTCCGCCCCTTGGTGTCCCTTGCTTAGCGGTATTAAGAAGCGCGGTTAGCAAACTTCTTAAACAGCTTGATGCCAATTAACGCGGCGGTGATAGACGCCACGACCGGCCATGCGTAACCGGCCATTTCAGCACCCGAGGCGGAGACTTCATCGAAGGCCGCAGCGGCACCGGTGGCTTCCTGTGCGTGAACGGCTGCCGAACCCATCAGCAGAGCGGCACCGCCTGCCACTTTGGCTTGTGTGGTCTGAACGGCGGTTTTTGCGTTTTGAAAGAGTGCTTTCATGGTCATTAGACTGACTCCATAAATTTCTTAGTGATGACGACGATGTGTCCGAATGCCCAACCAGCGGCATACGAGGTGAAAAGAGAACCAACCACAAACGTTAAGCTCGGATCGTTCATCGTTGGCCCCCACTTACCGCGCCGATCCCGAAAGCGAGAACGAGGCCGACGCAATAAACCAGGAGCCACAGACCGGAAAGTTCAGATGTGTCCATGGCTCAGAATCCTATTTTTTGTCGCTGTTGGTAGCGGGTTGTTGCTGGCTACCGGTGGCGTTGGGTCGGCGGGCGGCAAGTACGTGAAGCACGGTTTTGCCACCGGCAGCCGCGGAAGAGGTGCGGAGCTCGATATCAAGTTCCATGGCACAGGGCATGTGTGGAGCAGCGGCGTGGAGCTGGTCGAAAATCTCATAGGGCGCCGTCATGACGCTGACCTGATTACCGAGAGCGTTTTCGTTCTCGGCTGAGGCAGCTTGCATGATGGAAATTTTGGCGCCCTGAATGCCGTTATCCATCTTGTAGCGAGAGGCACCGATAACGTGGGCTTGAATGGTGTTGATCATGGTGATGTTTCCTTTTCGTTAGCGTTGGGTTCTGGCGGCTTGGGTTAAGCAGTAGTCCGCGAGAATGGCTAGCTCAGTGGTTTCAGGTGTTACGCCGTTTCGTACCAGTGCCAGGTATTCGGCCTGTGCGTAGTAGGTGGCGGCGCGTGCATAGTCCCTGCCGTGGAGGCACCGCTGGCCCCGCTCCCTCAGAGCTCGGGAATCAAGGCAGGGGGATGTCCCAGCCCGCCCTCCGTGGCCCTTCTGTCGCGTCGCACGGCAGCCCACCTCGGGGCCGCTGTCAACCGCTCGTGCCTCGGGTATGACAGCGGCCCCGAGGCGGGCTAAGGGCACCGTGCGACCGAAGGGCGACGGATGACGGGCAGGGGACACAGGATCAGGCCTCGTTGCCGTGGGGAGCGGGGGAGGCGTCACCCGCAGGGGCTTTCAGCGGTGCTTTTTGGCCGCTTTCTAGCTGGGTCAGGCCGTACTGAATCAGATGTTCCCCCAAGGCGGAGGGGGTGAGGCCGTTAGTGCCTGCCTGGATCAAGTACCGGCTGTGAATCTCTTGATCGAGAAACACGCGGATGGGCTGTTTTTTACTCATGTGCATAACTCCGAAAGGGCTAAAGGCCGTTGTGGATAAAGGGCGACGCGTTAGCCGTGGGGGTGTGGATAGGTGTGCCAAGAAGCAAATTTTCATAGCTTCGGAGGTTTTGCTTGATGGCGTGGCGAATCTGGCCGCCGACTGAGCGACCTTTTAGCTCAGCTAAGCGCTTCATTTCCTCGTAGACCGATGGTTCAACCATCATGGAAATGGTGATTTTCTTTTCTTTTGTGCGGCGAGCAGGTGCAGGGGCGCGGTCGGTGGCCTGGACAAGGCCGTAGTGCTTGGCGAGGTAGTCGAGAGCGTGCTGGTAGTGCTTAAACACGATGGCGTAGGTCTTACCGCCGTCGATTTTGCTAAAACGGGTAATGGTGGCGTCTTCTAGGTCGAGGGCGAGCATGTGGGCCGCAGGCACCGCGATAAAGCAGAAGCCGCCAGCAGGGACGATGTGCTGATGTAGCAATACGTTGTCGAGGGTGGCTTCACCGTCCAGCAGCAGGCGTTGAGTGCAAATAGTGAGGCCTTCCATCTCCAGCAGCGTTAAAGGGGCTGCTAGCGTGGCGGTAGGGGCTTTAGTGGCGACAGCGCCCATTAAGGCATTCATGACCACTCCTCCGCGTTCAGGCACTGTGCGTTGAGGAGGGCGACGTTGATCATGCGGTAACGACCTACCTTAATGGTGGGGAGGTAGCCGCGGCGGATGTGACCTTGAATCACACCTTCATCTAAACCGGAGAGCTGTGAGAAGCGTTCGATGGTCATTGTTGGCACATTAGCCGGGACCTGGGGCGCGATGCTCGTTTCCATGTGTCATTACCTGCACTGTAATGGGCTGTGATAGTCTTTGAATTAGAATTCGACTTTTTGAAAATCTGGTGTATCTCATATGGAACACCATGTCTCAAATGGAATATAGCCCATATGGACAATACGTCAACCCCTATTGGGGAAAAAATTCGTGAAGTACGCGAAGTCCAGGGATTAGGAAGGCAAGCGTTTTGCGATATGACTGGGGTTCCAAAGCAAACGCTGATAAATGTAGAAAACGGAAGAAATGAGCCTTCATTCAAAGTAATGAAGAAAATTGTTGATGCATTTCCGCAGTACACGATGTGGTTAATGCATGAACAGGTGATCGAAGAAGCAGGTCAAATCAGCCCACAAATAGAAAAAGCTCGTGCTGACCTCAAGAAAACGGGAACGGATACCAACTAGCAAAAAGGGTTGTTGATAAATGGTTCCAGGGGGAAGGCATTGTGGATAAAGGGGGCAGAGAAGAATGGTAGATATGAATTTTTTGGGTGCCCTCCCACCAATATTGTTTACTTTTTTGATTGGGGTAATAGCGCTTAAATTTTTAGAGCTTTTGTTTTGGGAGAAAACATGGCAGTCATTTTTTAATGCTTTTTTAAAAGGGCTGAAAGACGATGGCGCTAGTAGTCGAAATAATAAAAGATATCACTCAAAGAATAGGCGGAAAGAGCCTGAAGTAAAAGAAGCTGTTATGAACTCAGAGTCGTTATCTGAAACGCTGCTTAGAAAAGGGGAGGCGTACATAGGTAACGACTTTTTAATGTCTCCAACCGAACGAGACGTTTACAAAGTTTTAGAACGTGCTTATGGGGATAAGTATTATATATTTGCTCAGGTGCGTGTTGTGGATGTTTTGAGTCCTAATGCCAGGAAATACCATACGTGGACAAAGGAGTATCAGGCACTTTTTAGGCAAGTGTCTCAGTGGCATTTTGACTACTTGATGTGCCATAAAGAAGACTTCCGCATCTACTGCGCGTTAGAGCTAGACGACTCCAGTCACGAGCGCCCGGATCGACAGCGTAGGGACAGGATTTTAAACGCTGTATGTAGTGATGGTGGAGTTGAGTTGAAAAGAATGCGACTGAATCATAAAAGTAAAAAAGTAGAGGTGATATATGGATAATCAAATTCCATTGCTAGTGGCTATACTTGCAGGTCTAGTGGCTTTAGGAGGTGCATTGATAAGCCGAATGTCTAAAATACATGAATACAAGTGGAAAAAATTAGAGGAAATAAAAGAATTAGTTCAAGGTTTATGTCTTGATATGAAAAAGATAAGCTCTATCAGCTCAGCTAAAGATAATATTAGGAATTTTGACCTTTGGATAGATAATGCTGATCATGCATATAGTTCTGCCGGAGAGCTGAAATTAGTTTATGAAAATCTTTATGGAAATGATTTTACACCCGAAGGATATTCAAGACTAATAGAAAATGCAGAATCGAAAAAATTTAGTTTAATTATGAATATGAATTTTTTTAATCATTTTTTAATGAAAAGGAAAAGGTATTTCAAGAAATATAAACAAAATGTAGATGTTTTTTTTGGAGATAAGGAAGCTAGGTTTAAAAAGGAGTATTTGATTCTCGTTGAAAGGGATTTGATTGACTTTTGTAAAAAAATAGATAAAGAATTAAGCACGCTTACTTTGTTGGAATATGCAATTATACTTTCAATTTTGGGTGGGATGGGCTTGTTGTTATACATTATTGGAGGAGGGCAGTTTCCGTATGGATATATTGAGTTGTTTGATAGATTTAAGTAATGAATTAGGTTTTTTTGCCATTAAATTAGTGTGGTTACTTGAATGTTGATCTAATGGAAAGCAAAATAGTTAAATTAAAGGTGTGGTTGGATGGTAAATTATAGTTAACGAATTTTTGTCCACAAAACGTCAACAAGGATGAAAATTATAGACGAGTATAGACAGACATGAATTATATAACTGATTGAAAAGACGACTAAAGCCGATTATTGGCATGCTATTCACACGGCTCATAATCCCTTGGTCGTAGGTTCAAGTCCTACTGGGCCCACCAATTAAATCAATTGGTTACAGATGTTAAAGCTTCTTTCCGTCAGTGCTTGGTTGCCAATCTGCGGCAACCTGGCAACCACGCTGTCAAATCGTGTCGGATCGGCATGAGCATATCGGCTGGTCACCGTCAGAGATGAATTCCCCAGCAAATCCCTAATACTCTTCAGTAATTGCTCCTGCGTAACAATATCGTCCGAACAATAGCTCCATTAGAAATACGCGCTCGAGCAGGGGCTTAAGTTCTAAGTTGGCCATGTGCTTCGGTAATTAGAAGCGCAGGGAAGATTAGTACGTATTGGTAAGGGGCTATACGCTAAAGCGCGCTCAAACCGTATCACGGGTAAGCCAATGATTGCGGCGCCCGGTGGCTTTGATCAAGCCGCTAAAGAGGCATTAAATCGCTTAGGAGTGCAGTGGGAGCCGACCAGTGCCGAAAAGGCTTATCAGGCGGGCCGCACACAAATTCCGACGCGAGTGATGGTCAAAGTGAAAGGACCGTTTCATCGCCAGATTGCCTACGGCGAATATCGCTTGGGTAGTGAACGTGCTTCTGCATGAAGATTTGTCGTGCCTCTCGAACTCAAGCCTCAATGCTATAAGGTATGGTCGAGCTACCCGTGCGAATATTCTGCCATTCCAGAAATAGCACGGTGAAAAGGAATCGCTTTTGAATATTGAGTTAATGCGGAACGGCCGGTGTTACCTAGTCATGGGACTGCTGCTATGCACTCTGCTGACGGCTTGCGCCGCCCCCATCGAAGATCCCCAGCGCGCACCCCTGAATGCCTTGACGCAGGCTGGATTCGACCCGGTCAAGCTGGAAGCACCGCTCAGGGCTTGGGTGCGTGAGACTTACGACGATACCAAGAAAGCCCCCTGGCATGTCTATCTGGAAGGAGATGGCAATGCATGGTTACGTGGCGGCGTACCCAGTCCGAACCCGACACCACGTTCACCCGTGGCGCTATGGCTGGCCCTGGAGGATACTTCGCACCGAGTGGCGTATATCGCGCGGCCTTGCCAGTGGTTCACTTCACTACCGGATGGTTGTCAGCCATCGATATGGACTGATGAACGCTACGGAGAGCAGGTGCAGCAATGGCTGCTAGAAGCCATTCAGATGATAACTGGCGATCAACCTGTTCGGTTGGTAGGTTTTTCGGGTGGTGCGCACTTGGCGTTACAGCTGGCACCCTTCTTACCAGAGGTCGATGGGGTGGTATCAGTGGCAGGCAACCTGGATGATAAGTTGTTCGCCGAGCACCATCGTTTGCCAGCGCCTCGTCATGTGCCGAAAGGGATAATGGAAGTGCCGTTATGGAGCCTGAGCGGAGGTGCGGATCGCACTGTGTCTCCTGAACTGACCGAGCGCATGCTCAAGGCACGCGGGGGGCGCTGCCAGTCACACCAGGTATTTGATAGAGTTGAGCATGTAGGGCCGTGGCAGCTTAACTGGCCGCGCATTCAGGACTTCTTGGAAGATTGTGCGAGTCGCTGAGGTGGCCAGGGAAGGGAAAAAGGCGGGTGCCCCTCATGGGCACCCGCCGTCATGCTGGGCTACTTAAAAGTCGTAGCGAACCTGTAGACTGCCGGCTTGCGAACTCATACTGTTCGACCAGCCATAGGCATAGTCCACCGAGGTGGTGAAGCCACCCTCGCTATAGAGGTCGACCCCCAATCCAGCGCTGTAGCGAGTCTTGTCGGGTTTTGGCCCCTCCACGAGGAAGGTCTCTTCGGGGGCGAAGGTAAAGGCAGTAACGTTGCTGCGCGCTTTACCCTGGAAGTCATGGTAAGCACCTAGGGTAAGGCGAGGCTCGGCCATTAGGCTGCCCAGCGGCATGGTATGTGCAAGCTCGCCTTCTAAGCCCAGTTCAAAGCGCTCGTAGCGCTGCTCATCCTGACGCAGATTGAGTGAGCCAGCTCCGCGCTCTTCATAGGCGTCCAGCTCCAGATTAGAGTAGGTCGTGGAGATACGAGGGGTCAGGCGCGTAGCAATATCCAGTCGATACTCGTAAGCGGCGGCGGCCACGGCGCTGAACTGTTCGCTGTCGAAATTAGCACGAGCGGAGTTACCCACTACTCGGCGTGAGGTTTCGTTATCGCCCCAGCCATAGGAAAGCTGGGTATCGAATAGCCAGTTGCCATAGGTGCGACCTGCATAAGCGGTGAGCTGGTCAAAGTCGATATCGCTGCGAACTAGGCCGTTCTTGCCATCCACATCTGTGGTGGAACGTGACCAGGCTAGGCCAAGCACGCTGCCATTATCCAGCTCAACATCGCCACCCAGAACGAAGCCGCTGGTGTCACTATCGAAGCCTTCCACTCCGTCTAGAGCACGCTGGTCGACCTCGCCATAGAGGCCCTTGATCCACACGCCTTGGGCAGCCACAGTATCGCCGGCGGCCACACCACGGGCCCGCGCGGAAACCGCGTTGCTGCTGCTCTGGCTGGCAGAGGCGGTACCACCGGCTACAGCGCCGCTGCTATCGGGTAGCAACTGTTCAAGCTGTTCCCCGTCACCGATCGCATCGATCAGGGAACGCACAGCGGCTTCATCGGCGCTATTGGCCAGAATGCGGTTAAGGGCATTGCCGAGCCCCTGCAGTTGACGCGCCTGGGCACCTGTAGCATTGCTGGCATCAATGGCGCGACGCGCGATCTCTTCGCCATCTTGGCCGCCATAGGTGACTAACAGCTGGTTACCGTCGCCGCTGAGTTCCACCTTGCTGACCCGATACAGCCCAGAGTCAGTTTCTAGGTTAAGGGCTTCAAGGTCGAAGTCGAGCTCAGTGGCTTCTAGGGCCACTAACTGCTTGCCGTTGCGGTAGGCCTCACTATTGCCGAACACTAGGGTCGAACCATCCGCCAGGGTAATACGCTCGGCACTAAGGCCACTGAGCTGTTGGCTGGAAAAGCGCAGGGTGGCGTCTGCATCCTGTACATAGTTACCATCAATGGCGCGAATGCCCTCAACAACAAATACGCCGCCCTTGTTGGTGATGGTACCTTGGTATTCACCGCCAGCCAGGGTCACGGTGGCACCGTCAAAGTCGATATCACCGATCACGCTGCCGTCGGAGAGGCGTGCGGTGATATTTTCACCCTGCAACACCATTGCTCGGGCATCGTGCACCGCTGTCGTAAAGGCTTCCACGGTACCGCGCTGGTCGATAAAAATATCGCCGGAGGTATTGGTAATAGAGATAGCGGTAACACCGGAAATAGTGCCGCTTTTGTGGTTAATAATGCTGCCGTTAAATTCACTATCTTCGATGCGGATAGCGTCATGGCCTTCCATCAGACCACGGTTGACGATATCGCCTTGTAGTACCGAGCCTTCGAGCATGTAGATAGCGCCATCACGGCCTCGGATAACCGCCTGGCCGTCCTGGCCCTCCACACCGTTGATGATGTTGCCAGTTAGTTCGGTATTGAAAATACCCAACGCGTAGGCTTCCGTGTTGTCGTACTCCTCGCTGTTGTAATCGGTTTCCGGCATCGCCTCGATGAGCCCTCGGTTAACCAGGCTGCCTTCTATTGTCGCAGGTGCGCTGATGATCTCGTCATCTTCGCCGGTCTTATCACTAATCAACAGGATGGCTGAGGCATCGCTACGAATAGTGCCTGAGTTATAAAGGAATACTTGCTCTTCGCCACTCGCGAATACCGGCAGGCCATTAAGCCGAGCTGCATCTGGGTCCGTCGCTTTCAATCCGATGAGATGCAGATTATTGAAGTCAATCGCCCCAACAACTTCAGGGTTTTCATCTGCATCGTCTTCAGGGAAACTGACTGTGCCCGTCGCGCTAATCTCGCTGGTATTGACAACAATGGCATCTGCCCACGTATCGTTATCAACCGTTATGGCATTTCGATTCTCAGCGATAATGTCGGTAGGGTTTTGTCGCTCATAAGCCGACTCAATCTGAGTACCCACCACAAGAAACAGTGGATCGCTCAGCGTATTTTGGGAGGCATCGACTGTAAGATATTTTCCGCCGGGATTGGGTCCAAGCGATGAAAGGAACCCGTCTTGGTTTATCTCTTCTTGGGTGAAGTGATGATACTCATAATACGGAACGTAGTCGTAGCTTGGCGCTGAGTGTGCCGTACCAGCAAATACGGCCAATGAAATAGCGGTGGCCAGTGGTGCCCTTTGTAACTGCATGTTTTTCCCTTAGAATTAGTTCCCCGTCGGACGCAGGAAGGCTACATCCATTGGTTGTATCGGCAGGAGGTTAATAAACTTTAGTGAATATCGGCTCAATTAATCTCTGAGCGGATTAAGCGTTTAGCGTGGCGCATTCTTCGTCTCTGTGGGCACCTTATGACTACTTGAAGTTACTTGGCGGCTGGAACGATGGCCAGGCCAGATTCAATAGAGACGGGATTCCATCTTATCGCGTTGTCACCTTGTCCCCAACACCAAGTTACCGAGAGTGAGTGGGCTGTATAGTAGATGCTAATGAGTGGCAAGATTATTAAAGAATGCAGGATTGTCCTGGGTTTCAGACTTGCAGGGTTGCGGCTTTTTTCTAGCTTTTGATGGTATCCAAACTGGTTCCCATGGCTTTTGCAAATTCCGCTTGAGAGACATGAAGCTTGGCACGAATGGCTTTTACATCGGGCACTGCGTGGCGAGTAATGCGGCTAGCCTCATTTTTACCCTGCTTAAGTTTAACGGCTTCCTGCAGCGATGCTTGGAGTTCGTAAAAAATGCTCATTCGGAACACTCCTTTTTTACTCATTGTCGGTTGCTATGACTTGTACCTGACGGCAAATATGGTCGCCGCCTGGTTGTCATCTGGCTGCCAACAGGGTGTTTACCGTGTAAGTAGTGTACATAATGGAAAATACTAACTCTATGATATTGCTTGGATTCTACGTTGCAGACGCGATCCCAAAGTTTATTTGGTTGCACTCATAATCACTTGGTCATAGGTTCAATTCCTACTTTTACCACCAATAAAATTAATTGGTTACATGGATTAGTGATTCTTTTAGTCAGTGCTTGGTTGCCAATGCGCGGCAAACTGGCAACCACACTATTCCATCGTGTCGGATCAGCATGAGCATATCGATTGGTTACGGTCAGCGATGAATGCCCCAGCAAATCCCTGATGCTCGTTAATGACTCCCCTTTGCTAGCTAGTAACGAAGCATAGCAGTGTCGCATATCGTGAAAACGGATATCTGGTCGGCCGATTGCTTCCCTGGCTCTTTCAAATGCTCCCCTGGCTCTCTCAGGCGGCTACCGTCACGTTTTTGCTGAGTGCCATGGCAACCGTCTATATCACCCGACATGTAATGGGAGGTGGAGCATGAGAACCTTAATGGCTTACGCCGCAGGGCTCTTATTCGGACTCGGCCTCGCCATTTCGGGCATGACCGATCCGGCGCGTGTTCTCGGCTTTCTGGATATCGCCGGCGAATGGGACCCTACCTTGGCCTTCGTACTGGGCGGGGCCGTCATCACTACCTTCATCGGCTACCGGTTGGTATTGCGTCGGAGCAGCCCTTTTTTTGGTGATGAATTCCACTTACCAACCAAGCGTGAACTCGATAGCCGCTTGCTCGGTGGGGCGGCGCTCTTTTGCATTGGCTAGGGGCTTTCGGGCTACTGTCCCGGTCCTGCCATCGCCTCGATCGTCGGACTCACCACGCCTCTCGTCGCGATGCTTGTGGCAATGATTGGCGGGTGGTGGTTAGCAAAGCGGTTCTCAGGCAGCCGCTGATCGGCGCTTGAGCTTCAACCATTGTTTGCTACGATTGAAGTACAGGTTTCGAAGTGTATTTTTAAGTTAACGAAAGATAACTAGTGTCTGAAGAAAGGATGACGTTGGGTAAATTAAATTAGGAAAAGGAGGTCATATGCTCCCTTCAACGACTTCACGCGTTGAGCAAAATACTGCCGACAGCATCAACCAGCATATCCGGCGGCGCAGCGAAGACAACATTGCGTACTTCGCCGAACATCCCCATAAAATTGAGCAGCGACTACACGAGCTCGACCATGAGTGGGATATTGAACGCACTCTGGAAGCCAACGCATCAACCCTGAGCTTGGCTGGTGTAGCTCTTGGGGGCTTGGTCGATAAGCGTTGGCTTCTGTTGCCTGCGGCGGTAACCGGTTTTCTTCTGCAACACGCATTGCAGGGCTGGTGCCCACCCATCATTATCTTTCGAAAACGTGGTGTACGCACTTCAAAAGAAATCGATCAAGAACGCTATGCGCTTAAAGCATTACGTGGAGACTTTTCCCACCTAGAAAGTACTCCGCCAGCAAGCCCACGTGATCGTATGTACGAAGTGCTGGACAGAGTTGAGCGTTAAGAACGGTCTCACTTATCTAAGCGAATGCTCGTCAGACTAAGCAAGTCCGACCCTTAGCGGCAGGACCAAAATGTACATGCCAAATCACCGCTCTGCTCTCCTTTATTAAGAGAGCAGAGCTTATTTCTGCACGCTACACCTCTCCCCAATGTCTTTCAGTCCGCTGAGTAATGTACTTACCCTGCTCAAGGTTTATGTTTATGCGCTAAGACACCTGTTCCTGACAATTAGGAACTAAAAGGGGGCTTCTGAGACTTGATGCCGCCTCCTTACGCAGAGTTATTGCCCGTTAATCATGCTAACGGGTACTAATAAGGAAACTGCTATGCACGTTTTGCTAATTGAAGATGACCCGCTTGTCGCCTCGGGCATTCGCTTCGGGTTAATGATCTTCGATTTTGTGGTGGATCACGTATTGACGCTTAAAGTTGTACATCAGACGCTGCAAACGGTTTCTATTGATGTGATCATACTTGATCGCGACTTGCCCGATGGAGGTGGCCTGCAGGTATTATCAGAGTGGCGTGAGCAAGGGGTCGATGTGCCAGTATTAGTGCTTACAGCAAGAGACGCCGTGCGACCGAGTGAATGGTTTACAAGGCGGCGCAAATAACTTTACTGGGCTAACCCCCTCTTTTATTAATCAGGCAATGTTAGAACAGGCGCTATCAATTATAGCGCCTCAACAATCGCTACGCGCATTTTCTTCGGATCTCCCGCAATAGTGGCCATCAAAAAGATAGCCTTACCATCAGACGCCTTTGCCCACCGCTGACCAATAAGGTTTTTCTCACGTGAATCTCGGTTTTCCTCTGGGGCGCGATTCTTGCTTTTGTATTCCACGACCAGTAAGCGTCCGTCATCGAGAAGAGCAACACAATCTGGATAAAATTGATCAGTAGAGGTTGGCAATGAGAACGAATTCGAGTGTCTGCTGACGCTGCGCGTGCAGTATTTAACCTTGGGGTGTTAATCGACCATGAAAGCGCACTGTTCTGATTCCATTAGCATTTATGGAGTCAAGAACAGTCACATCGTCAGGCCCCAGAAGGCTTTTTTGAAGCGGTAGCTACGTAGATATTTCATGATTCCGACTGTGGAAGTGATTTGTCGTACCGTATTCAACAATTGCGTTCGAGAAAGCCTCTACCGTACCGGGGCGGCCAAACAGAAATCCCTGGTACATATAGCAGCCCAGTCGAGCCAGCACCAAGCGCTGGTCGTCGGTTTCCACGCCTTCTGCAATCACCCGCAGCCCTAGGCTTTCGGCAAGGGTAATGATGGTGGCGGCAATCGGCGTGGATGGCATATTCAGGGTTAAATCCCTGACGAAGGCAATGTCGATTTTAAGCGTGTCCAGAGGCAATACCTTGAGATAGGAAAGCGATGAATATCCAGTGCCGAAGTCATCAAGGGCGAAACTGATCCCCGCCCGTTTGAGCTCCTCCATTTTATTAATGGTGCCATCAGGGTCGCTTAATAACAGAGATTCGGTAAGTTCTAGGGTCAAGCGTGCGGGCGGCGCACCATAATGTTGAATGACCGAGAGCACCTGGGCAGCAAAATCAGGCTGCTGGAATTGACGAACGCTGACATTCAATGACAGCTTTAAGCCTTGCAACCCTGGCACATGACGCCACTCGCCCAACAGGCGGCAGCCTTCTTTCAATACCCAGTGTCCCAGCGACAAAATAAGCCCTGTTTTTTCAGCGATGGGAATAAAGTGTCCAGGTGAAACCATGCCTCGTTTTGGGTGCTGCCAACGTATGAGAGCTTCGGCGCCGATTACTTGCCTGTAGGAATCAACCTGAGGCTGGAGATAGAGACACAGTTCATCGTGTTCAATGGCGTATTGCAATTCACGTTCAAGTGTTAGGCGCTCTTCCAACTCGTCTTCTTGTGCTTGATGAAAGAGCCTGGGTTTACCATCACGGTGTTGTTTGGCTTCTAATAGGGCAAGCCCTGCTCGTTTGTAAAACTGCGGTGTCACCTCCTGTTCAAGGGTCTGAAAGATAAGCACCCCAACATTCAACTGACACGGATAGATGTGGCCTTGTAACAGGTAGTCTGTTGTCAGGGATACCACTACCTCATCAATAAGGTGCATTGCCTCCTGCTCGGCACTGGGCGCTTCGTGCGAAGCAAGCGAGCCTGCTAAGGCAAATTCGTTCCCATCAAGCCTTGCGACGAGCCATCCAGACTCTAGCCACTGTTGAAGGCGTTTGCCCAATTGGCGTAATAACTCATCGCCCATATTTTGCCCCAGGCTGTCGTTGAGCACCTTCAAACGATCAATTTCGAACAGCGCCAAAAATGCATGCGGGTCGGTAAACGACTTTTTGGCACAAAGCTCGGCGAGTTGTTCCTGCAACGCTCGCCGGTTGGGCAAGTCAGTCAGCACATCGTGATAGGCGAGGTAGTGAATACGCTGTTGGGCTTGTCGTTCTTTAGAGCGGTCGCTGAGCAGCGCAACGTAGTCCCGGTCGTCGCTGTCAGCATAGATAACACGGCTTACGCTCAGCCAGGCGGGGAAGCTTTCACCGCTGGCGCTCAGTGCGTCGATCATGCCGTTCCATTCACCTTTTTTTTCCAATACTTTGCAGATGTGTTTGCTGAGTGAATGGCTGCCTTCAGCGTAGTCAAGTTTTGACACCGACATGCCCTCAAGCTGCTTACTGCTGATACCCACCACCCGTTCAAACGCAGCGTTACACAGCCTAATACGGGCCTGTTCATCGAGCACTATCACGCTATCCTGAAGAGAGGAAATCACCTCAAGCAAGCGAGTTTGGGTCATATGTCCATGGCGCTCGCTGTCATACAGACGGCGCTGCACTCGGGTAGCTATTAGCGAGAGAAAAGCTATTAGTACTGTACCGCCACCAATCAAATAAATAATCCAATGAGTCATGTGCAAGGCAGGCGCGCCAGCATTAGAAGTAGGCACAAACCAAGCCGCCTGCATGGCCACATAATGCATGCCGCAAACCGCTATAGAAACGCAAAGCGCCGCAATAAAGGTGCAGGTCCTAGCGCGTTTCATACCCCATTCATGCTGGCAAAGGCGATAGGCATAAATGCTGACAATGCCTAAGCCAACGGCGACCAGCAGTGATACCAAAAATAGGTCCAGGGCATGGTATAGCTCGGCGGACATGCGCATCGCGGCCATGCCGCTATAGTGCATTATTCCAATACCAATTCCTAAGCCAAGCCCTGCCATCACTAGGGCGCGATGGGAAGGCTTTTTGTGCGAAATGACGGTCACGGCACCTAAGCTACCCAGGATGGCAGGAATAATAGATAACAAAGTAGGCAAAGGAACGTGACTGACAGGAAAATCCAATTGATAGGCATGCATGCCGATAAAGTGCATGCTCCATATGCCCAAGCCCATGGCGCTGGCACCAGCAAGCAGCCATGTGCCGCGCCAGATCGTATTAAATCCTTTCCGCACCAGTTTAATAATATCTAAACCGGCAAAGGAAGCGACCCAAGCAACTAGCCAGGAGAGTAATACTAAGAAAAAGTCGTGTTCTCCCTGAACCGCGTTTATGACGTTAGGGTCTGGCAATATATTGAGTAGCATTTATTGATCGACAACCGGTTGGCTATAGGTAATACAATTAATATCGGCTCATACTCCTCAAACTGTAATAGGGAAGGTTTGAGTAACTGCCGATAATCGTCAACTCTAACTTGAGTCGATAAAAAAATCGAAAATTCAGACACTCTTCTTCCGTTCTTTGTCCATTTTCCGCTCATTGAGCGGAAAAACGGGTGCAATAGCCATATTCCATGAGGCGTTTCTCATTGATCAACAAGTTGCTGAACGCCGCCAGCAAGTGCAGCTGATAAGGTGCTTTTGGCCAGCTCACAATAACGAACCTTTACATAACCAAAAACTTGTTTGATGTATCGAAAGGGGAGCTCCACTTTTGCACGGATACTGGCTTTGATTTTTTCGACTTTCTATCGCCAGGCATCCAGCTTCTTACGGGCGCAAGGCCGTTTGGCAATACACCAAGAGTCGTCGTTACGGTGCTGGCGCTCGTCTCGTTTTTGAATACCCAGATAAAAGGTATCACTGGCAACCTATTGCTTTTCCCCGTGAAGTGTCTTCGCGCAGCATCATGCCATTTTTTCCAGATGGTTGTTCACTTCCTGGAACAGCACCTTGTCCAGGCCGTGGCGCTCCAGAAAATGGCGAAACTTGAGTATCGTGGTTTCGTCCGGCAATCGGTTCAGCTTCAAACCAGCGAATTGGCGCAGGGTTCGTTCTATTAGAAGGCGTCTTCCATGGCCGGATCGCTCAGGTTGTAGAACAACTGCATGCAGTGGATGCGGAACATGTCCGACAACGGATACGTAGGCCGCCCCGCCCTTGCATTGGGTTAATAACGGACGACCTTCTTCTCCAACTGCCTCCAGGGGATCAGCTTGTTCATCCGCTCCAAAAAATTTCGCGGCGGGTCTTTCGCTATTTGTTCTGGTATTCGGCTTCGGAGATGGTGATTTGATCCATGGCAGCACTGAATCTTATGCTGTTGATGATGGCAATCTTATCGCTGATATCAAGGGCTATTTCAGAGCATCCCTAGTTTGCTTGTTTGAGCAATAGCGTTTCTTCGGGCTGTAACATCAGTTCACTGATATGATTGCTTGGCCGTGTCGCAGCAGCAATGAAAAGGATTTAAATGGTTCGCTATTGTATTATTAATTTAAGAATCGGTGGAACAATCAAGCTCATAGAGGCACAAGCGTGGCTGCTCCACGCTCGTGCTCTTCGCTACTTTTTTTAGAACTCGGCCCATTCCTCTTTAACGGTCTCGTGACGCGAACTCAGCGCGGTTTTATTAGAGGTATGTTTCGAAGGGGTAGGCAGGGAGAAATGACTCGCCTGCTGGTCAGTTGTTCTAGTCGATGCGGTGGAACTAGGTGTATGCCTATTGGAAGACGTCTGGTCATTGACTTGGAACGTAGCAATCAGCTCAGCTAATTGCTTAGCCTGTTCTTCTAAAGAAGAAGCGGCGGCGCTTGTCTGCTCGACAAGCGAAGCATTCTGTTGAGTCACGGAATCCATCTGAGTCACTGCCACATTGATCTGATCGATACCGCTGTTTTGCTCGCGCGTGGCCGATGAAATCTCGTTCATAAGAGCCGACACCTGACGAATCGATTCTACGGTCTCGTGAATAGTTTGTCCGCTTCGCTCGACTTGCTCGGTACCGTTGGCTATCTGTGATGTGGTCTCCTGAATCATGGCGCGGATCTCCTTGGCGGATGCCGCGCTACGGCTTGCCAGCGAACGCACTTCACTGGCTACTACCGCGAAACCACGGCCTTGCTCACCCGCACGTGCTGCTTCTACCGAGGCATTCAGCGCCAATATGTTGGTTTGGAAAGCAATAGAGTCGATAACACCAATAACTTCATTGATCTTTTGAGAGCTTTCCGCGACTTTGCGCATTAACAGGATGGTCTGTTCGACTTCCTGTCCGCCTGCTTCAGCTTTTTGAGAAGCGCTGGTTGAAAGCCGGTCGGCTTCGATGGCTGATTCGGTATTCTGACGTACGGTAGATGACATCTGCTCCATGCTAGACGCCGTCTCCTGGAGAGCAGCGGCCTGCTCCTCGGTACGCGATGACAGATTCTGGCTGCCAGTGGCGATTTCACTCGCTCCTGTGAAGACGCTGTCGCTGCTGTTACGTAGGGATAACACGAGATCGCTCAGCTTCGTCTGCATATTCTTCATCGCGCTGAATAGTTGTCCGATCTCATTGGTGCCTCGGTTTTCTATTTGCGCCGTCAGGTCACCCTTGGCGATACGATCAAATTGCGCAATGGCCTCCTTGAGGGGGCTTACTACAATACGCATCATCCCGGTACGTACAATAAACGCGGCAATCAATGCCAGTACGAGTAGAGCGATACCAATTGCTTCGACAAACCTGCTCGAGGCGGCATCCCTAGCGATCAACTCATCGCCTCTCTGCTCGGCATAATGGATGAACTCAAGCACTGCTGTATCGAACGAGTTATACCCCTCACCAAACGCTTGCCGTTGAGCAAAAATCCCCTCCATGTCGGCACGATTCACTGCATCAAGGAAGGCCGCATCCAGCGTTTGCCGATAGGCTTCCTCGATGGCAATGATATAAGGAAGCCGCTGGCTACCCTCTGGAAGCTCTACAGACATGAATTCGGCAAAGCGCACCTGAGCTCTCGCGAAGGACTCCTGAGCTTTCGCTATTTCACGGGCAGCTTCCTCTTCCATACCCTGGCGAACGAATTCCCCAAACCTAATAAGATTACTGCGCCCTTCCCCTAATCTGACCTGTGCACGATTGATAGTATTCATTTGGAGAACATTGATCTCCGCGAGTTGATCAATTGTTCTTGCACTGACGCTATTGGAATAAAATCCTAAGGCACTGATCGCAGCGATCATCGCTACCAATACCGCCAATGCCCAGGTCAGGCTTTGCTTGACCGATATATTTTTCATTTTTCTTCTCCCTTGCGTTAGTTAAGTTATTGGGTCAGTGCAAACGATGCATGACCCATTTCTTCTTATATTGATGGGAGATAGCAGTGAGCCTCCCCCTAAATTTTATTCGGTGGACTTTTCGACCAGTGCCATCTCTTCATTGGTTAATAATTTATCGATATTGATGAGTGACAAAACTGACTATAGACCTATGCAGTAACGGTAATGATGGAAGTATCTCCTGAGCGGTCTTTTCTTAAATTATCGCGAGAAGAGGCTGAGTAGGTTAATGCGGAGCAGTTCGGCGACATTGTGAATCAACGCCATGCAGCTCTTACGAGAGGGGGAATATGAAACGCTATGCAGCCTGCGATTATTGATTACAATAAGTTCACTATGACCAACTGCTGATCGACGAGCCTGCTCTTGCCAGGGAGGGTTATCGGCGTGTGTAGTAATAGCTTGAGTATAAAAAAGAAAAAACTGTGAGGTATTTATTGGGAGCGACACTGCCCATAACGTTTGAATACTATGTGTCGTGTCCTGGGTGATTGTTTACGCGTTTACATGTAATTAAGAATGGAGGAGCTTGCACATCGAGACGGGGAAGCATCGATGGCCCAGGAGGAACGCACCATGGATGACATCAGCCAGTCAGCGGCCAAGATCAGCGACATCAT
Source organism: Vreelandella sp. H-I2 (assembly GCF_052959335.1). NCBI lineage: Bacteria > Pseudomonadati > Pseudomonadota > Gammaproteobacteria > Oceanospirillales > Halomonadaceae > Vreelandella > Vreelandella sp. H-I2. The sequence goes on from NZ_JBRAMC010000002.1 coordinate 441,126, forward strand.
CAGCATGATCGACTCCATCGCTTTTCAGACCAATATTTTGGCGCTAAATGCCTCGGTAGAAGCAGCCCGTGCCGGTGAGCGTGGTCGAGGCTTCGCTGTAGTCGCGCAGGAAGTGCGTATCCTGGCCAGCCGGTCAAGCGAGATCAGGCGGCTCATCGATACCTCGGCGGCCCATACCCATACTGGGGCGGATCTGGTTCGAAAGACGGGGGAGAACATGCGCGAGATTGTCGCCAGCGTATCGCGGGTTACCGATGTAATTGGAGAAATCAGTGCAGCTGCCAAGGAGCAGAGTAGCGGCATCGGTCAGGTGAATGCCGCGGTCAGCGAGATGGACACTATGACGCAACAGAATGCCGTGATGGTTCAGCAGACCTCAAGTGCGGCAGGGGATATGCGCAATCATGCTGAACGTCTGAACGTCTGAACGTCTGAACGTCTGAACGAGCTGATCAGTAGTTTCGTTCTAGGAGAGGAGACGGCTCAGGGGCAGCCTCCATTCACACCCCGTTCATCGGCTACGCCTGCCATTGCTTCTCAGCGCCTTTCGGATAGAACAGAGGCTAGGCGGAGGACCCAGCCCGTGGGGGAAGCGTGGGAATCTTTCTGAGGTAGCCTGCTAGTCGAGCCAAGCAGTATCTCTATCGGGCCCTGCCTTATGGTGGGCCCATTTACTTCTGTCGACGTGCTAAGGCGGAATCTAGCGCCGCCATTAATCGGCGCTAGCCCCGCATGCCGCCCCTAGTCAGGTCAAAGGTTGGCCTTAACCAGACTCTGTCACTACGCGCCAATTTCGACGTATATTTCTGTATCTTCAGAATGTTCTTGCTTTGACATAGGCCATTGTTTGCTTTCCGCCTGAATACGTTGATAAATTTCTTCACGGTGAACTGCAACGCTTTTCGGTGCATTAACACCGATTCGGACCTGATTCCCCTTTACACTTAGTACAGTGACAGTTACTTCGTCACCTATCATTAGAGTTTCTCCGACACGTCGAGTCAGGATAAGCATTGGTTTCCCTTTTATATATAGCATTACCCTGCATGGGTTCTCGCTTCCCGGCAACAGAGCTTAGATTTGGATGAAATAAAAATAGCGTTTATTAGAATATATGGTTATAAAACATTCGTCCTATACGCTTTCTTTCGCATGGGAAAATTGTGATACTAATGCAGTAAGCAAGGACATGCTTTAAGGAACCCGAGCAGGATGCTCGATGTGCCAAGGATGCACTAGCAGGAAGCTAGTGGATGATACGCAGGATGCACAGCGCGATCAGCGCTATAAAGCCCGACCCTAACAGGCCGGGCTTTTTTTTTGCTTTCGTGAAATTAACTCATGCACCGCGCAAAACTCAGTCCTTGGAAAAATAGGCATCTTTATGACCCTGACAATATGTATATTTCTTACTGCTAACACCCATATCTCTACTTAACTAGCTAACATAAACACAGCAATATTCATGCCATATTTCAGTGCTCCTGCCAACAGCAGCTTATTAGGCTGAAAATGGCGTTGGTCGCACTAGATCAACAGTTCGTCATTGGCTCTATGTTGCAAAAATAGCCCAATAATGGAAAAATGACAATAGTCAATTAGACACCATATGGTCAAAAGGTCATCATGATGGCTCCCTTTCTTCGGGCATTGAGCGACCTCCTTGTCCATCTAAGCGAAGACCAGCCCAATGAGACGCTGTATGAATTTTGGGCTCATCTTTTGGAGGCCTTGATAGGGTCGTATCCTGCCGATGCCGTTACCCTGATGGCTGCTCGTAGTGGTGGGTTACAGCCCGTCGCTGTACTCGGCCTGCCCGAGGATGTCTGGGGCCGCTGCTTTGCGCTGGATGCCCATCCCCGCTTGGCCAAGATTGCCGCACATCCTGCTGTTTGCCGTTTCGAACCTGATTGCCCTCTCCCCGACCCCTTTGACGGATTGATCGATGAGGAACTGACCCAGGTACACGATTGCATGGGCGTGGCCCTGCGTGATGGTGATCAGCTTATCGGCATGTTAACTCTTGATGCGTTGAAGCCAGGTCAGCTTGATGGAATAAACGAAGAGGAGTTATGTGCAGCAGCGCACCTGCTAGGTGCCTGTCTTCGCCTTGCCAATCAGCCTAGGGCGATCCGCCTGCAGTCCGGTGAGGCACTCGACACCAAGCATTACTCCCCCGCGCATTTGCATTGGCATAGTCCCGCCATGCGGCGGCTCGATGAAGCCATAAACCTGGTCGCTCCCACTGATATGAGCGTTCTTTTGCACGGTGAAACAGGGGTCGGTAAGGAGCGTGTAGTGCGCCAGTTACATAGGCGTTCGGCTCGCCAAAAACACTCCTTGATCCGGATCAATTGCGCGGCCTTGCCAGAGCATTTAATCGAGAGCGAGCTGTTCGGCCACAGCCGTGGCGCTTTCTCCGGTGCAATCAAGGATCATCGTGGTCATTTCGACATGGCCGATGGTGGCACTTTAATGCTTGATGAAATTGGTGAATTGCCGCTGTCTCTTCAGCCTAAACTTTTACGTGTGCTCCAAGAGGGCGAAATCCAGCCACTGGGAAGCGAACGTGCTCACCAGGTGGATGTGCGCGTCATCACCGTTACCAACCGCGACTTGAAGGCTGAGGTCGCTGCTGGTCGCTTTCGGGAAGATCTATATCATCGACTGAGCGCCTTTCCTCTACAAGTACCGGCGCTGAGAGACCGACGTGAGGATATCCCTCTGCTTGCTGGCAGTTTTCTCGAAGAGAATCGCATCCGCCTCGGCCTGGCTAACTTGCGCCTGGCTGAGGATGCAGAAAGTGCCCTGTTAGCCTGGGATTGGCCGGGCAACGTGCGTGAACTCGAACATACGCTGAGCCGCGCAGCCCTGAGGGCACTCGGCGATACTCTTCAGGAAAAGCGCGACCTTGAAAGCAATCACAGCCGAGCTGCGGTGCGTATTACAAGAAAGCACCTGGACATGCCCGCCAATGAACCGCAACAAGCTGAAAGTACAGCAGATAATTTGTTTTCTTCTGAAAGCCCAGAAAACTGGTTGGCCTTGAGAGATGCAACCGAAAATTTTCAGCGTCGATATATCTACCAAGCCTTGTCTAGCCATGGAGACAATTGGGCGGCGACAGCCCGAGCCTTGGCAACGGACACTGCCAACCTGCATCGCCTAAGCAAGCGTTTGGGGCTTAAGTGATCTCCTCCTGAATGCGGCTACAACCCAGACGGATCTTTCATCCTGCCCGGCTCTGAAGACGCCTTATCATCTTTTGGAATATCCCAGCTCATTGATAATATAAGGACTATTTAAATGCATCAGGAGATCAAGAAAAACATACGTATAAGAAACAACGTAAAAGTTTCCGGGTACGGCACACAAGCGATGGTGTTTGCAGCTGGATTTGGCTGTGACCAAAACATGTGGAGATATATAGCTCCTTCATTTGCCGATGACTATCGAGTCATATTGTTCGACTATGTGGGTGCTGGAGAGTCCGACCTTCAGGCTTATTCCACCGAAAGGTATGGCGACCTGTACGGCTATGCCCAAGATGTACTCGATGTTCTTACAGCACTAGATGTGAACAAGGCGGTATTTGTAGGGCACTCGGTGGGCTGTATCATTGGACTACTGGCTTCAATTCAGGAGCCTGAGCGCTTTGAGCGGATAGTAATGATTGGCCCGTCGCCTTGTTATTTGAACGATGAGAACTACATAGGAGGGTTTGAACGGGAGTCACTCGAAGGGCTCATGGAGATGATGGACAAAAATGATATTGGGTGGGTCAATCTCCTTGCTCCTACCATCATGAAGAACGAAGACCGACCTGAGCTCACGGAGGAGTTAAAGGAAAGCTTCTGCTCTACAGACCCAACCATTGCTCGCAACTTTGCCAGAGTTACCTTCTTTTCTGATAACCGTAGCGATTTGCCCAAAGCTACCGTTCCATCACTTGTTCTGCAATCTTCTGAAGATGCTATCGCTCCGACCTCGGTCGGTGAGTATATTCATCACCATATGCCGCAGAGTACGTATAAGGTTCTTAAGGCAACGGGGCACTGCCCACACATGAGTCATCCTGGTGAAATCATCGAGCGGATGAGAAGTTACCTTGTAAGCAAGTCGCCTTCGAGGGCAAGAAGACAAAATAGCCAAATACATCAATTACCATGCGGCTTCTTGTCGTTTAGCCTGGATGGCAAAATTATAGTATTAAATGAGAAACTTCTTGATTGGCTTGGCTATCATGTCGAGGAGCTTGAAGGAAAGCCAATAGACTCAATATTGACAGCCTCCAGCATCCTATTCCATCAAATGTACTTTTTCCCGATGATTCGGTTGCACGGCAAGGTTAAAAACATCTTTCTAACCTTACTCTCCAAGGATGGGGCAGAGCTCCCTGTGCGTATTAACGGAACATGCCATAACCTTGATGGCACGCTTATAATTGAATGTTTGATATTAAAAAGCGTATAGCTTCTAGGATCTGGCCAGTGCTATGCTCGGCGACTGGTCAGATTTGCTTTACGGCACGTTGTGCTCACTGGGTTATTAACAAGCAATACCGTACCCGATGGCCCTACGCCTTCGCGATGAAGTTGGGCTATAAAGGCTCGTGGGCTGCGTGCTAAGCCAGATACGCAGCCACAGACTCACATTGGTTACGGTTTGGTTGTCGATCGCATGCAAAACGGTATAGACGGTATAGATAGTGTGAGTAATGGAAAAGCTTTAGCGTTTGTTTAGTAGTAATAACCGTGTTGCAGGCGCGGTCCTTATAATTACAAAATTGCGCCCATAACCCTTGGTCGCAGGTTCAAGTCCTACTGGGCCCACCATTAAATCTGGCAGTTTCCTCCCCTCTAATCTCCATTGTTCTTCAGTTTGTAATTGAGATTTATTTACTGACACGCAGCAACGTTGCCATAATGCATTTATTCTCTTCTCCTTAAGCGCCTTTTGCATCCTGCGCGCTGTGTCAGCAGCCTCAGGCCAATGATGATGCTTGGTGTAGGCTCATCTATCTTTTCATTCCTTGGACAGCCTCAATTTCCCCACCTATCCTCATGAGATATGAGTTATAAGCGTGGGCCAGCACGGACCGCCGAGATGGAATATTGATAAGGTAAAGAAGGTGTTTGTGTAGTGGCATCGAATCGTAAGGCATCTTCATTCTCTACAAGGAGAGTAGCATGGTGTATGCCCCGATAAGTCTCCGTCCCAACCTCCGCAGGATCCTCCCAATTCGATGGTTTTCTACGGCTCGGCCGTCGCCATCGTGGTCTTTTCTGCTATTTCCTCGTTCGCCGGAGTGGACAAGGGCATCCGCAGTCTCTCCGAGTTCGATATGCTGTTGGCGCTGCCTGAACCGGAAGCCGATCCTCCCTCTACGTAAGGCAGAGTCAGGAGCCATTTGCAAAAATCACCATCACGGAGATTGCTTGTCATGAAACACTACACCCAAGCGGCCATGGGTCTTGCCGCTACCGCCATGCTGACGACCCCGCTTGCCTTGGCGCAGCCGGATGAATCCGTGCAGACCGAGGCCGGTGCCATTGCCGTCGAAACTGTCGTGGATGGCCTCGTGCACCCATGGGGTATGGCCTTTCTGCCCGACGGACGCATGCTGATTACCGAGCGCGAGGGGCGCCTGCGCATCCTTTCGAAGGACGAGACGCTCTCCGATCCGATCGAAGGGGTGCCAGATGTCTTCCATCAGGGCCAGGGCGGCCTGCTTGATGTGGCGCTGCATCCGAACTTCGCCTCGAACCGCTGGGTCTATCTCTCCTTCGCCGAGCCCGGCGAGGGGGGCGCGTCCACCGCGCTCGGCCGCGGCCGCCTCGAAGATGACCGACTTGAAGACTTCGAGGTGATCTTCCGCCAGGAGCCCAAGGTCGACGAAGAGAACCACTTCGGAGGGCGCATCGTCTTCACCGGCGACGATACGCTCTTCTTCACCTTGGGTGAACGCTTTCTGTTCGATCCGGCCCAGGACCTGTCCAACCACTTGGGCACCATCGTTCGACTCAACCATGACGGTTCGGCAGCCGCAGACAACCCTTTCGTTGATCAGGACGACGCCCGCGATGAGATCTGGTCCTACGGCCATCGCAACATTGAAAGTGCCGCTATCCACCCCGATACGGGCGAGCTGTGGGTCGCCGAAATGGGGCCGCTGGGCGGGGACGAGCTCAACCGTCCCCAGGCCGGTAAGAACTATGGCTGGCCCGAGGTAAGCTGGGGCAAGCACTACAGCGGTGAGGAGATTCCCGATCCTTCCGAAAACGGCGAGTATGCAAATGCGGTCAAGCAGTGGACCCCCGTGATCTCGCCATCCGGAATGATCTTCTATACTGGCGACAAGTTTGCCGATTGGCAGGGCGACATGCTGATCGGTGGGCTGACGGAGCAGGGGTTGGTGCGCATCACCTTAGATGGCGCGGAGGTGACCAATGATGAGCGCATCCCGCTAGGCGTACGAATTCGCGATGTCGAGCAAGGCCCGGAGGGATGGATCTATGTGGTGACCGACGAGTCGGACGGCAAGGTGATGCGCCTGAGAACGCTGGACGACTGAGATGGCGTTTCTTAGCATTTCTGTCTTAGCTCTTCTGTTGTGAAACGCCCCGTTCCACAAGCCAATATTGACTCATTGTGCTTATTGTGGCTGTGAATAAAAATCCGTATCATTCGCTTTACTACAATAGCGATGCGATTTTTATCACCTTTGAGGCCCTCTTCATGCTCCGGAACACTCAACCCTTCGCGCGACGTCCGCTTGCTGTTGCTATGCGACGTTCCCTTACCCTTTCGCTAGGCGGCGTGTTGAGCATTGCGCCGCTTGCCGTTCTGGCTCAGGAAGAGGTGGTGGATACTGGCACCACGGTGGTTACCGCCACAGCATTGAAAGTCGATACGCCCGAAGTCGAAACACCGCGAGCGATCTCGACCGTGGGTGCCGAAGAGCTGGAAACGCGCAATGTTCAGCAGTTAGATGAAACGTTCCGCTATCGGTCTGGTGTGCTGTCAGGCCACTATGGCTCGGACAATAATACCGATTGGTTCAAGGTGCGGGGTTTTGACCATGCAACGTATCAGGATGGCTTGCGCCTCTTTGATCCGGGCTACTATAAATGGACGCCGGAACCGTATGGTTTGGAAAGCGTAGAAGTCTTTAAAGGGCCGTCGTCGATTCTGTACGGTGAGGCACCCTCCGGCGGCTTGATTAATGCAGTAAGCAAGCGTCCCACCGCCGAAAAACGTGGTGAGGTCGAGATCCAGGCGGGTAACCGGAATCATCGCCAGTTCGAGATCGATACTTCGGGGCCGGTCACCGAGAGCGGCGATGTACGCTACCGTTTCGTGGGGCTTTACAAGGAACGTGACGGTGATCTGAACGACACCGATAACGAGCGTGTCTACTTCGCACCGAGCCTTGAATGGGATGTTTCCGATAATACCCAACTGACGGTATTAGCCAGCTTTCAGAAAGACGACGGTGTTCCTGTTAATCCATTTAAGCTTGCCTATGGCACATTGTTGGATACCCCCTTTGGTAAGGTATCGCCGCAAACCAACTACGGTGCGCCAGATTACGACAAGGACGAACGTACCCAGTCAGCCATCGGTTATGAGTTGCAACACCAACTGAATGATACTTGGCAATTCGAGCAAAACCTTCGTTATAGCCACTTGGATCTGGATCTCCGTAGCACTTACATCATGTCGTCTCCCAATGATGAGCGGACAGCTCCTCTTGGTCACCTACAACGTGATGGGGAGATAGACAGTTTCACCGTCGATAACCGCATGGTCGGCAAGTGGTACACCGACCGCACGGAAAATACGCTGTTGGTTGGGGTGGATTATCAAAATTTGAGCCTAGATGGTAAAGAGTTTGACGACTTTGCTTACGATGTTGTCGATATCTTTGATCCTAATACAACCATTGCGCCGGTAACTAGTGACCAGTTGGATCGCCGTCAAATCGACAAAGAGCAGTTGGGTCTTTACGTGCAGAATCAGTTACGTATCGACGACCGCTGGGTACTGCTCGGCAGCTCGCGCTATGATAGTGCGGATGTGAAGAATTTTTATGAGGGAACGGGTGTCACTGTTGATGAAACCCAGACGGCGACCTCTTGGTCTGGCGGTGTGATGTATCTGGGCGATAACGGCCTAAACCCTTACCTCAGCTACAGCGAATCTTTCCGACCAGTTGAGGAAGTAAGTGCTTTCAATGCGGGTTTCGATCAGATAGAGGGTGAGCAGTGGGAAGCGGGGGTTAAGTACGCGCCGTTTAATTGGGATGGCTATGTTTCGGCGGCGGTGTTTGATATCAAGGAATCCAACTCCTTTAGACCAGCACCAAGTGGGAGCCAAACACAGGAAGGTGATACAACGTCCAGCGGCTTTGAGCTAGAAGGTGTGGGCTACCTGACGGATTCATTGAAGTTGACGGCGGCCTATACCTACACCGATGCACGAGACAAGGATGATCAGCGCAGGGAGCTAATTCCACGCCATATGGCATCCGCATGGTTGGATTACGGTTTTGCAGGCACTGCGTTGAATGGTCTGAACGTGGGGGCGGGCGTGCGTTATATCGGTGAAACACCATCGTCTCCTAGTCCCTTCAACCCTATTCGAAACTACGATGTGCCTTCCTCTACACTGTATGACGCTATGGTTAGCTACGATATTAACAATAGTTGGACGGCACAGCTGAACGTTAATAACGTAACGGATGAGGAATACGTTGCGAGTTGTGATTTCTACTGTTACTACGGCGAATCCCGCAGTGTGATCGGCAGCTTGAAGTATAGCTGGTAAGGGTAAGCCTTCCTGCTCTGCTAAGCCCGGCTACTCGCCGGGCTTTTTTGGGCTTGAGGGGAAATGACTCACCTACACAGCGCTGCTAAACAACCACCCCTGGCTCGCTGGCAACCTGGTGCCGTTTCCTCGGCACACAGATAGGGCTTCCGCTTTCAGGGTCTTGGATGACATGGGCATCCAGATCAAAGACATGCTTAAGATTGTAGTCCGTAAAAACATCGCTGGGTGGGCCGCTGGTGACGATACGGCCATCACACATCATCACCAAATGATCGGCGTAGGCGGTGGCCAAGTTTAGATCGTGAAGCACCAGTAGCAAGGTGCGACCTTTTTCGTGAGCTAGGCGCGAAAGTAACTCTAGCAAATCAACCTGCACCTTTAGATCCAGAAAGGTAGTGGGCTCGTCGAGCAAGATTAAATCAGTCTGCTGGGCCAGCACCATAGCAATCCAGCAGCGCTGGCGCTGCCCGCCGGAAAGGGCATCGACATTACGATCGGCGAATTCCGTCACATTGGTAAACGCCATTGCTTCGCGAATGGCCTCGGCGTCCTGCTGGGCGTTTTTCTGCCACAAACCCTGGTACGGAAAGCGGCCCATGCCCACCAATTGTTTTACGCTCAGCCCCTCGGGTGCTACCGGACCTTGGGGCAGAATCCCTAGGCGCTTGGCTACCTCCCGCGTTTTGCTGCGATGGATATCCTTGCCGTCCAAATACACATGCCCGCTACGAGGTGTAAGCGTGCGCGCAAGGGTTTTTAGCAGCGTCGACTTGCCACTTCCATTGGGTCCCAAGAGCACCGTGAGCTTGCCTTCTGCGATGTCGATATCCACACCATCCAACACACGTCGAGCATCATAGCCAGCATGTAGTGCTTCGCCTGTCAGGCGGGAGGGCGGGTTTGATGGGTATGGCATGACGGGCTCATTGGAGTTATCGAAACAGCCAGAACCGTAAGTCAAAATATTCTCATTTTCAATATATTCTGTTAGCCAATGGGCAACTGCTCGCTGCTTGGAGGTGACCAAAAGAATTTCGTTATATCGAACGGTTAGTTCCAATTGAGTAGACCGTTGTGTTTTTATATGCATAAAATAATCATTATCATTTAGATGTAGATTACTTTTTCAAGGGCAAACTCACTCAAAAGTAGGGGAATGAACACTCGATGTACATAAAGAAACGTCAGGTATTTTGGCCTACGGTAACGCTCGCGGGACTAATAGCAGCCACACAGGGTCACGCTCAGGAAACGGCAACCAACGATGCACAAAGTGGACGAGGCGACTCAAATCAAACAGTCGTGGTGACCGCCTCGCGTACAAATGCAACAAAAGAAGATTCGCCTCAGACAGTACGGATAATTAGCGAGCAAGAGATCAATCAACAGCGACAGCTGACCAGCGATTCGTCTCAGATACTGAGCAACCTGCTGCCCTCTTACTCACCCAGTCGCCAGAAAATGAGCGGCAGCGGTGAAACCCTGCGCGGCCGCACGCCGCTGATTCTGATCGACGGCATTCCCCAGACAAACCCGCTGCGCCCCACCGGCCGTGAAGCTCATGCCATTGATTTTTCAATGGTCGAGCAGATCGAAGTGATACAGGGTGCCAACGCCACTAATGGCGTAGGCGCGGCGGGTGGGGTCATTAACCTGATTACCAAGCGCCCCGAGCCAGGCTCCTTTAATCAGCACGTGGAAGCGCAGATAACCACTCCCACCAGCGAGCTTGACGGCGATACGCTGAGCTATAAAACCAGCTACGGCTTGAGTGGTAACAGCGGTGATGTGGATTACCTGTTCTCGGCAAGTTATGAGGATCAAGGGCTATTCTTGGATGGCAATGGAAATGCTGTCGGGGTGGATAATACCCAGGGCGATCTCATGGATGCGCGCTCTTTCGATATTCTGGGCAAGCTGGCTTACTGGTTGGATGACAATCAGCGCCTGCAGTTTTCGCTCAACCATTACAATATCGAGGGGCATAATAACTATGTAAGCGTAGCGGGTGATCGTGCCAATGGAATAGTAACGACGTCCGAGCGCGGTACACCGGAAGGAGATGCGCCTTACAACCGGGTATGGACGACGGGGCTCAGCTACGACCACTATGATCTTGCCGGCATGCATCTGAGTGCACTGGCTTTCTACCAGGATTACGAGGCGCTGTTTGGAGCGACCAATTCCGCTACCTTCCAGGATCCTGCCATTGCCCCTGTAGGAACTTTCTATGACCAGACCATGGCAGCCACCAGCAAGTTTGGTACTAAGGTCTCGCTGACCAAGGATGATCTGTGGGATGAGCGCCTGAAGATGACCCTGGGTTTCGATACCCTGTTCGATGAAACCGAGCAGTACCTGTATCAAAGTGACCGCACCTACGTACCGCCCACCGAATACACCGACCTGTCGCCCTTTGTGCAGATTGACCTGCGCCCGCTAGACTCGCTACTGCTTTCCGCTGGCGCGCGCTATGAGTATGCCAAGCTCGATATCAACAACTACCAGACGGTAGCGGCCAACAATGGCGTTACTGTCGAAGGTGGCGACCCCAGTTTCAATGAAACGCTCTATAACATTGGTGTTGTGTGGAAGCCGGTCGACCACTGGAGCCTATTTGCCAATTACGCCGAAGGGTTCTCCATTCCCGATGTAGGGCGTGCATTGAGGGGGATCAGTACCCCTGGCCAATCCGTCAACAACATCGAAAATCTGAGCCCCATCGTTACCGATAATATCGAGACCGGGGTGCGTTTTGAGAACGGGCGTCTGGCGGCTGAACTTAGCTATTACGAATCTTCTTCCGACTTCGGCAGCCGTCTAACAGAGGTAGATGATGTCTTCTATATGCAGCGCCAAGAAACAGAGATTAAAGGTTTTGAGGCCGCGGTAGATTACCAGCTTAACGATCAGCACTCCGGTCGCTTGGCCTACTCGCGTATGGAAGGGCGTTACGATAGCAACGACGACGGTAACTTAGATGCCAAGCTATCGGGACTGGATGTCTCGCCGGATCGCCTGACGGCCAGTTGGTCAGCTAATTGGTCAGATGAGCTCTCTACCTTTGTTCAGGCCAACTACGCCTTTGATAAAACCTTCGATGAAGCCAACCGTGAGTTCGATGGCTATCTGTTGATGGATGCTGCCGTGGGATATCAACTACCCGTCGGGCAGGTCAATGTAGGGGTATCCAACCTGCTTGATGAGCAGTACGTCACGTATTACTCGCAAAGCGCTCTAGTGAATGATGAGCGCTATTTTGCGGGGCGAGGCCGCACCTTAACGCTGGGTTATCGTTTGGATTTCTAATCAGCCGCTTTCTATTTTTATTTTCTATGCTCGATACTGTTTGGCGGCGCCCCGAGGGTGCCGCTTTTTTTCGTCAACAGGTTCTAGAAGCGAGTGCGCCATCGATGCAACAAATAGACAAAAAAGGGCGCGCCTATCCCGGCAACGAAGATCCCCGCAGGCAGGTCTTTGGGTAAAAAAGCCACTCGGCCCAGCAGGTCGGCGTAAAGCACTATCAGGGCGCCGACCAGTGCTGACGCGGGCACTAGCTGTGCCATATTACGCCCCACCAACCTGGCTGCCAGATGGGGGGCAATTAACCCCACAAAGCTTAAGCCCCCTGCAAACGCCACCGCGGCACCGGCCAGCGCCACGCTGCAGGCAAGCAAGACTAATCTGCTGCGCAGAATTGCTACCCCGAGCCCTTCGGCAACGGTGTCGCCCAAGGCCATGGCATCGGCATGCCGGGCGAAGGCTAGGCTGATCGGCACCGCAACTAATAACCAAGGCAATAGACCTTGAACATCCCCCCATTGCGCCGCGTAAAGGCTGCCGGTAAGCCATACATAGGCGGTCATGGCGGCAGAGTCATCACTGATGACGATTAACAGCGTAGTGCCAGCGCCCATGGCTGCTGCAAGGCCAATGCCCACCAGTACCATCCGCGATGGGCTGATGCCGCCTTTCCAGGCGAGGCTAATCACCAACAGGGCGGAGACCAGCGCTCCCAGCATGGCGGCAACAGGTAGCCAGTGAATGCTAAGGGTGCTGCTCAATAGTGCCAGGAAAAGTACCGCCGCCAGGGCAGCACCGCTGGTAATGCCGATGACATCCGGGGAGGCCAGCGGGTTACGCACGATGCTTTGCAGAATCGCCCCCGCTATTGCCAGGGCGGCACCGACCAGTATGGCCAGTAGAATTCTGGGTAGCCTTAACTCCCAGATGATAAAAGCGATATCGCTACTTTGCGGCGCGGCGAGGGCGTGTAGCACCTGGGTGAACGGTGTGGGAAAACTGCCTAAACAGAGCGATAACCCGGCGCTGGCTACCAATAAAAGGCTTAGCATAAGCATGCTGCGCAGTAAGTGGTTACTGTCGTTCTGCGCCTTGCTATCGAGGGGTAATGTTGCTGCTTGTCTCATTGGCCTGCCATCTTGCGTCGCGCCAGGTAGATAAAGAAAGGCGTGCCGATCAGCGCCGTCATGACGCCGACCGGTATCTCCTGGGGGGGCATTAAAAAGCGAGAGGCGAGATCGGCCAGCAGCAGCAAACAAGCTCCCAGCAGGGCGCAGGCAGGTAATAGCCAGCGGTGATCAATGCCAAATAGCCCTCGCGCCATATGGGGCACAATCAGACCCACAAACCCGATCATGCCCGCCAGCGCTACGGAGCTACCCGCCAGCACAATCACAATCAACCCGAGCAGCAGCTTGATGGTGTTAGCCTGCATGCCGAGCCCGGTGACCATGTCATCGCCCAGCAACAGCACGTTGGCATGGCGGACTAACAGTGCGCTGAGGAGCAGTGCTGCGCCGAAGAGCGGCAGTAAGGGCGCTACCAAAGCGAGGTCGCGCCCTGACACTGAACCCGCCAGCCAGTAGAGCACGCTTTCAAAACTTTGCTGATCAATCACCAGCAGCCCTTGGCTGAATGACACAAACATCGCCGTTACCGCCACCCCTGCCAGCACAACCCGCAGTGGGGAGAGCTCACCGTGGCGGCCACGGCTAAGCAGTACTACCAGTACAGCAGCGACCAGTGCGCCCAAAAGTGCGGCCCATACGTAGTGGGCGGGGGTATGTAGCGGCAATAGCGAAACCGCGACCACCACAAAAAACATCGCGCCGGCGTTAATGCCCAAAATGCCCGGCGACGCCAGCGGGTTGCGCGTGATGGTCTGCATCAGTGCACCGGCAATCGCTAAGCTGGCACCCACCAGCGCGGCGATCACCGCACGGGGTAAGCGCTCAGTTAAAAGAATGATGTGGGAAATGTTGGTAGGGTCGTAGTGGGCGAGCGAACCGAATAGCGAGGAGAGGGCGATCTCTGTCGTACCTAACATTACGCTGCTGAAAAAGGCGCCCAGTGCCACCACCGCCCCCAGTACCAGGCCAATACTTTTTGCGGTGGCGCTGTTCAGCATGGCAATGATTCCCCACGTCCTGAGGCGCGAGGCAGGCAAGCTTGAAGCTTGGCCGCTTCAGGCTGCGACAGGCCATAATGGTTATAAAGATCATCCAGCATGGCATTGGCCGCTAATATACCGCCGCCCATCATCCAACTGACCGGATCAACTTCAAATACGCGCCCGCTTCGTACCGCTGACAGCTGTTGCCATAGAGGGTGGGAAGCCCAATGTTGGTAATTACCCGCTATTGCAGGGTCATCCGGTTCAAGCAGAATAAACAGGGCATCGGCATCCAACACCGGAATATTTTCAGTACTGGAAAGCTTCATTCCCCAACTCTGGCTTTGCAGTGTATCCGGCTGCGCAAAGCCCAGCTCATCTAGAATCGAGCCTGCAAAGCCGCTGGTATAGATACGTGCGTGGTCGCTTTTAAAACGCACCACGGCCACTTTTTGCGGCCACTCACTGCCCAGCTTAACGGCGATTTGCTGGCGAAAATCAGCAGCCCTTTCATCCCAGCGCTGGAGTAACTCGCTGGCCGCTGCCTGGCGGTCGGTGGCTTCGGCTACCATCGTGAGCGTGGTTTTGAAGTTAAATACTGTCGGCGCTGTTACCGTGGGGGCGATAGCGTTGAGTAGCGGTGCTATTCGCGCGTGGCGAAAATCACTGGCAATCACTAGGTCAGGATTAAGCCAGGCAATTTTTTCCAGATTGGGTTGAGTTTCCAGCCCTACATGTTCGACGCTATCAAGTGAATCACGCAGGTAGCGGTACATGGGCTTTTCCAGCCATGAGTCGACTACGCCAATGGGCCTCAGTTCAAGGGCAACGGCACTGTCGGTAGCCCCCTGGTAAAGTGTAACTATACGCGGTGATTCAGAGGGGTGGTTTGGCGTGTTAGCGATCGTCATAAAGGGAATTAGCGCCGAAAACGTTATCAGCAACACCCTCATTAGAACCTTCTTGCGATGGGTGTATGCTTTCAACATTGATGTCACTTTACGTTTGGCTAGGAGTGCAGTGCCAGGATGATGGCATGGCGTAAAGGCTAATGCAAAGCATTACCAAATGAGAGCCGCGACCTCTACCGCCCCAAACACGGCGACTCCCGCAGCGACTGGCCAGCCTAGTGAGCGTAAACGCCACCATACCAACAACGTAATGGATAATCCGATAGCTGTTGCGACCCAGGAAACGGCATTTGGGTTAACAGGCACAATGGACACCCCCAGCACAGCGGCAATCATCAGTGGGCCGAGAATGCCTAGCCACTGAGGCATATTGTTGATGCCGGTCGTACTGTTTAAACGGCTCTGCATCCATAAGAATGGCAAGACCCGCAGCAATAGCGTGCCCAATGCTGACGCCACCACGGCTAGCCACAGTGCACTGCTCATGGGAGACACCTCCGGCTTTGAAATTTGACTGTATAGAAACAGAGCGCGCCGCAGGCGGCGGCGAGTGGAATGGCCACATTGCCCCAGCCGTACAGGGTAAACAGCAGTGCGGCGCAAATGGTGCAACTCAGCGCCAGCGCCCAGCGTTTGTCGGTAAAGCGCGGCGCCACCATGGTTAGAAACAGCGCGGGTAGGGCGAAGGGCATCACTTCACCGAGCAGCGGCCAGCGGTTGGTTAATGTTTCACCCGCCGTTGCACCCACCATCGTACCGATAATCCATACCCCCCAGGCTAGCAGTGACGCGCCGACAAACCAGCCAAATCGCTCGGGTGCAGCGAGCTGTGGAAGCCGTGTCAGTGCTAAAGCAAACACTTGGTCGGTTAAGCCATGCATCAGCCAGGGCCAGTGACGACTGCTTGGTAATAAGGACGCCAGGTTAGGGCCGTACACCACATGGCGCACATTAATCAGCAACGTCATTGCGACCACTAGCCAAAGTGGAGAGCCAGCCGCCACCATGCCTACGAAAAGAAACTGCGAGGCACCGGCGTAAATCAGCGCTGAGATGGCGGCGGCTTCCCACATGCTGAAACCTGCCTGAGTGGCCACCAAGCCAAACGAAAGTGAGACCGGAATATAACCACCCAGCAGAGGAATGGCTTCTCTCACGCCCTTTAGTGCGTTGCGGAATGGGGAGTGGCTAGCAAGTTGGCTCATGGCGTTTCGCCTTTGGCACCATAGGTGATGGTCATCATCAAGGTGGCCACTGCTGCTTGGGTACGGTAAAGGTGTGGCTGATCGGCCGGAAAAGTGATTGTATCCCCAGGCTCAAGCTGTGTAGTGGCGCCTTCTGGCCCCGCTTCAAGCCACCCGCTAATCAGCGTTAGCGATTCGCGGGTGCCGGAAGTATGCGCTTCGGCATGGCGAAAGGTGTGAGGCGCGCAGCGCATCCAATAGGCATCCACTTGGGGGGAGCCTTTGCCTTGATCGATTAAGCGTACCTGCACGCCATCTTCGCCCAACGGCACGCTAATGGGAGCCACCAGCGTGCCGAAGGGCACATTGAGGCGCACCGCTAGTCGCCAGATGGTGTCCAGCGTTGGGTTGCCGTTGCCTTGTTCAAGGCGGCATAAATTAGATTTGGCGATGCCCGCTTCATTAGCTAATTGTGACAACGACAAGCCTCTCTCAACCCGGAGTGCTTGTAGATGCTGGCCCAGCGTGTTGAGTGAGAGTTTATCCATGGGGGCATTCCGCTATTACGACGACTGTTCTTTATATGGAACGTTCTATATAAAGAACGTTAGCGTGTCAACGGAAATCTTAATAGCTTCCTCTGACGCCCCTAGTTTTTATGAGGAACAAGAGCGTGAGCGGCAGCGAAGTGTTTTAACGTCATCAAAAGGTTGAAGAAATTTTATTTATTTACCCAAAATATTATAATGAGCGAATCGTGACCAATGCTCTAGCAATTCATTCGGTGGCGTTTGAGGCGCCATATCTGCGTGGTGGCGTCATTACACTAATGGAAAAGCTCTTTTCCAAAATAAAAAAGAAAAAGGAAACTGCCAATGCGTATTAGGACGCTTTTGGTTGCACTTGTGGCGTTAATCGCTTCATCGATGGTGGTAGCAGCAGACTACTATGTCGATATTACTAACCGTACTGGTTACACCATTTACTACATGTACGTGAGTCCAGGGAGTTCAAAAAGCTGGGAGGAGGATGTATTAGGCAGCGATATACTCATGAACGGCGATACCCAACGGGTTACCCTAACGGGATATACCAATCCTTATTTTGATATTCGCCTTGTTGATGAAGATGATGATAGCTACACCTTTTGGAACATAGATGTCTCAACACAAGATATTGTCGTCACGCTGGATCACCTAGATTGAGCCCTCGGTTTAGACATCAAAAATGCCCCGGCCGCATAAGCGGGCAGGGGCATTGATAGAGGGTACGTTTAAGTGCTGACGTTTTAGCCGAGCTTAATTAGCCGAACTTAATTAACTCGTGAGGATTAGCTGATCAGGCCGCAACGACTTTGAGTGTCGCTGGTGCCGCTTTTTGCGGCTTGCGTACTGCTTCCCCGTTATCGGAGGGTAGGTCATTACCCTTCACCATCTCCGCATACCCACGCTGCGTTAAGGCAAGTACTTCCGGAGAAGTGCCCCATTTAAGCAGCATCTCATCCAGCAGTTGCTCGGCTTTTTCAGACTGGCCCCAGCGGTGAAGCAGCTGAGCAATGGTGTAGTCGCAATCGGGAGTATCAAACAGTTCATCCCTGATGTCTTGAATGGCAATTTGAAGACCTGCCTGGGTAAGGTTGGTTAGCTTTTCGCTGTGCATATCACGGCTCCTTGTGAATGCGATTCTTAATGGTGGTGTGTTGTGTCCACCAACCTATTAATTGTACGAGTAGGGTACGAAATTGAGCTTAATATAGCCGCCAGTGAGAAGCAATGCGCAAACAGCCATAGTGGGAACATTGATTTCATGTGGTGCATTAACAAGGTTCCTCCTCGAAGACACGGGCCCGATCAAAGCAAATAACAGCAAAATAGCTGCGAGGACGGTCACTTAGGCATGCCCAGGCTTCCTCCACCCCGTCGCAAAGCTTTCGAGCAATCGGCCCTCCTTCTATTTACAGGACAATTTTATTTAGCAATTGCTAATTATTAAACTAAAGTCGTTATACTTTAGTGGTAATTGCGGACAAGTCGCTGGACTAATTGTCTATAGCAGTGAATAAAGGGCGCCAAAATAGGTCTAGTATTGATTTTAGTACGGCGCATTTATCGAAAAGCTGACCTGGACCTTTTCTTTTACCTCTGACCGCAATTGGCGTTAACGTTATGCATAAAATAGCCCTGATGACGGTATGGGATCAGCTATGGCACTCCCATTACCAAGCCAAAAATTTATTGATGTGTGCGCTACCAACGGGTGGCGCCGCAAAAGCGGCGGCTTCCAACGCCAAGCGCGAGCCTTCTCATCAACCTAAGCCACCCGCTTATACCACCCCGCAGAAAGTTGGGTTGTTGCTTGGCCCGCTATTGTTCGCTTTTATAGTGATGTTTTTTCACCCTGAAGATTTAAGTTTTGAAGGGCGTATGGTACTGGCCACTACGCTATGGGTGGCTGTGTGGTGGATCACCGAAGCTATCCCCATTCCCGCCACTTCGCTATTGCCGATTGTGCTACTGCCCATTACCGGCGCGCTGGATGGCAATACGGTGACGGCTGCCTACGGTAACCCGATTATTTTCCTGTTTCTGGGCGGTTTTATGATCGCATTAGCAATGGAAAAATGGGATTTGCACAAGCGTATCGCCTTATCGATTATTGCCGTGCTAGGTACCAGTATTAATAGCATCGTCTTTGGCTTTATGGCTGCAACCGGCTTCTTATCGATGTGGGTATCCAACACCGCGTCGGTCATGATGATGCTGCCCATTGGTACTGCTATTGTTTACCAAGTTAGCCAGGAGCTAGAAAAGGGTGACGGTGACCACAGTAGCGAAATCGAGAAATTCAGTAAGGCATTGATTTTTGGTATTGGCTATGGCGGTACCATTGGTGGTTTGGGTACGCTGATCGGCACGCCACCGAACATTATCCTCGCAGCCATTGTGAATGAGCTATTTGGTATTGAAATCTCTTTTGCCGGCTGGCTTATGTTTGCTTTTCCTGTCGTGGTCGCACTGCTGTTTATCGCTTGGCTGCTACTGACGCGGGTGTTTTTCAGAATCGAGTTTAGCCACTTGCCGGGTGGGCGAGCGCTTATTAACAAAGAAAAAGACGCGTTAGGTAAAACCAGCTTTGAAGAGAAGGCTGTGCTGGTGGTTTTTCTGTTTGCGGCCTTTATGTGGATTACCCGCTCGTTTTTGTGGCAGGGCCAGATCATCAATATCCCCGGTATCAATGACACCATGATCGCGATTGTCGCGGCATTGCTGCTGTTTCTGATTCCTTCAAAAAATAAGGGTGGCTGTCTGCTGGGCTGGGACGTAGCGAAAGATGTCCCTTGGGGGATTCTGCTGCTATTCGGAGGCGGTTTAGCAATTGCTGCAGGCTTTGGCTCTTCTGGCTTGGCCGAGTGGATTGGTGGGCAAATGAGCGTGCTGGAAGGCGTGAACTTCTTGCTGGTTATCCTCATAGCGACCGGTATGGTACTTTTCTTAACCGAAATTACCTCGAATACCGCCACGGCCACGATGATTTTGCCAGTTCTTGCGTCGTTGGCACTCGCGCTGGATATTCATCCCTTTGTACTGATGGTGCCTGCCGCCATGGCCGCCAACTGCGCCTTTATGCTCCCGGTGGGTACCCCACCCAACGCAATTATCTTTGCTACCGGCAAAATCAAAATTATTGAGATGGTGCGCACGGGCTTCTGGATCAATATTATTGCCATGCTGTTGATAGTAGCAGCGGTGTATTTCTTGCTGCCTGTGTTATGGAAAGTAGATTTAACCAACTACCCCGACGCCTTTCGCAACTAGTTATAAGGCTAACTCGAAGGCCCCTATTCTCAGGTAGGGGCTTTTTTTAGCCGTATTATTTAGGGGCCCCCTGATGAGTTAAATGGCGTAACTTAAGTTAATAGCCGTCAAGGATTTTAGACAAATCATAGCGCTTAGCTATAGTGCCTAAAGGAGTAATAACAGAATACGGTGTGATAGCGTCATTAGGAGAAAAGCAATGGAACTGCTTGAAAAAATTAGTGAGTATCTTAAAAAGCACGAACTGAAGATGGCCACGGCTGAGTCTTGTACTGCAGGTTTAATCGTATCCGAACTCGCCAGTATACCGGGCAGTGGCCAGTCAATAGATTGTGGCTTGGCGGTTTACTCACCAGAAGCCAAGAATCGCTACTTAGCCGTTAGCTTTGACACCATCGAGTCCTGCGGGCTTACCAGTGAAGCGACCTCCCGTGAAATGGCGCTAGGCGCGCTAGATAACAACGATGCCAATGTGGCCGTCGCCAATACCGGCATCGCTGGTCCTGAGCCACACGATGGCATCCCCGTGGGCACGGTGTGTTTTGCTTGGGCCTTTCGCCACAATCAAAAAACCTACCTGATGACTGAGACGCAGCGTTTTTCAGGTGACCGCAACCAGGTGCGGTTGGCCGCAGCACATTACGCCTTGGAGTTGATTCCTAAACACCATGGCGAGATGCTGGCAGGCACCGTACCTAGCGTCGACGAAGCATGATGTCGGCTACCAATAGTTCGCAAGGAGGCAGGTAAATCAATGAATAACCAAGCAACCCAACAGCAGCTTATTCAAGCAGACTTGCATGCCCAAGCTTCGATTGAGCCTCAACACGAAATCGATAAACGCGTCGATTTTCTATGTAACCAAATGCTTGAAACAGGCCAACATGCCCTTGTGTTAGGGATTAGTGGCGGCGTGGACTCGACCGTCGCTGGGCGCTTAGCACAGTTGGCCGTAGAAAAGGCCCGCAATAAAGGGAGTGACGCGCGCTTTTATGCCATGCGGCTGCCTTACGGCGAGCAAAAAGATGAGGATGATGCGCAACAGGCACTGACCTTTATTTCCCCCGATGAAGTGCTCAATGTGAATGTAAAGCCACCCAGCGATGCTCTGTTGGCTTCCTTGGAAGAGGGCGGTTTGACATTTCAAGACGCCGCTCAGCGCGACTTTGTATTGGGCAATATTAAGGCGCGCCAACGCATGGTGGCTCAGTATGCGGTCGCTGGTGCCAAGTCAGGTTTAGTGGTGGGGACTGATCAAGCCGCAGAGGCATTGATGGGCTTTTTCACCAAATATGGCGATGGCGCCTGCGACCTGGCACCGCTGACTGGGCTCACTAAAGGGCAGGTAAGAGAAATCGGGGCCGCTTTGAATGCACCTGCTTCATTAGTAGAAAAATTACCCACGGCCGACCTGGAGTCGCTTAAACCCCAGTTGGCGGACGAAGTGGCGCTGGGTGTCACCTACGCCGAAATTGATGCCTTCCTTACCGGCCAGCAGGTCAGCGAACAGGCCTATACAACCATTACCCGCACCTATCAACGCACCGATCACAAGCGTCAGCTACCCAGAACACCGTAGCGACACTTTTAGCAAGCTCAACGCAAGCGCTAAACGCAGCCCCATTAGGTTGTTATGATGGCGCTACACTATTGGCTGTTGAGCTTGTTATGCGTCTACTTCACACCGCTGATTGGCACCTAGGTCGGCTATTCCATAACCTTTCGTTATTGGAAGATCAGCGCCATGCACTCAACCAACTGATAGACATCGTTGACCGTGAAAAGGTCGATGCGGTGTTGATTGCGGGCGATATCTACGACCGCTCGGTGCCTCCTTCGGCGGCGGTAACGCTCTTGGATGACGTACTGCACGCGCTATGCGAGGTGCGCAAGCTGCCGGTCATTATGATCTCCGGCAACCACGATGGTGCCGAACGCCTGCGCTTTGGTGCGCGCCACCTGCGCCAAGCCGGGCTGCATATCCTCTCTGATTTGGCGGATTTCGCCACGCCCGTCACCCTGTCTGTGGGCGGCGTGGAAGTGGATGTATTCGGCATCCCTTACGCCGACCCGGAGCAGGTGCGCAGCCAGTTTAACGTTGAGGCGCGCGATTTCGATGCTGCCCATCGCTATCTGGTGGAGCAGATCAGCGAACAGCGGCATGCAACCCGCCCCTGCATACTGATGAGCCACTGCTTTGTGGATGGCGGTAGCGCCTCAGACTCGGAGCGCCCGCTAACGCTAGGGGGCGCCGAAAACGTCGCCTGGGAGCCCATGCAGCACTTCGATTACGTGGCGCTGGGTCATCTGCACGGCCCGCAGTATCGCGGTGGTGAGCATATTCGCTACAGCGGGTCGCTGCTCAAATACAGCTTTTCCGAAGCCAGCCAGCGTAAAGGCGTCACGCTGGTCGAGTTAGGCGTGAACGGCGTCACGAAAATTGACCAGATGACACTGATGCCCAGCCGTGAAGTGCGTGTCTTGGAAGGCGAGCTGGATGTGTTGATCGCCCAGGGCCGAACCGATAAGAACGCCGACGATTACCTGTTGGTGCGATTGACCGATCGGCACGCGATTCTTGATCCCATGGGCAAGCTGCGTGGGGTGTATCCGAATGTGCTGCATCTTGAGAAGCCCGGCATGCTAGAGGCGCGAGGCACCCAGCAGCTCGACCGGGAGCGGCTGCGCTTTGATGCGCTGGATATGTTTAGCGACTTCTTCAACCAGACCAGCGGCGAGGCCATGAGCGAGGGACAGGCCAGCGCAATGGCTGAATTGATTACCCAACTGCAGCGCGATGAGGCCCAGCAATGACGCCGTTAATGCTGACCATGCAGGCCTTTGGCCCGTTCGCGGGCACTGAAAGCATTGATTTCACCGCGCTGGGCAAAAGCCCCCTGTTTTTGATTAACGGGCCCACCGGGGCGGGTAAGAGCTCGATTCTCGATGCGCTGTGTTTTGCTCTTTACGGCCAGACGACGGGTAATGAACGCGACCCGACCCAGATGCGCTGCGATCAGGCAGATGCTGCGCTGTTAACGGAAGTTAGCCTCGATTTTCATCTTCGCGGCGCTGATTACCGGGTTCGGCGTGTTCCCCAGCAAGAGCGCCCTAAAGCGCGCGGCGAAGGTACCACTACGCATAATGCGGAAGCCCAGCTTTGGCGATTAAAGGCGGGTGGTGAGGTAGAAACCTGCTTGGTGGCGCGCAAAGTCAACGATGCCACCGCCGAATTGCAAACTCTGATTGGCCTGGATGCCAACCAGTTTCGCCAGGTCATGGTGTTGCCCCAGGGTAAGTTCCGCGAGCTGTTGATCGCCGATTCAAAAGAGCGCGAAAAAATCTTTTCGCAACTGTTTCAAACACAAATCTTTCAGCGTATCGAAGAGCAATTGCGCAACCAGGCCAATCAAATCGAGCGGGATGTGAAGGAGCATCGCCAACATATCAGCGGCATTCTAGCCGGGGGCGAGCTGGAGAATGAGGCCGCGTTAGATCAAGAGCTGGAGTCGCTAAAGCCACAGGTGGAAGGCGCACGACACCAGTTCGAGACCGCGCAGCAGCAGCGCCGCAAGGCCGAAATACAGCGCGATGAAGCGCTGGCGCTGCAGCGCCAATTTGAAGCCCGCGATACGCTAGCGGCGGACAAAGCTGGTCACCTTGGGCAGCACGATGAGATCGAAAGCAGCAAGGAGCGTCTAGCACAAAGCGCCCATGCACAGGCGCTGCAGGCGCCAAAGAGAGTCTTAGACCAAGCGCAGCAAGCAGTAACGACCGCTCAAGCCGAACAGCAAACGGCTGAAGCTGCGTTAACCGCCCAGCGTTCTAACGCCCAACAGGCGAAGCAGGCATTCGAAACGACACGCCAGCGACAGTCGGAACTGCCTGCGCTGCGCGAGCGTCATCGTCAGTTGGGCGAGTTTATTCAAAAAGGCCAACAGCTCAGCGAGCTGCAAACGCATTTTCAAACCGCGCAGGCCGCGTGGCAGCAAGCGGACAGTGCACTTAAACGCGACGAGGCCCAGTTAGACGCTATTCGCCAACAGGGTGAAGCGATAGGCGTCAATCTCGAACGTTTACAGGCCGAGCTTCAACAACTGGCCAGCGCCCCTGCTGAACTAAACCGCCACAATAACCTGCTAACCCAGCGCCAAGAGCTGGATGAACTCGGCCGCCAAGGGCGTGAGTTAACGGCTCAACAGCAGCAGGCAGCAGACGCACTCGAACGTCGAAAAAATGACGCAGCACAGGCGGATCGCAACGCCACGGAGCAGGAGATGCGCTGGCACCAGGGCCAAGCCGCGCTACTCGCACTGACGCTCGAGCAGGATGCCCCCTGCCCGGTGTGCGGCAGCTTGGCGCATCCCACCCCGGCGGTTAACAACGCCGAGGTCGTCACTCAGGCGCAGGTGGAAGCGGCCAGGTCGGCTCAAGACCAGGCCCGCCACGCTCTTCACGTCGCTGAGCGCCATTATCAGCAGCTTACCCAGCAAGTTAGCTATAACACACAGCAAGTGCAGCGACTCAATCAGCAGTTAGGCGAGTGGGCTAGCCAAGCGCTGAAGGCACTACAAAACACCTGTGATGAGTTAAATCGCCAGGTCGCTCGGCAGACAAGCGTTGAGCGAGAGGTTCAGCAACAAATCGCCGCCCGTGATGCGCTACGACGCGAGTGGGGCGTGTTGGATAAACAGCTGAAAGCCCAGCGGCCCGCGGTTGAAAGAGCCAAAGAAGACGCGTTGAGGCTAGAAAGCCAGCGCGATCAATTGAGTCAGTCGCTGCCTGAAAATGCCCGCAACCCTGTCGCTATGCGCCAGACGCTCACTGAGCTTGACCGCCAAATAACGCAAATTGAACAAGATTGGGAAAGCGCTCAGCAAGCGCTTTCAAACAGTCAAACCCAATTGGTGCGAGCAGAAGAGCAGCGACGCGGAGCGAACGCACGCATTGAACGCAGCGAGCAGTCGTTACAGCAGGCGCGAACAGAGTGGCAAGCCGCGCTACAGGCCAGCCCCTTTAGCGGTGAGGCGGCGTTTCAGGCGGCGCAGTTGGATGCTGCTCAGCGGCAAGCATTGACTCACCAAGTCGAGGCGTACCAGCGCCGCTTAGCCGAATTTGAAGGTGCGCTGCAGAATTATCAAACCCAGCTTGCCGACAAAACGCCGCCGGCTCTTACCGCGCTCACTACCTTGGCCGAGACTGCCCAAACGGCAGAGCACACCCAGTTAGAGGCATGGCGAAAGCTTGATGGCCGTTTAGCGACGCTACACGGTATTCGCCAAAAGCTGGCAACTGCGCATACGGCCCAAGCGGAGCTTGAAGCCCAATATCAACTGTGGGGCACGCTAAGCGAAGTCGCTAATGGCCGTACCGGGCATAGAATCAGCCTGCAACGCTTCGTGCTCGGCGTGCTGCTGGATGACGTTCTGATACAGGCTTCTGAGCGGCTGGTCCGTATGAGTCGGGGGCGCTACCAGTTAGTTCGTCGAGAAGACCCCTCTAAAGGCAACAAGGCGTCGGGGCTGGAGCTTGATGTCGCCGATACCTACACCGGCAAGAACCGTTCGGTAGCGACGCTTTCTGGCGGGGAGTCTTTCATGGCAGCGCTGTCGTTAGCGCTGGGGCTTTCGGATGTCGTGCAGGCGTACGCGGGCGGTATTCAGTTGGATACACTCTTTATCGACGAAGGCTTTGGCAGCCTCGACCAGGATGCGTTGGATCAAGCCATCGCCATGCTGAGCGAACTGCAAATGGGCGGGCGTATGATTGGGGTCATTTCCCACGTCAGCGAGCTCAAGGAGCAAATGCCCATCCGGATAGAAGTACGCGCTAGCCGGCACGGTAGCTCGGTAGCAGTGAAGGGCGCATAGCGGTAATGTGGAATTCGGTAGCGTTAATTCATGCTGCGTTCATACAACATGTTTTATAAAGAGCGTTAAATGTTAACGGCGCCGAAAAGACCACCCATGAGGAGTGCAAGGATGAACGCAAGCAAGATTTTACAGCAGCTGATGCAGCAAGCGGACAGTAGCCAGAAGGGCAGCGGCAGCGGAAGCAGCGGTGTCGATGTTCAAGGCATACTGAGCGGCCTTTCCCAGCAGTTGGGTGGCGGTAGCAACCAAGGAAGCAGTTCCACTGGTGGTTTTGATGTTAAAAGCCTGCTTGGTGGCGGTGCTATGGGCATGTTAGTAGGTTCAAAGCGTGGCCGCCGCATGGGGGGCAAGGCGCTTAAATATGGCGCGATTGCGGGTGTCGGTATGCTGGCGTGGAAAGCGTGGCAGAGTTCACAAGCCGCTAAGAACAGCAACGGCCAGCCTGGCAATGCGCAAGCCGCTGCCGCGGAAGGCGAGCGTGTCGAAGTGCTTAGCGGTGACGTTCAAGAACGGCGTAGCCTGGAGCTGCTACAAGCGATGATCATGGCGGCGCGCGCCGATGGGCATATTGACGAGCAAGAACAGGCATTGATCACTGAGCAAATCGACGCCCTAGGGGCTGATCAGGAAATGCATCACTGGGTAGAGCAGCAGCTAAAGGCACCATTGGATGCCCAGGCGCTTGCCCGTGAGGCAGACTCCCCGCAGGCCGCACGCGAGATGTATCTCATCAGCGTCGCGGTAACCGACGATCAAAATCCCATGGAGCGTGCATGGCTGGACCAGTTAGCCAGCGCACTGAACTTACCCAAAGAGATGACCATCGAACTTGAGCGCCAAGCTCAGCAGGCGGGTTAATGCTGGATACGGTTAACTTTTGGCTAGCCACCGGTTTTGGATTGGGCCTATCGCCGATTGCAGCGGGCGCTTTGGGTTCACTGATAGGCATTCCGTTGGCGTGGTGGCTACTGGGCCGCCCGATAGGTCAGCAAGGTATCGTTATCGCTTGTTTACTGGTGCTTGCGGTGCCCGTTTGTCACGTCGCCGCGAGACATTATGCCGGGTTGGATCATGGCAGTATCGTTGCCGATGAATATGTGGCGTTCCCGCTGACGGTAATAGGGTTAGCTGCCGCACGCCATCCTGCGGCAATAGCGCTAGCGTTTGGTGTATATCGCTTTTTTGACTCGGTAAAACCGCCACCCATTCAGCTAGCTGAGTATGTGCAGGGTGGTTTTGGAATTGTTTTAGATGATGTTATTGCCGCTTTGGTAACGTGGTTAATCATGGCAGTAGGGTTAACGCTTTGGCAGCGCAGAGCCGCCCGCCAACGCCTGGAGTGACTCATAAAAGCCCAGAGTGGCCCATAAAAACGCCGCAAGCCTACATAAGAGAAGGAGTTGCGGCGTATTTTAGTTAACGGCTAAATCCAACAAGATTTAACGCATTACTCTTGAACGACAATCACCGATTTTGCATTGACGAATTCATGCATGCCAAAGCCACCGTGCTCACGGCCATAGCCGGAATTTTTAACGCCGCCGAAGGGCATTTCCGGTGTGGCGACACCAAACCCGTTGATAAATACCATGCCGGTATCAAAGTACTTGCTGGCAAGTTCTGTCGCGCGCTTAACGTCTTTGGAGATAATGCCGCCGCCCAAGCCATAGCGGCTATCGTTGGCAATACGCATGGCATCTTCGTCATCTTTGGCACGAATCAGCGCGGCGACCGGGCCAAACAGCTCATCATCATAAGCGGGCTGACCGGGGGTTACATTATCGAGCACAGTGACCGGGTAAAACGCACCTTTGCCTGATGGCTTTTCGCCACCACAAAGAATTTTCGCGCCTTTACGAACGCTCTCTTCAACCTGCTCGTGGAGATCGTCACGCAGATCAACACGCGCCATGGGGCCAAGGTCGCTATCTTCCTGGGTGGGGTCACCCGCTTTAAGCGACTGCATACGAGCGACATAGCGCTCTTTGAACGCGTCATAGTTTTTCTCGGTCACTATAAAGCGCTTGGCAGCCACACAGGTTTGACCGCCGTTAAAGACACGTCCCGTTACGCAAGTGTCTACCGCTACGTCTAGGTCAGCGTCATCAAGTACTAAGAACGCATCGTTAGAACCCAGCTCAAGTACGGTCTTTTTCAGGTATTCAGCAGCCTTGGCGGCAACTTTGCGGCCTGCACCGTCGCTGCCTGTTAGGGTAACGCCACGCACAGCAGGATGTGCAATCACTTCGTCAGACACATCGTGAGATATCAGCAGCGTACGGAAAACATTTTCAGGCAGACCCGCTTCGCGATAAATTTTTTCCAGCAACAAACCGCTGCCGGTAACGTTTTCAGCATGTTTAAGCAGCACACCGTTACCTGCCATAAGATTGGCGATAGAGTAACGTACGACCTGATAGGCCGGGAAATTCCATGGCTGGATGCCGTAGATAACACCCATCGGAGAATAGCTAACAATGCCGCGTTCACCGTTGCTAGGTTGACGCTCTTCGTCAGCTAGTTTTTTCGGACCGTGTTCGGCGGTGTAGTCGCAGATGCCGGTACACAGATCAACTTCCTGACGGGCTTCGGAAGGCAGTTTGCCCATCTCCTTCACCATCAGGTCGACAAGCTCGTCTTTATGTTCCTGCAGCGCTTGGCCAATTGCTTTAACCGTTTTAGCACGGTTCTCCAGCGATTCTAGGCGCCAATCGAGAAATGCCTCGTAACAGGCATCGACTACCTGCTTCGCTTCATCGCTATTCATCAGCGTGTAGGTATCGAGTGTTTCGCCGTTAGTTGGATTAATCGTCGTAATGCTGTTGCTCATAAGATCTCCTATCTATAGATCAACGTTTGGGTCAAAACGCCCAGCTCCTGAGCGTTTAGCCGACCGGTCTATTTTATATGCAGCCACTCTAGTACACATTGAGCGTCTATGCATAATTAAGCGTTCACCGTCGGGCAGCGAATTAATCGATGAGTTCCTCCTTTGAGATGATTGGCCTAGTCCAGCCGATGCGGCCATACCTCATCCAACGTACTGAGGGCTGCGTTCACGGTCGGTTCGGCTGCGCTATCATGGCGCCAAATAAAGCTTAAAGCACAGGGCAGGCGGATGTTGTCGGCTACGGCCAGGCCGCTCTCCTGACGTTCAGCCATGGCCAGGGCATCGCGGGCCAAGCTTAAACCGACGCCTGCGCGCACCAGGTCGAGCATGCAGGCCTCCTGGTCAACCTGGGCCACACGATTAGGAATCGCGCCGCTCTTGGCAAGCGCCTGCTTTAGCAGCCGGTGGTGGGCTGAATCCTGTGGCGTAACAATCCAGGGCAGCGTGGCCAAGTGCTCCCATCGTGTATCCATAAGCCGCTTTTCCCAGCCCGCCGGGGCAATCACATGATAATCAAAATGCGTTAGCTCGCGCCAAGCCAACGTCTCATGCCCTTGTTCGCGTTCGAGCCCAGGTCCTTGGCCGGGTGACGACAAGTAAAAACCGACATCTAAATCGCCCTGTTCAATACGATTCAGCACACTGCCGCTCATCCCGTGGTGCAGTTCGGTTTCTAACTGCGGGGCGCGTGCCATCAGGCGACTTAAAAAGGCGCCTAGGCGGAGAAATTCGGGGTCGACGATGGTGCCAATGGCGAGCTTGCCGCGAAGTGTGCTGTGCAGCGCACCGGCGGTTTGTTCAAAGGCGTGAGCGCTGGCCAGGGCCTTTTCGGCGGCGGGCAACAGCGCATGGCCGTCGGCTGTCAGCGCGAGTCCCTGGGGGCGGCGACTAAACAGGCTCAGTCCCAGATTCGCTTGTAGCTGCTTCAACTTTAGGCTAATGGCAGGCTGTGTCAGATGTAACTGCTCTGCTGCGCGTGACACGCTCCCCGTCTTGGCAACGGCCACGAAAGCGCGCAGTGTGGCGTAGTCTTGCATGATGGGTCTCATAGCGTGGCTAAGATATTAGCAAAGCTTATAACTGGCTTTTAAATAACTCAATTGATCCGTTTGTAGAGCCCAGTAGGCTAGGTTAAACGTAGATACTCCTTAAAGGCCCTCACGCGCGTCCTCTACAAAAGGTAAACCCATGACAACAAAAGCGATTCAGCACTTTATCAATGGCCAGATCACCGCTGGTGAGTCTTCTCAATCTCAAGATGTCTACAATCCCGCCACTGGCCGCGTTACTGGCCGTGTCTCGCTCGCTTCTGCGATTGATGTGAATACCGCCGTTGAGGCGGCCCAGGCTGCCTTTCCCGCCTGGTCGGATACACCGCCGATCCGTCGTGCCCG
The DNA here is from genome assembly GCF_052959335.1 of Vreelandella sp. H-I2. NCBI lineage: Bacteria > Pseudomonadati > Pseudomonadota > Gammaproteobacteria > Oceanospirillales > Halomonadaceae > Vreelandella > Vreelandella sp. H-I2. The sequence goes on from NZ_JBRAMC010000002.1 coordinate 471,441, forward strand.
GGTCATGTTTAAGTTTTTAGAGCTGTTAAACGCCCATAAAGACGAACTGGCCGAAGCGATTACCAAAGAGCACGGCAAGGTGTTTACCGATGCCCAGGGGGAAGTCGCGCGAGGTATTGATATTGTTGAATTCGCCTGTGGTATCCCGCAATTATTAAAAGGTGACTATACCGAGCAGGTCAGCACTGGGATCGATAACTGGACGGTGCGCCAGCCGCTAGGCGTCGTTGCTGGTATAACGCCATTTAATTTCCCGGCCATGGTGCCAATGTGGATGTTCCCGCTGGCAATTGCGGCGGGCAATACGTTTATTCTTAAACCTAGCCCGCTTGATCCCAGCGCATCGTTATTGATGGCCGACCTGCTTAAACAGGCGGGCCTGCCCGATGGCGTGTTCAATGTCGTGCAGGGGGATAAAGACTCGGTAGAAGCGTTGATTGACCATCCTCATGTTAGAGCGCTGTCGTTTGTCGGCTCTACACCGATTGCCAATCTGATCTACGAGCGCGGTGCACGTAACGGCAAACGTATCCAAGCACTGGGTGGGGCTAAAAACCATATGGTGGTGATGCCGGATGCCCACCTTGATAAAACCGTTGATGCGTTGATTGGTGCTGCCTACGGTTCCGCCGGGGAGCGCTGCATGGCGATTAGTGTGGCGGTATTAGTTGGCGATGTGGCCGATGACGTTGTCCCGGCGCTGGCTGAGCGTGCCAACGCGCTGAAAGTAAAAAATGGTATGCAACTGGATGCAGAAATGGGACCCATTGTGACCCGGCAGGCCCACCAACGGATTACCGGGTATATCGAAAAAGGTGTGGCTGAAGGCGCTGAATTAGTGGTTGATGGCCGCGATTTTGATGTCTCAGCGGCGGGGGATGACTGCACTGACGGGTTCTGGATGGGTGGCACGCTGTTCGACCATGTCACGCCTGACATGACGGTCTACAAAGAGGAAATTTTTGGCCCGGTGCTGGTTTGTGTGCGGGTGCCGGATATTGCCACGGCGATACAGCTGATTAACGACCATGAGTTCGGCAACGGTGTCAGCTGCTTTACCGAGAGCGGTACCGTGGCGCGTGAGTTTGGGCGGCGTATTCAGGTTGGTATGGTAGGGATTAACGTGCCCATACCCGTGCCGATGGCATGGCATGGCTTTGGCGGTTGGAAGCGTTCGCTATTTGGCGACACGCATGCTTACGGCGAAGAGGGTGTGCGTTTCTACACCAAACAGAAATCCATCATGCAGCGCTGGTCGGACTCGATTGATGACGGTGCTGAGTTTGTGATGCCCACGGCGAAGTAACGCCAATACGTTACGGGAACCAGCGCATGCAAGAACCAACGAACAACAATTTCGACTATATCGTTGTAGGAGCAGGCACCGCAGGGTGCCTAATGGCCAACCGACTAAGCGCCAATCCAAACAATAAGGTGCTATTGATAGAGGCGGGGCCGCGCGATAACTACCACTGGATACACATCCCAGTGGGGTATCTCTACTGCATTAATAATCCGCGTACCGACTGGCTGTTTCGTACTGAGCCCGACAAAGGGCTCAATGGCCGTTCATTGATCTATCCGCGGGGCAAAACACTGGGTGGTTGCTCCAGCATCAATGGCATGATTTATATGCGCGGCCAAGCGCGAGACTACGATCACTGGGCTGAGGTGACGGGCGACGATGCTTGGAAATGGGAAAACTGCTTGCCTGATTTTATCAAGCACGAAGATCATTACCGTCTGGATGAGGGGGGCGATGCCGACGCGAAGCACCGAGATTTCCACGGTCACGGGGGCGAATGGCGGATCGAAAAGCAGCGCCTCAAATGGCAGGTGTTGGATGACTTTGCCGAGGCGGCCGTTCAGGCGGGCATTCCGCGGACAGAGGACTTTAATCGCGGCTCTAATGAAGGCGTGGCCTACTTTGAAGTTAATCAGCGCTCCGGGTGGCGGTGGAACACCGCTAAGGCGTTTCTCCGACCTGCGCTCAAGCGCAACAACTTAACGTTATGGCACTCCACACAGGTCAATCGCCTGGTTTTTGCGGGGCAAGCAGGCGCACTGCGCTGCGCGGGGATAGAGGTAGAGCGCGATGGCGAAGTGCAGCGCGTTACCGTTAGCGGGGAAGTGGTGCTTTGCGCGGGTGCTATCGGCACACCGCATTTATTGCAACTTTCCGGGGTAGGGCCCGCTGAACTGCTGCGTGAACATGGTATTGAGTTAGTACATGACTTGCCCGGCGTGGGTGAAAATCTGCAAGATCACTTGCAGATCCGCTCGGTATACAAGATCACCAACGGCAAAACGTTAAATGCCATTGCCAGTACCTTATGGGGTAAAGCGGGTATTGGTTGGGAGTATCTAGTGAAACGCTCGGGGCCCATGAGTATGGCGCCTTCGCAATTGGGAGCTTTTACCCGCAGTACGGAAGAGCAAGTACACCCTAATATTCAATACCACGTGCAGCCGCTCAGTTTGGAAGCCTTTGGTCAGCCTTTACACCCGTACCCAGCAATTACTGCCAGCGTATGTAATTTGAACCCCACTAGCCGGGGTACCGTACGGCTTAAAAGCAGCAACCCGCGCCAGGCGCCAGCCATTTCGCCCAACTACCTGAGTTCACCTGAAGACCGAAAAGTGGCGGCAGATTCCCTTCGCGTCACCCGACGAATAGCCGAGCAGCCTGCATTTGCTAAGTATGCCCCTGAAGAAGTGAAACCGGGCGTTGAGTACCAAACGGACGACGAGCTCGCCCGGTTGGCGGGCGATATAGGGACAACTATTTTTCATCCCGTTGGGACTGCGAAAATGGGCCGCGAGGAGGATGCCATGGCGGTAGTCGATGGGCGGCTGCGAGTGCGTGGCATTGGCGGGCTAAGAGTGGCCGATGCGAGCATCATGCCGACAATAACCAGTGGTAATACTAACTCGCCCACGCTGATGATTGCGGAGAAGGCCGCCAGTTGGATACTCTCGGATCACTGAAAACGCTGGCTTTTTTATTGACATTAATAGTGGGTATTGACGAGAGGAGGGGGAATGCGCAAAATAGTCGCAGTTGGTTAGCAAGTCGAACGTTATCAGCAGGATAGAAGCGCCTCAAGCGTTAAATCTGGTGAAAGTTTCTTGTTCTACCCACTGCAATTCGGGTATTTCCCGGTTTTAATGAGCTACATTGAGGATTTCGATCATGGCAACTGGTACCGTTAAATGGTTTAACGACACTAAAGGCTTCGGCTTCATTTCTCCTGATGACAATGGCGACGACCTGTTCGCGCATTTCTCAGAAATTCAAGCGGAAGGCTTCAAAACTCTGCAAGACGGCCAGAAGGTTTCCTTCGACGTCACCCAGGGTAAGAAAGGCCTTCAGGCTTCTAACATCAAAGTAGAAGGCTAAGCTTTCTTCGGAAGCTTTGCTGCTGAGATGTTAGCCATCATCGCGTAGCGCTGATTGGCCAGAAAACCCCGCCACGTGCGGGGTTTTTTGTGCGCCTATGAATTGATAAGAAGGCCCGACAGCGAATTCTATATTCTATTTTGATCTTTAAGTGTTTCTAAAAATAACTTTTTAGAATATGAGATTGGCTTCACAATACCGTCATGCTTATTTATTAAGGATGTCGTGTTTATGTCGCTGGATGCTTGGATAGCGGTAGGGGTGGTGCTTACTGTCTTTCCGTTAATGGCCTTTTCACGGCTGGGGCCGGATATTATCCTGCTGGGCGCGGTTATTTTACTGATGACGCTGGGCGTGATTGACCCACAGCAGGCGCTAGGTGGATTTTCCAATAGCGGTCTCTTCACCGTTGCCTTTATGTATGTACTGGTAGCCGGTATCCGCGAAACCGGCGGTATCGATCTAATTATTCGCTATGTGCTGGGCCGCCCTAACAGCGAAAGAGGTGCGCTGGCGCGTCTGCTATTACCCGTGGCGTTGCTGAGTGGCTTCGTTAATAATACGCCGGTAGTCGCTACTTATATTCCTGCGGTAATGAGCTGGAGTCGGCGGCTGCGCTTGTCTCCCCAGCGGTTGCTGATGCCGCTTAGTTTTGCCTCTATTCTAGGTGGCACCATCACCCTGTTTGGTACCAGCACCAACTTGGTGGTTCATGGCTTACTGCTTGAGCGCTACCCTGCGCTGGGTATGGGCCTGCTGGATTTGGCCTGGGTAGGTATTCCCGTGGCGCTAGCTGGGCTCGGCTACCTTCTATTGCTAGGGCCGCGTCTACTGCCTGCCAGGAAAGGGGTGGCCAGTGCGTTTGCCAATCCCCGCGAGTTCACTATCGAAATGGAAGTCGATCCGACGGGTGTACTGGTAGACCGCACCGTAGAAGAAGCGGGCCTGCGTCACTTGCAGGAACTGTTTCTCGTTGAAATAGAGCGGGCGGGTAACGTGGTCAGTGTGGTGGGGCCTGGCGAGCAACTCAAAGGGGGCGACCGGTTGGTGTTCACGGGCACCAGCGATGCTGCCGTGGAGTTGCAGCAAATTCGCGGTTTGATTCCCTCTCGAGATGACACTTCCAGTTTAGAAAAAGAGTTTAAAGAGCGCCGCTTGGTCGAAGCGGTGGTGTCTAACCAATGCCAATTTATTGGCCAGCGAATACGGGACGGCCACTTCAGAACCTTGTATGGTGCAGCGGTGCTGGCGATCTGCCGTGGCGGCGAACGCGTCAAAGGAAATCTAGGCCAGGTGCGGCTACAACCCGCCGATGTACTTCTGCTCGAAGCTCGGCCACCGTTTATTGAGCGGCACCGCCAGTCGCGTGACTTCTTGTTGATTAGTGAGCTCAATGGCGCAGCCCGTCCGATCCATGAAAAAGCCCCGCTAGCATGGGGCCTGCTGTTTGGCGCCGTGTTACTCGCCGCCTTAGGCGTGCTGAGCATGCTTAACGCCGCTATGTTAGGGGCGGCGCTAGCGCTTTTAACGGGGTGTTGTTCGGTAGGTGCTGCTAAGCGTGGGCTGGATACCCAAGTGTTATTAACGATTGCGGCATCGTTTGGTGTGGGGGCTGCGCTGCAAAGCTCTGGCGCCGCTGAAGTGATGGGCAGCGGGGCGCTAACCTTCGTGGCGGGCAATCCGCTGCTGTTATTGATAGGCACCTACGGCGTGGTCGCGCTGCTCACAGAGTTAGTGACTAATAATGCCGCAGCCGTGATTATTTTTCCGATTGTAATGAGTGCTGCAGAAAGCTTGGGGGTAAGCCCGATGCCCTATGTCGTGGCGATAATGTTTGCTGCCTCAGCAAGCTTTTTAACCCCCATCGGCTATCAAACCAACTTAATGGTTTACGGCCCAGGAGGTTATCGCATGGGCGATTTTCTGCGCCTTGGCAGTGGCTTAAATATATTGACCGGTGCGATAGCGCTATTCTTGATTCCCCTGATCTGGCCTTTTTAAACGTACTATGGCCCTTTTAACCAGGTTATGGCCCTTTTAAATCGTGCTGCCCCTCGCTGTTAACACGTGTTTGCGCTAGGGTGACGCTTTTTGAATAAGGAATACGATGTCATGACTGCTCCTGGCGAACTGGTTATTGAGCCGAAAGATGGTCAACCCGCCGATGCGTGTGTGTTTATCATTCATGGCTTAGGTGCGGACGGACACGATTTTGAACCGCTGGTACCCGCGTTAGCGTTACCCAAAGAAGCGCATGTGCGCTTTATCATGCCCCATGCGCCACGCCTGCCAGTAACGATAAATGGCGGTATGGTCATGCCCGCTTGGTACGATATTTTAGCTATGGATTTAGGGCGTCGCGTTGATGAGAATCAACTTAAGAAATCTGCTGAGCGCATCCAAGCGCTGATTCAGGAACAGATTGATCAGGGCATTGATAGCCAGCGCATTATTGTGGCGGGCTTTTCGCAAGGTGGTGCTGTCGCCTATCAAGCAGCGCTCACGTTCCCTGCACCGTTGGGGGGCTTGTTGGCCATGTCGACGTACTTCGCCACGGCAGACAATATTGATCTCGCGGAAGCCAATCGCCAGATCCCGGTGGAAGTCCAGCACGGTAACTTTGACCCCATCGTGCCTGAGAGCCTGGGTCGCAGCGGCGCCGATCGTTTAAAAGCAATGGGCTACGCAGTCAATTATCGCCAATACCCAATGGCACATGCCCTTTGCCCGCAGCAGATTAACGATATTGGTAAGTGGCTAAGTACTCGCTTAAGCTAACGTGTGACCTTTGTACCACCTACAATGCAGGCTCCGTAAGCGCCTATTCGTGCCCGATGCAAGGATGTAGCGAAACGAATGATAGCTTCCTTTAATGCGATAGAAGTGCTGTTGGCGCTGTTCCTAACGGGGTCGGCGTTGGTTTGCCTGTTTGACCGTCACCTAGTCCGCGCCTGCTGCTTCTTCGTCGCGTTTGCTATTGCCATGTCGTTGGCATGGTGGCAACTGGGCGCGCCTTGGCTGGCAGCTGTTGAGCTGGTTCTAGGTGTCGGGCTGACAGGGCCCTGCTTTTTTTATGCCCTGGGGCATGTTTCGCCTGATACGTCAGCCCCGTTAAAACACGATAAATTTAGCGAGCATAGGTCGCGCGTGGCCATGCGTGTGTTATTGGCGATGGCTTGGTTTGTCATGGTCGGCGCGGCGATTCGCTATGTAATAGCCGACATGGTGTATTCACCTTCAGAGCATCCGCTGCTGCTTTCAGGCGTGGTGATTGCCGCGACTGCCTTGGCAGCGTTTGCGCTACACCGCCATCTGCTAAGACGCTTGTTAGCGTTTAATTTGCTTGGTTCAGCGGTGTTTATGCTATTGGCTGGCGTGGCGGGCACTTCGGCGTCTGCTCAAGCATTGATTAGCGTAGGGCTGCTCGTTGCCTGGTTAGGATCGCTATTGGGCGCTTTATTGATAAGGCAGCTTTTGCGTTTGGAGGGGGTAGAGGCGCTTGGGCGTGACGGCGAGCCCAAGGAGAAAGCAACATGACCTGGCGCTTTGGTCTCTTCGATAGCACCTTTGCGCCACTGGTCACTACCCACTGGGCGCTCGTGGCCGCACTTGTTTTACCTCTGTTACTGGGGTTGCTGGCGGCCCTGTTTCCACCGAAGCGTGCCTGGCCCGTCGTGCTCGCCAGCGTACCGATATTGGGCTCTGGTTGGCTGCTGCTATCGGCCTTTGGTGAGGCGGGCTTACTGCGTTGGCAGTGGGAGATAGCTGGGGTTCTCCTATCGCTACGCTTAAATGGGCTGAGTGTGCTGTTACTGCTGACGACGCAAGGGATCGGTGTTGCAGCAGCTCTTTACACACCTGGGCATTTGCGCTTAACCGACCCTGCACCACTAGCACGCTGGCTGTGGCCACTGATGGGTGTCGTGATCAGTGCGCTTTCACTAATTTGGCTAGCCACTGATCTGCTCACTCTTTACGCTGCGTTAGAGCTGATGGGGCTGGCAGCGGTAGGCATGCTAATGCTGTCGGGGAAAGTGCCTGCGCTAGTGGCGGGTATGCGTTACTTACTGTTGGCATTGGTGGGGTCGCTAACGTATTTACTGGGAGTCGCCCTGATTTTAGGCCATTGGGGCCGGTTGGATTTACAGGGCTTAGCGGAGGTAATAGAACCAGGGCCGGTGGCATGGTTTGCCGCCGCGATGATAGGCGCTGGTCTGGCTTTGAAAGCCGCGTTATTCCCCTTACATGCGTGGCTCACGCCGGTGCACGAGAACGCCTGGACGCCGGTAAGTGCACTGCATGCGGCGCTGGTCATCAAAGCGTCGCTGTTTATGCTGTTGCAGCTCTGGAGCATCCTACTGCCTGATACGTTCTATGCGCCACGCATCATTGCCTGGTTAGGGCTACTGGCGATTGTATGGGGTGGTCTATTGGCGTGGCGTACCGACTCGCTTAAAACCTTGGTCGCTTCGTCTACCGTGGCTCAGCTGGGTTATCTGATGGTGGCTTTCCCGCTGCTGCTGGGTCCAGATATCGCGCCGCTACCTCGCGCCTTAGCCTGGGAAGGATTTTGGCTACAGTTAATAGGCCACGCCTTTGCTAAAGCAGCGATGTTTATGGCGGCCGGTAACCTAATACTAGCAACGGGGGAGCACACCCTTAAGGGGTTGGCAGGGACCAGCCGACGCTTGCCCCTTTCGCTATTAGTCTTCGGCATTGCGTCCATTACCTTAATGGGTCTACCCCCAAGCTCTGGTTTTACTGCTAAGTGGCTGTTGCTTGAGGCGATGATTATCACTCAGCAGTGGTGGGCAGTGGCGGCGTTATTAATCGGCACGCTGTTAACAGCGGCCTATGTGTTTCGTATGTTTCGTTACTCCTTCGATGAAACGGCACCGCGCCATCGCCATCAACCCTTGATGCCAGGTATGGATTTCATCGCACTGGTTCTCGCCTTGACGGCCTTTGGGTTAGGTCTTTTAGCGCATTTCCCATTGGGGTTGATGCATGGAGGTGGCCCATGAATGCCGCGTGGTTACCGCTGACTGCCTTGGCCACCTCGGTAGTGGTCGCCGTGATTATTTTTGCGCTACCGGAAGAGTTCAGGCGGCTGCGCACGACTCTTAACATTGGGGCGGCGGTAGTTAAAGTTCTATTGGTCACCCTGATGGTCAGGCGAGTCGCTGCGGGTCATGAAGATATCTTTAGCTTCCAAGTCATTGGGGGGCTTGATTTTGTACTGCGCGTCGATGCACTCGGTGTGATGTTCGCCATGCTATCGTCACTGCTTTGGCTATGTACCACGATTTATGCCATTGGCTACTTGGAAGGCTCTGCCAACCGGAAGCGGTTTTTTGGTTTTTTTAGCCTGTGTGTAGCGAGCACCATCGGCATTGCGCTCGCAGATAACCTGTTCACTTTCCTGATTTTCTATGAAATGTTGACGCTCTCCACGTACCCGTTAGTGGTCCACCGAGGTACGGAGCAAGCTCTTAATGCAGGGCGTGTTTATTTACGCTACACGTTAAGTGCGGGAGTAGTACTGCTGCTGGGCGCGGTGCTGTTGTATAGCCTGACCGGTGATCAATCATTCTCGTCGGAAGAAGGCTTGGGCGACTATTTGAATGATCATCGTGGTCTGCTAACGCTGATTTTCGCCTTATTAGTGGGTGGGCTTGCGGTTAAGGCCGCCATGGTTCCGCTGCATGGCTGGTTGCCAAGAGCGATGGTGGCGCCTGCCCCGGTAAGCGCGTTACTGCATGCAGTGGCGGTGGTTAAAGCAGGGGCCTTTGGAATTCTGCGGGTCGTTTATGACCTTTATGGTATTGAGCTCAGTGTTGAACTGGGCGTTATTACTGGGCTAGCGGTGGCAGCCTCTATTACGATTATTTATGGTTCGCTAAGGGCCATTGCTCAGCAGGAATTGAAACCACTCCTGGCGTTTTCTACGGTCAGCCAAGTCGCCTACGTTATTCTTGGTATAGGTATCTTTGGCCCTTTTGGTACGGTCGGGGCGCTCGCGCATTTGCTGCATCAGGGCTTGATGAAAGTCACGTTGTTCTTCTGTGCAGGCAACTATGCTGAAGAGCTGGGCATTCATCGCATCGATGAAATGGATGGCGCCGGTAAACGCATGCCGTTGACCAGCATCGCGTTTACCATTGGTGCGTTAGGCATGATTGGCCTCCCTCCCGTGGCTGGATTTATTACCAAGTGGTATCTGGGGGTTGGCGCGATACAAGCTGAGATGTATTGGGTTGTCGTGGTATTGGTCGCGAGCAGTACGCTCAATGCTCTCTATTTTTTACCGATCCTACATCGATTGTGGTTCCGCTTAGGTCCCTCTCATGGCAAAGGGAAGTGGCCTGAAGAGCAGCGTCTTGGTCGTTTCGAAACGCATGCATGGCTGCTTTTGCCTATGGTATTTACCGCCTTGATAAGCTTGGGGGCAGGGCTCTTTGCCGGGCTGCCCTTTAGCCCCTTGGACTGGGCTGCCCGTGTAGCCAACGGGGAGTACCTGCCATGATGACACTGTTGCTTACACTGGCCCTGTTATGGCCGTTAGGTGTCATTGGCCATGCCGTTTGGTTCACCTGCCGGGCGCCCTCTAAACAGCGCGACTACTTTTCAGTGTGGTGGCTAAGCGCTGCTTGGCCAGCACTGTTGTTGGCCTACGGCGGTGAAGCGCAGTGGACAATCGATGCTTGGATGCTGGGCGGTGAATGGGCGTTAAATTCGCTCAGCCGCCCATGGCTTGCATTTACTGCATTGCTCTGGAGTTTAGCGGCGGTACATGCGAGAGGCTATTTTGCGGCGGAGCAGGCGCAAGCCCAGACGGGAGATCAAGATGCACAACGGCGCCTGCTGCGCTTATCTCTGCTGTGGCCGTTAACGCTGCTGGGCAATGTGCTGCTCATTATTGCCCAGGACATCGCCAGCTTCTATTTGGGTTTTGCGCTGATGACCTTCGCCGCTTATGCCTTGGTGGTGCACAGCGGGACACAAGAAGCTCGGCTAGGGGCCAAGGCCTATTTGGTGTTAGCCGTGGTGGGAGAAGGGCTCATTTTAGGCGGCTTTTTATGGTCTGCTGGTGAGGCCGACACGCTTACGTTGCAAGGTATACGTGAGGGGATTCTAAACGCTGAGCAGGGTGCGTGGATGGCTGCCTTGTTATTCATTGGATTTGGCGTAAAAGCAGGCGTTATCGGCGTACACGTATGGCTGCCGTTAGCGCACCCGGTGGCGCCTGCGCCTGCCAGCGCCGTGCTTAGCGGGGTGATGATCAAGGCGGGACTACTGGGCTGGATTAGTGTGCTGCCCTTAGGCCACGAAGATATTTCAGATACTTTAGTGCAATTTGGTAATTTCATGTTAGTGGCCGGGCTGGTGGCCGCTTTTGCCGCAGCGCTGTATGGCGTTTTTCAGCGCCATCCCAAAGCTGTTTTAGCTTACTCAAGTATCAGTCAGATGGGCATGATGACAGCGCTAGTGGCGATGGGATTAGTCGCACCGGACGTTTGGCCATTGCTCTGGCCGGGAATAGTATTGTTTGCGGCTCATCATGCACTGGCTAAAGGTTCCTTATTTATGGGCACCAGCATTAGTGAGCATCTGCCCCGTTGGCCGTTGCCAGTAATTTGGACACTACTGGCCCTGCCCGGTATATCGCTGGCGGGTGCCATCGGTGCAGGCATGGTCAGCAAGTGGGGTTTTAAAAGTCCGCTTTATGAGATGCATCATGAATCCCTGATCAAGTGGCTCAGTTGGGCGGCCATAGGGACGGCGGCATTGGTAAGCGTTGCTCTTTGGCGTCAGTGGCAGCAGCGACAACGAGGGGGGAGTAATCGTTGCCAGTCGGGTGCTTGGTTGGTTGGCATCTTGGCTGCCTTGTTGACACCACTTTGGCTTCCGCTTCCTGAGGGCAGTATTGCAATGCCACCTATCAAGGAGTGGGTGGGGCTTATTTGGCCGTTTCCCGCGGGTGTTGCTTTAGCCACATTCGGCTGGTTGTTACTTCGTCCCTTCGATACAAAAGCACCGCCTGCTGGTGAATTATGGTGGCTGTATGCAGGTTTAGTGGGCGCTACGTTGGTGCCTATTCGCATTTTTAGCCAGTATTGTGTCAAGCTGAAAGCGGCGAGCGTGGCCTCCGCGCGTAAGGCTGAAGGTGGTGTTATGGGCCATTTAACTCGGTTATTGTCCACTGAATTCTGGTTGCGCCACCATGCCAGTGGTTTGATGATGGTGCTTGCCATTTTGCTTGCAGCGCTACTTATGTGGGAAGGCTAGTGATGATACGACTACTTGCGAAGCAGTGGCCAGGCACGTACTTACCCGGCACGTACTTACCAGGACGGTATTATGCGTAAACCTACTCGAGGCCGCCATGCAGAGGCACCCGGCGAAATACCCAAGTGCGGCTGGAAGGATATTTCCTGGCGTGTGATACGTGCCGCCCGTCGTGACCGTATTACCATGCTGGCTGCTGGGGTAGCCTTCTATGCCTTGTTGGCACTGTTTCCTACCATAGCGGCGGTAATTTCACTCTGGGGGCTGCTGTTTGATCCCTATGAGGCGGGTCAGCAACTCTATGAAATCAGTCGCTTTATGCCCCCGGATGCCGCCCAATTGATTGATCAACAAGCTCAGCAAGTGGTTGAAAGCGCTAAGTCAGGTAGCTTTCTTGGTGCCCTGGCCGGGCTATTAATAGCCATGTATATTGCCTCAAAAGGCGTGGGGGTGTTGGTTATCGGCCTCAACGTGGTCTATGGCGAAAGCGAACAACGTAAGCTCCTTTACCGCACGATATTATTAACGGCACTGACCTTTGGCTTGATTTTTATGACCCTGGTCTCGTTAGGGTTCATTGCCATTGTGCCGGTATTGGTCGACATTTTGGCGATTACCTCACCGTTGGATCAAGTCCTTAAGTGGATGAGATGGCCTGCGCTGTTATTGTTGATGAGTGTTCTGATCGCGCTGCTTTACCGCTACGCGCCTTATCGGCGTTCGGCTCAGTGGAGTTGGTTAAGCTATGGCACGCTACTGGCAACGGTAATGTGGTTGTTAAGCTCCGGTGGGCTTTCGCTTTATGTGCGTTATTTCTCTAGTTTTAGCGAGCTCTACGGCTCATTGGGCGCCGTGGTTGCGCTCATGATCTGGTTTTGGCTTTCCGCCTTTGTGGTTCTGCTGGGAGCGGAAGTGAACTGCGAGATGGAGCGTCAAACCTACAACGATACCACCATTGGGGAAACGCGCCCATTAGGTGAGCGCGAAGCCTTTGCGGCAGATACCATAGGTGCTCCCCGCAATTGGAAAGGCGGAGCGGAAGACGCCGATAAAGAGTAATCCAACATCAGCTTTATACTTAATGGCGTTAGATTATCTCCCACCCTAAACCAGCGGTGAGAGATGATGGGGTTAAAGTAGTTCTTCCGCCGCTAACGCTAAGCGTGAGCGCTCTACGCTCTTCAGAGTGATATGCCCCGCGTGGGGCCAGTCACGAAAACGCTCGACCACTGCTGCCATGCCGCAGGTGTTTGCGGTTAGGTACGGCGTATCGATCTGACCAACGTTACCCAGACAGACAATTTTGGTATTGCGGCCCGCCCGGGTGACCAGCGATTTGAGCTGTTTGGGGGTGAAGTTTTGCGCCTCATCAATGATTAAGAAAGTGTCGTTTAGGGTGCGGCCACGCATAAAGCTCGGCGAGCGTATTTGTACCCGCGAACCAATCAATTGCCGCGTGGCGCCGTTATCCCAGCTTGATTCTCCCTCCTCGTTGCGCAGCAGGTTATCCATATTGTCGTGGAAGGCGCCCATCCACGGTGACATTTTCTCCTCCTCGGTGCCGGGTAAAAAGCCAATGTCTTCGCCCATGGGGATCGGCGCGCGGGTAAACACAATGCGCTCAAACAGCTTGGCGTCCAGCGTTTGCAGGAAGGCGGCGGCCAGTGTCATGAAGGTTTTACCCGTCCCTGCATTACCCGCAATGGTCACCAGATCAATATCAGGGTCCATGAGTAGATTTAAGGTAAAGTTTTGCCGGCTGTCGTGGGCGTGGACGCCCCAAACACCTGCATGATGACGATAGTTGGTTAGTAGTTGAAGGCGGGCCGAGGAAGGACCCAGCTCACGAACGATTGCCTCGAACTCGGCACCGTTTTCGCTATCCGAAACCAGCATGCCAACGTGCCATTGGCGGGGCATATTGCCTGTGAGTTGATAGAACGTGTGATGGCCAACGCGTTCAACTGTAACGTCAACATTCAGAGCCTCCCATAGCGACTTACCATCCTGGCCTGCAGTGGCGTAGACCTGGGCACCTTCAATCATTGCATCACTATCAGAGAAGGCGCGGTCGTTGAGGTAATCCTCGACCGGTACTTTAAGTGCGGCTGCTTTAACGCGAAGGTTAATATCTTTGGTGATTAGGATGACGGAGGCGTCGGGACGCTCTTCGCGAAGGCGGCAGGTCTCCGCCAGTATGCGGTTGTCAGGGCTGTCATCGAGGGCATCGAAAAGTTTTAAGTCGTTATAGCATAAGAAGTGCAGGCGTCCTGTTTCGCCACTGATACGGGGAATGGGAATACCGCGTTGGATTTCATCAAAGGTGACTTGGCTAGTAAGGTCAGAGAGTGTACGGCTTATTTGGCGGGCCGTGCGAGCGATTTCACGAACACCATTTTTGTGCTTATCAAGCTCCTCCAGCACCGTCATGGGGATAACAACATCGTGCTCATCAAAGTGATAAAGCGCGGCGGGGTCATGAATGAGGACGTTGGTGTCCAATACATACAGCCGAGTGGCTTTCTTATCGAGTCGTACCATCGTTGGAATCACTCCTTGGTTGACGGCAACTTCGACACTGGCAGGTGCATATGACGCCCAGATGACACTTGCCTGTGTTCCTTACGTGGCGTGTCCTGGCACCTCCTTATTTAGCACTTTTTAATAGCGTGGAAGGCTTTAGCGTTTTTTTCCAATAAAATGATTTCAACGTTATGACAGTTGCTCTGGGCCATTTAATGCAACACTGCCAAAAAGTGCGCTACCTTGTTCAACAGGGCAGTGGCCACCACGCCGCGGTTATCGCTCTCTACATATCGGTAATAGTGGCTGTCTAGCGCGAGGTCGTGATTTAGCGTGCATAAGGTGCCTGCTTCCAGAGCGCCTTTAACCAGCGGGTAAGGCAATAGCGCCCAGCCGGTTGCGTTAATCACGGCATCTCGAATCACTTCGAACATTGTCAGCCCCAGATAATTGCCTGAAAACAGCGCTTCACTAATCAGCTTGTCATCCTGCACATGGGTTAAACACACTTGGGTGTATTGGGCTAAGTCGTCACGGGTAACGCTGGGAAGTCGGCTAAGCGGGTGACGGGGCGCCGCTACTAAACGCATACTGACAGCGGCAAGATTAGCAGCGTTGGCGTCGATGCCTTCAGCAGTATAAAGACCAAAGGCAATATCCACCGTTTGACGCTGGACAAACTGACTGTGTTCCTGTGGTGGCACGAGGTAGACGGAAATAGCCGTTAACGGGAACTGCTGCTTTAAATCATGCATCACCTGTCGCCAAAACACTTCGGGCAAGGCGTCATCGCGGGCAACTCCAAGCTGGCTTTCAACACCTTGGAGGTGCTGGTGACAGTGCTTTTTGATACGGCTAACGCTAGTCAGCAGGCGATAGCAGTCCGGTAGTACGCTATCGCCTACGGCGGTGAGTGTCAGACTGTTGCCGGAGCGCTCAAATAATGCCACGCCCAGGCTATCTTCCAGTGCATTAACGGCGGCACTCAGAGTGCTCCGCTTAAGGCCGGTATGTCGTGCAGCGGCGGCAAAGGAGCCATGCTCGGTAACATCAATAAAGGCCTGAACCTGTTCGGCACGCATAGTCGTCTCAGTTTATTTTTTGAGCGCCAACTTATTCAGCGCTGAGCGATTCGAGGTTGTCATAACTCTCCACTATTATGGCGCATAATCAGTCTAATGTGATGGAGTTATCCGCGTGACCCCCTTTGTAGCCGAGCGCCGTGCGCTAAGATTTTCAGCCATTTCAGCCAGCCTGTTTGCGTTTACCGGGTTAGCGCTAGGGCTGACCAGCGGTTCCATAACGATTCTTTTTGACAGTGGTTATTCGCTGTTGAGCTTGGTACTGGCATCGTTATCCTTGTTTGCGCTTCAGCAGGCACGTAAACCTGCAGATGATCACTACCCCTTTGGGCGGCTGACAGTGGAACCGCTCGCGGTGCTGCTCAAAGGCGTAGTGATCGCTATGGTATGTGTTGTATCGCTGGTATCAGCGCTGTGGAGCCTGCTTGATGGTGGCCGTCTAGTGACGCTGGATTTGGCGCTAATGTTTGGTGTGGTGAATGTAACAGGCTGCCTGTTGACTTGGTGGTGGCTGGCTCGCTATGCCCGCGTAGCACGTTCCTCCCTATTGGCAGCCGAATTGCGTCAGTGGCAGATGGATACCTGGCTGAGTGCCGCTGTTATGTTGGGGTTTGGCTTGACCTGGTTGCTAACCCAGTCTCCCTGGGCAAGCTATGCGCGGTTTGCCGACCCGATAATGGTGCTAATAATCGCTGGCTATTTCCTGCCTATGCCTATTCGTATGGTGAAGGGCGCGCTGCGCGAGCTTATGTTTGGTGGGTCTTGCACTAGCGTGAGGCAAGATGTCGTTGAAGATGTTGCCGATTTTGATGTTACCGCTGACGATGTTCGCCTGGCCCAGGTGGGCAGTTTCCTGATGGTCGATATTCAGCTCGACAAGCAACAATTTAATGATGCGCAAGAAATTGTGGATAGTGTGGAGCAACGCTGTAAGCGGCTTAACCTTCGTCCTGTCACCAGCCTGACGCTCGTCGCTGGATGAAGCTTAAGAAAAAAGATTGGCGAGCTGTTCATTCCAGGCGTAATGCGTATTGACGGCAAGTGTCCAACCAATCGTAATGCAACGGTTGAAAGTACCGGCTTGTTCTGCCTCGAAGCCGCCGAGCGATAGAAAACCGCCAGCATATTGGAAGCTAGCGGTTTTGTTATCATAAAGGATAGTTAATCCTGTTTTTTTTCCGGCTTGCTTTTGCGCTTGGTACTCGCAAAGTCTTCTAACTCCTCCTCGCTCATCGAGTCATACATTTCTTTAGACGAACCATAAAGTTCACTGGGCTTGGTTTCGCCGCGCTTAGCGGAAAGTGCCGCACCCGCCGCTTTCTGTTGCGCTTTAGATTTTGCTGGCATCGCTGGACTCCTTTCGGTTAGCTTCCATTTATCGACTGCGCTATTGAGCATTGCGCTATTGAACATTGTACTGTTAAACATCGTACTATTTAGCGTAGTCGCTGGCGCACAGCTTTCCAGAAGCATCAATCAAACCTTCTACTCGTTGCAATCGGTTGACTTTCTTTTGCCTATCGCGCTATTAACCTAAAGGGCGCCGTGCGCCTCACAGGATAATCTTTAGTTACTATCTATAGTCACAATGCCATCAACCAAGAGAGCGACATGACACCGGCTATTAATAGCGCCAAACATGCAGGGATTGCCTTTCAGCTACATGAGTATGAACACGAAGCCGCCGCCCATTCCTATGGACTGGAAGCGGCGGAGAAACTGGGCGTAGCCGCCCCTCAGGTATTTAAAACCTTAGTGGTAAAGTTGGATGACAAGCAGTTGGTAGTAGGCATTGTACCGGTGAGCTGCCAGCTGGGTTTAAAGCAGATCGCCAAGGCTGCCGGCGCCAAGAAAGCAACGATGGCGGAACCATCGGAAGTAGAGCGCACCACCGGTTATGTGCTGGGCGGCGTTAGCCCGCTGGGGCAAAAGAGGCGTCTGGCGACCTTTATCGATAACTCAGCAGCAAGCTTTGCCAATATTTATGTCAGTGCCGGGCGGCGCGGGTTAGAGATCGAGCTCTCGCCTAGGGATCTAGCTACCCTGAGCCAAGCCACTTTTGTGCCGCTGGCAATGTGATCTTGCTGTGATGGCGGCGCAGGCAGAGGCACTTTCTGGTATGGTGCCGTAACGTTTGTGCGTCTCTTGCCCTCCAGGGGGCGCACGCTGTGTTTCCGATGGCCGTCCATCTGCGGCCCAAGCAAGGTAATATCGTGTCTGACTCCTCTTTCTCCTCGTTAGCGTTGCCGAACGTTCTGCTGAGCAACCTTGCGTCCCTTGGCTATCATGAAATGTCGCCAGTACAGGCGGAAAGCTTACCGCCCATGCTAGCCGGGCGCGATGTGCTGGCGCAGGCGAAAACTGGCTCAGGCAAAACGGCGGCGTTTGGTTTGGCGCTGTTGGCTAAATTGAAAGTAGAGAGCTTTGCGGTGCAAGGCTTGGTGCTTTGTCCCACCCGGGAGCTCGCTGACCAAGTGGCGGAAGAGCTGCGCCGTTTAGCCCGTGGCATGGCCAATGTCAAAATACTCACCCTTTGCGGCGGTGCTCCCTTTGGGCCGCAGCTTGGTTCTTTAGAGCACGGCGCGCACATTGTGGTAGGCACGCCAGGGCGTATTGATGAGCATTTGCGCAAAGGGTCGCTGACTCTGGAATCGCTTACGATGCTGGTGTTGGATGAAGCTGACCGCATGCTGGATATGGGCTTCCAGGCAACCATCGATGACATCATTGCCGAGACGCCGGCTAACCGCCAAACGCTGCTGTTCAGTGCGACTTTTCCCGATGAGCAAACGTCGGGCGGGCTAACCGAAATGACGCGGGGCGTGATGCGTGAGCCGGTGATGGTGAAAATTGCCGAGGTGCACGACGCTACTACGATTCAACAGCACTTTTATAACGTTGCCAATGAAGAGGCGCGTTTTGATGCATTGCGCCAGCTACTGCTGTTCTATCGACCCGCTACCAGCGTGGTGTTCTGTAACACCAAGCGCGAAACCCAGGCCGTGGCTGAGCAACTAACGGATGCTGGGTTTAGCGCCGTGGCACTCAATGGCGATTTAGAGCAGAAAGATCGCGATCGCATTCTGATTCTGTTTTCGAACCAGAGTGCTTCTATTCTGGTGGCCACAGACGTTGCCGCGCGCGGCTTGGATATCGCCCAGTTGGACGCGGTATTCAATTACCAAATTGCCCGCGAGCTTGATGTTCACGTACACCGGGTGGGGCGCACTGGGCGCGCCGGGGCCAGTGGTATAGCCTGCACGCTAGTGACCCCCAAGGAAAGTTATCGCCTGGAGCGGCTAGAAGGGTTGCTGGAGCAACCGATTGCCACTGAGCCTTTGCCTAAACCCAAGCAGTCAGCGCCGTTTGAGCCGCCGATGGCGACGCTGCAGTTAGCCGGTGGCAAGAAAGATAAACTGCGCCCCGGCGATATTCTTGGCGCGCTAACCAGCGAAGGTGGGTTGCGCGGTGAGCAAGTAGGTAAAATTAAAGTGCTGGCACGCAGTGCCTATGTGGCCATTGAGCGTGATGTGATTCAGCAGGCTCAGGCCAAGCTTGAGCGTGATAAATTAAAAGGACGAGCTTTCCGTGTTCGCCGTATCCGTTATTGAACGCGTACCAAAGAGGAGCCGACGCAGCTAACCATGAAAATCCCTAAACGATTACAGCCTCTTGTTGATGATGGAATGATCGACGAGGTGCTAGTGCAGCTAATGAGTGGTAAAGAGGCGCAGGTTTACGTGGTGCGCTGCGGGGAAGAAGTACGCTGTGCCAAGGTATTTAAAGAGGCCAAGCAGCGAAGCTTTAAACAGGCCGTTCAGTATCAAGAGGGTCGAAAAGAGCGCAATAGCCGTCGCGCCCGGGCGATGGCCAAGAAAACCCGCTACGGCCAAAAAGAGCAAGAGCAGGCGTGGCTCAATGCCGAAGTCGATGCGCTCTATCGTCTTGCTTCGGCCGGCGTGCGCGTGCCCGAGCCTCACGGCTTTGTCGATGGCGTACTGCTGATGGAAATGATCAGTGATGCTGAGGGCAATGTAGCGCCGCGTCTGGACGAAGTGACGTTAACGCCCGAACAAGCCGAGACTTACTACGCCAAAGTCATTCAAGATGTGGTACGCATGTTGTGCGCAGGGTTAATTCACGGCGATTTGTCGGAATTTAACGTGCTGGTAGATGCCTCCGGTCCAGTGATTATCGATTTACCCCAGGCCGTTGATGCCGCAGGCAACAACAGTGCTGCAGCGATGCTGTATCGAGATGTGGATAACATGCGCAACTACTTCGGACAGTTCGCGCCCAAGCTACTGAATACCGAATATGGCAGAGAGATGTGGGCGCTGTATGAAACTGGCGAACTGCATCCGGATAGCAAGCTTACCGGCCACTTCGATGCCGACACTCATATTGCTAACGTCGATGAACTGATGGAAGTCATCGACGATGCCAAAGAGGAAGAAGCCGAACGCCAGGCGCGACTGCGTGACGATGATGACGACGGCGAGATTCCGCAGCCTTACTGAGTAGGCCATACGATAGCCTTGCGCTGCGCAAATCGATATCCTTAGCAGGTTAATGGTCATGGGCAGCCGCCTATGGTCACGACTAAGGCGAGGAGCAAGCGTGAAGGGATGCCGTTCAGAAAGCATGGCTGGGAACACAAAAGCGTTGGCAACATCGCTGGGTGTTGGTGCGTTGGGCGGGGCGCTGTTCCAACTGACCGGTTTGCCGCTTGCCTGGATGCTTGGGCCCTTAATCGCCAACCTGTTGGTCTCGTCCCAAGGCGTGAAGGTCGCGATACCAGAGCCGCTGCGTAATGTGTTTTTAGCGGTAATGGGCATGGTGCTGGGTAGCCAAGTGACGCCGCAGTTGGCCCATCGCGTATTGGATTGGCCGGTTTCTGCAGCCCTGTTACTGGTAGGGGTAGCCGCCTCTACGGCTGCGGCAGCCGCTTGGTATCGCCGTTGCGGGTTTGACCCCGTTAGCGCTTGGTTTGGTGCTTCCCCCGGCGCAATGACGGCGATGATTCTGCTGGGCGAGAAATGCGGCGGTGACCCACAGCGAATCGCGGTGGCGCAATCGCTGCGCGTTATTTTGGTTATTCTCTTTCTTCCGCCACTATTTTGGGCCTATGAAGGCGGTGGCGGGGGTGCTGACCCTGTTCCTAGCGGCTTGGAACATGGCTGGATGCTATTGCTGATTCCGCTGATATTGCCATTAGGTCGCTGGCTACGGATTCCTAGTCCAGCTCTGCTGGCGCCACTGCTGATAGCTGCCCTATTATCTGGTTTTGATATGGCTAGTCTCGCTCTTCCTGGGTGGGGAATGAACGTGATGCTGTGGGTGTTGGGCAGTGCCATTGGTTCGCGCTTTCAAGGCATGACTCGCAGGCTGCTGGGTCGTTATTTGTGGCAGTCGGGGGTTGCGACGCTGTTAGCGCTGCTGGTATTGGCGCTGTTTGCCGAGCTCATTCATCACCTGTTGGGTGTCGGACGTGATGTGGCGCTACTGGCGTTGGCCCCCGGTGGTATTGGCGAGATGGCGATTCTGGCAGTGGCGCTCAACATTGATCCGGTATTTGTTGCCTTTCATCACCTGCTGCGTATGGTCACGCTGATGATTATTGCCCCGTTCTGGGCGCGTTGGCTGCTGCGCCACTCCACTTCTTAGTACATAAACAATTTAGTACATATAAATTAAGTACATAAAAATTTAGTAAGCAAATAAGTCAAAGACCGTTAACACCATCGCCAGTAACGCAAGGAAATCTCATGCTATCGCGTGTTTTACAGCCACTATTTCGTTACTTCGAAACGCGGGTTAATCCCTACCCTGAAGGCGATGTCAAAACACCGCCGAAAGGCTTAATGCCGTTTATTGTGCATTTCTCCCGCCCGATGTTGCCGCTACTGTTGCTGATGACGCTATTCACGGCACTGGTATCAGCAGCCGAAGTGCTATTTTTCAGCTACATGGGCCAGCTAGTTGATTGGTTGGGCAACGTTGAAAGGGCTGGCTTTTGGGCAGAAAACGGGTGGTGGCTTTCAGGCTTGGGGCTGTTGCTACTGATCGGTTTGCCGCTCTTGGTACTCCTGCAGTCATTGGTCACCCATCAAAGTATTTTCGGTAACTACCCCATGATCGGCCGCTGGTTATCGCATCGCCATATGCTGAGCCAAAGCCTGGCGTTTTATCAGGACGAGTTTGCCGGACGAGTGTCGCAGAAAGTGATGCAGACGGCGCTGGCGATTCGTGAAACCGTTACCAAGGTGATGGGGCTGCTGGTCTACGCCATTGTCTATTTTACGGGTGCGGCCTTTTTGTTGGGTCGGGCGGACCTATTGTTGCTTATTCCGTTGGGGCTGTGGTTAGTGGGGTATCTTGCGATTATGCGCTTCTTTGTGCCGCGCCTGCGGGATGTCTCCATGGCCCAGGCAGACGCCCGAGCACAAATGACGGGTCGCGTGGTCGATAGTTACAGCAATATCCAAACCATCAAGCTATTTGCCGACACCGAGCGTGAGCAGCGCTATGCCCGCGATGCGATGGAGGGCTTTATGGTCACTGTTCATCGCCAAATGCGGTTAGTGACCATCATGAGCGTGGGGCTGACACTATTGAACACAGCGCTATTGGTGGGTACAGCGGCCATGGCGATTAGCGCCTGGTACATGGAAGCTATTTCGTTGGGTGTTTTGGCGATCGCCATTGCGCTGGTCATGCGGATCCGCTTTATGTCCGATTGGATCTTATGGGAAGTGGCGGGCCTGTTTGAGAATATTGGTACCGTTCAGGATGGTATGAACACGATTGCCCAGGAGCCAACGGTGCGTGACGCCCCAGACGCACAACCGCTGCAAGTGCCCAAAGGGGAAATTCGTTTTGACGCCATGCGCTTTGGTTATGAACAGGCCAAAGGCGAAAGCAAAACCGTGTTTGATGGTTTAAACCTGACCATCGCACCCGGCGAGAAAATTGGTTTGATCGGGCGTTCCGGTGCAGGTAAATCGACCCTGGCCAATCTGTTGCTGCGTTTTTACGACGTACAAGGTGGGCGGATTTTGATTGATGGGCAGAACATTGCTGAGGTAACCCAGACCTCCTTGCGCCACCAAATCGGCATGGTGACCCAGGACACGTCGCTCCTCCATCGCTCGCTGCGTGACAATATTCGTTATGGTAGCCCCCACGCCAGCGACGAAGACGTTTGGAACGCGGTGTGCCGTGCGCATGCGGATACTTTTATCAATGAGTTAGTCGATCCGAAAGGACGCAGAGGGCTGGAGGCTCACGTGGGGGAGCGGGGCGTTAAGCTGTCTGGGGGGCAGCGTCAGCGGATCGCGATTGCCAGAGTCTTGCTCAAAAATGCCCCTATTTTGGTATTGGACGAGGCCACCTCGGCGTTGGATTCAGAGGTGGAGGCTGCCATTCAAGAGCAGTTAGATACACTGATGGAAGGCAAAACGGTCATTGCCATTGCGCATCGTCTATCCACCATTGCCATGCTTGACCGACTTATCGTGGTGGATGAAGGCCGCATTGTTGAAACCGGCACGCACCAGGAGCTCCTGGCAAAAGGGGGTATCTATGCGAGCCTATGGCAGCGGCAATCTGGTGGTTTCCTGGGGCTGGACGTGTCAGAAGAAGCCTCGTCTGCTAACGTGACGTTCACATCTATTCAGTAGCATTGACTGCTTAAAGGGAGGTATCCAATGCAAGTGATTACATTGCAGCAGCCGGGCGGGCTAGATAATCTCAAGGTGCAGCAGGCAGAGGGACCTGGTGAGCCAGGGGCGGGTGAGATTCGTGTACGCCTGCATGCCAGCTCGCTAAATTTCCACGACTACGCCGTGGTCGCTGGCATGATTCCCACTGAAGACCAGCGCATTCCCATGTCTGATGGTGCGGGTGTGGTTGAAGCGGTGGGTGAAGGCGTAAGCGAGTTCGCAGTGGGCGATCACGTCGTCTCAACCTTCTTTCCTCATTGGCTGGAAGGCCCTGCAAGGGTCGGTGATTTTCGTACTACCCCCGGTGACGGCGTGGATGGCTATGCGCGTGAGCAGGTCGTGCGTCCCGTCGAATGGTTTACCCATCAGCCTAAGGGGTACAGCCATGCTGAATCCGCAACGCTTACTACCGCGGGTTTAACCGCTTGGCGGGCTCTGGTCGTTGATGGTGGTATTAAAGCAGGCGATAGCGTGCTGGTGCTGGGCACTGGCGGGGTATCTATTTTTGCCCTACAGTTTGCCCGCCTAATGGGCGCGCGTGTGATTGCAACCTCTTCGTCGAATGAAAAGCTGGCGCGGCTGCGTGAAATGGGCGCCGAGCACACCATCAACTATAAAGAGACGCCTAATTGGGGTAAGCGAGTGAAAGAGCTTACCAATGGTGAAGGCGTTGATCATATCGTCGAAGTGGGCGGGCCAGGTACGCTGCCGCAATCCTTTGATGCGATAAAAATTGGTGGGCATATCGCGCTAATAGGCATCCTCACTGGTCGTGAGGGTGAAATACCGACGGCTAAGTTAATGGCCAAGCAGGCGAGTTTGAAAGGCTTGATCGTGGGCAGTCGCCGCCACCAGATCGAAATGATCCGTGCGCTGGAAACCCTCGATATGCACCCGGTGATTGACCGAGAGTTCCCGCTTGCCGACATCGCCGATGCTTTCCGCCATCAGGAGTCCGGCCAGCACTTTGGCAAGATATGCCTAACGTTCTAAGCCAACTGGCATAAAGGTTTCCAACTGAATCAGCGATAGTCAACTTGCACGCCTTGGTCTGCTCGCGGGGCGTGCAAGCGCAGAACGAGTCTCAGAACTATTCCGGCAATCGGCTATAGACCACACCTTTCACTTCAAGCTCCAGTATCTCCTTATAGGGGACTGTAACCCCTTCGACTTCACCCGGCGTGCGGTGGCTGTTTTTAATGTCTGTTTCTGGAATGACTTTCACACCAAACAAACCGACATGCTGAATTCGAGCGCTGAATCGATTACCCTCGTGCTCAATTAACAACCGCTCGCCAGCAATGCATTTTTCTAATTTGGCGTGCAGCTCTTCTTCACTGACATGAACAACACTCATCGCTTTCTCCTTTAGCTTTTGCCTGCTACAACCGTCCATTGAGTGCGTTAAATACTGCTTTTAATATTTTATTTTAGCTTATTAACAACTTTATTTTAGACCATAAGTTCGGTTGTGAGGTAAGCCGTTGGGAATGCCGTGCTAAAGTGTTTTTATTTCTAGACACAGGGATAGGTATATGGGGGAGCAGTCATCATCAGCCGACACGCCGTTGTGGTCGGTCGTCGAGCTTGATCAATTTCATACCCCCGAGCAGACCCAGGCAAGCCAGTGGCGGCGTTCGTTACGCTCTATTTCATCGTGGCTGGGGGGTAAAAATGACACTGAACAGCAGGTAAAAGATGAGAGCGAGCTGCGCAAGTTACCTGAAGTAAGGTTGGCGCATCTGGTGCCTCCTATCGATTGGGCGCCCGCGGCGAGCGCATTAACGCAACAGCTTGAAAGCCTGCAAGCACCAGTAACTTTCTTTATTACTACGCCTTACAGCGGTCATGATGCTGTGGTGTTCCATTGGGCTGAGAAGCAGAGTGTCGCCTGCTTACCGCCACCCACTCTAAGCGAACTGGCTGAGGGCGGGACTCAATGGGTAGAGCGTAGTGCCCATCATCGACAATGGGCAGTCCCTGCTTTGCAGCGCTACTTTTTACGCCATACGCAGGGTATCCAGGGCATTCGAGAGTTTCTTGAACGCGCGTTAAGCGGTCGCTTGGGTCAGGGTGTGATTGGTTGTGACAGCTGGACCTACGCCTACCTACAGCAGGTAATAGGTATCGACGGCGCGCCAGTGTTTACGCTGCAATCGATGGAGGGAGAGCAGCTGGCCCGCTATTTCGCAGAAATCGCGGCTCATGGAGGGCAGCCTCCGCCTATCTATAGCACTCGCACTGGCAAACAGGTGCTTGCTGACTCAACAGCCAAACGCGACAAGAACGAGAAACACCCTAATCAAGAATTGCAGCGCTTAGCCGCCCATTGCCGTGGTCATATCGGCATTGCTTGGCATTATTGGCGCGAGAGGCTTCGTGAGCCGACCGCTGGCGATAAAGAGGCATTATGGATGTTCGATGCCCATGCTGAAGCCGAGCTTTCCACCAATACTGGTGATAAAGCAACGTTGGTGCTGCATGCGTTATTGATTCATGGCGGGCTGGATGACCACTCGCTGGGGAAGGTGCTGCCGTTCTCACACCATGAAGCGCTTAATGCCAGGTTAGCTTTGCAGCGTAAAGGGATTATCTCAAGCTACGAAGGGCGGTGGCAGGTTGCGCCACTAAGCCACGCTAGCGTTCGCCAATTACTACAATCGCGCAATTATCTGGTAGATCCTCTTTAACTAGCCCGCTTTACGTGATTGGCCCACGGAGGCAACCATGGAAGAACAATCCAAATACGCCCGACTGTTTAACGAAATCGATAGCCAAGCGCTGATTACCTTAGGGATAGTGCTGGTCGGGACTATTGTGCTGATTATTGTCAGCCAGCGTGGGCTTAACTGGCTCGCTACTCGCTTGCACGGCCAACTACGCTTTCGCATATTTGCGTTGGTGCCACTGACGCGCTTACTGATTTTAATAACGGCGCTGGCCATCATTGTGCCGATTATTATCGAGCCGTCGCTGAGCAATATGGTCACCTTGCTGGGGGCGCTGGGCTTAGCCATTGGCTTTGCCATGAAAGATTACGTTAGCAGCCTGATTGCCGGCGTTGTCTCGGCGACAGAGCTGCCTTATCGCCCCGGCGATTGGGTTCAAATTGAAGAGACTTACGGTGAGGTCAAACACGTTGGCTTACGTACCGTCGATATTCAGACGCCTGATGATGATATGGTTTACGTGCCGCATTTAAAACTTTGGGATCACGCGGTCTACAACGCCAATAATGGCGGCACCAGCCTGCAGTGCGTAGCAAGTTTTTATCTACATCCTGAACATGAAGCAGGCTGGGTACGCAAAGCGCTGCGCGACGTTGCGCTGACCAGTGCCTATCTCAAGTTCGATCAACCGGTCATTGTCGTGGCCGAAGAGAAACCCTGGGGGACTCATTACCGAATACGCGCCTATCCGGTGGACCCCCGCCAGCAGTTTCTGTTTATTACCGACCTCACCGTGCGCGGTAAGGCCTTGCTGAGTGCGGCAGGGGTGCCGTCAGCCATGCTGCCACCGGATGCGGCGTTGGATGCCAACAAGGAGGCGGGAGCCTCATACTCCAGAAACAATGATTACTAGTGATCGCTGGTTTCCGGAAGTTCACCGCTGTGATAAACGTTTTGTACGTCGTCCAGCTCGTTAAGCATGGCGAGGAATTTTTCAAACATGGCTACGTCGTCGCCTTCCACCGGCGTGGTGGTTTGTGGCAAAAACTGAATCTCGTCAGCTTCAAAGTCTATCTCGCCGAATGCATCTAACAGCGCCTGTTTGGCTTTTGCGTAATCGGTATGCGGCGCAAAAACAGTGATGCGATCACCTTCCTGCTCAATGTCCGTGACATCGACATCGGCTTCCATTAACGCCTCGAGCACGGCATCTTCATCGCTCCCAGCGAAGGAGAAAATGGCGCAGTGGTCAAACATATGACTAACGCTGCCAGGGGTGCCGATTTTGCTCTTGGTTTTGGTAAAGCAGCCGCGAACGTCGCCAAAGGTACGGTTAGGGTTGTCGGTAAGACAATCGACAATCACCATGACATTGCCGGGGCCGAAGCCCTCGTAGCGCGCCGCTGAGAAATCTTCACCACCGGCGCCGCTGGCTTTGTCGAGTGCTTTATCAATAACGTGAGAAGGCACTTGGTCCTTCTTGGCCCGCTCCATTAAACCGCGTAGCGCCAGATTGCCATTAGGATCGGTGCCACCGGCCTTGGCGCAAACGTAAATTTCGCGTCCATATTTGCTGTAGACCTTGGTCTTTGCATCGGCCGTTTTGGCCATGGATTCCTTGCGGTTCTGAAAAGCCCTACCCATGTTGCCGTCCTGTAGTATCCAAACGCCCCTCGCAGTGAGTGGAGGTGGCGGAGATTTTGAAGAAGGTGAAAAGAGCATATTTTACCCAACAGCGTCCCATGCTAACAGCGTTATATAGACACTTGCCGACGTGTTGCCTGGCTTAACGTATACTCGCTGCCAGCCCCACATGTGATATTGACTCTTTAGGGAGAAACAGACATGCCGTTGACACTATGGCTATCACTCGCCGCAATCTGTGCCATGGGCGCTATGTCGCCGGGACCAAGCTTGGCACTGGTGCTGCGCCATACGCTAGGCGGTGGTCGCTTTAACGGTGTAACCGCAGCGATATTTCATACGCTGGGCGTAGGCTTTTACGCGCTACTGACCGTGTGGGGGCTGGGGGCGCTGATCACTGGTTTTCCGCTCCTGTTTCAACTGATCACCTGGAGCGGTGCCGCCTATTTGGCATGGCTGGGTGTAAAAGCACTGCGGGCCGGTAGAGCGGGTGCTTTTCAGCCTGATGCGATTGTTACTAACCGGGGGCAGGCTGCTAGAGAGGGAGTGCTGGTTGCGCTTGGTAATCCTAAGCTGATCCTGTTTTTTGTCGCGTTACTGAGCCAGTTTGTGACGCCGGATATGAGTGCGTTGGCCAAAGCTATTATTGTGTTAACAGCGATGATTATTGATGGTGGGTGGTACGTGCTGGTGGCCGTTGTGCTTTCCCACTCCCGTATTTTGCCCTGGCTGCAACAGCGTGCTCACTGGATCAACCGCATCACCGGTGTATTACTCATCGCGCTGGCGCTAAGGGTGGTCGCCGGGCCGCTGGTGTAAAAAGCTAAGGCGTGGCATGGTGATAGCTATGCCGTTTGGGTTTTTGTGGGGCCGAGTGATGCAAATTTACGACCAAGATTGTTATACCCACCAAGGACTGCCGTTTAACCTGCGCGTACTGCGTGGCCAAGTGCTGCTGGTGGTGAATGTTGCCAGCCAGTGCGGTTTTACCCCTCAGCTAAGCGAGTTAGAAGCGCTTTATCAGCGCTACAGGGATCGTGGTTTCACTGTGCTCGGTTTTCCGTGTAATCAGTTTGGCCGCCAATCTCCAGAAAGTGCTAAAGACTTCTGTCAATTTGGCGAGCAGCAATTTGGGGTGAGTTTTCCGCTGTTGGAGAAAGTTAACGTCAATGGCAGAGATGCCCATTCATTGTTTGTGTTACTCAAGCGTGAAGCACCTGGCCTGCTGGGCACACAACTCATTAAGTGGAATTTCACCAAGTTTTTAGTGGGCCGTGATGGCAAGGTCATTGCCCGTTTTGGGCCTCGTGACCATGGTCGACCACTGCGCATGGCGTTGGAAAAAGCCTTAGATCAAGCCTATCCATAACGTTAGTCTGTAGAACGCCCTAAACCTGTTCCCCACGTGTGACGGCAACACGGCTCATTAGCGCATTCCAGCGGTGGCGAACCATCATCGTGGTTAAGCCAGAAAACAGTGCCCAGGTTTTCCGTCGCCAGCCTTTTAAACGCAGGTTGTGATTGACCAACTGCTGCATCAGCTTCCGATCGTTAAATTGCCGCCACTCGCTGGCAATCGAAAGTTGATAGCGCGACATCACCGGAGCCATTTCAAGGCGAAACATCCACTCTAGCTCATGGAGGGTCATATCGTAGCGCTGCACGACCTCGACCATACGTGTGTAATCCCGCTCGCTGGGTTCACGATCGAGCCACAGCGGTGCTAGCGCTAGCCACAGATCGCCGCGTTCATCTACTAGCTGCTGTGCATTCATGGACGCCTCAAATGTGAAGTCGGTGCTTAAATCGCTATCGTGACGCGAAAGCCCCTGAAGCTCAAGGTCAGGTAATCGCTCATGGATGGACAAAAGCGAAGAGCGGGCGTGGCGCAAGAGCGGACAGGGCGCACCGAGACAGCTAGAATAGCCCCACTGAATACGACGCTGCTATGGCAAGACGATATCACTGGTTATGATGTCAAAAGCAAAATCAATCTGATAACGAGGTTCGATGTGATTATTAAACCCAAAGTGCGCGGCTTTATTTGTACCACCACTCATCCTGTCGGCTGCGAACAAAACGTGCGTGAGCAGATTGAAGCGACCCGCGCTCGCGGTTTGGATAAACAAGCTGGCCCAAAAAAAGTGCTCGTGATTGGGGCGTCGAGTGGTTATGGCTTGGCTGCGCGAATTACCGCGGCATTTGGCTACGGTGCCGACACTCTGGGTGTGTTCTTTGAAAAGCCTGCCACCGATAAAAAGCCCGGCACTGCCGGTTGGTATAACAGTGCTGCCTTCGATAAGTTTGCTAAGCAAGAGGGGCTTTATAGCAAGTCGATTAACGGCGATGCGTTCTCCCATGAAGCGCGTGAAAAAGCCATTGAGCTCATTAAGCAAGACATGGGCGAAATCGATCTAGTGGTCTACTCGCTAGCATCACCAGTGCGTAAACTGCCTGACAGCGGCGAACTAAAACGCTCCAGCCTGAAGCCAATTGGCGAAACCTACCGCGCCACCGCTATCGATACCAATAAAGACGCGATTATTGAAGCGGAAGTTGAGCCTGCCACCCAGCAAGAGATCGATGACACCATTACCGTCATGGGTGGCGAGGATTGGGAGCTGTGGATGGACGCGCTCGACCAAGCGGGCGTGCTGGCAAAAGGTGCGCGCAGCGTTGCATTTAGCTATATCGGTACCGAAATCACATGGCCAATCTATTGGCACGGCGCACTGGGCAAAGCCAAGGAAGACCTGGACCGTGCGGCGGCGGCTATCGACAGCAAATTAAAAGCCAGCGGCGGCGGTGCCAACGTGGCAGTACTGAAATCAGTCGTTACCCAGGCAAGTGCGGCAATCCCAGTGATGCCACTGTATATCGCCATGGTTTATCGCATCATGAAAGAGCAGGGCCTACATGAAGGCACCATTGATCAGTTGAATCGGCTGTTTGGTGAGCAGCTCTACTCAGCCCAAGGAAAACGGGGCGAATTAGCGACTGATGAAGCCGGGCGCCTGCGTTTAGATGACTGGGAACTGCGCGACGACGTTCAACAGGCGTGCCAGGATCTATGGCCAGAAGTGACAACCGATAACTTATTCGAAATTACCGACTATGCTGGTTATAAGCATGAATTCTTGAAACTGTTTGGGTTTGAGCGTGACGATGTTGATTACGATGCCGACGTCAATCCAGAGGTTAAGTTTGATGTCGTGAATCTTTAATTTACTCACAAGGCGGTTAGCACCGCCTTTATTCGACCGGAAAGCGGGAGGTGTTTATGGATACTAAGGAGAGCAAAACTCCGGAAGAACAGAAAGAGCACATCATCGGTGAGCGGGTGCCTGAGGATTTTGAAACGTCCAAGCCGCATCTTCAGCCCGAAGCCAAAAAATCACCCAGCAAGATGTATAAACTGCTCCCACTGGTCATCTTGATTCTCGGCGTGATTTTGGTGAGCTTTATCGTGTTGGGCATTATTAATCGAGGCAACTAACGATCATTATGCGTTATTTACTAATTGCCGGGCCTTAAGCCCGGCAATTTTTTTATAGGCAATTCTATGTAGACAAATACGCTTGCTTATAAATGTGAGCACGATGCCTGCAAATATCAATCGTTGTTAAATTGAACGTATGAACTCGTAAGAATACAAGGGTTCTGCTATTTGTTAGTGTTATATAAAGGGTATACGCTTTCATAGCAGGAGATAGAAGGAGGAAGTATGACACGGGTCGCACGCGTTGAGCCTATAAGTAAAAAGCAAGAAAATAAGCTTATTATTTCGGGATGGCGAGTTATCGATGTCACTGTTCCTGATGCGCCTCAGGAAATATCTCAACATGAAAGCGAACCTCAAGCAATTGAAGCTGCCCGACGCTTTGAAGCCCAAACATCCCAGGAACGTGGCTCAGACCCTGATGATACCCAGGATTATGATGCGTCGGACCCACAAGCGGGTAAGCGTTTCCTTTGATAAACGCATGGCAATTTGGCTAAGCCGCCTCAGTAATACGAAAGAAGCCTTGGTATCATGCTTAGCCGAATAGGCTTTAGTATTTTCCTTATACCTCGCCATCTAAATAGTAAACACGGTTATTATAGAGGCTGAGTAGTTGCTTTGATTCCATTAACACTAGCTGAGATTGGTAAGTGTTGATATTTTAATATTTATTAATCTTTTTCTAGGTCTCTGTTTTGACTTTGCTTTAGGGCGCCTAGGTGTACTAGCTTTTATGCGTAAGCCAAAAAAAGGAGAGATTGTATGAAACGGACAGCATTAGCGATTGCCATCGGTGCAATATGTGCAGGTTTGTCAGGCGGCGTTCTGGCGCAAGAAGAGAACCAGAGTGACACTGATCGCAATAATCAAATGACCCAGCAGCAAGGGGCACAATCTCAAGAGCAACAAAGTGGTAGCGACGAAACTAGGGATATAAACGTTGAACAAGAGCCTGCTGAAGTTGAGGTAGAGCAGGATAAGCCCGACATCACGGTGGAACAGTCCCAGCCTGAAGTAACCATTGAACAGCCCGAGCCAAACGTCACCGTTGAGGAAGCCGAGCCCAATGTGACCGTCAAGCAAACAGGCGAACCTGAGGTGACCGTTGAGCAGGCGGAAGATGCTCAGGTAGAAGTAAACCAAGATGACCAGGAGCAGGAACGCCAGCAGCGCGATCAAACTGAGCAAAATAACCAAGCCAATCAAAATAACCAGACTGATCAAAACGACCAGGAAAACTCACTGATGTCACGCCAAGTCAGCGACCTGGAAGGGATGACAGTGCTAAACCAGGAAGACGAAGAGATCGGTGATGTTCAGCATATCGCTAAGCATGATGAATCTGGTGATTTGTTTGCTATCGTTTCGGTAGGCGGCATTTGGGGATTTGGCGCAACGGACATTGCCTTACCCTTGAATAACATGCAACTTGAAAACGATCAGCTCGTTGTCAACACAAGCTATGGCGAAGATGAGATAGAAGATTCGTCTAATGATTATCAGGAAAATGAGTACAGCGAAGTGGATGGCAACATGACGCTCTCTGAAGCGCAGCAACAGTAACAGAACTGCGTTTGATTGAGCCGTTCTTTAGTGTTTGATGTGAAGGGCAAGGCGGATGCGCCTTGCCCTTTTTGGTGTTTGTTCGCTAACGCTATTAACGCTGCGACGTCTTTTTTTATGTATGGGTAACAAGCGCTGCCTTCATTCGCGCAATTCGGTAAGATGGGCGTTTACCTAAGCCGATGGCGGTTTTTCATGCAGTTCTTTCAGTAATTATGCAGCCCAACCACTTAACACCAAAAACAGCGAAACCCCGTCGGCGGGTAGCGTTTATGCTGTTGCCTGGGTTTTCCTTGCTGACGCACGCCAGCGCGTTAGAACCGCTGCAAATGGCTAACCAGCTGAGCGGGCAAATGCTTTACCACACCGTTACATTAAGCCTCAGCGATGAGCCTGTGCGCAGTGGCGCGCAGCTTTCATTGATTGCTCAGCATGCGCTAAGTACTGCGCTAGGCCCGCTTGATCTGTTATTAATATGCGCCCCTACGCCACTGCCTTACACGCTTCCAGCGAAGTTAAACGAATGGCTGCGAGGGCATCAGGGGCGTGGCGTGGCGTTGGGTGGTTTGGCAGGGGGCACGGAAGTATTGGCGCGCTGTGGCTTGCTGGAAGGCTATCGTGCCACGCTGCCGTGGCAGCGATTTGAGGCCTTTATCCAGGCCTATCCGCAAGTAACGCTTTCTCAGCAGCTATTTGAAATCGATCGTGACAGGCTGACCTGTGCAGGCGGTACCGCTGCGATGGATCTAATGCTCACATTAATCGGGCAGCATCATGGTGCACGCTTGGCGGAGCAGGTGTCTGAGCAGTTTGTGTGTGATCGCATTCGCCTAGCGGACGAACGTCAGCATGTGCCGCTGCGTACCCGCTTAGGCCATGCCCCGCAAAGCTTGGTGGATGCTGTCACATTAATGGAGGCGAATATTGAGGAGCCCCTCTCGACGCTGGAGTTGGCCGAGCACTTGGGAATTTCCCGGCGTCAGTTAGAGCGACTATTCAAAAAATACCTACAGGCAGTGCCAAGCCGCTACTATCTTGATTTACGCTTACAGGAAGCCCGCAAGCAGTTGCGCGATAGTGATCGACCGGTAGGCGATATTGCCTTTGCCACTGGCTTTTCGTCGGGCGCTCACTTTTCTACCGCCTACCGTAATCACTTTGGCATGACGCCAAGAGAAGAGCGCCTAAATTAGAAAGGTATGATTAGAAAGATAAGATTAGAGGGCTCAGGTTAAGGTATCGACAATACCGCCTTCTACACGCAATGCTGCGCCCGTTGTCGCGCTGGCTTGGGGAGAGGCAGCATACACACTCATGCTGGCCACTTCTTCAGGTGTGGCTAAACGCTGGATGATAGAGGAAGGGCGGTTCTCTTTGACGAAACGTGCTTCCATCTCCTGCTGTGAAATACCTTCTTTTTCAGCCATTTCACCAATCATACTCAGCACCCCTTCAGAGCGCGTCGGCCCTGGCAAAATAGCGTTAACGGTCACCTGGGTGCCGCTAAGTGCTTTAGCCAATCCCCGTGAAACAGACAGCAGCGCCGATTTGGTCATGCCGTAATGCACCATTTCAGTGGGGATGTTAATACCCGATTCGCTGGAGATAAACTGAATACGGCCCCAGTCGCGCTCGCGCATTCCCTGGGCATAATGGCGCGAAAGGCGCACTGCACTCATGATGTTAATATCAAAAAACTGCTGCCAAGTGGCGTCATCGACCTCGAAAAAGTCTTGAGGGCCAAAAATGCCGACGTTATTGATCAAGATATCCGCATTAGGTTGCTGTTCAATCAGTGTTTGACAACCCTCAGCGGTGCCGAGATCAACTGCCACGCCTTCTACGTTGACGTTGGGGGCCTCTTGCTTAATCGTGGCAATGGCCTTGTCAACTCGCGCCTGGGTGCGTCCGGTCACGACCACATCGCCGCCAGCATTGGCGAGTCCTTGTGCAATTGCAAAACCGATGCCGGCGGTTGAACCGGTAATAATGGCGTGTTTGCCGCTTAGATCAATCTGCATACGTTGTACTCCTCTCTTCCTAAGTGTCAGTACCTCGCGATTCTCTATGCAAGCATGACGTTATCGCTTGCTAATAACTATGGGGTGCTTATAGCGTTCTTCAAGGCATTAGCGCGGCGGCACAAGCGCCGCTATTCATAATTTGCCGTCTCATTGCTGAAAGCAGTTGACCACGTTGGCGTCTTATACTGTTTTCATTCCCTTCCTCCACTGGAGATAGCGTCCCATGAGCCATACCCCAAGCCGTCAAGAT
Organism: Vreelandella sp. H-I2; assembly: GCF_052959335.1. NCBI lineage: Bacteria > Pseudomonadati > Pseudomonadota > Gammaproteobacteria > Oceanospirillales > Halomonadaceae > Vreelandella > Vreelandella sp. H-I2. Next base: position 506,111 of record NZ_JBRAMC010000002.1, read on the forward strand.
TACGACCACTACATGACGCCTAACTATTCCCCGCAGCAGGTTATTCCCGTGCGCGGCGAAGGTAGCCGCTTGTGGGATCAACAGGGCCGTGAATATATCGATTTTGCCGGGGGTATTGCCGTTAACTCCCTGGGTCACTGTCATCCGGTGCTGGTGAATGCACTAAAAGAGCAGGGCGAAAAGCTGTGGCACCTGTCTAACGTATTTACCAACGAGCCAGCGCTTAATCTGGCCAAGACGCTGGTTGAACGTACCTTTGCTGATAAGGTGTTTTTGTGCTCCTCCGGCGGTGAAGCCAACGAAGCCGCGCTAAAGCTGGCACGTCGTTGGGCGGTGGATAATCATGGCGAACAGAAAGATAAGATCATCTCGTTTTACCAATCCTTTCACGGCCGCACCTTTTTCACCGTGAGCGTCGGTGGTCAGCCGAAGTACTCTCAGGGCTTTGGTCCGGTGCCGGGCGGTATTCAGCACGCCAACTACAACGACCTGGAAAGTGTGCGCGCGCTAATAGGCGACGACACCTGCGCAATCATGGTCGAGCCCATGCAGGGCGAAGGCGGCATCGTGCCCGCGACACAAGAATTTCTCCAGGGCCTGCGCGATCTGTGTGACGAACATAACGCGCTGTTGATTTTTGACGAGGTGCAGACCGGCGTTGGTCGTAGCGGTGAACTCTACGCTTACAAGAACTACGGCATTACGCCGGATATCCTGACCAGCGCCAAGTCGCTGGGCGGTGGTTTCCCTATTGGCGCCATGTTGGCCACCGATACGGTTGCTAAGTCGTTGGTCGTCGGCACTCATGGTTCTACCTATGGTGGCAATGCGTTGGCTTCTGCCGTGGCGCTGGCGGCCGTCGAGTTTATCGATACCCCTAACGTGCTGGATGGCGTTAAAAAGCGTCACGACCTGTTCCGTGAACATTTAGAAACCATCAATCGCAAGCACAGCGTGTTTAAAGAAATCCGCGGTATGGGACTGCTGATAGGCGCTCAGATGTCCGATGCGTACGAGGGCCGCGCCAAAGATATTCTGCCGCTTGCTATTGAAGAAGGCTTGATGGCGCTAATTGCCGGGCCGAACGTGCTGCGCATGGTGCCTTCGCTGGTGATCCCCGAAGCGGATATCGCCGAGGGCATGGCCCGTCTAGAGCGCGCGATCGAGCGGTTAGTTACTCAAGCATGAATGAGCAACGTGCTGCATTAATAGAGGGGGCGCCGCCGATGTTGGTAGTTCGACCCGTTAGAGCGACTGATCTCAACGCACTAGAGCAATTAGCTGAGCATGCAGTGCCTAAGCTTACCAATTTGCCGGCAAATCGCGAACGGCTTCAGGAGCGCATCGCGCGCTCCCAAGAGGCTTTTAATGGCGAGGTTGAGTTTCCTGAAAACGAGCACTACACCTTTGTGTTAGCCGACGATAGCCGCGATGAAGTGCTGGGAACGGCCACTATCCGCGCCCAGGCCGGTGCCAATGAGGCTTATTACACTTATCGTCAGGAAACGCTGATTCACGCTTCACAGCAGTTGAATGTGCGTCGTGAGGTCCAGACATTGGCGCTTTCCCACGAAGTGTCGGACGCCACACTGCTGTGCGCTTTTTCGCTCAACCCCCGCTATAAGGGTACCAGTGCCGAAAACCTGCTGCGCCGTGCGCGATTGATGTTTATTGCCCAGTATCCGGAGCGCTTTTCGCGCATTCTAGCGGTAGCGTTTCCGGGCTATTTGGATACCCGTGGCGAATCGCCGTTCTGGGAGAGCGTCGGCAGACACTTTTTCGCCCGCAGCTTCCAGGACATCAACCACATTGCAGGCGTGCGCTCGAAAAGCTTTATCGCCGAAGTAATGCCCCAATTCCCACTCTACCTGCCGCTGTTAACGCCCCAAGCGAGGGCCGCGATTGGCCGTGAGCACCCCGCCCATGAAGAGGCGCTGGAAGAGATGTTGGCGGAAGGCTTTGTGCGTTCGCGCCATGTGGATATTTTTGACGCCGGGCCGATTGTTAAAGCTGAGCGCGACCGGCTGGAAACCTTTCGCCGGGCGGCTTGGCACCCGGTGCGCATTCGCCCCGAACACGCCTTGCCCGATGCCGAACCGGCGATGATTGCCAACCAGAAGCTGGGGGGTTTCCGCTGTATCGTCGCGCGTTATGCGTTGTCGCCGACGGGCCAGTTGATGCTCTCGGCGGAGCACGCCGAGCGGCTGGGCGTTTCGGAAGGGCGAGCGGTGCTGGCTGCGCCGTTAACGTTACCGACCGCGGTGGACGCGCTCGATGAAGGAGAAATGTAATGCGCATTCGACCCATTGCCCGCGATGATTTGGATGGGCTTCAGGCGCTTGCGCAGCAGGCCGGGGTAGGGTTTACCTCGCTGCCGGATAACCGCGAGTTTCTGGCCGGTAAGATAGAAGCCGCCGCCAGTGCCTTTGAAGAGCGCACTCCGGTGGATGACCGGCTCTACTTCTTTGTACTGGAAGATGAAGTCAGCGGTGAACTTGCCGGTTGCTGTGCCATTGAAGGCCAGGTGGGGCGAGAAGTGCCGTTTTACAATTATCGGCTGGGCACTTTGGCACACTCCTCCATCCAACTGGATTTACACCGCACCATCGATACGCTGTTTTTAAGTTCAGACCACACCGGCGACGCCGAAGTGTGCTCGCTATTTTTGCGCCCAGAGTATCGTGGTGAGGCCAATCGCCATTTGCGCAACGGCGCACTGCTCTCCAAAGCGCGCTGGCTGTTTATCGCCCAGTTTCGCGACCGTTTCCCCGACAAAGTGTTGGCGGAAATGCGCGGTGTGTTCGATGAAAGTAATACGAGCCCTTTCTGGGAGAGCCTGGGCAAGCACTTCTTCCCCATGGATTTCAATGAAGCCGACCGGTTAACCGGGCTGGGGCAGAAGAGCTTTATCGGCGAGTTAATGCCCAAGTTCCCCATCTACACTACGTTTATGGCTGAAGAGGCGCGCGCCTGCATTGGACAGGTGCATCGCCATACTCGTCCGGCCTTGGAAATGCTTAAGAAAGAAGGGCTGCGCTGGGAAGGCTATATCGATATTTTCGACGGCGGACCCACGGTGGAAGCCTACATTGACGATGTGCGCGCTATCCGTAATTCACGGCTCTGCCAGGTTGAAGTATCCGCCGCTGCCAGCGAGGAGAGCGTTAGCCGTTGGTTGGCCGCCACCACTGATATGCTCAGCTTTACCGCCAGTTGGATAGGCCGTGCCCCCACTGATGACAATACCATTGTGCTTAGCAACGCCGAAGCGCAGCGCTTGAATGTCACTACCGGCGATTATCTGCGGCTACTCGACACCTAGGCGACGTTTACAGGAGAGTTTTATGCACGCCCAACAGCAACAACTTATCAATGGCGCCTGGGTAGCAGGCGACGCAGCGTCGTTGAGCAAGCATGATCCCGTTTCCGGCCAGCCGTTATGGCAAGCAGCGACGGCCAGCGCGGAACAGGTAGGTGCGGCGGTAAAGGCCGCCCGGGGAGCCTTCCCAGGTTGGGCGCGTAAGCCCTTATCCGCGCGCCAAGCGCTCGTTGAGCGCTTTGTCGAGGTATTAAAAGAGCGCGGTGAAGAGCTAGCCGTGGCCATTGCCTCAGAAACTGGAAAACCGCTCTGGGAAGCGCGCACCGAAGCAGGCGCGATGGTAGGTAAAGTAGCGCTCTCACTCAAAGCTTATAACGAACGCACCGGGGAGCGGGAAAAAGCGGTGGGCAATGCAAAAGCCGTACTGCGCCACCGCCCCCATGGCGTGATGGCGGTCTTCGGCCCCTATAACTTTCCTGGCCACCTACCCAACGGTCATATGGTGCCCGCGTTATTGGCGGGTAACACCGTCGTTTTCAAGCCCAGCGATCAAACCCCACTGACCGCCGACTTAACCTTGCAGTGCTGGCTGGAGGCCGGGCTACCTGCTGGCGTAATCAATCTGGTGCAGGGTGGCGTGGAGGTCGGCCAAGCTCTGGCGGGTAACCCTGATATTGATGGACTGCTATTTACCGGCAGTGCCAAAGTGGGCGGAATGTTGCATCAGCAATTTGCTGGACAAATGAATAAAGTGCTAGCGCTTGAGTTGGGCGGTAATAATCCGCTGGTAGTGAAGGATGTTGACGATCAGCGCGCCGCCGTTCTGACTATTCTGCAGTCGGCGTTTCTATCCGGCGGCCAGCGCTGCACTTGCGCTCGCCGTTTGATGGTGCCGGAAGGCGCCGTGGGCGATCGATTGATTGATGCGCTTTCCGAAGCGATCACCAAACTGCACGTGGCGGGCCAGTTCGAAGAGAACCCAACGCCATTCTATGGTGGTTTGGTCAGCGTCGCGGCGGCGGATGGCTTGCTCAATGCACAAGAGGCGCTGGAGTCCATGGGGGGTACGGTGATCAATCGCATGCAGCGCCTGCAAGATAACACCAGCCTATTAAGCCCCGCGCTGATTGATGTGACGGGCCTGGACGTTCCCGACGAGGAGCACTTCGGACCGCTGCTGAAAATCCATCGCTATCGCGATTGGGATGAGGCACTAGCGCTTGCCAACAACACCCGCTACGGGCTCTCTGCCGGGTTGATTGGCGGCGAGCAAGCCGATTGGGACGACTTCCTGCTGCGCATTCGCGCAGGCATCGTCAACTGGAACCGCCAGACCACTGGCGCTTCCGGCGATGCACCCTTCGGTGGCGTGGGTGATAGCGGCAACCATCGCCCTAGCGCCTATTACGCGGCAGACTACTGCGCTTATCCGGTTGCTTCCATGGAAGCCGACACCTTGGAGATGCCTGAAACCCTGCCACCAGGAGTGAGTCTATGAACGGCAGTGCCTTCAGCCATATCAGGGAAGTCAACTTCGACGGTTTGGTTGGCCCTACCCATAATTACTCGGGGCTGGCAGTCGGTAACGTCGCTTCGATGAGCCACGGTGGCCTGCTCTCCAATCCCAAGGAGGGCGCGCTACAGGGGCTGGTCAAGATGAAGTCGCTGATGGACGCAGGCTACGCCCAGGGTGTGCTGCCACCCCAACAGCGCCCCGATATTGGCGCACTGCGCGATTTGGGCTTTAGCGGTAGCAACAGCGAAGTGCTGGCCCGCGCCGCCAAAGATGCCCCGCAGCTCCTGCGGGCGGTCTGCTCCGCGTCCAGTATGTGGACGGCGAATGCAGGCACCATCACGCCAAGCCTCGATGTACCTGATCGACGGGTACACTTCACGCCAGCGAATCTACAATCCAGCTTTCACCGCTATTTGGAACCGCAAACCACGGGGCGTGTGCTGCAAGCGATCTTCCGCGACGACCAGCACTTCGCCCACCACCCGGTGCTGCCCGCCACCCCAGCCTTTGCCGATGAGGGTGCGGCCAATCACACCCGCCTGTGCGGCGAATACGGTGAGCCGGGCGTGCACCTGTTCGTGTACGGCCGTCAGGCGTTTGGCGACGTGCGTAGTGGTGAGCGCGAACCCCAGCGCTACCCCGCCCGGCAAACGCTGGAAGCCAGCCAGGCGGTGGCCCGCCAGCACGGGTTAACAGAGGCGCAAACGGTGTTTGCCCAGCAACACCCGGATGCCATCGATGCTGGCGTGTTCCATAACGATGTCATCGCGGTGGGCAACGGCCCCGTGCTGCTCTACCACGCAATGGCTTTTCTGGATGAAGAGGGCACGCTCGATGAATTGCGTGCCAAAATGAACGCACCGCTGATTCCTGTGCGCGTGCCGGTCGAGGCTGTGAGCATGGAAGACGCGGTGGCCTCGTATCTCTTCAACTCCCAACTGCTCTCTAATCCGGACGGCACCATGACGCTGGTGGTGCCCGGCGAGTGCCAGGAGCGGGAAGCAGTCTGGCGGACGATTCAGGATCTCATCCTGGCGGGCAATAACCCCATCGGCGAGGTGATCGTTAAAGACGTCAAGCAGAGCATGCGCAACGGCGGCGGCCCTGCTTGTCTGCGTCTTCGTGTCGTTTTGTCTGAAGCAGAACGTGCTGCGCTCTCTGGCCGCGTGCTGCTCAACGATGGGCTTTATGATGACCTTACTGCCTGGGTGAATCGCCACTACCGCGACCGCCTAACCCCTGACGATCTCGCCGACCCACAGCTGGCGGAAGAGTCACTTGCCGCACTGGATGAGCTCACCCAGTTGCTCAAGATCGGGCCTGTTTACCCGTTTCAGTTGGGGTAGGGGATAAGTTAAGCAGTAAAATAAAATGCCAAGGCAATGCCTTGGCGTTTTGCATTAATTGGAGCGGTGATTTGAGAAAAGTATTAATGAGCGCCTGTCTCTTGGGTAAAAAGGTTCGCTATGATGGTGGCGCCCTTTCCGTGGATGATCAGATCGTTGAGCAATGGCGCTCTGAAGGCCGAATCGTTTCTGTTTGCCCCGAAGTTGAGGCGGGGATGAGTATTCCCAGGCCGCCCGCGGAGATTTTCAAGGGCAGTGGTAAGGGCGTTTTAAACGGTGAGGTCGATGTTATCGAAAACGATGGAGGCAAGGTGACCAATGAATTTTTAGCAGGTGCCTCTATCGCTTTGAACCTGTGCCGTAAATTCGATATTGATATCGCAGTGCTTGCTGAGTTCAGCCCCTCATGCGGAAGCACCGCTATTTATGACGGCAGTTTCTCTGGTAAACAAATACCGGGTATGGGAGTAACTGCCGCACTGCTCCGGGAACATGGTGTGCACGTGTTTAGTCAGTATGAAATAGCCCAAGCTAACACTGCACTTCTTGCTGCAAGCCCGTGAAAGCAGCACAAGGATTCGAGATATGACACCTATTATTCGGGCTACTAACGACAAGGCGTTCGCGGAACAATTAATTCGCCAAAATATGTCCGGCTACTATAAACAGTTAGATATGCGCTGGGATACAGCCCTGTTTGATAAACAATGGGATGAGTTAGACAGTTACGAATTAGTTATTAACGCTAGCCCAGTAGGGTTGTTATGCATAAATCACGATGAAGCCGCTTATTATATTCGAGAGTTACAAATTGATCAGAAGTGGCAGCGTCAAGGCTTAGGTACAGCGGCAATCCGCTACACGGAGGAAATCGTCCAACAGTCGGGCATCCGCTTACTTCGGCTGCGTGTGTTTTGTATCAACCCAGCCATCGCTTTATACCAGCGCATGGGGTTTAGGATATTGAAAACCGCAAAGGGAATGCACGCCATGGAACGTCGCATTCTGTAGCCGTACAAGCAGGTTCATATAAAGGCTCTTGTGATCTCCTCTCCGTGGCGTCCTGCCATGATCATCACCCACTCGCTTAGCTCCCCTCGATTAGGCTGCTTTATCAGGCGCCTGCTTCGCTTTACCAATATTGAGCAGGGTAATTCCTGCTCCAATTAATAGGGTGCCAAGCAGTAAGCCTTCGGGAGCAGTTTCTCCTTGCAACAATATGGCGACCGGAACGCCCACCACGGCACCGACGGAACCCAATAGGCTCAGAAACACCGGGCCGCCGCTTTTCTGTAGCAGGAAGAGCAGTAAGAACTGGCCTGCGAAGACCATCGCCTGGAGTGCAATCAGCAAGAACGGCAGGGAACGTTCTGCCGGAACGCTCAGTGAGAAGCCCGGCAGAAACCCCACGCTGAGTAGAATGATGGCCGCTGCGATAAGCATCCCCGGCGCCAACGCATCGCTGGATACGCCTTCTGGCCAGCGTAAGGTTCGGTAGAGGTTGCCGATAGCCAGCAGAACGGGACCAATTAAAGCGAGGAGAATCCAGAGGTAATTGGCATCAGGCGCAGACAGCTTATGGAAAGCCAGGGTGACGGCCCCCGCGAGGGCTGATATAACCCCCGTCGCACGCAACACCTGAAACCGCTCCATTTTTAATGCTAATGCGCCGATGTAGGTGAGTAGCGGTGGCAGAGTGATGATTAATGCCACGAACCCCGCACCCACATGGGGAATAGCTGAGAAAAAAAGCAGGTTGGCACCCGCTACGCCCAGCAGACCTGAAATAGCGTAATACTCAACGGTGCGAACGTTTACCGGCGGCAGATTGCCGCGGAAGGCCGCGAGTGCTAACAGAATAAGCGCCGCCCCTGAAATTGACCAAAATAGAAAGGCGAGCGCCGGTAACTGAATGTCACCAGCAAGTTTTGCCAAATTAGTCGATAGACCCAGCAAGGCACCACCGGATAACAGATACACCAGTGGGGCAAGCCAAGCTCTTTTGCGTGAGTGCGTGCAGGTAGTGCTTGATGATGTCATTAGCGATGTTCTCATTCATACCGTTTTTGAAAGTATCTTGATATCAAGTTATGTGTGATTAATCTTGACGTCAAGGTAATTAAGCGCAAAATACGCTTATGGATCATGTAGACAACATTCTCAAACAGTGGCGGCAGGAGCGGCCTGACCTCGATGTAGCACCGATGGGTACCATCGGGCGGGTCAAACGGCTTAATCACGCATTAATGCGCGCAATGGAGAAGACCTGGGCGAAATATGGTCTGACGGATGCGAGCTTTGATGTGCTAGCAACGTTACGCCGAGAGGGAGCGCCCTATGCGCTATCACCGAGCGATCTGATGGCATCCACCATGGTGACTTCAGGCACCATGACTCACCGCATCAACCTACTGGAAAAGGCAGGATTGATCGAACGAGTCAAAAACCCAGAAGACGGGCGTGGTTTTCTGATCTCTCTATCACAACGCGGCTTTGATTTGATCGATGAAGCGGTGGCTGCCCATGTAGAGACACAGGCGCAACTGGTAAGTGGGATAACTGAAGAACAACGTCAGCAACTGGATGAGTTGCTGAAGCAGTTTCTGTCGGGGTTTGAGCAAGAGTGGTAGCGCTTGCCACCGAACCGTGCTGTCACTAGATCCGCCGATCAGGCACTAGGCCTGGCGATTATTGTCCACGCAGACCCTCCGTGATCGCCTCCATAAACGCGCGCACTCTAGCTACATGACGCAAATCTGGATGGGTGATCAGCCAGAGCTGAATCATCAGCGCGTCGATAGGCTCGCTGAGCCTGAGTAGCGCTTCATCGGTATCGCCGAGATAGTAGAGTAGTACCGCAATGCCCGTCCCATGACGTGCCGCCAATTGAATCCCCAGCATGCTGTCCAGCCGGTAGGCCGCTTTTCTTGACGCCTTGATAAAGGCTCAGCACTCCAATCTTCTGTACACTTGGCGCTTAAAAAATAACGCCTTAAGTGGGAGTTAACCAGTATGACCTTACATTTTCGCTGGTCGCGGTTCGATGAGCTCAGCACGCGCGATTTTTATGAGGCTGTCAAAGCGCGAGAGTCTGTGTTTGTGGTGGAACAGCAGTGTGCTTATCAGGAAGTGGACGAGCTGGACACGCTCGCCTGGCACCTCCTGGCCACCGAAGACGGGCAATTGGCCGCTTATGTCCGTCTGGTGGGACCTGGCGACAAGTTTGCCGAGCCCTCGATTGGCCGGGTGATGACCCTCAAAGCCTTTCGTGAACGCCAGTATGGGCGTGCGTTAATGAATGAAGCGATTCGTTTCACTGAACAGACTTATCCTGGCCTGGGCATCAAGATTGGTGCGCAGGTTTATCTAACCGCCTTTTATGCGTCTTTCGGATTTGAAGCCGTCAGTGATACCTATGATGAAGATGGCATACCGCATATCGATATGTTGAAACCCGCTTTAGCGTCATGGCGTCAGTTGCAGGGCCGATCATGAAGGCACTTCTCGCTGTTCGGAGGGAAGTGCAGAATTGCCTAGTAGTGCTGGTAGATGAACTTGATAAGCGCCGTGCCTACCCACGAGGGAAGCTAAAGACCGTTTTTGTGATTGAGTTTTATCAATCATGCCGCTCTAGGGTATGTTGAAGTGCTTTGCCCGCCTGCCGGAAGCGACCCTGGCGGGCGTATCGATGCCCTCATAACAAGGCTTGGCTCATATATGAGTACCTGTAATAACGCTTTTACCGAGACGGAACGACGCGGCGTTTACCGCGCCATACACGAGCGGCGCGATGTGCGTTCGCAGTTTTTGCCCGACCGGATCCCCTCTGATGTGCTGGCCCGTCTTTTGGAGGCAGCACATCACGCGCCTTCTGTGGGATTTATGCAGCCCTGGGATTTCATCGTGATTGAAAGTCGTAGCGTCAGGGAGACGGTGTTGGCGATGTTCAAGCAGGAGAACCAGAAGGCCGCCGAGCGCTTTGAAGGCGAACGTAAAGAGCATTACCGCAGCCTTAAACTGCAAGGCATTCTGGAAAGCCCGCTCAATCTCTGCATTACCTGTGACCGAACCCGGGGCGGCCCCCATGTGCTGGGGCGCAATAGCATTGTCGATACCGACCTGTTTAGTACCTGCTTAGCAGTACAAAATCTTTGGCTGGCGGCGCGGGCGGAGGGTATTGGCGTTGGCTGGGTGAGTATTCTCGACCAAGAGCAGCTAAGCGCGGCGTTGAAATTGCCTGAACATGTGTATCCGCTGGCGTATCTTTGCCTTGGCTATGTGAATGAGTTTTTAGATCAGCCGGAGCTTGAAGCCAAAGGCTGGCGTTCCCGGCTGCCGTTGAAGGAGCTGGTGCATGGCGATAAATGGGGGCAACCGCTTGCCTGTGACTTGTAAGGAAACTGTTATAAGGGGGTCCAGCTTGCTGTACCTAGTTCATCTACCGCTGGCTTGCGGCGCCGGCTCTTGTCTTCGTACATGCGCTCGTCTGCCAAAGCAAATACCTGTAGGGCAGGCACTTCGCTGGAGCTGGCGCACCCTAAGCTCAAATGAAGCGCCAGTTCTTCACGTTCACCGGTAGCGGTATCAATGGTACAGCGCTGTTCAGGCAAATTTTCTCTGATCAAGTTGGCCATACGCTTGGCTGCCGTCAGGTCGGCAGAGGGAAACAGAATGACGAATTCATCGCCACCACAGCGTGCCAGTATGTCGCTGTCTCTGCAGTGAAGTTGCAGGTACTTGGCAACGCTAGAAATTAGTTGGTCGCCTGCGACGTGACCATAATGGTCATTCACTTCTTTGAGTCTGTCGACGTCCATCATCAGTACAGCAAAATCCAGGCTCGGCGTCTGTGCCTTGCCCTGAATGCTCATTTGCAACGCGGATTCCAAGAAGCCTCGGTTATAAAGCCCGGTGAGTCCGTCACGCTCAGCCGTTTTTTTTAATTCCCAATGTAGCAATTTGTTTTCGGTAGCGGCCGCCAGTTGGTCGGCAAAGAGAGAGAGTATTTGCTCCAAGCCGTCGTCTCGGTTGGTAGATTTCATGATCAGCCAGCCTTCGTACAAGCTTAGACGGCCCTCCATGGACACGATATATAGATTCTCGCCTTCATCTGCTTGTGGCAGTGTGTCCGGCTGTACTCTTTGTTCATGAACGCTGGCCAATAGACGATTTAGGCGCTGTTCATCCTTTGGGCTTAGCCCCGCAACCGCCGCGTAGCGTGTCACTTCAGAACGCTGCCGTTCTTGTAGAAAAACAGCAAAGCCGTAGTCGGGGAAATGAGTATGTAGATGGTTTAAGGAGTCATCCAGCAGAGTATGGATATTGGTTGCGTGACTTGCGACTGTCCCTAGATCAAGTAGGGCGTGAAAGACTCGGTTCTGAAACTTAATCTCACCGATGCTGCGGCCGATCTGACGATTCTGACTATACGTTACGCGTCCTATGGTTAGAAAATAAACCACTGCCCCGGCCCATTGGTAGATGTCTAAATTGTTGCTCACATAAGGGCGAAAATTGAATCCCGTTAAGGCGCTTCCAATCAAAGCCGCGACCATGAAAAGTCCGGCTGAAACAAGCATTTTCCGCAGCCCGCCGATCACTAAGTTGTTCATCAAACAGGCAAGCCCAATGGTGATGGTAGCTAAAACGTAGAAATCCAGCATGCTGCACCAAAAACCAAATATCAGGCTGTCGTAGAGGAGATTCCTGAACTCCGCACGCTTAGAATTCTGGGCGCTTGCCGCAAGAGCATAGGCGACCCCGGGCCATAGCAATAGTAAAACCCCGGGTACAATCAGCGTCCAGCCGCTGCCTTCTACTACAGATATCCATACAGTTAGCCCAAAGGTATGGAAAAAGGCAAAAACGCGCGGGGCAATTGTCGCCAATGCGAGACGGTGTGTGTGTCTCAAAGAAAGTTGCATTTGTGAGTCTTTATTCAACGATATTTGACTAACAGACTAGCACCTAAGAGGTTAAGAAGTCCTATCCTGGCGCCACGCGAATAGCGCCTTCCTTTTTCCTAGGTTTAGAGAGTGTCAAGGCACATCTATTGGATATGATGAAGCGCACTCGCAACTTGCGAGTAAACGGTTTGCGTGTTCGCGAAGTGCCCTTTTGAGAGCATCTGGCTTGAGGATGGTAAATCGAAATGGGAGCTGTGCCAACCAATAGGCAAACCACTCGAAGCTGTCGGTTCGGGTATTGAGCAGTATTCCACCTTTAACCTGTTCGAAGTGCCCTTTACAGAAAAATTGGTTTTCAAAATAAGCGGCCGTGCCATGCTCAATGTGCAGCACCATTGATACTTCATGAGTTGGCCCCCAGGACATAAGGCTTTTGCTCAAGAACTCGGCTGCATCGAAGCGGGTGGGGCGTATAAAGGTGTCGGCCAGTAGGTGAACACCGCTGATACGATCCAGCCGAAATGAGCGCATGGCCCTCCTTAGATGGCAAAAACCAACGGCGTACCACCGACCTTGTTGGAAAACTAGCCCGTAGGGATCGATCCGACGTTCAATCGGATCGTGCTGTGGGGCGTGGTAGGTAAGCCCCACGGTTCGCATGGCTTCTGTGGCTTTAGTCAGCGTCTCAAGTGCACGGTCATCAAGGCTGGGTTCACGCCGGGGTAAGATCACCTGAGTAGTCTCACTGATACCGCGCACGCGTCTTTTTAAATTCGCTGGCATTACTCGTTCGAGCTTCGCTTGTACACTAGCAATGGCGGGCGCTGCGTTCGTCAGACCCAGTTGGCTGACGGCCAATAAGCCCAGAGAAATGGCAAAAGTCTCTTCGTCCGTAAACATCATTGGTGGCAGCTTGAAGCCTGCCACCAATCGATAACCACCGTAGCGGCCCTGCTCGGTCACTATCGGTACCCCCATATCTTCCAGCGCCGTAATGTAACGGCGTATTGTGCGCCGTTCCACGCCCATTCGTTCGGCCAGCTCTGCACCGCCCATCTGCCCATTCGCCTGCAACAACTCAAGTACCGCAAGCATGCGTGTTGTGGGACCTGACATTGCTATTTCCCCAGATGCCGTTTTTAAAGTCTTGCAAAAAAAAGCGCATTGTTGCGTTTATTTAGGACGGAATCTCACCTATTAACAAACTAATCTGGTCTGGCAGTACCTTATTTCACCTGAAAGTTGACTGAAAAAGGAGCCTAATATGTCAGAACTTACGTTTTACACTCACCCTATGTCCCGCGGGCGCGTTGTGCGCTGGATGTTGGAAGAAGTAGGCATCCCCTACTCGGTGAAGGCGATAGAGTTCGGTTCAGAGATGAAAACCGAGGACTACTTGGCCATAAACCCCATGGGGAAGGTGCCTGCCATCAAACATGGCAACACGGTTGTGACGGAAGTAGCGGCTATCTGCGCGTACCTGGCGGATCAGGTTCCGGATAAAAAGCTTTCACCACCCCCGCAATCTCCCGAACGCGGAGCCTACTATCGCTGGCTGTTTTTTATGGCGGGCCCATTCGAAATGGCCACCAGCGCAATGGCCTACGATTGGAAAATCGACAGCAGCAACGCACAGGCCGTTGGCTGTGGCCAAGTGGAGGACAGTATCAATACGCTTGAGAAAGTACTCAGTGAAAACACTTATATCTGCGGCAATCAATTTACTGCCGCAGATATATTGGTTAGCAGTTATCTCTGGTGGGAAACTATGCAGCGGAATATCCCGTCAAACGAGGTGTTCAAGCATTACATAGAGCGCATGGAAAGTAGGCCAGCGGCCAAGCGGGCCAATGAGTGGGATGATGAACTGGCTAAGCAAATGAAGCCTGTGTCCACCTAATGATCTAATTGTGTTGCCGCCCTGGTCTGAAATGGGCTGGGGCGTTCAAGGTCAAGTGATTGATATCTTGGTGGAGATTTTTTGACAAAAAATGACGGCAAATCGCTGGCTAGCGCCGTGTTCGGAAGGTGTCGGCGCTGGCCAGACTACCCATATATCGCTACTGTATTCGCCTGTGCTAAATAAGATAAGGCGCCATGCATGCAAAGCGATATCATCCTCCAGCGGCTCAGCACTGACGATTCCAATGTTCCGTTAGTTGCGGGCTGGACATTTGCAGCCTGGGGCCATTTGCGCCCAGGGTTAACACTAGAACAAGCCACTGAACGTACTAAGGCCAATTGTGGACGGGCTGGCGTACCTTCCATCTTTGTAGCGATGCAAGGTGAAACCCCTGTTGGCACCGCCAGCCTCATTGCCGATGATATGAGTATTCGCCGCGAGCTTAGCCCCTGGCTTGCCTCAGTATTTGTCGTGCCCGAGTATCGGGGGCAGGGGATTGCCTCTACGTTGGTACGCCGGGTGGAAGCCGAAGCAACTGCGAGTGGTTTTGAGCGCTTCTATCTCTATACCCCTGATCAGCAGGCACTTTATCGACGGTTGGGTTGGCAGAATGAGGAAAACGTTGAGTATCGGAGAGAGCACGTTACGGTGATGGCGCGGCAGTTGGGCCAGTGATGAACAGAAAACCCGTGTGTAAAGTGAGAGGCTAGCGTTTAAAAGCACTCATCAAATTACTAAGGGGAACACCCATGCGACGTTTGATCGTTCTGCCCACTTCTCGTGCGGGGTGGGGATTGTTAATCGCTTTTGTGGCGCTGGTAATGGCTGGAACGTGGCCGATAATCGGCTTGGTTAATAGGGCGACGCTGGTGTTAGGGCTCCCGTTAATGGTGGTCTGGAGTTATCTGGTGATTTTTTCCTGCGTAGTGGTGATGCTGATTGGTAATCGTATTGTAGAGCGCGACGACCATGAATAGCCCTTGGCCATTACTGATAACGCTGATGTATGTGGCCATAGTGATGGTGATTGGATTACGCGCCAGGGCAGGGCGTTCCATGAACAGCCTGGAAGAGTGGGGGGTGGCAGGGCGCAGTATGGGACCGGTGACGCTTTACCTGCTGATCGCCGCCGGTAGTGTGAGCGCTTACACCTTTATGGGTGCGCCCGGTTGGGCTTATTCCAAAGGCGTCGCGGTATTTTATGTAGCGATCTACCTCGCCTATCTGGCGTTGGTCGCCTGGTACTTCGGCCCGAAAGTGTGGCAGTTCGGCGAGCAGTTTGGCCATGTGACCCAAGCAAGTGCCATCGCTGACCGGTACCAAAGCCCCGCGCTGGGGGCGCTGGCCGCGCTCGTGATGGCGATTGGCTCCATTGCTTATGCTGTACTGCAAACGATTGGTTCGGCCTATATTCTGTTTGTGATGAGCGGTGGTCTAATACCGATTTGGCTGGGTGTGCTGCTGGTGCTGGCCTGTATTGCGGTGTATCTCTATGCCAGCGGGCAGCGGGCGATTGGCCGCACCAATGCCTTTCAAGGCGTTCTGATGCTAATCGTTGCCTGGGCGGTAGGACTGTGGGCCGTACATAGCGCCACCGGTGGATTAAGTTTTGCGGGGGTGTTCGAACGCATCCAGACCAAACATAGCGAGTTTCTCACCCTGCCAGGCGCCGGTGGTGATATGAGCTTTAGCTTTTGGACAACCTCAATCATCGTTTCTATGTTCTCGTTTATGCCGCCAGTATGGACGCAGTGGATGAGCGCTTCTTCCGCGCGCACCATTCGTCGCAGCGCAACGTGGCTGCCCACCTATTACGTAGTAATTCTGCCTATGGTGGTGGTTGGCTTCATCGGTATTTTTTCGCTG
The DNA here is from genome assembly GCF_052959335.1 of Vreelandella sp. H-I2. Classification (NCBI taxonomy): domain Bacteria; kingdom Pseudomonadati; phylum Pseudomonadota; class Gammaproteobacteria; order Oceanospirillales; family Halomonadaceae; genus Vreelandella; species Vreelandella sp. H-I2. The sequence continues at coordinate 521,967 of NZ_JBRAMC010000002.1, forward strand.
CCTGAACTCGCCCGCGCCGATACCGTAGTGCTGGAATACGCCATGCAGCACTTGCCTGTCGTGCTGGTCGGGCTTCTGGGCGCAGGCACGCTGGCAGCCTCTATGTCCTCGAGTGAACCCTTTATTCACTCTGTGTCACTGTCGTTTAGCAAAGACGTGCTTCAGCCAGTGTTCAAACTCTCGGATGCAGCCACCGGCAAGCTGGCGCGGCTGTTAATCCTGCCCATCATGTTCCTTATAGTGGCGCCGCTGGCGATCGCGGAGCCCGGTAGCCTGGTGATGATTCTGCTAGTGGGGTTGGGCTTTGCCTCCCAGGTGCTGCCCGCATTTATGGGTATGTTCTTCTGGCCGCGGGCTTCTCGTTTGGGTGTAATGGCCGGTATCGTGGTGGGGTTTTTGATTACCACGGCATTTACTCTCCTTTGGCCGCACCCAATGGGTATTCATGCAGGCTTCTGGGGATTGATGATCAATTTGCCAGTATTTATTACAGTGTCACTGCTGACGCCTGCTACCAGCGCAGAAGTGGTTGAACGCTTCTTTCGTATCGCCGCTCCTCGCGGGGTCACACGGCTGAAAAGTAACGCTGAATAGTTAACGCTGACTTAATCTGTTCATGTTGTTCGCTTACCCTTGCAGATAACCGTTTTTATAGACGTACTACTAAGTCGAACCAATGTACTAACAAAGGCAACGCGATGAGTCATGCACTGACTGGACATAACCGCCCTCAGCAGGTGATCGAGGCAACCCATCAGGCGAATAAGACGTTGCCAACGGCAACCCGCCAAGCCAAGTACGCCAAAATGGCCGCGTCACCTTATCGATTTTACCGGGGCAGTAACCACCTGTACTGGCATGACGTATGGCACGATTGGCGCTTTGCCCTATTTGGAGGATGGCCGGAAACGCAGACGTGGCTGCAAGGCGATGCTCACGCCTATAACTTTGGCGCTTATGGGCATCATGATGACCAAGTGCGCTATGGCATGGACGACTTTGATGATGCATTGATTGGGGATTATCAATACGACGTGTGGCGACTGGCGATCAGCGTGGTACTGGATGGTCGCGAGAACGCTGAACTGGACACCAAAGCGATCGGTAAAGCGCTTAAAAAGCTAATAGAAGGTTATTATCAAACGCTAGCAGATCACATCGATGGTAAACCCATTCATGCCGTGACGCTCGACACCGCCAAAGGCCCGCTGAAGCCGTTCATGAATAAGGTGGCGGATAAGCAGAGCCGTGCGCGGATGCTCGAAAAGTGGACGACGCTTGATGATCAGAAAGGCCGTCAATTCGCTGAGCGGCCCGGCAAACTTGCTAATTTACCTGCTGATGTCGCCAGCCAGCTACGCCGCCTGATTGAGCAGGAGTATCAGCAGACCCTGCAACATGCTATCAAGGAGAGTGACCCTCACCATTTTCATGTGAAAGATACGGCCCGCCGGCTGGATGCTGGTACCGGTTCGCTGGGCGTGGAGCGCTACTATGTCTTGATCGAAGGAGGTGTTGAACACGAACACGACGATATCATCCTGGATGTTAAAGAGCAGGTGCCGCCAGAGGCGTTCCGGCTAATGGATAAGACGCAGCAACAGGCGTGGCGGAAGCTGTTTCCCAATGAAGGTATCCGCCATGCCGCGGCATTCCATGCCATCGCCGAGCATCCGGATGCCTATCTTGGTTGGTTGACGATGAATGGAAAGGTATTTTCGGTGCGCGAGCGTTCGCCGTTTAAGAAAGATATGCCGACCCATAAGCTTTCTGGAGGTAAGTCGTATAGAAAGCTGGTCCAGCAGTGGGGAGAGATTCTTGCTCGTGAACACTTGCGTGGTGCCCAAGCCCTTAACCAGGGTGACTCAACACGCTTTGCCAAGGCCGTTTGTCAACGACTAAAAGGGCGGGAAACTCAGTTCATCGACGTCGTTTCAACGCTCGCGGTGGCTTATGCCGACTGTACCGAACAAGATTACGCTGTGTTTATTGATCACTTCCTGGCAGCCGATTCAACCTAGTCGTTAGTCCGATCGAAACACCTGCTGGGGCCAGCGTGAACTGCTGAGCGTGATGCGTTTCAGCCCATACGACACAGCGGTTGCGGCCGCTGTGCTTCGCCTGGTAAAGCGCTTCGTCGGCGAGCCTGAGCAGTTTATGTGGTTCTTCGGTGTGGCTTGGAAAGGCGGCGACGCCGCAGGAGAGAGTGATACGCCCCAGCGGTTCCTCATGATAGATCAATGGCTGTTGAGAAACTGTGTTCAGAAGGGCATTGGCGTGTTCTGCCGATTGGTCGGCGGTTGTTGCTGGCAACAGCGCCACAAATTCTTCACCGCCGAACCGGCAGACAACGCCGACCCCCTGAAAGTGTTGCCGGAGTCGTGCGGCGATTTCCACCAGTACGCTGTCACCTGCGTCATGACCAAACTGATCGTTAACCAATTTAAAGTGATCCACGTCCAGCATCAGTAGCGATAGGTGGCTGTTATCCTGCTGCGCTCGGCGACATTCATGGTCGAACACGGTATTGAAGTGACGACGATTATGCAGGCCAGTAAGCGGATCCTCAAAAGAGAGGCCCTTCAATTCATCAACCAGGCGGTCCAGTTCTGCGGTACGTGAAGCTACCTGTAGCTCAAGCGTTTCATTTGTCATTGCCAGCGTCTGCTGGGTGCGCCGATAGTGCCATAGAAAAATCGCGGCGTTAGCTATTGAGAACGCGAGTGTCCCATAACTTAGGGGAATAGGGCGCCAAGAGATAAAACCGTGCGCTACCAGCATATCGGTCATTAGCAGCGAGGCGAAAAAGGTGAAACTCACCACGAGTAGGCGTTGTTCAAGACTGAGCTTGGGAAAACGGAGCAGCGCGAGCATCAGCATAGCCGGTAATGTCACGGCTAGCAGCGCATCAAATATAGGGAAGGTCATGGATAGACTAACAGTGCCGATCTGAACCAAGCCAATGGCGACGATCACATACGCAAGGTGTAGACGCCAAATTTGTGATAGCCAGCGTTTAGCAGAACCTTCGAGCCAGTGGCTCAGTAACAGCCCCAGCGCAACAGGCAGCATGTAGTAGCTGCCAGCTCTTAGCGTGTCCCACATCAAGGCATCGCTGGCGATTAACTGTCTAGCCGGTGCTTCGGCAATCAACATAAGGCCTGATGCATACGCAAACAGAGCAATGGACCCGAAACCACGTCGTTCAGGGCCGAAGAGGGTAAATATAGTCGCTAAAATCGCCAGTAATAGAACGATTGCACTGATGGCGAGATCCTGAGCCGAGTCACGGATAATTTGTTTGAGTACATCAATACGTTCCATTACCTTAACTTCGCCCCAGAGGCCGATATCGGTGTAATAAGAGAAAATACGCAGGTACATAGGCTTGCCAGAAAAGCTTTCAGGTAAGTCGACCATATGCCAGGGCCAGCCAGCAAAGTTGCCGCGACCCTGATCATCGAACTCGCCATGTCGGTATATCAGTTCGTCATCCAGATAGATTTGACCGATTAGATCGATACTGGTGATGTAAAGTACCGGGTCGCTCCAGTTACCCTCGGGCAGTACAGTGCGTAACCAAAGGTGTTGGTGCCCAGCACGTCCTGGCGGATTGGAAGGGGAAGCCGTTGATTGCCATTCAAGCGCATCGCTATAGAGCCATGCCGGTGTGCCATCCACATTGGGCGGGGAGTCGCCCCAGCGATATTCCCACTGATTAAGTGGTTGGGGCGACGTGCTAGCTTGAAGCGTCCAAGAGGTCACCATCAGGATGGTAAAGGCCATCATGAGCAGAGTGTCACGGCATTGAGAGCAACCACGAAGCAACATGGTAAATGTCCTGATTTACGGCAAGATCGACGACTACGATGTTTGCATTAACCGATGACACACTGATGGCTTATGCCGCATGGTGCACAACTTTCTGAGCGGTGGTAGCCAGTTTAGCGAAAAAATTAGCCTAGGCGATGCTGTTTCCTTCAACGCTTGAGTACCGGTTATTTAGCCAACTTGAACACAAAAAAAACCGGATCATTCAGAATCCGGTTCACTCCTTATCTGTATGCTGTCATTGGGCTGTTAGTGACCGCTGACGGCACCGCCTTGAAATAAGCGAAGCATTGCATAAGGATCGCCTTGTTCGGCGGCCTTTAAGTACCAATCCATGGCCTCGGTAGTCAGCCCTCGACTTAACAACCGCGTGGCTTCACCAAGGTAGTACATTGATTTCACATCACCGGCTGCAGCGGATTGCTCCAAATAGGTCTGCATTTCTATCCATTCTGAAATACCCCATAAGCGCATGCCTTCATCTTTGGCGGCCTGGATATCGGCGGGTAGCGCCCAGCTATTGATTGACCAAAGCAGCAGAAATAATAGCGTGGGTGCTAAGAGGTTCGTTTTTGCCATCGTTCAATCAGAAACCAATGCGGCTTGGAAAGTTAGAAAGCGGTGGCTCTTTATTCAACCATTCTTCTGCAAGCTCCTCCCCTAAGCGCCGTTCTTCTTCTGACAGTAAATCGCGCCTCAAACTTAGGCTTCTTTCAGAAGTGCTGCTGTTTGCCTCTTGGTTAATAGCATAATAAATTGCCCAACCTTTTACACGATCCTGCTCAATGTCTTCACAAGTGGGATCTTGATCTTGTTCTATGTAGCAGCTAGCTAAACGCATTCTTCCATTTAAATGACCTTGTTCAGAAGCGGCTATAAACCATCGCATTGCTTCTGAATATGCTTCTTGCTCTCTCAGCAATCCACCTAGGCCATTCATTGCAGGCGCGTAATCTTGCTCCGCTGCTTGACGAAGCCATCTTTCAGCAGCTGCCAGCCTTCGACTCTTGGTAAAATACCAGCCTCGTCCGTTCATAATATGGCGCCCCCATCTGGTTTGGGCTTCTGGAAGCCCGGCTTCAGCAGCCCGCTTTAGCCACTTGCCTGCACGGGTGGGAATGCCCAGGAAATTGTAAACAGTGTTCAATCGTGAGGCATCGAGATTGGCGTAGATGTAGTACATGGCCAACATCGCTTCGGGGTCGCCTGCTTCGGCTTTGGGCAGGGTGATGTCCAATGCGGCTTCGCGCCAACCTTTTTCTTGCCAATCATCGCTTCCCTCGGGACATCGATCTCCCACAATACAGGCGCCGCCGCTAAATAGGCGTAGCATGGAGTAGGGGTCGCCATGCTCAGCAGCTTGTAAATACCATTCCATGGCTTCTGTGGTTAAGCCCATCATATTCTGTCGCCGTTCGGACTCACCCATGTAATACATGGCTTCTACATCCCCAGCGTCAGCCGCTTGACGCAAGTAAGGCATGGCAGCAGTTGAGTGCCCTATATTGTAAAGACGCATTCCTTCGTCTTTGGCAGCCTGAATATCCGCGGGTAGCGCCCAGCTATTAAGTGACCACATTAACGATAGCCAGAATACGAATAGCAGACGCGTTGCTTTTGCCATATCTCTACTCAGAAACCAAAGCGGCGTGGAAATTTAGATATAGGTGGCTGCCGACCTATCCATTCGGATTCAGCTAACGCCTCTGCCTCCTGACGTTCAGCTTCATCCAGCTTATCTTCGTTACGGCTCAAAACGCTACTAGCTGTATTACCATCTCCTAACTCATGATCTAAGGCATACAATATGGCCCAACCTCTTACTGTATCTTCATCATTTACGCATCGTTGGTCGGGAGGATAAGACGGATCAAGATAACACCAGCCAATTCGTAAACGTCCTTCATAACTACCATGCAGGGATGCTTGTTCCATCCATTTCCAGCTTGATTCAAAGTCTTGTTGCTCTCTATTGACACGATCCATCTGCTCCATGGCAGGTACATAACCCTGCTCAGCCGCACGACTAAACCAGCTTTCGGCGGCGTCCAAGCGGCGGCTTTTCGTAAAATACCAGCCCCTGCCGCCCATGATATGGCGCCCCCATCTGGTTTGGGCTTCGGGAAGTCCTGCTTCGGCGGCACGTTTCAGCCATTTGCCTGCACGGGTGGGAATGCCCAGGAAATTGTAAACAAAGGTCAATCGTGAGGCATCGAGATTGGCGTAGATGTAGTACATCGCCAGCATGGCCTCCGGGTCGCCCGCTTCGGCCTTGGGCAGGGTGATGTCTAATGCGGCTTCGCGCCAGTCGTCACTGTCTTCAGGGCATTCGCCCCCAATACATGCACCGCCTTGAAATAGTCGCAACATAGCGTAAGGGTCGCCTTGTTCGGCGGCCTTTAAGTACCACTCCATGGCTTCAGTGGTTAGCCCTCGACTTAACAACCGCGTGGCTTCACCGAGGTAATACATTGATTCCACATCACCCGCTTCGGCGGATTGCTCTAGATAAGGCTGCATTTCTATCCATTCCGAAAGGCCCCATAAGCGCATGCCTTCATCTTTGGCGGCCTGGATATCGGCTGGCAGTGCCCAGCTATTTAGTGACCACATTAATAGCGCAGCAAGCACACTTTTTTTAGATAACATAACGTAAAGTACCTTTTTAATTTTCACGATAACGAACCCGGCTACCACGCGCAGAGGAGTAATATTTACGATAGTCATCAATATCCGTCCCTAATCGACGAGCAATTTGGTGATACTGTGACTTCGCATCCACTGCATCATCGCTACCATCCCCGTTTCGCTTCATAAAATCCTCTAAGGCTTCGCGTTTATGGCAGTAGGCCTCCACCCAGGAAGAATAACTATCAAACTGTCCCGTTTGGGACATTCTTGCCACTGCCCGTTCAAACAGATGCTCAGCGGCCTCTCGGCTGTAGCGATTGTCCAAATACCCTTCTTCCAGCCACTCCACACACTTGGCAATCGCGATTTGCTGTAGATCGATTGCCCGCCCTCTATCAATTTTATCTCCTTCGATGTCGACGGTAGGGAAAAACCAACCGGGAGAGGTGATCAGTGTATTCAGTAGCGGCCCCAGCGCTTCCGGCGGAAGATGCTGCACCCAGGAACACATTTCTTTTTGCCGAGGATCGTTTACAAATGCATAAGCCACCATCACCGCTCGGTCGCTCTGGGTCATTAACTCGTAAAGGCGCTTAATACCGTCGATGCCTCGGGCGGCCAGCAGGCTAACATCCAGCAGGGTGGTGGTGGCCAGATAGGAGAGGTGGCTAAAGCCTTCAAAGGCGTCAGCATCTACCCAATCGACAAATCCGTAGTCATTGTCGCGCAGAGCCTGGCTCAGCATCATCATCCAGAGATTAAGCTGCCGCGGGTCTAGTTCAATCGCGAGTTGTCCGCCAACGCCTACCCCGGCAACCAGTTTGGCGCGAACATACGCAATAAACTTGCCTTGATGAAGGCCCAACCGCATACCCAATTCGGCACCAATGCCGCCGTTGGCCTCCAGCCCCAATATCGCTTTGCCCAGTGAACGCCACGCCTCCAGGTCGTTTCGCTGAGTGCTTAGGGTTAGCCAATCCTGGTCGGCCAGCTGAGGTAGCTGGCGGGTAATATCCATTGGTGGCTTCCAGCGTAACGAGCAGGCGGTCTGTACCCCCAGCGTAGCGCCGGCAAATGCCTTAAGTGCGCCGCCTTCAGCTTCCCGCTTGGCCCACTCTGTCCCGGTTATTTTGACGCCTTTATGGTCAAAGCTAAGCCCCGTTTGAGCGGTAAGCGCGAGTGAGGCACCCGCGAAGCCTTTAGCGACAGCGGTTACCTGTAATGAATAACGACCTAAGTTGCGTCGTTCGCCGTCGTTTTCTTGCAAGACGGCATAATAGGGCTGGGCGTTGGCTGCTTCGGGTAAGTTAAACGTCCCCAAGCTGATTTCACCCCGTGCCAGGTTGTACGTGCCTTTGATGGAGAGCTGATGATTCACGCCTCCACTGACCTTCGTTCCTCTAGCATTAGGATCACGGGTGCTTTGCCAGCGCTGATCGTGAGGGCCACCCATATTTCGCTGAGTGCCCACTTCACTGTTTTGCTTCGCGCCGATAGAGGCATTAACCCCTGAGGCTGTCTTCGTTTCCTCTAGCTCAAACACTTCCAGCGTGGCATTGCGTTCAATGAGCGTGACGGGCTCTTCAAAGTGAACCCCCAATGCCTCGTTTAACTCCGTATGTGGCATACCCACCAAGCGAAGCATTTGCGCCTGGGCGCTGGCATCAAACAGGCGTAGTTTTTCTCGGCTGGGGCCAGTGAAAATGATTTTTTCTAGGGAGTCTTTCCAGCTGGCTTTGGCCCCACTATCTTGCAGCGACTCGACGTTATGGCCTTCGGCTTCAATGGCTGTGTAAAGTTGGTCAGGCAAGAAGAAGCCTAGTCGGTCTTCAAACCATTCAGGCTGTCGTTGAAGACGTTGGCAGCCCCGCTGCTCGAGCCAACTGGATAGGGCCGTTTCGTGGGCTTCCCATAGGGTGGCAGGCAATATGCCATCTTGCTCAAGCTGCCTGTCTAGTGTGTTGCGTTCGCCACCAGGCATGTCGCGCATTAAGTGCCGCAAGCTGACATGGCTGAGAGAGCGCTGCCCCATTGGGGAGCTAAACTCCCTTAGCGGGAAGTCATTGCGCACCAATACATCAATGGATTGTCGTTCGTAGCCAAGCGCATGCCGCTGGTCTTCTATATCTGCCTGCCAGTAAAGCACCCGCTGGGGAACCATGCGTGCTACCTGCTGCTCGGCGGCCTCGTAAAGCGCATCTAGTTGGTTGGTTAGACGTTGAAACTCTGTTCGCTCTTCCTCGAATAAATGCACCGGAAGCTGAGCTCTACGGGCCGTGGCCGTGGCCCATTCGGATAGTTCATCCTCAACATCTTTGAAAATATCAACCGCTTGTTTAAGCGTACGGTTGTAGTAATCGAAACCGTTGACACCCGGTTCGAGCCGCCCCTGCATACTGGTCGTCGTCACATCGGCCAATGCCCACTCAGGCGTTGCGACGCCTAGGGTTGCCAGGGTGAGTATGCTCATTTGGTACGCAGAGACATCGGCGTCTAATTGCTCCGCTGACTGCTGGAAGTACTCCCCAATAACCTCGCAACGGGAAGAGTCTTTGGGCGTCATGGATTCGCAGTCTTTCAAGAAGGCTTGATATTCCGTTAGCGCCTCACTCACGGAAAGGAACTCTCCAGGGTTTTCTACGGAGACCTTCTCGCGGATGAATTTCTCCCGGCATTGACGATAAGTCTCCAGTGCTTTCTCTATTTCTTCTTCCCAGGCGCCGTAATAGCGACCGCCATCCAGTACGTAGCCAGCCTCTTTAGCTTTATCGGTGCCTGTTTGATAAAGACTATGCAGTTCCGAGATCAAGCGTGTTTCTTCAGGACGAGTGAGCCGATCCCAGGCATAGGAGCCGGATACAATAAGCGGAGAAATCCACATCCAGCCATTTTCCATGAGCGGGCGGTGTTCACTGACCCGCTGGCCGGCATCGATTTCTTCCTCCTCTTCGGTTTTGTCCGCATTCAACAGCTCGGCTAAACGTTCCAGCTTTTCCTTGGCGCTTTGTCGTTCACTGTCATTGAAGAAGTTTTCCGGGCGGGCAGGTAAAAAACACTCGATGAGGCCTGCATCTTCTGCCAAATGACGTATGCGCTGTTCTGGATCTTCGGTTAGTACCCAGTCGGCCAATTCGTCAGAGGCTTCGTGTAGGGCATCAGCAACGTCTTGTGTCAGTAGCCAGAAATCGCCTGTGCCTGTGATATAGATGATGTCAGCCCAACACTTATCTTCACAGACCGAACCAGCGGTTTGCTCAACGCTGCCCTCAAACGGTTCAGGTTCATAGGAACGCAATAAAAGAGGTGGAGGTAGGCTCCCAGATCTATCGGTTGTCATACATTTTCTCCACTTCTGTCACCCGCTGTTTGGCTGTTAGGCGAGGGACACTCAAGGTGTCTTCAATGCGCTGCCAGCTGTCCTCGTCGGCTTGTTGAATAGCAGGAAGCAATCTTGCTAAATGTCTACCTTTGGTAATGCCATATTGGGTGCATTTGCTTATGCGTTTTATCCATTGATCGGGCAAGGTAGAGAGCATTTCTTTTGTATGTTCACTCAACCACCATGCCTGTTGACTCTCCTTCAACGCGGCTTCCATATCTGCAGTAAGCTGCCAGCGACCAGGGGCAGGGGACGTTGGCGTATCGGCCTTCCAAATAGACCACAGGCCCTGGGGTGTGGTGATGGCGACTCGGTTTAGCGGGCTTAACCAGTGTGAGTAAACACTGGCTGGAGCGCTGGCGAGTAGTGCTGTCCATGCGGCAGGCTGTTGCAGGTTGATCAGTGATTTTCCGCCGTGCGGGTCATCCAGTACAAAAAGGGCCCGCAAGTGGTCTGCAATGCTATGCAGGGCTTGATCTGCCTGTGGCTGGCAGACCCATCCTAAGCGCTGTTGGCAGAGTTTTTCGGCGCAATGCCATGCTTCACTGCCTACTTCAATATCAAGTAGCCAGGGGCTGGCATCCAGTAGAGGGGAAAGCGGCGTGCCCGCAAATAGCGTGACAAAATCACGTTTGCCGGTAAGTGATAGCAGTGGTCTGCACTGCTCAGGCGACCGACGCTTGTCAAGTACCACAAATCCTCGTTGCCCCGTTACTATCACAGATAGGTTATCCGCCGCACAGCCCCGTTCTGCAAGTTGGTTTAACCAGCTAGGCATGGGCAATCCTCGCGCGAGCATTGGGTGTTACTGATCTTGCCGCAGAGCGGCATGATAGCCGCTTCGCTGAGCTGATAATCCTTTAGCTTGGGCAATGAGGTAGGCGGTATGGCCTCGTGCATCTCCGCCACCGCATGCCCTGGCATCAGTGGGCTTTCCACCGCTTGGCCGGAGCCGTGGCCAGGACTGCCGCCTGCGTTGATACGCACTTTGGGGCCAACCATCGTCACGCCGCTGCCATCCAATTTGAGAAAGCTGCCCCCGGCGTTCAGGGTGAGTTCGTCACCGGCTTCGAGCACCACCTTGTGGCCTGCTTTGATATGCAGTTCGCGGCCGCTTTCGCTGAGCCATGCTTGGCCTGCTTTAATATGCAGCGTGCCTTGCACCGTAAGGTGCTGCTGGCCTTCGGTGTGCTCGAAACGGTTGCCATGCACTGTGTGGTGATCATCGTTGTCGATCTCGCTGATGCGGTCGTTATTGACCTTCAAGAAACTATCGTTGCGGATCTCTTAGATGCGGTCATTGAGGGTGAGCAGTTCCAGGTCTTTCTGGGCGTGGAGCCAGATTTGCTCTTCGCCCGCTTCGTCTTCGAAGCGCAGTTCGTTGAAGCCCTCGGCCTTGTGGCTTTGGGTGCGAATAACGGTGCGGGTTTTATGTTCCGGCAGCCGGTAAGGTGCGGTGTTGATGGCGTGGTAGGTACGTCCGGTGACCAGCGGTTGATCGGGGTCACCTTCTAAGAACGAAACGATCACTTCGTGGCCAATGCGGGGGATGGCGATACTGCCGTAGCTACCGCCTGCCCAGCCTTGGGCCACCCGGACCCAGCAGCTTGCGGTGTCGTTGGGTTCGGCGTAGCGATCCCAAGGGAACTGGACTTTGACCCGGCCATGTTCGTCGCAGTGAATCTCTTCGCCTTCCGGGCCTACTACGAAGGCGGTTTGAGGGCCATCGACGCGGGGTTTGGGGTTGGGTGTGGCGCGCCACGGGGTATCGCCAGGGGTCAGCGTGACCTGGTTGTGGTAGCGGGTCATGCCAGCTGCATCGCCTTGAGGCTCTTTACCAACAACCATGCCGTCCTCTTCTAGCGCCTGGGGCTGCTCGCCGTGGTGAATGACGCTAATGACCTGCCAGTCGCGGTTGAGACTGTCGGTATCGTGGTCGGTGAGGGTAAAGCGCACACCGGGGGCTAGTTCGGGCAGGTCGCTTTCGGCTTGGGCGGTGATGACCTCGCGGCGCAGCTGCTCTAATCGAATTCTGGTAAAAGGCTCGCCGGAGGCATCCTGCTTATAACGGCCGGGGTAGTCGAAGTGTTCGTAGTCCGTGTTTTGACCATGTGTTTCTACGTCCCGGCCCAGGTGTTCGTGTAGCTGTGCATAGGCCGGATTTTTAAAGCTGTAATCTTTGAGCGTGGCGGAAGCGGCAGCGACCCTAGCTTTGTGACTAAGCTTGAGTACATGGCGGGTGGGGGCGGTGCCACCGGCGCGGCTGTTATAAGGCCGTTCGCCAACGCTGGCAAGTACCTGAGGGTCATCTGCGAAGACCAACTGGTGGCTGTGCTCTTCAAATTCATGGAAGTAGAACAGGCCCTCTTCGGCGGCCAGACGCTCGATAAAGGCGAGGTCAGTCTCGCGGTGCTGTACACAGTACTCACGCTGCTCCGGCTCGCGGGTAACGGCAAAGCTTACATCGGTAATGCCCCGTTCGTCGCACAAGGTATTAATGATGGTGAGCGGGTCGATTTTTTGGAAAATCCGTGAGTTCTGGCGCAGGGAGAGCCGCCACAGGGCGGGTCGCAGCACTAGGGAATAGAAGGTACGGCGGTGACCTCGGTCGCCCCGGCCAAACTCACTGATAATGCCATGCATCCGTCGCAGGGGCTGTCCATCCTGCCAAATAGTGAGGTTCGCTTCGCGATCTAAAAGCGCGGCGGCATCGAGGTTGCCATCTCGGCTGGCGAGGTTAAGTACCAGCTCAAAGGGTCGGGAGAGGGCTTCACGGTGGGTGAAGTCGATCACGGCAATCTCGTCAACGCCGGGTAGCGTCACAGTAAAGTGCAGTCCGGTGCTGAGTGCCATGCCCCCTCCAGAAGTAGTCGCTAAACGTAGCCAAGTTAAATGAGAAATGATCAGGATAACGACCTAACCAGGGACAACAACCCCAGATGGGTATCTAGCGGCAATGTCTTACAAAGCGTGTCGTCAATGTCTTACAAATTAAGAGAATGGTGATTAAAAAGTGAACAATTTTGCACCCGTGCATGGTGGGAGAGGTGCTATCCTGCCAGCCTTTATCGATAGTGAGCATCAAGGAGAAGCGAGTGTCGGGCGTGGTTTACTGGCTGGATATGACAGGTGTCATCGTGTTCGCACTGTCGGGTGTGATTTTGGCGTGCCGTTCGCGCATGGATCCGATCGGCATGCTGGTGCTGGCATCAGTGACCGGAATTGGCGGGGGCACACTGCGCGATTTAGTGTTGGGCGTTCGGCCGGTGTTTTGGGTGACCGATCCGACTTATCTCTGGGTCATCTTAGCCACCGTGAGTGTCTCGTTGATGGGGTTTCACTATATCCATCGCCTGTCGCGTGGGTTTTTGCCCATCGCTGATGCGTTTGGGCTTGCGCTGTTCACCGTTATTGGTGCCCATAAGGCGCTGTTGCTGGGCACGTCAGGCATGGTGGCTGTGTTGATGGGTATGATGACCGGTGTGGCCGGTGGCATGATCCGGGATGTATTAGCCCAGCGAGTGCCGATGGTGCTGCGCGAGGAGGTTTACGCCACGGCGGCGATGGCTGGGGGCGTCGTTTATGTCGCGCTGCATGCGCTGGAGGCGCCTTTGACAATAGCGATTGCCGCCTCGCTAATTGTCACACTCGGGCTGCGGTTGGCGGCTATTCATTGGCACTTGGCGTTGCCGGTATTTGCCTGGGTCACGGTTCCTCCTAAAAACCATGAAGAAGCGGCGGCACCGCTCTCTACGCCGCAAAAGGCCAAAGAGCGGGTACGAATGATTCGCCGACAGCGAAAAAAACGCTAACGACAAAGCTCTAGGCTCGACGCCTAGGGGCTAAGTAATCGATTTGCTTCCCGCCATTGTTCAAACCATCGGCGTGGCTGGAAAACACGTAAGATTGGTTCGCTATCCTCAAGTTCTACTCCTAACCCGACTACGCCGAGACGTGCATAAAGTGCACCGTTTGCGCTGCGTTCTGCTAGCGTGACGTCTGAGAGTAACAGCAGCGGGCCGCCGGTGAGTCTCAAGTCTTGCAGGCTAATTTGCTCACCGCTGATCTGCAGTTGAGCTGTGCCTGCAATGTCGGGAACATTGAGTAGTCGCCCGAGCCAGTCGTTAGCCCGGGCCCGTGCTAGAAAAAGCCTGGCAAGCAATCCCGTATCGCGCATCTCCAAACGTAGCTGGCTGGCCAGACGAATAGGGTCTTCCCACGCCAATGTCGACTCGTCCATAGATAGCTGTACCCACCAGCCTGCATCCAGGGTGCCGTCCTCGCTTTGTCGGAAGACATTTTCAAGGCGTAAAAATGAGTTGTCGGCAGTAAAGCGGCGTGTTGCCAAGTCTCCGTCGGTGAGGTGTAAGTCGAGATGAACATCGCCGCGAAGCTGTTGATCCAGCAACGCCAGCTCGGCACCAAAGGCGCGCAGCGTTATTTCTCCTTGGGCGTTTAAACCCTCCAATAGCCACTCGCTGGCTAGGCTTGCTTCCCCTTCTAATAGCGTGATGCCTGCACCTTCAGGCAGGTAGCGGTTATAGCGAGTAAAGTCGGGTACTTCAGTAATGGGCAAAGCAATGCGAGTGGTGAAGTGCTCAGGCTGGGGTGATGTAAGCACGTCGCTAAAACGTTCCGTTTGGGTAGTGAGAGCAAAATGGCGTCCCTGCAAATGTGGGTTGTCATCGTCTTGGTGCTTTAAGTCAAAGCGAGGAATGCCAAGAGAGAGCTGGGCTTGCTCGGCGCTATCCAGTTGGGCGGTGAGCTCCCCCCGCCCGGTAGCGAGATAGTCTAAGAATGTAACTTCAAGCTGGTCTGCATTGATACGCAGCCGGGTAGGGGCCAGCAAGCGGTCTTCACGAAAGCTACCCTGGGCAAAGAGCTGGCCTTCGCCAGCGATGGCCAGCCCATGGGCATCAGGCAAAAACGCATTTAAAAAGCCTAGCCGATGCACACTACCTTCAAGTGCAAACTGACCGCTAGGCACCCCATTATGACGCTGAAAACGCCCGTCGGTTAGCACCAATACGCTCTCTAGACGCTCGTTAGGTTGATCAACATCCGCTGCTTGCCAGCTCAACCGGGTACCGCTGATAGTCAGCGCTGAGCCATCCATCGCCGCTTGTTGGATAGGCAGAAAAAGCTGCATATCACTGGTTAGCGTGCCGTCTTGTTTGCCATGCTGCCAGCGAGTAGTAAGCTCTTCTCCGGTTAAATGGACCTCCCCGCTGAGCTGCTCGGGCGTCATGATGAGCTGACCGTGGCTCGCTGCTTGTCCGCTAAGCAACTGCAATGGCGCGGGTGCAGGTAAAAGCGCTGCCAAGTAGGTTTGTAGCACGCTGATATCAGGTAGGCGTGCTGCTTGCCAACTAAGCGTTGCGGAGGCTTCTTTGTGCGCTTTTTCTGGCGCTATGGGACTTAGTGCGACGACGTTGATATCGGCATCATCAAGTAGCAGACGATCCTGGTGATGCAGCGTGGCCTCGGTAAAACTGAGTGTTGCTTCAATGATCTCCTCGGGTGTCAAAAGAGCGTTAAGTGAACCACTGCCCTGCGCGATAAAGCCGAGCGTATCGGCTGCCAGTTCCGGTGCCTGAATATTTAGTTGAGCATCATACGGGCGTGATTCGCGAATGCGGGCCGAGGCCTCAATTTGGCCATGGCCGGTCAGATGAATGCTGTTTTTAACGCCATCAGGCGCCTCACTGTTAGTATCGCTACGTTCAAACGTCAGGTAACGATTAAGCATATCCAGCCGGGTGAGCTCGCCCTGTAATGCGAGGGTGGCCGCCGAGGGAGGATCAAGCCGATCCAAGCGCTGATTAGGAATCTGAGTGGACAGGCGTAGCTCGGCATGCGCTGCATAAGGGTGTGTATCGACCCGTGTTGTTTCTGCCAATGCGACATCGGTAAGCTGCGTCGAAAAATGTAATTGGTCATTCTTAACCGCCAAGCGAACCTTGCCTTTGCCGGTAGCGGTGTGAAGCGGCGGTGGCGCATCAGCAATTAGCCAGCGGGGCGAGTCACTTTGGCCCCCTAGTCGCTGCTCATTCACCGTTAAGCGAAGTTCTGGGGCATCCAGGATAAGACGACTCGCAGAATGTAAAACGCCGGCATCTAGCTTAAGCGCCCCCGTTAGGGCGCCGCGCCCCTCCAGGGTTAGCCAGGGCAGGGCGTTTAAATAGGGCATAAAGACATCCCAAGCATCTGCATGGGCATCCAGCTGAAGTTGTGCAGAAAGCGCTGCCAGAAGATTGGGATTAAGCTTGCCGCTGGCGGTGTCGGTTGGGGTTATCTTGTCGAGCGTCGCAACCGCGTTAAGATTAACATCTCGAATTAACGTCGCTTGATCACTTAGACGAACTAAACGACCATTAGTGATGGCAATTGAAACATTTGGGATTGCGAGGGTAGCGCGACTCAATGTGGTATTCGCTACTTGCAGCTGACCTTCCGCTTCAAGGGCGATGTCACCAACGGTCAGGCGACGAATGCCGTGAGCATCTAGCGCATCGATATGCAGCTCGCCACGCAACAGGGCGAGCAGCGAGAGCGAAAGAGTGGCACGTTCAGCCTCAATCGCGATAGGGAATATGTCATCTTCACGGGCTAGATAGAGCCCCTCTACTTCCCAGCGCCCAGGGTGCTGGCTGGCGCCTTGTTCCCAGCGAATATCAATGCCTTCAAATTGGGAGATGCGCTCGGGTAGCCATTGGCTATTAAGCAGCCAATAGCTGCCAACTACCCAGATAAGGAGGATAAACAGCAAGCCAACCAACAACCTCAATAGCAGGCGGGGGAGGCGTTTTTTACGAGTGTCCGCGTCTGGCATAGTGGCTTCCCTAGCAGATGACTCCTGTTGGGGCGTGTTTTATGGCATTATGCGCGGCGTTGGGCAGTGACGGGTTTTCGATTTCAACGCTAGGCAGGCTACAAACGCCATGTTCAAGGATTTTTACACGCAGCGCGGAGAGTATGTAGTGATCTCCGCAGAGCAGGCCAGCCACTTCGCCAAAGGCGTGGCTGGTGACTACAACCCTATTCATAATCCGGATGCACGTCGTTTTTGTGTTCCCGGTGACTTACTGTTTGTTCTGGTACTTACGAAGTTCGGGTTGTCGCGGCAAATGGAATTTCGCTTCACCAACATGGTGGGGGCTGACACGCCGCTTAAGTTTAGCGAAGCAGATGATGGAACAATACATGTCTGCGATGAGAGCGGTAAATGCTACTTACAGGTTGTGCGTAGTGGGGACATTACCCACGATCCGGCTGTGGTGGAAGCGTTTGCTCGCTGTTATGTCGCGTTTTCGGGCAAGAATTTTCCACACTATCTTAAACCGCTAATGGAACAACATGGGGTCATGTTTAACCCTAAACGGCCACTGGTGATCTACGATAGCATGGGATTCTCACTTGAGCGGTTGGATGGCTTTTCCCCAGGTTTGACGTTGAATCAATCTTCATTAGAGGTTAGCGGCAAGCGAGCCGATGCGCGGCTGGAGTTCTCTATTGAGTCCGCCGGTGAAAACGTCGGGGTTGGCTCTAAGAAGTTAGTGGTAAGCGGCCTGTGTGATTACGACGCGGATGAAATGGCCGCTATTGTAGAAGAGTTTTATCGTCTTAAGGCTGCCTACGAAACAGTCTAAACGGTAGCTCCGCTAGTTAGCCCACCAAAAGGCATCACTTCGACTCAACTGCTAGCCGATGTTTCGGCCATTGCTCATCATCGTTCTGAATAGAGCAACGTTTTGAATGGAACGACGTTTTGAACGGAGCAACGTCGGCGTGGTTGCGCGTCGGCGAGTCGAATAAACGACCTGTTAGTCAGTATCCACTTGCCGACGCATAAGTCCTGCGCCACATCTCTATAAAAAGGCTAATTGACGTCTTGCGCCAGATTCTGTTTACTCAATCATACCTAGTTGACGTTTACGTCAACTTGCTGCTATACCCTGTGCACTTGGTTTGCAACTACAATCTTTTTAACAGCCGGCTTTTAATCGCCGTTTTTAGCCATGGCTTTTCAATAATAATCACAAATGTAACAGGAGCAACGCTATGTCCGTCCGTGAAATTCCTATGTATATCGATGGCCAGCCAGTGCAGTCGCAAAGCCAGGAGTGGCGCGACGTGGTCAATCCGGCTACCCAAGAGGTAGTGGCTCGCGTGCCGTTTTGCAGCGCTGACGAAGTAGAGCGTGCTATCCACAGCGCCAAAGAGGCGTTCAAAGAGTGGCGTAAGGTTCCCTTGGGCAAGCGCATGCGCATTATGCTCAAGCTGCAGGCGCTGATTCGCGACAATACTGCAGAACTTGCGGCGCTGATTACCGAAGAACACGGTAAAACACTGCCGGATGCGGAAGGTGAAGTCGGTCGTGGCTTGGAAGTGGTTGAGCACGCCTGTTCGATTACCTCGCTGCAGTTGGGTGAGCTGGCTGAAAATGCTGCCAGCGAGGTGGATGTTTACACCATGCACCAGCCGCTGGGGGTAGGCGCAGGCATCACCGCTTTTAATTTTCCCATTATGCTGCCGTGTTTTATGTTCCCGTTGGCGATTGCCACAGGCAATACCTTCGTTCTGAAGCCATCAGAGCAAGATCCTAGCTCAACGATGCGCTTAGTTGAGTTGGCCCATGAAGCAGGTATCCCACCGGGCGTGCTCAACGTGGTGCATGGTGGCCCGGATGTGGCCAATCAAATTGCTGATCACCAAGATATCAAAGCGCTTTCGTTCATTGGCTCCACCCACGTGGGTTCGCTGCTTTATAACCGTGCGGCAGCAGCAGGTAAGCGGATGCAGGCGATGATGGGGGCTAAAAACCACTGTGTGGTTATGCCCGATGCTAACCGAAGTCAAGCAATCAACAATTTGTTGGGATCAGCATTCGGTGCCGCTGGTCAGCGGTGTATGGCGAACTCGGTGGTCGTGCTCGTGGGTGACGCTCGAGCGTGGTTGAACGACATCGTTGAAGCGGCCCAAAAAATGAAAGTAGGGCCTGGTACTCAGCTTGATGCAGACTTGGGCCCGTTGGTTTCACCAGCAGCCCGTGATCGGGTGCTGCGGTTAATCGATGCTGGCGAAAAAGAGGGCGCCAAATTGATGGTCGATGGCCGCAACATTCACGTGGACGGCTACCCTAACGGTAACTTCGTAGGGCCAACCCTGTTTGCTGATGTGACCGCGGATATGGCCATTTATCGCGAAGAGATTTTTGGGCCTGTTCTGTGTGTGGTCAGTGTTGAAACACTCGATGAAGCGATCGCTTTTATCAACGCCAACCCCAACGGTAACGGCACCTCCATCTTTACTAACTCAGGCTGGGTTGCTCGTCGTTTTGAAACTGACATCGATGTGGGCCAAATTGGTATTAACGTGCCGATTCCAGTACCGGTCGCTTACTTTAGTTTCACCGGCTCGCGGGCTTCTAAGCTTGGCGATTTAGGGCCTAATGGTAAACAAGCGATCGCTTTCTGGACACAAACGAAAACCGTGACGGCGCGATGGTTTGAACCGGAAAATGTTTCTAGTGGTATTAATAGCACTATTTCGCTGTGATAAATCAAACCAAATGAAGTGATACACCTTGGCCCCGCTTTAAGCGGGGCCAATTGACCTTAGAGGCCGTCGAAAGCAGGGCTGTTATTACTAACTTGTAAATTAGTAGGTTAGAAATTATCAAACAGTGGCAGGCTCTCTTCAAGCAACTGCTCAATGGGGGCGAGCTGGCTTTCATGCAGAACCAGCAAGGAAAGCTCGCTCATGAAGTGCGGGGCTGGGGGTGCTAGGAGCGCAAATTCACCCTCTTCAAGATGGAATTCGTGTATTTCGCGCAAACCAAGCGGTGTCATGCATTGCGAGCAGCGGTAGGTGTCATCTTCGCCATAAACCAGTCGGTGGTACATTTTGAACAGCGTGTATAGGGCTAATCCCCCCTCAAATGCTGGCCAGTGTGCTGGGGTTTCGCGAATGTCGGTAGCGAGTGATTGGCCTTCTGCTTCTGCGTCAGCAATCGCATCGGCGAGCGGTGCGGCGAGAAGAGCATCATTATCGGCCGGTAGCGGGGTATTGTGCTTAGAGGCGTGGGTAAAGTCTTGTACTGCGCGTTTGAAGTCAGAGACGCCATTTAGGGTATAGTCTATGTGCTGTAAGTCGGTTGGCTCGCAACTGCCATTTTCCCAGCCATGAATAACCCTTAGTGTCATTTGCCCACGTGCCATAGGGCGGGCAAGTAACATATGCAGCATGATACGAATATGCAGTTGACGCTCGTCTGTATCATTTTCAAACGCCCGGTAAGGGTCAGCAAACAGTTCGTTTAGACGACCGGGAGTATGTTCCTTGGCTTCGTTATGACTCATGACAGTGTCCCTTTGAACGAACTGTTTATTAAAGAGTAGAGCGTGGTTTTTATGACAGAACGTTAATTCAGTATGGCGAGCAGAGCTGCTAAAAAAAAGACGCTAAGCTAGCTTTTTGTTACGCACCGGCTAAGCCATTTTAGTGAGATAAGTAAATTTAACAATAAAGAGGTGGTTATGTCTGCAACAATAAGTCGTTTTAATATGCCTGAAACGCTGGATGATTTGCCGGAAGACATTCGTTCTGCCATTTTGGCCGTTCAGGAGAAAGCGGGGTTTGTGCCTAATGTATTCCTAATGTTGGCCCATCGTCCTGCTGAGTTTCGCGCTTTCTTTGCCTATCATGACGCATTAATGGAGCGGGAGTCAGACTCGCTCAGCAAAGCTGAGAAAGAGATGATCGTGGTCGCCACCAGCGCGCGTAATCATTGCTTGTATTGTGTGGTAGCTCATGGTGCGTTGGTGCGCATATACAGTAAAAACCCGCTACTTGCTGACCAAGTGGCTGTTAACCATCACGTTGCGCCAATCAGTGAGCGCCACCGATTGATGCTTGATTTTGCTATTCACTGCGCCATCGATGTAGGTGAAATGACGGATGAGTGGTTCTCCCGTTTGCTGGAAGTAGGCTTTAGCCAAGAGGACTGCTGGGACATAGGTGCTATCGCGGCGTTTTTCAGCTTATCGAATCGACTAGTCACTTTAGCGGGCACTCCACCCAATGAAGAGTTCTATCTAATGGGGCGTGTGCCACGTTAGGTTGCTGCCAACTCATCTTAAACTTTACTAAGGTGCGATTTTGATTGAGGATAGTTTCGACACATTCCTTAAAATAGCATTTGAAAAATAGTCGCTATAATAAGTACCTACATTCACTGTCGCCAGGGGAGCCCTGTTAGCAAGGGCTGAGAATGCGTATTGCGCAGACCCTGGAACCTGATCCGGTTCGTACCGGCGGAGGAAGCGCGACATGCTTTACTTAACATCAGCTGTGCTTGGCGCGGCACTATGCTGCTTTGCTTTTTTAGGCCTGCGGGCTCGCTGGGTGGATGGCCCGCTTGATGACTATGTCACCGCGCGCAATTCGCAAACAGCTTCTACCCTTGGTTTATCCTTTCTTGCCTCCGGCATGGGGGCATGGATACTCTTTGCTCCCCCTGAAATTGGTGCTTTTGTTGGCCCGCTCGCATTGTCAGGTTATGCGTTAGGTTCCGCACTCCCATTCCTTGTCTTAGGGCTTTATGGGCCTAAAATCCGCCGTGCCCTGCCTGAGGGACGCAGCATCGCAGAGTTTGCTGAAGCTTGCTATGGCTCGGGCGTTCGGCGCTGGGTTACGCTGGTATCGGTCGGTTATATGGCCTGTTTTTTGGCGGCTGAGCTAACCGCTATCGGTGCAATCACCGCATTGCTTTCCGATGTGCCGCCCGCGTTGGTAATTATGGGTGTGGCCCTCACCACGCTGGTTTATACAGCGGTTGGAGGGCTACGCGCCAGCCTTGCCACTGACCGCTGGCAGGCCTGGTTATTGCTGGCACTACTCTTGGCGGTAGGCAGTATGGCTTTGTGGCGACTGCCTGCCCTTCCTAATGAGGCTGTTTTACCTTCTATTCCTGTTACTGATGCGCTTAGTGTGGCGTTAACGCTGGTGATTGCAGTCACCGCAGCGAACTTGTTTCACCAAGGCTATTGGCAACGCGTTTGGGCTGCACAAGACAATCAAAGCCTGGGGCGCGGGGCATGGTTAGGCGGCGCAATGACGGTGGTGGTCGTGATGGTAATTGGCGGTCTGGGTATGTTGGCCGCTATGCGCGATGTGCCACTAGGCGAACCGCCGATGCCGTTTTTTGCACTGCTTATCGATGCACCCGTCTGGTTGACGCTGCCCGCCTTAGTGCTCGCTGTTACGTTGGTGGCTTCTAGCGTTGATACGTTACAAAACGGTATTGCTTCCCTGATCGTGGCGCGCAGCGAGCAGCAGGGCGTTTCACTCGTTGCTGCCCGATGGGTGACGATTTTATTGATGATTCCCGTTGTGGTGATTGCTTTGCAAGGGTTATCGGTATTGCGGCTGTTCCTCATTGCTGACTTACTGTGTGCGGCCATTGTAGTGCCGGTGCTGCTGGGCTTGTGGCAACGAATGACGCCTATTGCGGCCATTGGAGGAGGCATTGCAGGGTTGCTGGGAGCCATCCTTCCAGGGTGGTTAAGCCAAGGAAGTTTTATCTCGGGAGTCGTTGCGGCGAGTTTTCCGGGCAGCATTCCCACGCTGGGGCCCTTCGTAGGCGCGTTAATTGCCTCGACGTTAATCAGCGTATTGCTTGCGAGTATGACTAAAAAACAGTGAATACTTGGCGTTTATGATGCAAAGCACACAGGATAAGCACAAGTACGTATAGCCAATCCTGCTGGTAGCGGTGCTTAAGGCCTGAAACATTCAAGGACGACCATGATTCGATCTATTTTAACCACCCCTGAAGGCGATAGTTACGAGGGCGATGAGCATCTTATGGCAATGTGGCAGACCACCTCAGGGAGCCATATTTGGATTGATATGCAGGGTGAAACGCAGCAGCGTGAGCGTACTATTTTAGAGGCGTTTGAGTTCCATCCAATGGCGATTCAAGATGCCCATAAAGAGCGTCACCCGCCTAAAATAGAAGAGTTTGAAAACCATACGCTAATTATTTATCGCGGGATCTCCTCATTCGATGCCGAGCTGAACTACCTGCCTCAACAGGTCTGTTTTTTTGTGGGTGAAAGGTTTCTGGTCACACTTCATCCTGGCCAAGCACTCTCTATTGAGCGGTTGTTTAACGAGCATGGTAAAGCTCTACTGGCCCACTCGCCGGAACATGTAGCGCTACGGGTGATGTATATTTCAGCGGGCTTTTATATTGATAGCCTGCTCGAGTTTGAAACGGCGTTAAGCGACCTTGAGGATGAATTGTTAGAAGCAGGTAATGATGTGCTAATGCGCAAGATTATTACCTATCGTTCCCGGCTGGTTAAAATGCGTCGTATCTTTAGTTACCACCAGGGTATTACGCAAGAACTGACGGCTTATGATTATGAGCATTTGCCTCGCGAGCAAAGCGAAACCCTGCACGCGATTAACGATGTGGCCGAGCGTTTCGAGCGTCTCTATACGTTGACCCAGATGTATTACGACATTTGTGGTGACTTACTCGATGGCTATATCTCTATTTCTTCCCACCAGTTAAATATCACCATGCGTGTTCTCACAGTGATTACCGCTATCTTTGTACCGCTATCTTTGTACCGCTGACATTTATCGCTGGCGTTTACGGCATGAACTTCGAAAATATGCCCGAGTTGCGCTACGAATACGGTTACTTTTTTGTATTGGGTGGCATGTTGGGAATCGGTGGTGTATTGATTTGGCTGTTTAAACGTAAACATTGGTTTTAACCCAAAACAGCAAAACTATCTCAGTTATCTGCTCGTCAGTAAGCAAAAAGTTGGCGCATACATAGGTGGTCAGCGGTTGTCTGTGGCATCCTCTGCATCGACCAAGACTATAAGGCATTATGCCGTCGACTAGCGTTTTCACTGGGAGCATTTTTTCATGACCATTATGATCATTGGGCTGCTGATTTTTCTGGGCAGCCACTCTGTGCGTATCTTTGCTGAAAATTGGCGTCAGCAGCAGATTGCCAAGCGAGGCGAGGCTAACTGGAAATTAGTCTATTCAGCGGTCTCTTTCATTGGGTTGGTGATTGCTATTTACGGGTTTGGACAGATGCGCCTTGATCCGATTTATGTCTGGCATCCTCCCATGGGAATGCGTCATGCAGTGGCACTGCTGATGCTGCCCGCCTTTATTATGCTAGCGGCGACGTATGTTCCTCATAATGCCATTAAGGCCAAACTTGGCCATCCGATGGTATTGTCCGTGAAAATTTGGGCGTTTGCTCACCTACTGGCAAATGGGCGTTTGGGCGATATTATCTTTTTTGCTGCTTTCCTTATCTGGGCTATCCTGTCGTTTAAAACTGCCAAAAAACGCGACCGCCTTACGCCGCCTGCGGCTGTTAGCACTACAAAAACGGCAACCATTGCGAGCGTGATAATTGGGCTAGTGGCGTATGTATTATTTGCCTTTTATTTGCACGCAATGCTGATTGGGGTCCCTGTATTTAGCTAGTAACGCGGCTTAGATAATTAAACTGCTTCGTTCTTCTGGCGGCCTCGCAGTCAAGCGTTGCCGTCATTGCCGTTTATACGGCTTTTAACGCTCGGCATGAGTTTGTTATTGTCATTGGAGCGTTAATACACCCAATTAAGGAGCCAGCTCATGGTCGCAACGGAGCAAACGGTGCCGGCTACAATGGCCGCCATGCTATTGACAGGACATGGTGATATCGAAAAGTTGGAATATCATCAGGATGTCGCTACACCCCAGCCCAAGACGGGCGAAGTGCTGGTGCAAGTGACGGCCACGGCAAAAAACAATACTGACCGAAAAGCCCGTGAAGGCCTTTATCCTACTAAGGATAAGGGCGAGGTTACTTCCTTTGCCATGGGGGGCACGCCGACATTAACCTTTCCGCGTATTCAAGGGGCCGATGTAGCGGGTCGCATCGTGGCAGTGGGAGAGGGCGTTGACGCCGAGCGCATAGGTCAGCGGGGTTTGCTCGATTTTAATATCTACGCCGATGAGCGTCGCGATATCAACCTTACCCCGGATTACTATGGTCATGGCGCTGATGGCGGTTTTGCAGAGTATATCGCTGTTCCTGCTGAACAGTTCTACCATATCCCCAATCCTGAATTACATGATGCAGAGCTTGCCTCGATGGGCATGTGCTCTTATCAAACGGCTTACCACATGATGACTGCGGCTCAGGTAAGTGCTGGCGAGCGTGTGCTGGTCAGTGGCGCTAGTGGCGGCGTGGGCACCGCGCTCATTCAGCTCTGTCGCATTGTGGGGGCTATTCCCTACGCGGTAAGCCAGCTAGACAAAGCCGATGCGCTAACAGCATTGGGCGCTGAAGCCGTCATTGACCGTGGCGATTTGCCTACTTTCGTTGAGCGGGTTTTGGAGACGACTGGCGGTAAACCGATTGATGCGGTGATGGACTTGGTCGGCGGAGAAATGACCAACCTGTTTATCGATACCATGATTGTCGATATGCAGGGACGTAAAAGTTACCCGCGCCTTTCCATTGCTGGCGCTAGCGGTGGCAATCTCAGCGAAATTATGTGGACGCGTATTTATCTGTATCAAGTGCAGATATTTGGCGTTTCCCATGGTACGCGGGAAGAGGCCGAACAACTTGTGGCTTGGATCCGCAGCGGCGAATTAAAACCCGTGCTTCATGCGGCGTTTAAACTCTCCGACTTACATGCTGCTGAGCGCTATTTTGTTAACCGGGACAGCAATTACCTGGGAAAAATCGTGCTTGTTCCCGATGCCCAGTGGGTATCTCACGGTGCTCCGTTCGCCCTCGAAAATTCCTCTGCCGCTCAGGAGCGCCGCTAGTGCATAATGTTCATACTATCCAATTAATGGACACGCACGCTGGTGGCGATGTTAGCCGTATTGTGACGGGCGGCATTGATATTCTGCCGGGTGCCACCGTGCGCGAACAGATGGAGTACTTGCGCGATGATGCCGACGGTTTGCGTCGCTTGCTGCTGGAAGAGCCCTATGGCATTCCGGAAATGTCGGTGGATTTATTGGTACCTCCCAGCCACCCGGAAGCGGTCGCGGGCTATATCATTATGGAAGTGATGGGGTACCCCATCTACTCAGGCTCCAACACGCTATGTACCGCAACGGCGGTACTGGAAAGCGGTATTGTGCCCAAGCAAGAAGGCATTCAGCGCTTTAAGCTGGAAGCGCCCGCAGGCTTAGTACAGATCGAAGCCAAGGTACACAACGGCGTGGTGGAGTCAGTCACCTGTGGCGGCTTGCCCAGTTATATCGATACCTACCGCGATACGATTCAAGTACCGGGGATTGGTGAGGTCACTTATTCCATCGCCTACAGCGGCGGTTTTTATGCGTTAGTCGATGCCACTGAACTAGGCTTTAAACTGACGCGTGATGAGGAGCGCGCACTATCAGAATGTGCCTATAAAATAGTCGAAGCGATTAAAGCGCAGCGAGGCTTCTCTCACTACACCCTGGGCGACGTAGGGCCACTGCCGTTTCTGCATTTTATGGGGCCTGAAGAGCAGGTGACGGAAGGTTATATACGCTCACGCTCAACCACGTATGTTCACCCTGGCGTCATTTGCCGCAGCACTACGGGTACTGGTACTTCGGCACGCCTAGCATTAATGAACTATGAAGGGCGGTTGAAGTTAGGAGATAAGCTGGAGACAGTTTCACTACGTGAGACGGGGTTTATCGGCACTTTTATCGGAACCCATCAAGAGGGCGCTTATCAAGTAGTGGAAAACACCATTACCGGCCGCAGTTACGTGCTGGCGCACTCGGATATTGTGATCAACTGCGATGATCCGATGGTGGCTTGCGGTGAGCTACATCATATCTTGAGTGACCGTCATCAGCCTGCGCCATTGCCATCAGCGCCCTAGTCGTTGGAGGCATAGCCTTCGCTTTCCAGGCGTTCCCATACCGGGGCCTTTTCGGCCTCGGTCATACTTCCCCAGCCGGCGATTTCATCCAGCGTTCGGCCACAGCCATGGCAGACAGAGGTGGAGGGCTCAATTTGGCATATTTGCACGCAGGGCGAGAGAGGGCGCTTAGTGAGCGGTTCAGAACGTGTAGTCATCAAGAGGCCGACACCTTGCCGCGAAGTGATTTAATTTTGCCTTTACGTGTTTTGTGATCGACGCGACGACGCTGTGAGCCTTTGGTAGGCTTGGTGGGGCGGCGTACTTTTTGCTGTCTGGTGGCACTTTGAATCAACTCTTTTAAACGCTCTAGTGCATCCTCTTTATTGAGTTCAAGCTTGCGATGGCTTTGGGCTTTGATAATCACAACGCCCTCTTTACTGATGCGCTGATCAGAGAGCGCCATTAAGCGCTCTTTATAATGCGGTGGCAGCGTAGAGCTCAGAATATCGAAGCGCAGGTGGACTGCTGAGGCGACTTTGTTGACGTTCTGGCCGCCCGCACCTTGGGCGCGAATCTGGCTGATATCGATCTCCCAGTCAGCCAACGTAACGTTGCTAGAAATGGTGAGCATTCATGGCCCCTGTGTGACTCGTGAACCTACAAGGCTAGCACAATTGGCGCAGAGGCGGTGGTCGTTAAGTCCTTAACCCAAGCAGTAACGCCTGTTTTTAACGAGCTAGATTGGTCACCGGCTGACCATCGATATAGGCCAGCAGATTGCTAAACGCATCGCCAAAGTAGAGCTCGTAGCTATCTTTTTCCACATAGCCTAAGTGCGGTGTGGCGAGTAGATTGGGCAGTGCCAGCAGTGAGTTTTCTAACACAGGTTCTGCATCAAAAACATCAGCCGCCGCTTGGCCAGGCCTACCGGCCTTGAGTGCTTGTTCAAGCGCCCCAGGTGCCACTAACTGAGAACGGCTGGTGTTTACCAGCAGAGATGTTGGCTTCATCTGGGCGAGGGATTCAGCGCTGACGATACCGCGGGTATCGTCGTTTAAACGAAGGTGCAGGCTGAGCACATCCGCCCGCTGGAAAAAGTCTGTTGGGCTTTTGGCCACTTCGATTCCGGCCTCGGCAGCGCGCTGGCGGGTACCTTCCCGCCCCCACACCAGAACGTTCATTTCAAATGCCTGACCATAGCGTGCCACTAGGCTGCCAATTTTTCCGTAGCCGAAAATGCCTAAGGTGCGGCCTTTGAGCCCCGTACCCAAGGTGCGCTGCCAGCGGCCCGCTTTCAGATTCTCAACCTCTGACGGTATATGGCGCATGGCGGCCAGGACCAACCCCCAGGTTAATTCTGCCGCCGCGTAGGGCGAGCCAGTGCCCGCCATCACGGTAACGCCGTGGCGGCGACAAGCCTTCATATCCACATGCGCTGCGCCGCCTCCCGTTTGGCTAATGACTTTCAGGTTGGGCAAGCGCTCCAGCAACGCGGCGGTGATCGGGGTGCGTTCACGAATCAGCACTAACGCCTCGGCATCATGAAACCGTGCACTCAGCCCGTCCAGCCCGGTTAAGGTGTCGTGATAAATCGTTACGTCGTGCCCTTCTAGCAGCTTGAAGGCGTCTAAACTGCGCACACAGTCTTGATAATCATCGGGAATGACAATCTTCATTGCATCTGTTCCTTGCTGGGCAGCGCTTATGTTTGTAAAACACATGAACGCTGGTAATGCTGCTATAAAGTGGCAGTACTCTGGTAACAGTACTCTGAAACTCATTATTTAGGAGCCAAAATGAGCGACTACCTATTAGATGAATCCCCCTTAAGCCCAGGTGTGATTTATCGGCTATTATCCGGCAGCATTTGCCCCAGACCCATTGCCTGGGTATCTACCCAGGATAAACGCGGCAATGCCAATCTAGCGCCGTTCTCCTTCTTCAATGTTGCCAGTGTGCATCCACCCGTGCTGGCGTTTTCACCGCTGCTCAATGGCAGCGGTGAGCTTAAAGATACGGTGCGTAATTTAAATGAAGTTGCTGAATGTGTCGTGCATGTAGGTAGCGAAGCGTTAATTGAAGCGCTCAACACCACCAGTGCCAGCCTTCCGCCGGAGCAAGACGAGTTTACCCTGGCCGGGCTGGAAAAGGCGGCGATGCCAGGCGTTAGCGTACCGCGAATTGCCAATGCGCCGGTGGCGTTTGGTTGCAAACTGTTCGATATGATCCGTTTCGGTGATCAACCCCTGGCAGGTACCTTAGTGCTGGCGCAGGTGGTTTCCATTCATATTGATGATGCTGTTTGGGACGGCCGTCGTGTAGATATGGATCTTCTCAAGCCGGTTGGTCGTCTAGCGGGCAGCGATTACATACGCATTAGCGATCGGTTTGCCATTGAGCGGCCTGATTAGTATTGGCTTAATTTAGGTAATGATCTGATTTTTAAATAAAATGTTGTGTTTCCGTCGAGGTGGTTCTAGGCGGTTACACAACAGGCAACAATAATTACTTAGTCGTTAACGATAATTAATCTTTAGTCGTATATTCTCCTGCCGATAGTAGTGAGTAACAGATCGGTAATGTTGGCGTTCAGGCGATGGTATTCATCACTTGACGCTAACTCGCCATTTATTGGTTGGGGAAGTGATCTAGCGAGTGAGGAGCAGATCAATGCGACGAGTGGGAACGCTATTATTAAGTAAAAGACCGTTAAAAAAGCGGCTAGTCAATATAACGCTCTTCGCCGGGCTATTGATTTCACCATTGACCCAGGCAGCACTGACCTTTGGTATTGTCGCCCCTTCCAGCGGAGGCGCTGCGCCTTTAGGGCTGGGTATGCAAAAGGGGATCGAAACCTATTTTGCCGAGGTGAATGCCGCTGGCGGCGTAAACGGTGAAACATTAGCCTTGATCCCCCGGGATGATGAGTACAAACCGCTGCAAGCTGCCAGCAATACCCGGCAAATTATCCAAGAAGATGAAGTGCTAGCCGCGATCGGCAACGTAGGTACACCAACCGCTACCGTCACCATACCCATCTATAACGAATATGAAACACTGCTCTATGGCGCGTTTACCGGTGCGGGTGTGTTACGCAAAACACCGCCAGATCGTTATGTGATCAATTACCGGGCCAGCTATGTGCAAGAAACGGCAGCCATGGTCAATGGGCTCTTGGAAGCGGGCGTGTTGCCTGAGGAAATAGCCTTTTTCACCCAAAACGATAGCTTTGGTGATGCCGGCTATAATGGGGCCATTCAGGCGTTAACCTCCCATGGTGTTGGAAACACCGCTGCGCTGGCTCATGGGCGATTTACCCGCGGTACACGCAATATTCACCAAGGCTTGGCGACCATTCTACAAGCGCCGGTGACACCTCGGGCGGTCATTATTGTGGGCACTTACGGGCCCGCGGCAGACTTCATTCGTGAAGCACGCAACGACCTACCGGATGCCGTATTTTTGAACGTCTCTTTCGTTGGCAGCCAAGCGTTAATGGATGAACTTGGGGAGTTGGCAGAAGGCGTCATTATTACCCAAGTCGTGCCGCCTCTGGATGCCGACCTACCCGCTGTAGAAGCATACCGACAGGCGCTAGCCACGCATTCACGCGGTAGTGAACCTGACTTTATATCTCTCGAAGGCTACCTTGCTGCGAAGCTTTTTGTTGAAGGTGTAAAAGCAGCCGGAGCAAACCCAGATCGTGACGCTATTGTGGATGGCTTACTTGGCCTAGGGTCGGTCGATATTGGCCTAGAAGAGCCGCTCAGCCTGGGGCGTAATGACCATCAAGCCAGCGATGCAGTTTGGCCAACCATTATCACAAACGGCCGTTTCGAGTCGGTGGAGTGGGCGAGCCTGTTGCCTTAACGGTGACATATTAAGGCTTACGTTAACGGTATGTCCCTGACACAAGTGAAAAGTGATAATGAAAGAAACGTTAAGTATTAGAGCCATGTTAATAAGCCTGTTCCTGGCAGCCGTGCTGGGGGCTGTGGTGCTGGCGGTAACGGGTTGGACAACCAACCAACGGTTAATCGACTCGCAGCGCTATATTACCGGTGAGGTATTACCGCTTCAGGATGCCAGCCGGGGAATGGTGCTAACGATGGGCGCGTTTGGTCAGCGTCATGCGGATCTGCTTGCCGCAGAGAATGCGACAGGCCTTGATGCAGTCACCACTCAAGCCGCATTAGATGAACGTTTTCAAACCGCCCGTCAGGGGCTGAGCAGGGTTGATCACGCAGAAGGCCTCAGCGAGCTGGATAGCCATTACCAAGCGTTGCTTGAGGGCGATACGTCGCTTGAGGCGGTACGCCGTGAAGAGTTGAGCCTGCAAACACAAATGGCCGAGCGTATTAGTGCGATGCAAACACTGATTTCTCAAGTGATGCTTAGCGCCGAAGATATTGCCGGACGTGCAGCGCTGGCCCAGGTGCGCGGTGACAGTGACCAGCGTGAGCTGATGGAAGCCTGGCGCGAAGACGGCATGACGACCCTGCCTACTACGCTTCTGGATAATATGTTTGCCCCGCAAGCGGATATCGGGCGCTTAAGTGGTAACGCTCGCATGGCCTTAGCGCAGTTATCAGACCTTGGCCGCCAAATGATGCAAATGGAGAGCTCTGATGCGCTGGTCAACTTGCGTCACAATGAAATTGCCCAACAGGTTGGGCTTGCTCGTCAATCATTGGCGGCAATTGCCGATGCGCCGAGTACCGAGGTAGAGCAGCGTGCGCTGATTAATAATCTTAGCGAGGTCATCGTAGAGCTGGAAGGACTGATGATATCCGATGATAACGCCGTCTATGAACTTCGTTTCCAGCAACTTGCGCTCCATGAACAGGTGCAGGCGGCGCTTACTAATGTTGCTCAAGCCATGGCTCAGATGCGCACGGCCCTGAGCAACGTTGAAGCGTATACCGTTGAACAGGCTGATAACGCCGCCACCCAGGCCGAGTCATTAGCCAATGCCGGGCGTTCGTTACTGATTATGGTTACACTGATTGTTATTGCGCTACTGGCAATCTTTGGCTGGCGTACGATGGTGCGCGTACTGGGTCCGTTAGTGGCGATGCGCCACCAAATGGAAAGCATTAGTGGTGCCGCAGGCGAAAACGCTGATCTTTCCAAGCGTCTTGAGCTCAAGCGAAACGATGAAGTGGGCCAAACGGCCCAAGCGTTTAATAACATGATGGATACCTTTGAAGGTATGGTGGCGCAAATTCGCGAAAGCGCCGAATCTATTGCGGCCAGCAGCCGCCAAATCGCTGCGGGTAATGAAAACCTTTCCCAGCGTACTGACCAACAGGCAGCTTCGTTGGCTGAAACAGCTTCAAGCCTTGAACAAATTACAGCCACTGTGAAGCAAACGGCTGAATACGCTGACCAGGCGAAAGACGCAAGTGGCAACGTTGACCAGCGAGCACGTGCCGCTGGGGATGTGTCAACCCGTACGACGGCAGCCATGGGCGATATCCGAGAGGCGAGCGAAAAAATCACCTCCATTATTAAGGCCATCGACGATATCGCCTTTCAAACCAACCTACTCGCACTGAATGCCTCTGTTGAAGCCGCGCGAGCAGGCGAGCAGGGGCGTGGATTTGCAGTGGTGGCTCAAGAGGTGCGCAAATTAGCCGGACGCAGCGCTGAAGAGGCGGCCCAAATTCGTCATCTGGTAGACGACAGTGTCGCTAAGGTGAGCGAAGGCGAGCAGCTTGTTAACGCTTCCAGCAAGCATCTACAAGAGATCATAGAGAGCCTCGGCGAAGTAACGCGCTATGTCACTGAGATTGCAGGCGCGACTCACGAACAGTCGGCGGGTATCGACCAGATCAACCAGGCAATTTCGCAGCTGGATCAAGTCACACACCAAAACGCACGGTTGGTACAAGAGGCCACGACCGCTAGCCATACGCTGGATGATCGCGCAGGCGATATGCACTCACTGGTAGGGCGCTTTCGTGTAAGCGATACGGCAGGGCAACGTCATCTGTCACTCCCCCAGAAGGAAGAAACTATCGAGTAGTAGAAGAAACTATCGAGTAGTAAGCAATTACTACCTGTTGCCGTTAAGCGCTTGCTAATCTCATTTCACACGCTGTGCGTGTTCTCAAATACTCGATCATTAACCATAAGATCAATAAGAGGAGCACTGAGATGAGTAGCAAGCGCATTTTAATGATCACCGGCGATTTCACTGAAGACTATGAAACCATGGTGCCATTTCAGGCATTGATGGCAGTCGGCCACCGTGTCGATGCAGTTTGTCCTGGCAAAGCCTCGGGCGATACCGTGGCGACCGCGATTCATGATTTCGAAGGTGATCAAACCTATTCCGAAAAGCCCGGCCACCGCTTTGCACTGAATGCCGATTTCGCCGGAACTAACCCCGCTGATTACGATGCTTTGGTAGTGCCGGGTGGGCGCGCACCTGAATATCTCCGCTTAGACAAAGACGTGCTCGCGATGGTGCGACATTTCTTTGAGACCAATAAGCCCGTGGCTGCGATCTGTCATGGTGCGCAGTTATTAGCCGCTGCAAAAGTGCTTGAAGGAAAGCAGTGCTCTGCTTACCCAGCCTGCCAGCCGGAGGTAGAACTTGCCGGTGGTCACTTCGCTAACTTGGAAGTGACTGATGCGGTGACTGATGGCAACTTGGTGACCGCACCCGCGTGGCCTGCCCACCCGGCATGGCTGGCGCAGTTTATGGCGCTGTTAAATAAGTGACTCTAGCCGCGATAATAAAACCACCTTTGCGCCCGGCCCCCGCCGGGCGCTCTGTGCCAATGTCCGCTATATTGGTAGCTTGAACAGCAATTTGAGCAAAATACGCTGAAAGGTAACACGCATGTGCAAACTCTTTATCCAAGCCGATCCTGAACTGTGGCGAAGTGCGACACACTCGCTGCGTATTGATGGCATGGTCACTAGTGTGCGGATGGAGAATTATTTCTGGCACATTCTTGAAGAGATCGCCCAACGAGATGGGATGAACACGGCACAGATGATTACTCGGCTATATCACGAATCCATCGACGCCGGGCACGATTTGGGAAACTTCACCTCGTTTTTACGCGTTTGTGCCCTACGCTATCAAGCGCTTCAATTGAGCGGCGATATTCCTGTTCAGCATCAAGTCCCCATCGCCACCCTGGATGCCGAGCAAATTTTGGCGCGTGAAGCTGGCAACAGGCCAGATTCCTTACATTAAAAACGGCGAGAAGAGAGCGTTATTTGAGCCGTGCTTCCAGTGCCTTTAAATAGGCTTCAATTCGCGCTGCGTTAGTTCCCACATCGCTGGCCCCAAGTCGCGAAGCAGAACGCATGTCGACCTGCACCCCGTTGTCCAGCTCGGTTAAGCGAATTACCACATCATCTTCAAAGCCAAACCAACGCGTGGTCGCGGTGGCTTCTATTTGATGGTCGGTAATTCTGGCGATACGCCAGCCAGTCTCTTCCGCCTCGGCTTGTGCGGCCGCCAGAACAACCTGCAGGGATTTATTCACCACTAACGGCTTGATGTGAGGATAGGCTGCTCGTTGCTGCTGAGCAGTTGCATCGCCAGGGTAGGCAACGGCATTAGGCGCGGCTTGCCGTGCCTCAGCGAGGGCTTCAAAAGCAGGCGGGTTCTGCGTATCGGTGGTGATGTCGTGAATAGCAGGTACTTGTTGAGCGCGCTGCCAGTATTGCCACGGCATATAAAACAGCGCAGCAGCGGCGACGATAACCAGTGTGGCTATTAAGGCGGGCCTAGATCGACGAGTCAGCATGCTCAACAGCAGCGTGACAATGCTGACCGCGACTGCAGCTACAGCGACATAAACGCCATTACGCAGTAAGTTAAACGCCTCGCCTAGGCTGATAAGTTCGCCACGATAAGCCGGCCCAGCGCCTGCCATCATTAGTGCCGCCCCTGCTACCAGCAGAATGGCTAAGCCAGCCAGTACGCCTAGCCAATGCCCTCGACGAAGGCGTGCCGTTGTTAGTCGCGTTACCATGTTCTCTCCTTACCACAGCGTATTTCACTATTCTTAGCATAACTACTTCTTCGCACAAATACTGTGTCGATTGGCAGGGTGATCCTTTTAAACCATGACAATAGGATATATATGACCGATAACGTAGCCGCTCTTCGCCAGCTACTGCTCAGCGCACCGCTTGATGCATTGCCGATGACGTATCAGCAGGTGGCTAACACACTAGCACTTACGCCGCCGCGCACCATTGCTCAAGTTACCCAGGCGTTAGAGCAGTTAATGCGCGAAGACGCTGCACAGCAGAAGCCTTTCATCGCGGCACTGGTGGTCAGCCGCCGGGGTGATGGTTTACCCGCGGCGGGTTTTTTTGAACTCGCGGTCGCCTTAGGCCGCTTTCCCGCTGACCCTGTGCACCATGAAGCGGCTTACCGGGCCGAGTTTCAGCGCGCTTTAGAAGCGCGTAACAACAGTCAGCGTTAACTTTCGCCACGCTGGCTAGGCGTTGTTCGCAGCGGATCAAGCAATGGGCCAAGCCCATTGTGATCGATTTCGTGCATCAGATGCAGCAGTTGGCCAATTTCCCCTGAGGGAAACCCCTCCCGGGCAAACCAGTTTAAATAGGGACCGGGGAGGTCGGCGATAAGGCGACCCTCATACTTGCCAAAGGGCATGGTGCGAGTCACTAACTTTTCCAGATCCTCTGGCTTCATGCACTAACTCCTCTGGTCTCACGTCAAACACGTTAACCATCATTATCGGACCGCGTGGCGATTTCGCCAATCAATTGGGCAAGCGTTCGTGCGGGGGCACTCAAATGACCGCTAGTGGGATGAATCAACCCGACATCGCGATGAAAGGTACGCTCGCCTAAATCAATCGCACGGACCTCCGCTGGCCAGTGTTGCTGCGCTATCGCTTCGGGCACCAGAGCAACGCCTACCCCCTTGGCGACCAGCTTAACAATCGCTTCCAGTTCGTCGACTTCACATACTTCACGCACGTTACAGTGGTTGTTGCGTAAGAAGCGGTCCACCTGACGCCCGCCAAAGGAAGCGCGGTCATAACGGATAAACGGCTGGCTTGTCATCAGCTCTCGCCACTGGTCGCCGTTAATATGCTGCGGCACGATTAATCTAAAGGGTTCGCGGGCAAGGGGCGTCCAGCGCAAATCGCTGTGTAGCGAAAAGGGCGGACGTATAATGACCGCCATATCCAATTCGCCAGCGTCGACTTGATTCACCAGTTCCATGGAAAGCCCCGGCACCACGCGGGTGCAGCAATCACTGTAAGTATGATGAAAGCGTGCCAACGCATCGGGAAGTAGCGAGCGCTGGATCGAGGCGATGGCGCCGATACTGACCCGATGTGTTGCCGGTTGGCCTGATAGGGAAGCGCCTAGTGTACTGTAGAGGGTTAGCAGGACATGGGCTTGCTTCAGTGTCTCTTGCCCTCGCTGGGTCAATGTCGCGGCACGCCCTTTGCGCTCAAACAACGCAATCCCCAATTCTTCCTCAAGGCGTTTCATTTGGGCACTGACCGCCGCTTGCGTTAGGCCAATTTTATTGCCCGCTGCGGCAAAGGTGCCTTCCTGTGCCACCGCCATCAGCGTCTTTAGTTCACGGATCATTGATAAATCCTTTTTGTGAATCAGCCAAATAGTTATTGATATTATTTTCCCATGAGCCGCCCTAGGATGAATACACCGTGGCGGCGTTAAGTGCCAACCACTCTTCAGAACGTTAATAAGTAGGAGACTAACATGAGCCTTTCACCCTTCCATTTAGCCATTCCCGTTTACGATGTTGCGTTGGCGCGGGCTTTTTATAATGACGTGTTTGGCCTGGAAGAGGGTCGTTCCAGCGAGCAGTGGGTCGACTTTAATTTCTTTGGCCATCAGTTGGTGATTCATGAACAGCCCAAAACACCAGGCCAGGAGAGCGCTCATACAAACCCTGTGGATGGGCATAACGTACCGGTGCCGCACTTTGGTGTGATTTTAGAATGGGACGAGTGGGAAGCCCTGGCCGAACGTTTGAAAGCACGCGATACACAGTTTGTGATTGAGCCGTATATTCGCTTTAAAGGCGAAGTAGGCGAGCAGGCCACTATGTTCTTGCTTGATCCATGCGGTAATGCGCTAGAGTTCAAAGCGTTCAAGGATATGAGTCAGGTGTTCGCTAAATAAGCGGTGTTCGCGAAATCGGCTTTCTATTCATTAAACGCGCAACGACTGCTCCTGTCGGCGATGCTGGTCAAAGCGTTGGGCGCTGAGGTAACGGTGTGCACCCGACCCGATATTGGTATCCAAAAGATTAATGAAGGCTTTGTGCGGATGGAAAAAGGCGATGTACGCTACCGTTTCGTGATTGTTATGGCGAC
Organism: Vreelandella sp. H-I2; assembly: GCF_052959335.1. Classification (NCBI taxonomy): domain Bacteria; kingdom Pseudomonadati; phylum Pseudomonadota; class Gammaproteobacteria; order Oceanospirillales; family Halomonadaceae; genus Vreelandella; species Vreelandella sp. H-I2. Next base: position 559,076 of record NZ_JBRAMC010000002.1, read on the forward strand.
GCTGAAAAATAGCGCCGCCTAAATGCCCCATTGGCTAGTTGGCTAGCGTGAGTCAAATAAAGCGGCCCGAACCCTGCAAAGGAGTCGGGCCGTTTTTTGGTAAAGGCTTAACGCTTAGCGCTGCATGTCAGTTACGCCCCTGGCGAGTGGTTCTTGCTGCCACCATCCCCGGTAAAAGCATCAAACCTGCCAAAAGCCAGGCGGGCCAACTGCCGGTACGGGTAAACGGTGTCAGGCCTTCCATGGCGTAAAACTCACCGGTAAGCAGGGTGGTTTCGAACTGCGGTGCGCGCTTAACAATGCGGCCATTGTCGTCAATAATTGCCGTAATGCCGTTGCTGGTGGCACGAATTACATAACGACCATTCTCTAGCGCTCGCAGCCGTGCCATCTGAAGGTGCTGATGCGGGCCGATAGAAGCACCAAACCAGGTGTCGTTAGATACCGTCATGATTACATCGCTGTCTTGGGCGCGGCGGGCGACCAACTGAGGGTAAATGATTTCATAGCAGATCGCATTGCCGATAGAAATACCCGCGGCCTGCATCGGCGTCTGCTCATGCTCACCTTTGGTAAAGGCCGACATGGGCAGGTCAAAGAAATCTATCGCTCCGCGTAGCACGCTTTCCAGCGGCAAGTACTCACCAAAAGGCACTAAGTGCTCTTTCTGGTAGCTCCCCTCGACATTGCCGACGCCGATCACGCTATTGAAGTAGCGTTCTTGTTCATCGCGCTGAACGATACCGGTGAGCAGAGCGACATCAGGCGGTAGGTTCGCTTGCACCCGCTCCAAGACCGGGCGGGCCTGCTCTTCTATCATCGGCAGGGCCGTTTCTGGCCATACGATCAGATCCACTTCATCGGCAACTTCGCGGGTAAGTTCGCTATAGGTGTTCGCCGCCGTGCGTTGCCCTTCAGGTGTCCACTTCAATAGCTGTGGCAGATTGCCTTGCAGTAGGGCCACGCGGGTGGGGTCACTGGCTTGGGTCGTCCATTGCTGGGGAAGGGCCATTGGGATTAACCAAATAGCCGCAAGCGGCGCAATTGCCCACCACTGACGGCGAAACAGTAGTTCTGCAGCGAAAGTGCCGCTAAGGGCTACCAATAATGATAGCAGGTACACCCCACCAACCGGCGCCCAGGCGGCTAGCGGTGAGTCGACGTAGCCAGAGCCCAGTAGCAACCATGGAAAGCCGGTAAACAGGTAGGTACGCAGCACCTCGCCCAGCACCCAGGCGCCTGCAAAGCTTATAAAAGCGAGACGAGCGGATATAAAGCGTCGGTATAGCCAGAAGGTACCGGCAAAAAAAAGCGCCAATATCGTTACGAACAGAGTCGTTAGAAATACCGCTAGGGGCACACTGGTGTAGCCATAGTCATGAATGGAGACATACACCCAGGACGTGCCGCTGGCGAATAGCGCAACACCGTATAACCAGCCTTTAAGCGCCGCTTGCGCAGGCGTTAAGGCGTGCAGCCCTGTGTAAAGTAAACCGATCGCCACAGGCCCTAACCACCAAAGCTCGAAAGGGGAAGCCGTTAGGGTGGTGAAGCCGCCAGCGACCAGGGCGGCAAGCAGCTGTAACAATAACGCGGGGGGAAAACCCATAGCGATAACCTATCTACGGTAAGATTTGAAAGAGTGGACACAGAGAGTAACGAATGATGCAGCCTAAGATTTTTACTCTTCTTGGGCGTCATCCTCTTCGTCATCGCGGCGGGTATCTCGGTAGGCTTCGAGCAGGCGAATGCGCCGTGTATCGGCATTGAGAATCACAAATCGCCAGCCGCCGAGAGTGGTATGCTCACCGCGCCGTGGCAAATGGCCAAACTGTTGCATCACCAGGCCGCCAACGGTATCAAATTCGTCGTCGGAGAACTCGGTATTAAAGCGTTCGTTGAAGTCTTCGATGGGGGTCAGTGCGCGGATAGCAAAGTGGCCATTCTCTAATTCGCGGATATCCTCTTCTTCATCGATATCATGCTCATCTTCGATGTCGCCGACGATCTGCTCAAGGATATCTTCGATGGTGATAATGCCCGCCGTGCCGCCGTATTCGTCAACGACAATGGCCATATGGTTATGCGTGTCACGAAACTCTTTCAGCAAGCTGTTAAGGCGTTTTGATTCAGGAATAAACATTGCTGGGCGCAAAATATCATCGAGCTTGAAGGCATCACGCTGGGCCTGAGTTTGCGAAAGCAGCGGGAGCAGATCTTTTACCAGTAGAATGCCTTTCACGTCATCCAGGTTTTCACCAATCACCGGGTAGCGGGAGTGGCCAGTTTCCTGAATCAGCGGCAAATAGCCATCGCTAGTTTGATCCAGCGCGATAGCCGACACCTGGGAGCGAGGTATCAGCACTTCACGTACCTGCTGATCGCTGATCTCAAGCGCACCTTCGATAATCATGATGGCGTCTTGATCCAGCTTTAACTTCCCTGCGGTATGGCGTAAAAACGTCATCAACTCATCGCGTGAGCTGGGTTCGTCATTGTCTCCGGAAAGGGCGCCAAAGAGTTTCTCGAGCCAGGATTTTTGATTGAGGTTGCTCGATCGGTCTTCGCTCATGCGTCAATTCTCTCGTTTGCGGGCAGTCGGTGGCTATCTCATTTACTACGTTGTCAGCTAGCTTTTTACCACTGACGCGGGGGATAGTACCAGATTGACAGTAACAGATTCGCTGTTACATGATTTAACGCAACTACTGTCAAACAGCATATGCTTAAGGCGTTTCAAAGATTTAAAACGTTTCGCCATCATTATCGATTGCGTGGGTGTTGTCAGCATAAGGGTCGGGGATATTCAGCTCAGCTAACAGTTCGCGCTCAAACTGCTCCATTTCCTCAGCTTCCTGATCATCAATATGATCGTAGCCCATTAAATGCAAGATGCCATGCACGACCATATGCGCGTAGTGATGCTCAAGAGGCTTATCCTGCTCGCTAGCTTCTTGAGCTACGACAGCATGACAAATCACCAAGTCGCCGAGTAGGGGTAAATCAATGCCCGGCGGGCTTTCAAACGGAAACGACAACACGTTAGTGGTTTTGTCTTTGCTTCGGTAATCACGGTTAAGCGTCTGGCTTTCACGCTCATCCACAAACCGGATGGTCACTTCGCGGCGCTGGTCATCCGGGTGGTGCGCAAAAACACAGCCCACCCATTGGGTGAGCTGTGTAAGGGAGGGAAGCAACGGTTCGTTAATCGCCGCCTGCCGATCAATCGCAATCTCGTTCGTCGCGAGCTTATTCATCGTGAACTATCCCAAGAGCTTTCACGCGACTGCATGCGGGCGTCACGCTCTTGCTGGCGCACTTCGCGGCGGGCACGTTCTTCTACTTCTTGTTGGGATTCAAACATATCGTAGGCTTCGATAATGCGCTGAACCAACGGGTGGCGCACGACGTCCTTGGCGGCAAAGTGCGTGACGCCAATCCCAGGCGTGTCTTTTAACACGTCGAGCACTTGAATCAGCCCCGAGCGCTGGCCTTTAGGCAGGTCAACCTGGGTGACGTCGCCGGTAATCACGGCGGTGGAGCCAAAGCCAATCCGGGTCAGAAACATTTTCATCTGCTCGGGGGTGGTGTTTTGGCTCTCATCAAGAATGATGTAGGAGTTGTTGAGCGTGCGACCGCGCATATAAGCCAGCGGGGCAATCTCTATGACCTGGCGTTCAATCAGCTTCGCCACCTGCTCAAAACCGATCATTTCATATAAGGCATCATAAAGTGGGCGCAGGTAGGGATCGATTTTCTGGGCGAGATCGCCAGGAAGAAAACCAAGCTTTTCACCCGCTTCAACCGCCGGACGCACCAGCAAAATACGGCGCACTTCCTGCTGATTGAGTGCTTCGACTGCGGCGGCGACGGCTAGATAGGTTTTACCTGTACCCGCAGGTCCAATACCGAAATTGATATCGTGCTCACGGATGCTTGAAACATAGCGCTGCTGATTAAGCCCGCGTGGTTTGATCATGGTGCGTGGGGTGCGCATGATCACTTCATCGCTGCTGCCGGTGCCATCCTCTTCGTCTTCCAGTGCTTCGAGCCCGGATTCTTGCAGGAAAAGGTGCACGGTATCGGCATCAAGTTCGCTCGCCGCTGTTTCGCGATAAAGATGTTCCAACACGTTCGCCGCTGCCTTAATACGGTTGGCTGGGCCTGCCAGTTGAAACACATTGCCCCGGTTGCGCAGCGTCACGTCCAGGCGGCTTTCAATCAGCTTCAGATGCTCGTCCTGCTGGCCGCAAAGGCTAGCAAGGCGCTGCGGATCATTGGGTTCAAGGCTTAAGGTGATGATGCGATTGGCCTGAGGTGTGGGCTGGCTCAAGAGTGGGGAACCCCTCGTTAGTGTGTGTATTCTTTAGCTTACTGCTCCGACCAGGGCCGGAGCAATCACCTTTGTTAATAGCAATGTTAAGGGAATGTTTAATAGCGCTCGGGTGAGGCAAGTTCGCCGCGTAGCGAATTGGGAAAGGCCTCGGTAATCTCAACATCCACAAAATAGCCAATCAGCTCGGTCGGGTTGGCGGCACGGAAGTTAACCACGCGGTTATTCTCAGTCCGCCCGGAAAGCTGACCGGGGTCGCGCGGCGAAAAGCCGTTAACCAGTACGCGCTGAGTGCTGCCTACCATGCGGCGGCTAATTTGGGCCGTTTGTTGAATAATGCGCTCTTGTAAAATCGCTAAGCGCTGCTTTTTAACACTCTCTGGTGTTTCATCAGGCAGGCCAGAGGCAGGAGTGCCAGGGCGTGCCGAGTAAACGAAGCTAAACGAATGATCGAAGCCAATTTGGTGAATTAAGTTCATCGTGGCTTCAAAATCTTCTTCCGTTTCGCCAGGGAAGCCGATGATGAAGTCCGAAGAGAAGCTGATATCCGGGCGGTTAGCGCGGATTCTTTCCATCTTTTCGATGTACTCAGCGGCTGTGTGGCCACGCTTCATAGCGTTAAGAATACGGTCAGAGCCCGACTGCACCGGTAGGTGTAAGTGGCTTACCAGCTCAGGAATATCGGCGAAGGCGTCCACGAGGCTATCGGTAAACTCTACCGGATGCGACGTGGTAAAGCGGACGCGGTCAATACCGTCTACTGCTGCTACACAGGCAATCAGTTCGGCCAGGTCGATCTCGTCGCCAAGCTGGTTTTCGCCGCGGTAAGCATTAACGTTCTGGCCTAGCAGATTGATCTCACGCACACCCTGATCGGAAAGGTGGATGACTTCGTCCATGACCGCTTCGAACGGGCGCGAAACCTCTTCACCGCGAGTGTAAGGCACCACGCAGAAGGTGCAGTACTTTGAGCAGCCTTCCATGATCGACACAAACGCCGTTGCACCATCCGAGGAGGGCTTGGGCAGGTGATCGAATTTCTCGATCTCTGGAAAGGTGACATCTACGGCGGCAATTTGGTTATTACCGCGAGCGTCCAGCATCGAAGGCACGCGGTGTAGGGTTTGCGGCCCGAACACCATGTCGACATGGGGGGCACGCTTGCGGATGGCTTCGCCTTCCTGGCTAGCCACGCAGCCGCCTACGCCAATCACCAGGTTGGGGTTGGCATCTTTCAGTTTTTTCCAGCGTCCGAGCTGATGAAAAACTTTCTCCTGCGCTTTTTCGCGAATCGAGCAGGTGTTTAACAGAATGACATCGGCTTCACGCTCATTATCAGTGAGTTCGAGCTGGTGAGATTCGCCGAGTAGATCCGCCATACGGGAGGAGTCGTACTCGTTCATTTGGCAGCCGTGCGTTTTGATGAAGAGCTTCTTCGCCATCGGTACCTGTCATCTATGAGTCGTCGGGGGACGAGGATGAATGGAGTGTTATCGTGCGGCCTGATTTTTGATGACCACGCCGCTGTCAGTAATGGGCGCATTATACGGATACAGGAAACCAGCGGCTAGCGTTCCTCAATAATCGATACTTGACCGGCCCATTTCTATGGGTATACTACGCACCGTGTTTGAGCAGTTCCTCGATAGCTCAGTTGGTAGAGCAAATGACTGTTAATCATTGGGTCGCAGGTTCGAGTCCTGCTCGAGGAGCCAACCGCTAAGTACGTTAACTATTGCGTTAATTAGCGGCTCCCACTCATACACATCAGCAAGTTAAATGTTCCTCGATAGCTCAGTTGGTAGAGCAAATGACTGTTAATCATTGGGTCGCAGGTTCGAGTCCTGCTCGAGGAGCCAAATTGCTGTTCTGCTTTATTTTACCCTTACGGTAAACGTTCCCCGATAGCTCAGTTGGTAGAGCAAATGACTGTTAATCATTGGGTCGCAGGTTCGAGTCCTGCTCGGGGAGCCAATGGCAGATTCCTCACGTTTTCCCTTCCTTACTTTCGTTTTAGCTTCCTCTTGCGATTAATGCTTCTCTTTTTTTGCCGTTAGTGCATCCATCGATAGCCTTCGCTGTTACGCATCTACTCTGTTGTCGTAAACTGCGCTGATGATCCTATGTTCTGTTAATCCTATGTTCTGTTAATCCTATGTTCTGTTAATCCTATGGTTTAGGAAGGTTATGGTGGATAACGTAAAAACGTCCCAGGCGCTCTCAATTTTTAAATGTTTAAGCGATGAAACGCGCTTGATGCTGGTGCTGCTGGTTGCTCAAGAGCAGGAGCTATGTGTGTGTGAGATGACCCATACATTGCAAGTGTCGCAGCCCAAGGTATCCCGACACTTGGCTCAATTGCGCCAGTGTGGGCTGCTCAGCGATCAGCGCGAAGGCCAGTGGGTCTATTACCGAATTGCGCCTCAGTTGCCTGCCTGGGCGCTTGATATTATACAGGCCGGTAGTGAGGGCAGTGCCGTTGTGTTGGCGGGACTGACCAAACGCTTAACCAAAATGGGTGATCGACCAACGAGGCGGGCAGCGCTTTGTTGAAGAAAGGGTGACGTTAGGATGAAGCCAACGTTGTTGCCTCAAAAAAATGCCGACCTCTGAGAGGTCGGCATTTTTGTATCCAGATCAATTAGCGCTTAGCTGCAAACCGCTGGGTTTCTTGCAGGTGGGCATAGTCGAGTAGGATTTCAGCTGCTTCGAGCACGTAGGCGCGATCGACAGCCAATGCCTCGTCCTCTTCACTCTCAGCATCGCTCTCTGGCGATGAGGCGGTGTCGTCTGCCTCGTTTGCTACTCCGGCCGTTGTTTCTGTCCGAGCATCCATCCATTCGTCGAGTTCTTCAAGCCCCAGTGCGCGGCGGCGTTGGTTCTCCAGAGAGAGCTGTTCGGCTTCCTGGGCTTCCATCTCGCGCTCACGCTGTTCGCGATTCAGGCTCACGCTGGTGTGCTGCTCGCGCAACTGGCGGGCAAGCGTAGATTGGCGTTCCAGGTAGCGGAAGTTAGGGTTATCCTCAGCGCGCACATCGTGCTGCGCAATAAGATTGTCCAGCATATTTTCAGGTTCGCCATAACGACGATACTGAACGTTTTGGACGGTATCCCAGGCCAGCGCGTTATCCAGGCTGCTTTCACCGATACGTTCAGGATCAATCAGACTGGGGAAGTTGATATCCGGCTCTACGCCGCGGTTTTGTGTGCTATCGCCAGAAATACGATAGAACTTGGCGCGGGTTAGCTTAATCTGCCCATGACTCAGCTCATTAAGCGTCTGTACAGTGCCTTTGCCGAACGTCGGCGTACCCAGTACTAGGCCGCGTCCGTAATCCTGAATCGCACCGGCAAAAATCTCGGAGGCGGAGGCGGAGAGGCGGTTCACCAAGACGCCTAGCGGGCCGTCATAAAGCGTGCCTGCTTCGCTATCGCCATAGAGCTGGATACGACCTTGGGCGTCGCGTACCTGAACCGTTGGGCCGCGATCGATAAACAACCCAATCAGAGAGTTCGCTTCCTGTAAGGCGCCGCCACCGTTATTACGCAGGTCAAGCACAATGCCTTCTATGCCTTCTGCTTTAAGGTGTTCGACTTCTTTGGCAACGTCACGGGTCGTGCTGCGATACTCTTCCTCGCCGGCTTGCCACGCGTCGAAATCAACGTAGAACGTCGGTACGTTGATGACCCCAAGGCGGTGAGGTTCGCCGTCACGCTCTACTTCAATGATTTCACTGCTGGCGGCTTGGTCTTCAAGACTAACGGTATCGCGGGTAATCTCAACGACTTGCGAGCGGGTCATATCGACCGCTTGGGCAGGCACTACATCTAAGCGAACGGTGGAGCCTTTAGGGCCGCGAATCAGATCCACTACGTTATCCAGGCGCATGCCGACCACATTAACCATTTCGCCATCTTCCTGGCCCACGGCGGTAATCCGGTCTGCGGGTTCTAAAACCCCGGCACGTTCTGCTGGGCCGCCGGGCACGAGGCTTGCGACTTTAACGTATTCGCCGTCCGATTGAAGCAGTGCGCCAATACCTTCAAGCGAGAGACTCATTTGAATATCAAACGATTCTCCTTGGCGTGGCGAAAGGTAGCCTGTATGCGGGTCAATGCTGCCAGCAACCGCTGCCATCAATACGCCAAAAACATCTTCTGATTCAGTTTGTTCCAATCGGGTCAGTTGGCCTTCGTAGCGCTGGCGCAGATTGGTTTCAATCTGTTCATTATCCTGCTCGGTTAAGGCAAGCGTTAGGGCATCGTTTTTAAGCCGCTTGCGCCATAACTCGTCGAGTTCGCTTTCGCGGGATGCCCAGGGCGCTTCTTCACGATCAATCTCTAAACGCTCGTTACTATCAAAATCAAAATCAAGGCCTTCATCGAGCCGGGCAAGCAGTGATTCAAGGCGAGCACGCTGCCGCTCGCTGAAGGTATTGTAAAGATCAAAAGCATCCTCCAGATCACCATTAAAAATAGCGTCTGCCATGCCTGTCTCTAAATGCCGGTAGGGCTCGATATCACTTTGCAACAGATAGGCACGCTGGCCATCCAGAATATCCAAATAGCGTTGGAAAGTGTCCTGCGACCACGCTTCGTCAAAATTTATATCAGCATAATGGCCGTAGCGGAGCGAGTCCGCAATTTCCACTGCCGCCTGGCGTTGTTCGTTGGTCGGCTCAAGTTGCGCAAAGGCGGCTGGGCTGGTAACAACCAGCATGACAGCCAGGGCGACCGAACGCGAAAGCGTTGCAAACAAGCTCATCAGTCAAGCTCTCCCGGATTTGTGTACACTCATCGTTCCCTAGACACGCAAATGACCCATGAGTTGCGTAGGACGAGGGAGTATTGTAGCAGGTCGCCTGCGCTATGAGACTCAATCATTACTGTTATGAGGATTTACATGTCCGACACTTTCAACGCTGATCGTTTAACACGTCTATGCGATTTTTTGCGCCAATCACCAACCTCGTGGCACGCTGCAGGCAATATGGCCACGCGATTGGAGCAAGCCGGTTTTCAGCGGCTGGAAGAGAAGGCGAATTGGCAACTAACATCGGGTAAGCGCTACTACGTTACCCGTAATGACTCAGCCATTATCGCGTTTCAGTTGCCTGAGTCTGACTTGGCATCCCTGCGAATGATCGGCGCGCATACTGATAGTCCTGGGCTGCACTTAAAGCCTAACGCTACGCAGCGCTCCGCTGGCTGGTTACAGTTGGGTGTACAGGTATACGGCGGTGTGCTGTTGGCGCCCTGGTTTGACCGTGATCTGGGATTGGCGGGGCGGGTGCATTTACGCCACGCTGATGGGCGCTTGGAAAGTGTGTTGCTCAATGTCGACCGTGCTATAGCGACTATACCGAGTTTGGCTATTCATCTTGATCGAGACGTGAACAGTGGCCGTCCGATAAACCCGCAGACGCAAATGGCGCCAGTGTTGTTGCAAAGCGAGACGGCCACGTTAGTCGAGTTAGTGGCGCAATGGCTAGAAGAGCAGCATGGTTTACGTGCCGTGGAGGTTGTTGATTTCGAGCTGGGCTTTTACGATGTGCAGCCGCCATCGCTGGTCGGCGTCAAGCAAGAGCTAGTAGCAAGTGCCCGGTTAGATAATCTGCTTTCCTGTTTTATGGGGTTGGAAGCGCTGTTAGCTTGCGATGGTAGTCAGGGCGCCCTGTTGGTAGCGAATGACCACGAGGAAGTGGGCAGTGCCAGCGCTTGCGGTGCTCAAGGTCCTTTTCTGGCGGACGTACTAACGCGTATTAACAGCCAGTTAGGCGGCAAGGACGGCGAAAAGGGCAATGACGAGTCACTGATTCAGCTGATTCAGTCGTCGTTGATGATCTCTTGCGATAATGCCCACGCGCTGCACCCTAATTTTCGCGATAAGCACGACGAGCGCCACGGCCCAGCGATTAACGGCGGCCCAGTGATCAAGGTCAATGCAAGTCAGCGCTACGCCACCAATAGCGTCACCGGCGCGCTGTTTCGTGATGTCTGCCGCGAGGCGGACGTGCCGGTACAGTCGTTTGTGACTCGGGCGGATATGGGCTGTGGAAGCACTATCGGCCCGATTACTGCTACCGAATTAGGTGTCCCCACCATTGATGTCGGCGTACCTCAGTGGGCGATGCACTCGATTCGCGAGACGGCGGGCACTAAAGATGTTGAGTACCTGACCCGCGCGCTAACGCTCTTTTTAAACCGGCCGACATTAAGTTGATAATGCTTAGCCCATACGAACGGCACTAAAACAAAAAGCCCGCTGACAAGGTCAGCGGGCTTTTTTTATAAGCTTTGGTGGCTACGCCCTGATTTGAACAGGGGACCCCATCATTATGAGTGATGTGCTCTAACCAGCTGAGCTACGTAGCCTTTCAACGGGGGCGAATGATACTGGAAGCGTCGTTGCTCGTCAATGTGTTATTGCCGACAGCCGCTATACGTTGAACCGGAAGTGGACAACGTCGCCATCTTTGACGATGTACTCTTTGCCTTCCAAGCGCCATTTGCCAGCATCTTTGGCACCTTGTTCGCCGCCGAGCGTGACAAAGTCGTCATAGGCAACCACTTCAGCGCGGATAAAGCCTTTCTGGAAGTCGGTATGGATAACGCCGGCCGCTTCAGGTGCAGTCGCGCCTTCTTTGATTGTCCAGGCACGGACTTCCTTAACACCAGCAGTGAAGTAGGTTTGCAGGCCCAGCAGCGAATAACCGGCGCGAATCACGCGGTCAAGGCCCGGTTCATCCATGCCCATCTCGCTTAGGAACATGGAGCGCTCTTCGTCATCCAGTTCAGCGATTTCAGCTTCCAATTGATTGCAAACGGGCACCACCAGCGCACCTTCCTCAGCGGCAATTTCATTCACAATATCCAGGTAGGGGTTGTTCTCGAAACCATCTTCATTGACGTTGGCGATATACATGGTGGGCTTCAGGGTCAAAAAGCCGAAGCTTTTCACCTGGCGTTGCTCTTCATCGCTCAAGCCAAAACTGCGTAGCGGCAAACCTTCGGCAACGTGAGGCTGGATACGATCAAGAATCGCCTTGGTGGCGATGGCGTCTTTGTCACCGCCCTTCACCGAGCGAACCAGGCGCTGGCTGGCTTTTTCGACGGTATCCAGATCGGCCAGTGCCAATTCTAAATTGATGGTTTCGATATCCGCGCGGGGGTCGACCTGGTTAGCCACATGGATAACATTATCGTTATCGAAGCAGCGTACCACGTGGGCAATTGCCTGGGTTTCACGGATATTGGCCAGGAATTTGTTGCCCAAGCCTTCGCCTTTGGAAGCGCCAGCGACCAGACCGGCAATGTCGACGAACTCCATGGTGGTCGGCAGTACTTTCTGCGGCTTGACGATTTCGGCAAGCTTATCAAGGCGCGGGTCCGGCATCGGGACGATACCCACGTTTGGCTCAATGGTGCAGAAGGGGAAGTTTTCTGCATCAATGCCAGACTTGGTCAACGCATTGAAGAGCGTGGATTTGCCGACGTTGGGCAGGCCGACGATGCCGCAATTAAAACCCATAAAGTGTTCCTGAGAATAAAATGTTGAGGCGATAAATTAAGCGCCATTCTACGAGATGAACTAGCCGTCAGTCACTGGCTAAAGGCTTCAGTCACTCGCTAAAGGCTTCAGTCACTAGCTAAAGGCTAGGGCTTCAAGCTGTGTAGCTGATTCATGGCTTTAGCCCAGTCGCCATCAAGTGCTAAAGGCAGGGTGGCGATGCACTCATCCAGGGCGCGAACGATAGCTTCTTGTTCAGCCTTGCCAGGACGGCCGAGTACATAATTAGTGACTTGACGCGCCTCACCTGGATGACCAATGCCAATCCGCGCGCGGTGAAACTGCTTTTGGCCGCCTAATGCGCTAATAATATCGCGCAGGCCATTATGGCCTCCATGCCCACCACCGGTTTTGTAGCGTGCCTGACCGGGTGGAAGATCAAGTTCGTCATGGGCGACCAATAAATTGTCGGGAGCCAGTTTGAAAAACTGACACAGGACGGCGACTGCGGCACCGCTGCGATTCATAAAGGTGGCAGGATTGAGTAGGTGTAGCTCATGGTCACCTAGACGTATCTTCGCGTAATGACCAAAAAACTTTTTTTCTGGCCGCAATTCAGCATGGGCGCTGCGCGCAATAGCGTCGACCAGCCAGAAGCCAGCGTTATGGCGTGTGGCCTCATATTCGGCGCCGGGGTTACCTAATCCAATAATGGCTGTTACCTGGCTCATCTTCGCACCTCATACACAATATCCAGAAGACCAACACTGTCCCGAAAGCATTGTTGACGCCGCGCCAGCGTCGGGCCTAAAAAAAATCAAGCGCCGAGGCGCTTGATTCTAACATCCTGTTAGCAGCATGAGGGCCATGCAAGCATGGCCTCAATAGCATGCTAAACGGGTACTTACTCGGCGCTGGTACCTTCTTCGCCTTCGCTTTCACCGTCTTCATCTTCTTCACTAGCACGCACTTTTACTTTCGTGATGCTAAGTACCGCATTGTCGTGCTCTTCACCGTGAGACAGGTCAACAGAAGTGACGCCAGTCGGCAGGGTAAGGTCAGACAGGTGCAGCGTCGTGCCAAGCTCAACGGTAGAGATGTCGACTTCGAGGTAGTCTGGCAGGTCTTTGGGCAAGCAGCTGATCGCAACTTCGTTGGCCAGTACGTGCAGTTCACCGCCTTGGTCTTTGATGCCTACACACTTCTCTTCGCCCGTCACGTGCAGCGGCACGTTGATGGTGATTTCGTGAGTTGCATCAACGCGCAGGAAGTCAGCGTGGGTTAGCAGCGGCTTGAAGGGGTGACGCTGCAAATCACGAACAACGACTTGCTCTTCTTTACCATCGACCACGAGTTTAATGACCGAGGAGAAGAAGGACTCGTCTTCAATCGCTTTATAGAAAGCGGTTTTTTCGACAGAGATGGACTGCGCGCCTTTTTCACCGCCGTATACAACGGCAGGCACTTGCTGGTTCGCACGACGCAGGCGGCGGCTCGCACCTTTCCCCAGGTCGTTACGAACGCTGGCTTTTAGGATAAAATCAGACATGGAATTGCCTCTTAGTTTAAGTAAGGAAGACGCCGCCGACCGCGACCAGACGACGACGTTTCCGTGGCCCCAAAAGGGGGCTGTATCGTCAGCGAATTAGTGAAACATCGCGCTGACAGATTCTTCGTTGCTGACCCGACGAATCGCTTCTGCGATGAGGCCTGCAACGCTCAACTGGCGAATTTTGCCGCTTCGACGTGCAATGTCAGATAGCGGGATGGTGTCGGTCACCACCACTTCATCCAGTACGGAGTTAGTAATATTATCGACCGCCGGGCCGGATAGAATCGGATGTGTTGCATACGCCACAACGCGCTTGGCGCCGTGATCCTTAAGTGCTTCACCGGCTTTACATAGTGTGCCTGCGGTATCGATCATATCGTCGACCACCACACAGGTGCGGCCTTCAATCTCACCGATGATGTGCATCACCTGGGCTTGGTTAGCCTGGGGGCGGCGCTTATCGATAATGGCGAGATCGGCGTTCAGCTGTTTAGCAATGGCGCGTGCGCGAACAACGCCGCCTACGTCGGGAGAAACCACCACGAGGTCGCTGTAATTCTGACGCTCAATGTCATCCAGCAAAATCGGTGAGCCGTAGACGTTGTCGACCGGCACATCAAAAAAGCCTTGGATCTGATCAGCGTGCAGATCCATGGTCATTACGCGGTCAACGCCTGCTTTAACCATCATGTCGGCAACCACTTTGGCGGAAATGGGCACCCGTGCGGAGCGCACACGACGATCCTGGCGTGCATAGCCAAAGTAGGGCAGAACAGCAGTGATGCGAGTTGCCGAGGCACGACGCAGCGCGTCGACCATCAGAATCAACTCCATCAGATTGTCGTTTGTCGGTGCACAGGTGGACTGCAGGATGAAGACATCCTTGCCGCGCACGTTCTCATTGATCTCGACTGCGATTTCGCCGTCGCTGAATTGACCCACCGTCGCGTTACCCATACGGCTGTCTAAGCTCTCGGCAATTTTTTGAGCGAGCGCGGGATTAGCATTCCCGGCGAAAACCATCAATTTTGACACGCGCAACCACCTTTGCAGTGTTGGGGATCAGGGGAAAAACGCAGGCCATTGTTGGGTTGGCTGGGGTACCAGGATTCGAACCTGGGAATGCCGATACCAAAAACCGGTGCCTTACCACTTGGCGATACCCCAGCAATAACCTAACGCGCTGACCGGGCGCTTTTAGCTGCCCAGAGCGGGACTATAAACTGCCCAGAGCGGGACTATAAACTGCCCAGAGCGGGACTATAAAAAGCCCAGAGCGGGACTATAAATAGCCCAGAGCATCATGTAGGGGAGAGGTGTTGAGTCCTCGCGCTACCCATGCCGACCAATGTGGGCTCGCTAATTGCGCGATTGCCTGTGCTGTTTGCTGCGACTCAAAGGCAGCGAACACGCAAGCGCCCGTGCCGGTCAACCGGCTAGGTGCGTGCTGTGCAAGCCAGTCAAGGGCTTCCGCAATGGGCGGATAGCGCTCTTTTACGACAGCTTCACAGTCATTGCGCCACTCCGGCGCTCCCCCCTGCAGTGCGCGCGCCATAGTAATGGGGCGGCTGTCACGTGTCAATTGCGGGTCTTGAAAGATACCGGGCGTCGACACGCTAATACCGGGGTGAATAATGACGAACCAGGGGGTATCAAGCGTCACCGATGTCAGCTGTTCCCCGATCCCTTCCGCCCACGCGCTATGGCCGTGCACGAAAACGGGTACGTCGGCCCCAAGCTGTAACCCTAAACGTGCCAGTTCCTCTAGCGACAGATTCAACTGCCAGAGATGATTCAACCCCAACAGCGTCGTCGCCGCGTTGGAACTGCCGCCCCCTAAGCCGCCACCCATGGGCAGTTGCTTGTTAATAGCAAGGGTGGCCCCCAGCAAGGTGCCGCTGTGGCGCTGCAGTAACCTAGCCGCACGCACGATCAGGTTGTCATCGTGGTTTACGCCGCTGACCGCTTGGGTGAGCTGGATGTCGCCATCGTCGCGAGCCGCCAGGGTCAGATGATCATTCAGGTCGATAAACTGAAAGAGCGTCTGCAGCGAGTGGAAGCCGTCCTCTCTGCGGCCCACGATATGCAGCATGCGGTTAAGCTTGGCCGGGGCAGGTAATGTCAGCTGCGCGTTCATTAAAACGATTACCCTTACTCTTCGCTGGCTTGCCACTGATTGACAACGAGCGTAATACGTACATCGTCGTAGTTCATGATTAACCGGCGCGGCAGCCACATGCCTTCAAACTGTTCCCAGTCACGGTAGTCAATTTCCCAACCGTCTTGTGCCAAGTGGCTGGGGAAGCCAAGTTCATCGGTTTCCAACTGGTAGTTATCATTTTCGCCAGGTAGGCCGCGCACCCAGTCTGGCATGGCGCTGACAGGCAGTGACCAGCCAAGTTGCTCTTCCATCAATGCTTCTGGGGTTTCTGCCTCAAAGCGTCCATCGCTATTGGAGAGTGAAAAACGCCCTTCGCGGCCCTCAAGCACGTTGCGCCCACCACCAAAAGGTCCGCTGATCAGCATGCGGAAATAATGTGGGGTTTGGTTCCAATCAAGATTGGCGCTGACGTTCTCTTCTGGGGTACGCAATCCCGCTTTGCCGACCAGTGTCCAGGTGTCGAATGCTTCTACCTCAGCCTGCTGACGTTCCCATTGGCCTGCCTGTCGGCCGCTTTCATCCATGGGAGCCTGGGAGGCACACCCTGCGAGCAAAAGTAGTGCGAAGCCGGCAAGCCAGAGGCGCGAGGAGTGCCGCGTTAAGGGCCAGCGGGGCGAAGGGGACGTCAGTGTCGGCATAAACAGGCTCCATGTTTAGGTGAGTACGGCGCAAGGGTAACATGATGAGTGCACTTAAAGGGGCGCGCAGGGTTAGGGTACCTCTGGCGGCGTTAGTTCAGGGCTTTGCTCAGGGCGTAGCTTACGACTTAGCTCAGGACTTAGCTCAGGAAAGCGCTCAAGCAAGTCATCAATCTTAGGATGCAGGTTGGTTCGTTGCATAATCTGTTGTATCAATTGCCGTGCCTCTTCATCACGCCCCAGCGCTTGCAATACTTCGGCTAGGTGCGCTGCCACTTCTTGATCGGGCATTTGCATGTAGGCGCTCTCAAGCCAGGGCAGCGCTTCTTCCGGCTGTCCGAGCCTGAAATAGACCCAGCCCATGCTGTCGAGTACGGCTGGGTTATCAGGATCTGCTTCGTAAGCGCGCTCAATCAGTTCAAACGCCTCTTGCAAGCGCCCCGATAAGTTAAGGTCGGCCAGGGTGTAACCTAGCGCATTGAGCGCCTCAGCATTGTCGGGGTCGGTGCGCAGTATCTGGCGTAAGTCCTGCTCCATGCCTGCAATGTCGCCTGCTTCCCAGCGTCGCATAGCGCGCATATAAAGTAATGAAGCGTCATCGGGTGTGCGGGCGATCTCACGGTCTAGTAATGCATTAGCGTCCTCGGGCTGATTCATTTCATCGAGCAACTGTACTTCGAGCATCACCAGTTCGGTAAAGTAGTTATCAAAGCGCATCCGCTCAATGCGCAGGAAGGCGCGGGCATCAAGCAAGCGGTCTTCTTCTATCAGCATTTGCGCCGCCGCTGCGCGAGCGGGCAAAAATTCTTCCCCCTCACTGACTTGACGATAATAGAGAAGGGCGTTGTCGGTATCGCCTTGGGCCTGGGTGATCGCGCCGAGCAGGTAATAGGCGAGATTCGGCACCTCAGGTTGGCCAATGAGGGGCTGAAGCAGACGCTGCGCAGGTTCAGGGTGTCCCTCTTCCAGGTAGAGCTGTGCCAACGACAAGCGTAGTTCCTCATTGCCACCATGGCTTTCCAGCAGTGCATCGGTTTGCGCCTCGGCAGCACTGATGTTGTTAAGCCGAATTTCCGCCTGGGCCAGTAGCAAAATAAAACGCACGTCGTCAGGTGCTAGTTCCAGCCCTTGCTGAGCTGCGCGTTGAGCCGTGGAGTAATCTTCGGTCTCCAACGCCAAGCGGGCTCGAACTAACCATAGAGCCGCGGATTCAGGGTCAAGCAATGCGACCTGATCAAGCCGTCGTTGGGCAAGTGCCGTGTCGCCGAGGGCGGCTTCAACCAGGGCCGTGCCCAGCAGTACATCGCTATGGTGCGCTAACTGATCGGCATTGGGGCGAGCTAAATGTTCACGCAACTGCTGAACGATTAACTCCAATGGTGCCTCTTCAGCAATCGCAACCTCAGCAAAGGCGGTCACGTCGCCATGCCCGCCTGCTTCAACGATATCAAGGCGCTGCTCCAGACTGTCGAGCCAGTCGCCTCGCTGTAGCGAAAAAGCCGCCAGTAGGCGATTGGGTGTTTCTGCCTGGGGAGCCAGTTCGCGCCAACGTAACGCGGAAGCTTCTATTAATGAAGCTTCATTGCCAAAGCGGGCGGCGAAAGTAGCGCGTTCGGCCAGTGCTGGCTCGCGATAGCGCTGCGCTGCTTCTAGGTACCCCTGGCTTGCGTAGCGATAATCGCCACGCTGACCCGCAAGTTCAGCGCCGAGTAGCGTGCTTAGCCCTGTAGCATCCAATCCCTGGGTGATGGGCGGCGCATTGCGCATGGGGTCTTCGACCTGCATGCCAAAGGGACCATCCTGTAAGCTAGATGAGGTTTGACAGCCGCCTAGCAGCAACGCAGCGGTAGCCACTGGGAAAAGCGTCGAATGCCGTAAAGCAGAGCCCGGAAATAATAAGCCCAGAAATGTTGAGCGAGGTCGCATGCGTCTCTCAATTAAGTGGCCGAATGCTCAGCATAGCGGCTTGCTTGCCTGCGGCAAAGTGGTGTGGGCCAGATGATAGCCTGCTGTGATAGAATGTTCCTCCTTGAAAAAGTGGTCAGCAAACTTCATGCATAGTGATATGCAGCGCTCGAACCACGCCAAAGACTTGTTTTAGCAAGCCCTAAATGACGATGCAGCCGCTTATAAGTAAGACCGGCGGTTGGCGTAAAGTCCGACACACTAGCGAAGACGCATAACGCATGACGCTTCTTGCCCTGGGAATAAATCATCGTACTGCCAGCGTGGCCGTGCGTGAGCAGGTGGCTTTTACACCAGCGCAGCTTGAAACCGCGTTGGCTGAATTACGTGACCTGCCACAAATCAGTGAGGCGGCGGTGCTATCTACTTGCAACCGCACGGAGCTTTATTGTGTCACGGATTCGGCTGGCGAGCAGGCGGTACTGAATTGGCTCGGA
This sequence comes from Vreelandella sp. H-I2, assembly GCF_052959335.1. Lineage (NCBI taxonomy): Bacteria > Pseudomonadati > Pseudomonadota > Gammaproteobacteria > Oceanospirillales > Halomonadaceae > Vreelandella > Vreelandella sp. H-I2. Next base: position 577,672 of record NZ_JBRAMC010000002.1, read on the forward strand.
CGCTTTCACAATTTACGCGTCGATGAGCTGACGCGCTGTGCCTACCATTATTTAGACAACGATGCGGCGCGCCATTTAATGCGCGTAGCGGTTGGCCTGGATTCCATGGTGTTGGGGGAACCGCAGATTCTGGGCCAGTTGAAGGATGCCTATCAACAGGCACGCCAATCTAAAGGGTTGGGCGGCGAGCTGGAGCGTTTATTTCAGCACACGTTTGCGGTGGCCAAGCAAGTGCGTACCGAAACAGGAATTGGTAAGAACCCTGTTTCAGTCGCCTATGCTGCTGTCAGCATGGCCAGCCGGATATTTGACGATTTCAGTCGTTCTCGCGCACTGTTGATTGGTGCGGGGGAAACCATAGAGCTGGTGGCACGTCATTTACACGAAGCGGGCGTTCGCCAGCTTACCGTCGCCAATCGCACTCGTGAGCGCGCCGAATTAGTCGCAGGCCCCTTAGGGGGAACCGCGATCACCCTGCAAGAAATTCCCGACGCGCTTGAATATGCCGATATCGTTATCTCATCCACCGCAGCGCCTTTACCCATTCTCGGCAAAGGGATGGTTGAGCGCGCGCTGAAAAAACGTCGCCATCGGCCGGTCTTTATGGTGGATATCGCGGTGCCCCGCGATATCGAACCTGAAGTGGGCGAGTTAGCGGATGTCTTCCTCTACACCGTTGATGATTTGGAAGAGGTGATTCAAGAGAATCGCCGTCATCGCCAGGTCGCCGCTGATCAAGCGGAGTCGCTGATTGAACACGGTGTGGGCAGTTGGCAACATGAACGACGTATTCGCAACGGCGGTGAACTGATACGCGATTACCGCCAGCATGGCGAAGCGCTGCGTGATCTTTCTCGTGACCAAGCGCTAGAGCGGCTTGCCCGCGGTGAAGACCCTGCTAAAGTCATTGAGCGCTTGGCGCATCAATTGACCAACCGTTTGCTCCACCAGCCCACGCAAGCGATACGCGATGCGGCGTCTGAGGAGCAACACGAGCTATTAAATGCAGCAACGCGCCTGCTGCTACCCACAAAACCAGCCTTTGAGACTACCCTCGCGCCCACGGTTAACCGCCAGAAGGATGATACGCCCGCATGAAAGAGACTCTGCGCCAACGCTTAGACAGCTTTACGGAACGCTTTGAAGAGCTGGCGATGCTGCTGTCGGACCCTGACGTGATCAATAACCAGCAGCGTTTTCGGGATTATTCACGAGAATACGCCGAGCTAGAGGAGTTGGTGGCAGCTTGGCAGCGCTACCGTGACATCGAAACCAATATGGATGAAGCCGAGCAGCTCAGCCGCGATAGCGACGCTGACATGCGCGAGTTGGCAGAGATGGAACTAAGCGAAGGGCGTGAGCGGTTAGCAGAATTAGATATCGAGCTTAAGCGCCTGCTGGTGCCGAAAGACCCTGATGATGGGCGTGGGGTGTTTTTGGAAGTACGCGCCGGTACCGGCGGCGACGAGGCCGCCATTTTTGCGGGCGACCTGTTCCGCATGTACTCCCGCTACGCGGAAAAGCGCGGTTGGCGGGTCGAAATCGTCAGCGCCAGCCACGGTGAGCAGGGCGGTTACAAAGAGATCATTTCCCGGGTGAAGGGCGATGGTGTTTACGCTCAACTAAAATTCGAATCTGGCGCCCACCGGGTGCAGCGCGTACCCGCAACTGAATCCCAGGGCCGTATTCATACTTCTGCCTGTACCGTCGCGGTCATGCCTGAAGTTGATGACGTCGGTGATATCGATATCAACCCAGCTGATCTGCGCGTGGATACTTACCGTTCCAGCGGCGCCGGTGGTCAGCACGTTAACACCACGGATTCCGCGATCCGCATTACCCACCTGCCGACCGGTGTCGTGGTGGAATGTCAGGAAGAGCGCAGCCAGCATAAAAACCGTGCCAAAGCGATGTCGCTGTTAGCGGCGAAACTTAAGCGCAATGCGGTGGATTCTCAGCGCCAAGAACAAGCCGATGCCCGCCGTTCATTGGTGGGTTCGGGGGATCGCAGCGAACGGATCCGTACCTATAATTTCCCCCAAGGGCGCATTACCGATCACCGCATTAATTTGACGCTTTATAAACTAAATGAAGTGGTCAGCGGTGAGCAGTTAGATGATGTGATTAATCCGCTGATTCACGAATATCAAGCGGAACAGCTCTCAGCCCTCCAGGACGTCTAATGTCGCTTGATGCGCTGCTAAAGCAGGCTGCCCAACGGTTGCTGACGGCGGGGTCACCCTCGCCGCGTATCGATGCTGAAGTGCTGTTGTGCCATATCCTCGGGCGGGATCGCACTTGGCTTTACACCTGGGGCGATAAAATGTGTTCATCCTGGGAGCATGCCCGCTTTGATGCGCTAATCGCTGCTCGTGTCCAGGGTACGCCGGTTGCCTATCTTACCGGCCAGCGCGAGTTCTGGGGGCTACGCTTAGCCACCTCACCCAACACACTCATTCCCCGACCCGATACCGAAACGTTAGTAGAGCTTGCGCTTAGTCGAGCACCAATGCCCACAGGCCGACTGCTTGATCTTGGGACGGGGACCGGTGCCATTGCGTTGGCATTCGCCAGCGAGCAGCCCGGCTGGCAAGTGCTTGGTGTAGACGTGCGTGAAGAGGCGGTCGAGCTGGCAGCGCATAATGCGCAAACCTTGGGGCTGGTGAATGCGCGTTTTTTGCACAGCAACTGGTTTGCTGCGCTGGAAAGCTATGATGAAGCCGGGACGCTTTTCGATATTATCGTCAGTAATCCTCCTTATCTTGCCGCTGATGATCCTCATTTAGCCGAAGGCGATGTACGTTTTGAACCTCGCTCAGCACTCGTTGCAAAAGCTGATGGCATGGCTGATTTGCTGTATCTGGTAGAGTCTGCTCAGCACCATCTAGCAGCAACAGGTTGGTTACTTCTTGAACACGGCTATACCCAAGCCGATAAGGTACGCATGGCCCTCAACAGTGCTGGCTACCAAAACGTTGAAAGTGTTCGTGACCTGGGTGGTCATGAACGGGTTACCCTAGGGCACCTTTAATAACTGCCTGATTCATCAGTATTGGATCCTGCCATGAAACCAAAAAATAGAACGCTGGACCGTATCGATCTTAAAATTCTGCGCTGCTTGCAGGACAATGCACGTATTTCATACGTTGATTTAGCCTCGGAAGTAGGCTTATCCACAACCCCTTGTCTGGAACGCGTTAAGCGTTTAGAGAAAGCAGGCATCATTCGTGGTTATCAAGCCATCCTTGACCCGGGCGCTTTAAAGGCCAATTTATTGGTGTTTGTGGAAATCAGCTTAGAAACGCAATCGCCCGCGGTATTCGATGAGTTTCGCCGTGCCGTCGAGAAGCTGCCACAGATTCAAGAATGTCACCTCGTCTCAGGTCAGTTCGACTACATTTTAAAATGCCGAATCCCCGAAATGGCCGCCTATCGCCAACTGTTGGGTGATGTAGTGTTAACACTGCCAGGCGTGAAAGAGTCGAAAAGTTATGTGGTAATGGAAGAAGTAAAAGAGAGCTTTAACTTACATATTCCCGCCTTTGAGGAATTTGAGGATAAATAAACCGATGATGGATGACCAGGCGCTGCTGCGCTATAGCCGCCAGATCATGCTTCCCGAGGTGGATATCGAGGGCCAGGAGCGACTGAGTTCTGCCCATGCATTAATTATTGGTGCAGGCGGTTTGGGCTCTCCGGCAGCACTCTATTTAGCCGCCGCTGGGATAGGGGGTATTACGATTGCCGATGCTGATAAGGTCGAGCTTTCTAATCTTCAGCGCCAAATAGCGCATCAACAGGCAAGTATAGGTTTAAATAAAGCCCTCTCTGCCCAGGCCAGCATGCAAGCGCTTAATCCGCTTTGTGACATCGTTGCATTAGACCAACATGTCAAGGGCGAGTCGCTTGAGCGCTTAGTGGCTTCGGCAGATGTGGTACTGGACTGTACTGACCGCTTTTCAAGCCGCTATGCGGTGAATGCGGCTTCGCAAAAAGCGGGGGTTCCTTTGGTTTCCGGTGCGGCAATTCGTTTTTCAGGACAGCTAGCCGTATTCGACCCCCGCGATACCGAGTGCCCTTGCTACGCTTGTCTGTATCCACCTGATGACAGCGGCGATGAGGCGCTCAGCTGCGCAGAGAGCGGAGTCATGGCCCCACTGGTGGGTTTGATTGGCTGCTTTCAGGCGGTTGAGGCGTTTAAGCTATTAAGCGGTGCTGGCACTGCTCACCAAGGACTTTCCACGTTCGACGGTTTAAGCGGCCAATGGCGGCATTTTCAAGTTCCCCGCGATCCCGCTTGCGCCGTCTGTGCTCACCGCCGTTAGGCGTGCAATGCTGTTAGCTAAACAATAGCGCTTTACGCTTCTGTTTCGTCGTGCGTGACAGTGGATGTTTTTTGAGATGTCGTATTTGTGGTTTTGTTCAACGTTGCCGTTTTTGCAGTCTTGCCTGACGTATCGTTAAAAGCGCTTTTCAGCATATCGTTATCGGGGTCCATATCGATACTGCCGTGGAAAACACTGCCATCTTCTAGCACTAGGCACGGGGCCACTATAGTGCCTGAAACGTGCGCACCTTTGTGAATGGTCGCCCGATGTAACACTACTAAATTGCCTTTTACCTCACCTGACACATGTAGGGTATGGGCAAAAACATCGCCTTGAATATAGCCTTTGGTACCTAACGTTACGGTGTGCTGTTTGCACGTGATAATGCCGCTGACGCGTCCTTCTACCGTCAAGTCTTCGTCGCTATTAATATCGCCTTCTACCTGTGTGTTGCTGCCGATAACACAGAGGCTTGACCGCGCACTGCTAGTTGGCGAGCCTGTCGGCGACGATGAACGAGTATCAGGCTTTATTAGCGTCGCAGCTTTATTCTCAGGTGGGGCATTCTTGGCTTTGTTAAACATCGGATGACTCCTGGTGAATGACGCCAGAGCGCCTTTGGGCGCGCTTAATAGGTATAAAAACCTTCATTGAGCACTTTAATCTGCTTCATACCTTAATAAAGCCCGGAGTTAAGCAGAATGAGGGGGCTTATTCGCGCCGCCACAAACTTTCAGAGCGCGTATAACGTTAACTGGGGTAACCACATCTGAGGCAATAGGGCGGCGGTATGGGTATTCAAGCATGGTTTATTATTCTAGGTGTTGGCGCAATGATGATGATTGTGTGGGATGGCAAGCGCTGTAAGGTAAAACCGCATGTTTCTAGCATGCCTGAAGGCTTATACCAGACGCCAGTCGCTACTGCTTTCATCATCCCGGACGTATCGCTTAAAGAGATGTCGCCACCAAAAGCAGTCGCCGCTAACGAGATGGAGCCCACCATTGACAACGTTAGTGAGGGGAGTCGAATTGGGGCGGCTACGCATATTTCAGGTAGAGTGATCGCTGATGAACCTGTGGTCATCAGGGGGCATTTAGAAGGTTCGGTCATTGCCCCCAATCACCCTGTCTCAGTGGCTGCCTCCGGCCATGTAGCGTCGTATATTGAAGGAAGCTATGTCGATATTGACGGCCAGTTGGTGGGGACGCTTAAAGCCAACACCAGAGCCACGCTACAATCACGGGCGCGTGTACAAGGTGTCGTCGAGGCGCCTCGTTTAGAGTGCATGGCCGGGGCTTGGCTCCAGGTCGATGTAGCTCAGAAAGCCAGCCTCTATCGTCCTAAAATCGCCTTAGTGTCATAAGGATGCTATCAGCCATACTGACGCTACCTATTATATAAACGTCTAAAATCACCCTGAAACGTTTCAGTTATCTTTAGCTTGGCCGATACCTAACTGGATGACTTATAAATGAAAAAGGGATCGCCGGGATGAAGCACCTGTCTATTAAATGGAGTCTGACTGCTGCGTTAGCTTTGCTGGTGCTTATGATTGGGCTGATCAGCGGGCTTGGGTTTTATGCCAATCACAATAGCTCCCAGGCACTTGAAGAGCTGACGGCCACTAACGTAAAGCTCACGAACTTAGCCAATCGCACACAAGTACACGCCCTGAGAGCACAAACCTTTCTAGACCGTTCAGCGAGTTTTAGTACCCAAGGTAATCCTGAAAAGGGACTGGAGAGCCTCGCTCTGGCAGTAGAGGCAGCGGCTAAGGCTGAGGCGCGTTTTAATGAGTTTCGCGCCGTGCCGATCAATCCTGAAGGCACACTCGCGCCACATCGCGATGCGATTATCAGCGCTTATGATGCTTTTATGACCCAAGGTATTTCGCCACTGCTAGAGGCCGCTCCTTTTCAAATCCAGCGCAGGCAAGAAGAATTAAGCGCATTAAGTGCCGAGCTGGATGCGGCTATGAGTGGGTTTATCGCTTATACCGACGAGCGTGGAGCGAGTGTCCTTCAACAGGTCAAACAGCTAGCCACGATTATTGGTGTTATTGCTCTTTCTCTTCTGGTGATTTCAGTATTGGCCGCGGTGATTATCAGGTGGGCCATGATGCGTAGTGTTGTGAGGCCGCTTCGCTATGCTAGCGCGCATTTTGCTCGAATTGCAGATGGCGACCTGACCGGTAACATTGAAGATCGTGGCCGTAACGAAATTGGCCAGTTATTCAGTGGGCTGGCGGCCATGCAGGAAAAGTTAAAGCAATTGGTCATCGCATTGCGAGGCAGCAGCGAGCATGTCTTTAGCGGAGCAGGCGATATCTCTGCAGGCAGTCAGGACCTCTCTTCAAGAACTGAACAGCAGGCTTCCGCGTTACAACAAACTGCTTCCAGCATGGAGGAGATGTCGACGACCGTGAGTAAAAACGCTGAAACGGCCCAAGAAGCCGATCAACTTTCGGTTGCGGCGTCACAGTCAGCAGAGTCAGGCGGAAAAGAGGTAGAGCGCACGGTGGAATTAATGCGCGAGATTGCGGCCAGTTCGAACCAGGTAAGCGATATCATCGGTGTTATTGATTCTATTGCTTTCCAAACCAATATATTAGCACTCAATGCATCGGTCGAGGCCGCGCGGGCAGGGGAGCAAGGCCGTGGCTTTGCTGTCGTGGCCAGTGAGGTGCGTTCATTAGCAACGCGTAGCGCAGACTCAGCAAAAGAGATCCGCAGTTTAATTGAGCAAACCACCACAAAAATTAACGGAGGGGCTGAGCAAGCAGAGCGCAGTGGCCAGACGATTCAACAAACGGTGGATGCTATTCGTCAGGTAACGACGATGATGGGCGAAATTTCGACGGCAACAAAAGAGCAGAATAGTGGTATTGAGCAAATCAATGCGGCACTCACGGAAATGGACTCTGTCACTCAGCAAAATTCCGCTCTTGTGCAACAAACCAGTGCCGCTGCAAGCTCATTAGAGGACCAAGCCCGCAAATTGGCCAGTTTGATGGCAACCTTCCGTATTGATGAAAATGCTGCCAGCAACGTTTCGCTAACTCTCAGTGATGATTCCCATCAGCCAAACGCCGGTCATCGCATTGAGTTAACGTCGAAAGAACAGGTGCCGAAAAGTAAAAAAGCGACTGCTGATGAGTGGGATGAATTCTAAACCCTAGCAGCCTTTAAAGAGTTTTATCATTTATAGCCGCCGATAATAAGCACAATCATTATCGGCGGCTTTTTAACGCGACAATGCCAGCTCAAGCACGAGCAGCAACGCGTATGCGTACATAATCGGCTGTCCAGTTCCCTTGCTCATCGCGTAAGCTGTGGCCCAGCAGCGTTAACGTGTTCTCAAGTACGGCATCACGTACATCTTCATCAAGCCCATGCAAGAAAGGGCTGGCGAAGGTCTCAAGCCACCCAATCATGCCGGTAGGTAGGGGAGTAGGACGCGGTATCAACTCAATACTATCGACTTTGAAACCGACTGTTTCCAACATGCGACCGTACTCTTGGGGCGTTGGAAAATACCAAGGATGGCGGCCGCGAGCGCTAATGCCACGGAACTGCAGGGCAGCAATCAGTGCTGTGCAAATTGCCGCTACATTGCCATGACCACCAAACTCGGCCACGAAACGTCCTCCTGGCTTTAAGGCTCGCTTAACGCCTGCCAATACGGCCTGGGGGTCAAGCATCCAGTGCAGTGCCGCGTTGCTAAATACCGCATCAAACTCATGATCAAAAGGGAGTTGGTGGCCATCAATAACCCGTGCGGTAATACCCCGCTCACGTGCGGCGTTTACCATCTCTTCTGACGCGTCTACGCCTATGGCATCCGCACCTAGTTGCACTAAGCGCTCTGTCAACGCACCATCGCCACAGCCAAGATCCAAAATGCGTTCGCCGGGTTGCGGTGCTAACAGCTTGATGACTTCACTGCCTAGCTTAGGGACGAAATTAGCATTCTGAGCGTAGCCACTGGCGTTCCACTCTTGCCCAGGTGCATTTTTTGAGATATTGGTCATGTCGGCTTCCTGGCGTCGTTAATATTCCATCATTTGTTAGTCATAAACACTAGTTTTGCAGTATAGCGTGCTGAGGACTAACTTATTAGACAGACAATAAAAAATCTAAAACATTTCCCATCGCGGCATTTCCTTTTGCTTAAATACCTAGCCTGTTTGGGTAATGCTGTGTAGCGATTTAACAATAAAAGCAACAAATGTGTTATTACACGACGATGTAATGGAAAGAATTAATTTAACGAAAAAGAAGGAATTTAACGGAAAGAACGTACTAATGAGCCTATCTATACCATGTTATAGCCTTGCTTCTCCTATTGGTGTAATTGCCGATACCCACGGGTTGCTGAGAGCTGAGGCACTTCTGTTGTTACAGGAATGTGAGCTCATCCTGCATCTGGGGGATGTGGGCAATAAGGACGCGGATAAAGCGATCTTGGAACGCCTTGAGGCAATAGCGCCCGTTCACTGCGTGCGAGGTAATATTGACACAGCAGCGTGGTCGGCAAGTTTGCCGCTACATCAGGATCTCATCGTTAATGAGCGGCATCTGCATCTTGTTCATAGTTTAGAAGATTTTGATCCAGCAACGCCTTGCGACGCGGTATTGCATGGTCACTCCCACAAACCCCGCAACGAATACCAGTCTGGCAGGCTTCTCTTTAACCCTGGTGCCGCTGGAAAACGCCGTTTCAAACTGCCCATAACCTTAGGCAAGTTATGGATAGATCAGCACGGGGTGCGTGGCGAAATACTGTCGTTAGAGAGAAATACTGTCGATAGAGGCAAGTAGCTAGCAGATTCGTCATGCATGGCTTCACTCACCAGAGAAAATTAATTTACAAAGTGGCACGCCTGCCCAGAACAGGGCAGCGAAGAAGCCAGTAAAAGGCAAGATCAAGACTCTCCTGCTACGCTTTTCCTTGATGGGTTGTCATGAAACAGAAATGGAGTTTCTGGTGAGTGTCACGGAAGAGACTGCAACACAGCCATTACGTCATAGCACGCCTGTCGAGACATTACAGGTCATGACGCTCAATGTGCACAAGGGATTCAATGTCTTTAATCGGCGTCATATCCTGCCAGAGCTGCGGGATGCTGTGACGACGCTGTCCGCCGACTTGGTGTTCCTACAGGAAGTAATAGGCGAACATCAAAAGCATGCAATTCGCTTTGCTGACTGGCCAAGCGTGCCCCAGTACGAATACCTCGCTGACACGTTATGGCCAGATTTTGCCTATGGCCGTAACGCCGTCTACCCCCATGGGGACCATGGTAATGCGCTGTTGTCCCGGTACCCGATCCTGCAATACGACAATAAGGACGTCTCCATCCAGGACACCGAGAAGCGTGGCCTGCTGCATTGCCAACTGGATGTCCCCGGGCAACGCGGGGTACATGCCGTTTGCGTCCATCTGGGACTAAGGCAGGGGCATCGACTGGAACAGATGAAGTTGCTGTGTGAACTGCTCGACTCGATACCGGGCAACGAGCCGGTCATCGTGGCGGGCGATTTCAACGACTGGCGGCGCCAGGCAGATGCAGTGCTTGCTGAATGTGGGCTGCACGAAGCGTTCGTGCAACATTATGGGCATCCGGCCAAGACGTTTCCGGCGCGTTGGCCACTGCTACGTCTTGACCGTATCTATGTGCGTAATGTCTCTGTTCGCCGCCCCCGAGCCTTGTATCGAAAGCCCTGGTCTCACCTGTCGGATCATGTACCACTAATTGCCGAGATATGCTTGTGAATTTCCAATGGACGGAATGTAACGAAGCCGAGTTGCTCATTAATGGGAGTCAATATTTCAGTAGTGTGTTCGACTGTATACGTGCGGCTCGCGAGGAAATATTGATCGAAACCTTTATTATTTTTAATGACGAGGTGGGGCAAGAGCTGAAGGAAGCCCTGCTTGGCGCTGCCGCTAGACAGGTACGTATAGACGTCACGGTGGACGGTTATGGAACGGCGGACCTGGACAAAGAATACATAACCGAACTGACAGACGCTGGCATCCACCTGCATGTTTATGATCCCAAGCCTCGCCTGCTAGGCATGCGTACCAATCTGTTTCGCCGCCTTCACCGCAAGATCGTCGTGGTGGATGGTAAAATAGCCTATATCGGTGGGATCAATTTCGGCGCCGATCACCTACCCGATAAATATGCCATGGGTAAGCAGGACTATGGCATACGGGTGCAGGGGCCGATCGTTAATGACATTCGCGATGCGGCCGGCGCGCTGCTGGTCGAGCATCAGGCGTTACAGGAACTGCCGCCTATTCGCACATCGACTTCGCCCACTGGCGACGCCTCCATGCTGTTGGCTATTCGCGACAATAATAGTCACCGTAACGATATCGAAGAACATTATCTTCAGGCGATTCGTTCGGCAACATCGCGCCTGCTCATTGCCAATGCCTACTTCTTTCCCAGTTATCGACTATTTCATGAATTGCGCAATGCGGCGCGACGGGGTGTCGAGGTTACGCTGATCTTGCAGGGCCGTCCTGATATGCCCTGGGCCCGTATGTTCTCCAGCTCGCTTTACAGCTATATGCTGCAGGATGGCGTCCAGATTTTTGAATATACCGAGCGTCCACTGCACGGAAAGATAGCAATAATGGATGATGAATGGTCAACGGTGGGGTCAAGCAATCTCGATCCACTCAGCCTTTCATTGAATCTAGAAGCCAACCTTTTTGTTCGCAACGCAGGACTCAACCAGCAGATCCAGGAGCATTTGACTGCGCTCATCGATCATAGCTGCAGAAGGATAACAACCGAAGTTGCCGAAAAGGGGCGCTGGTGGCGGGCACCGCTTATGTTTGTGAGCTTTCATTTTCTGCGCCACTTTCCTAAGCGCATGGGTTGGCTGCCGGCTCATGTGGCTCGGATGGAGACGTTGACACCCATGTCGCAGAACCCTAACACGCAAAAAAACAAGCGTGCACAGGAGTGAGCCAGAATGGAGCCAAGCAGTAACAACACGCGTAATGCCCCCTCTAAGCAACGTAATGTGTGGGTCCCTTGGCTGAAGCGTGGCGTCACGATACTGTTCTTCATCCTGGTCGTTGTCTTGCTCTTTTCAATGATTCGGAATGTAGACTGGAACGCGGTATTCGAAACGCTGCGGGGGTACAGCCTCGCCTTGATGCTAATGGGGCTAGGGATTACTGCCGCCAGCTTTATCGTCTTCAGCAGCTACGACCTGCTGGGCAAGTTTTATACCGGTCATGAAATACCGGTCCGGAAAGTGCTGCTGGTCGCCTTCGTATGCTACGCCTTTAATCTTAACTTAGGGGCCTGGGTTGGCGGTATTGCCTTTCGCTATCGGCTATACACGAAGTTTGGCCTGAGCGTGGCGACCGTGACTCGGGTCTTAAGCGTGAGCCTGACCACCAATTGGCTGGGCTACATGCTGCTCGCCGGCATTATATTCTCTCTTGGGCTGATTGATTTGCCTGAACACTGGCAAGTCGGCATGCTAGGGTTGCGATTCATCGGCGCGGGTTTATTACTCGTGTGCCTTTTTTATTTGGCAGCGTGTCGTTTTTCCCGACGACGCACCTGGCACTTGCGGGGTAACGAGATCACTCTCCCTTCGCTCCGACTAGCCTTGCTGCAAATGGTGCTAGGGGCGGTTAACTGGTCGTTGATGGCTGCGCTTGTTTACCTGTTATTACCCCAAGGTGTTTTCTATCCCACCATCCTAGGCATCTTACTGGTCAGCAGTATCGCGGGGGTGATAACCCATATTCCCGCCGGTTTGGGGGTTCTTGAAGCGGTATTTATCGCCTTGCTTCAACATCAGTTGGCAACGAGTGAGATACTTGCTGCCTTGATCGGCTATCGCGCCCTTTATTTCCTTTTCCCGCTGGTGCTGGCATGCCTGGTGTATCTATTCTTGGAGCGCTGGGGTAGCAGGCGAAAAGGGAGTGGAAAGGATTGATGCAGGCGGAAACTGGAGAGGGGCTATCTGAGCCGATAAGATAACAGAGCTATGCTATGTGACTGTAGTGCTTACTAGAAACGACCATTATACCAAGGCGAGGCCCCATGAACGACGTTATCAAACTTCTGAAATCACACCGTTCGATCCGTAAGTTCAGTGACCGTCAGATTCCACGGGAACTGCTGGTAGAGCTGATAGAAGCCGGACAGGGTGCTGCGACGTCCAGTCATGTACAGGCATATACCATCATTCATGTGAAAAATTCAGCTAACCGCGAACAGATCGCGGAACTGGCCGGTGGCCAAGGGTACATAACTACCTGTGCCGATTTTTTAGTGTTCTGCGCCGATATGAAGCGACCCACCGAAGCGTCTGAGCGAACGGGGGCGAACGTGGTACGTGGCATGACCGAACAGCTGCTAGTGGCCACCGTAGACACGGCGCTAATGGCGCAGAACGTGGCGGTAGCTGCTGAATCTGAGGGGCTGGGTATCTGCTATATCGGCGGCATTCGCAATAATCCCCAGGAGATTAGCGATCTGCTTCGTCTACCTGCGCATGTTTATCCAGTATTTGGTATGTGCCTGGGGTACCCCGACCATGACCCCGAAGTGAAACCACGGCTATCGGTAGAAGCGATTCTTAAAGAAGACTACTACACTGAAGACGGCGAGCAGGTAGAGGCCTTTGACACAACCATGCAGGCTTATTACCAGGTTCGCAGTAGCAGTAATAAAGACACCGATTGGTCGCACAATCTTAAACCGTTGTTCGATAACAAGCTGCGCCCCCATATGCGCGATTTCTTGATCCGGCGCGGTTTTGAAATGAAGTAAGCGTGGGGATGAAGTAAGCGTTGAGATGGAAGAAAAAGCGCTGCATCCTATCGAACACGCTATTCGGAAAAGAGAACGACCAATAAGTAAGATCACGTTCTCTTTCCCCGTTTTCAGGAGCTCAACCGTATGCGTGTATTTTCAAACCCTGTCGGTTCTGGCTCTCTTTGGTTCGATAACCTTGCGACTGCCGACGGCACTCCCGTCGCCTATGATCCCCAGGCCCGGGCTTTTGTGCCCATGCCGCCTTTCTGCATCAATCGAGAAATCATCGGTTGTAATTGGATAGCACCCGAAGAGGGTGCTTTTTGCCGCTCTTGTGCGATGACTGCGTTGGCGCCTGATCCCAATCTTCCTAACGCCATTCCGAACTGGGCACAAACCGAAGCCGCTAAACGCTGGGTATTGGATAATCTGGGCCGCTGGCACTGGTTCCGCCCCGAAGACCCCGGTGCACCACCGGTTTTCCATCTGCTCGCCGAGGGTGCCACGGCCGTGCCAATGGGGCACGTAGGAGGCGTGGTTACCATCAGTGTGACTGAAGTGGATCCTGTACTGGTCACCACGCGTCGTGAGGCGTTAGAAGAGCCTTATCGCACAATGATTGGTCATATGCGCCACGAAATATCCCATATGCTCTGGTGGCGGCTTAGCTTACGTGAAGACTTTCTTAACGCTTTTCGTGAAATGTTTGGAGATGAGCGCGAGGATTATACAGCCGCGCTTCAACGCCACTATCAAAATGGACCACCACCTGATTGGAAAGAGCGTTATCTAACCACGTATGCTTCTGCCCATCCTCACGAAGATTGGGCTGAGACCGCTGCACATTTGCTGCATTTAACCGATATTGCCGATAGCTTTGCAGCATCAGACCTTTCTTCGCCGGAGCTACCTAGCCACCAGTGGGAGCCTTATGCAGAGCCAGATGCAGAGCGTTTGATTTATGTAGCAGCGTCACTCACCGTGGGCCTTAATCACGTTAATCGTTCCATGGGGCTGCCGGACCTATACCCTTTTGTGCTTTCTGAAACTGCCCGGCGTAAGCTTGCGTTTGTACATGATTGGCTGCGCCGGGGTGCACAGGGCCTTTAATACGCTTCTAAGTGGTTAAATTCGTGAAGAATTGAGTGGGTTGCCTATACTGTAGTTCAAGGCCTTATTAGCATGCCAACAATAACAAATGGAGATATCTATGAACCTTGATCGCGCTTATCGCCTATTGGCATTGTTCTACAGTTTAATACTCGTTATCGGCGTCATTGCTCTGATGGTCGGTGGCGGAACGTTGTTGGCCCCCGTGTATCTGCTGTTGGGCACATTAGCAGTGGTGGGGCTTTGGGGATATATCCTAAAGCGTCGATTTATGAATCCTCGCATGTGGCGACCGCTGGCAGGGGTTTTAGCGGTGGGCATAGTGGTTCAATTATTCATTATGCTCACCACGCCACTCTCGAGTGTTTTCTTAACCTGGATGCTTACCAGCAGCATTTTCTCCGTCATGTTAGTGATTCTGCTGTATCGCTACGGTGACCGTGACCAACCTTTATGGGCAACGGAGGAGGAGCGTGCAGCTGCCAAGCAACTGGAATTGCTGTTAAACGGAAGCTCGCCATTAACCGCCGTTAAACGTGATGGAGACCGCGAGAACAGCGTTATGATATCTAAATCGGACGATGTCTATAAAGCCCGCGTGACACGAAACTCACAGGATGGTCAAGAGCGTTTTGAAGAACGCTTCCGTTATCCCGAAACAATGGTATTTTTCCTAGAGAAATTTACCAGCGTTACAGTCAATGATTTCAAAAAAAACGACACCGCCTACTTCTCTTAGTACAAGCAATGAAGCAGAAGCGCAGAGATACTATTGATAGAGCTGATAAGTAAGGCTGGTATGCCAGCCTTACTGGTTTAATTGTAATAATTTGATATTTACTTTAAGTTATGGAACTGCTTTGAAAGGTCTTTATTGATGTAAGAATATAGTGGAATTAGCTGTTCTGGTAAATTTTCCACTGCTTTATGTTGATCAATGTAATAGGCTGCCCTTTCTCCACAGTAATTAATAACATTTCCAACTTTCTGAAAGTGTAATCCTGAGCATTTAAGTAGCCTATTAAATCTTGGTTCTAGCATGGCGAATACATGTTTTCTCTGAACAAGTCCGACAATTGATGTAGCTGATAGAAATAAGCTTAAGCTAATTAAAGACTGATTTTGAAGGTCATTATTTGAAGTTGAGTCTTTTGTTTTAGATTCTTTAAAATCTATCGGAGGTTTTGCTTTTTTTCTAAATAATGGATGCACAGCAAGTCTTGAAACTTCACAAATAGAATTTTTAGGTAGGTTTTTTGGGTGTAACACTGGGTCTGTTAAGCTCTCAGAGCAGTATTCTTCTAGGGGAAGATTTTCAGTAGATCCATTTGCGGTGTCGCTAATAATGACGACTCTTAAACAACCTACATCCATTCCGCTTTCTCTATGCTGGAGAAGGCAAAGTATCGAATATTGATCGTGAGAATCCTTTTCAAAAGTTGAGTTTTTATTGTCACCAATATTGTAATTTAACTCGTCATTGAAGACTTGGTGGCGTAATAGAAAAGCACGTTTTTTTTCATCAGGTGAGTTGGCAATTATAAATTTAAAGCTTTTGTCTATTTGGTGTGGGTCGATGTTCGGTAGTAAAGGCTTGATTATCGTGTCTTCGTTGTCGCAAAGTATATTTGAAGTCATTTGGTCATCTTCTGTTTTGGTCAAAATATTTTAACAACGCGATGAAATTAATTCTTTTAACTGTGAAGGCTTGCCTAAGTGAAAACCTTGCCCATAAGTAATTCCATAAGATTTTAAAATTGGCAGCAAATCTTCTTGTTCAACAAATTCAGCAATAGTCTGTTTGCCAAAACCAGCCGCAATATCGGCAATGGCACGAACAATAACGCGGCTGTCGGGGCTAATCAGCAAGCTGCGAATGAAAGAGCCATCAATTTTAATATAATCCACTGGTAATTGGCCAAGGTAGTGGAAACTACTGAACCCAACTCCAAAATCATCCAATGCGGTACGGCAACCTAAGTCTCTAAAGGTTTGCAGCACACCTCTTGCAGTAGAGAAATCGGTTACGGCGGCTGTTTCGGTAACTTCAAGAATAAGGTGATGAGGGTCAGCACCGCTATTTGCCAGCTCTTCAGCAAGAAACTGTTTTAACCCTTCGTCATGTAAGGATTGCCCCGACAGGTTAACTGCAAGCGTGATACCTTGTTGCTGTAGTTGGCCAAGTGCTTTTAAACTGTGGCGCAATACCCAGCGGTCGATTTGTATGATCTGTCCGCTCTGCTCAGCCACAGGAATAAAATGGCCGGGTGAAACAAGGCTGCCGTCTGCATCACGCATTCGCAATAATACTTCATAATGTTTTATATCGTTGTCTTCAAGCCTCATAATAGGTTGTACCATTATTTCAAAGTTATCTTCTTGCAATGCGTTACGTATGCGTTCAACCCAGTAAACCCGTTGTTGCAGTTCGTCTTTTGCATTTTCAGCTTTAGAAAGTAAATGCCAGTGCTGAATTCCACTTCCTTTTGCTTTGTACATAGCGACATCGGCACTGGCCATCAGGTCGGCAGCCGAATTCCCATGGGTGGGGAAAAGGGCGATGCCGATACTGGCGGTGGCCCGCAACCATTGTTGTTCTGTTCTAAACCCGATCCCTTCAAAAAGCTGAACTATATATTGAGCGATGGCCACTGCCTGTTCGGCATCCATATCCTTTAATAACAAGGAAAATTCATCGCCTCCTAGGCGAGCAATAACACCACGATGGCCTAGGTTAAGCGAAAGTGTTTGGGCTACTTCACGTAATAGCCGGTCTCCCACATGATGACCGTTCAACTCGTTCACTTCCTTGAATTGGTCTAAATCCAGCAATAGAACGGCGCCTTTAGTGTGCTTCAAAATTGCATTTTGTAAGGCATCTTGAAAGTAACGCCGATTATAAAGCTCGGTGAGAGGGTCATGTTCAGCCAGCCAGACCAACCTTGCTTCGGCAGCTTTGCGTTCGGTTATATCAAGCCCAATTGAAATTCGCGACATATCCTCATTATTACTCGAAAGGAGAGGCGCGTGATACCAAACAATAGTGTGAAATTTTTGATCTGGCGTAATTAAAATTTTCTCTTCCTGAGTATGAGCATCGAAGCTACTAACTAAAGATGGGGCGCCAGGTGCAAAAATATCAACGAAATGACGACCAAGTAGAGCAGGCTCGCTTTGATTGAGTACTGCTTGGGTATAGTCGTTGACCCGATTAATACAGCCTGTACTATCCTGAACTATGATAAAAACCTGAGCAGTGTCGAGTAGGCTGTTAACAAAATCACGCTCTTTGGCTAATTCGTTAATACGCTTTGCTAACTGATTACCACGATCTGCGATTTCTTTTTCTAGGTTTTCTAGCTGTTTAGAGAGTGAAAGCGTAGTACTTTCGAGTGTGTCGATCTCATCGGGAAACAAGCTTCTATTAGCCGGGATGGCGTTACGTATTTCGTTAAAGCCGCCATTCGCCAAACGTGGTAGCAACCGAGCGACTCTACGAAGCCGTGCCATTGGCCCCATCAATATCATTAACAGTAAAAGCTCGGCAGCCAGCCACCCAATCACCCCGACTACTAACAGGGTACGAGTGTTCTGGTTAATTGCCTTCATTTGGTCAGTAATATCTGAAATCAGGAGGAAGTAACCCGTGTTGCTGCTGGTCGTATCTTCTTCCATATAGACAGCACTTAGTTCTAGATTTCTTCCGTTATGCTGCAGGCTAAGCGGTGCTTCGATTAGACGCTGTAACGGAGCGGTATTAGCAACACGCTTCAGAAGGGCTAGGCTCAATTCTTCATGGGTCAACGCAACAAGGTGGCCATTCCAAGCATCCAACTGACGTGCATGGGCTAAAGTGCTTGCTTCTATAGAGCCTGTTACCATCGTCGCTATTTCGCTATTAGACACTTCTTTCGCTTGTCGCATGACATCTGCTAGCGAGCGAGATAGGACCACCATCCCAACGCTTTCTCCTTCTACCAATACAGGTACTGCCGCAAATTGCTGGCAACTGGTAGTGCAGCGTAGGGTCGTTAACGGCACCTCATTATTTAAAACCTGATTGATCCAGCTTTGTATTGGCAAGCTATTTTTAGTGTCATTACTACCCCAGTTACCTAATGTTTGACCATTTATATCAACCACAAGAATTCCGTCGATCCCCGCTTCGAGCTGCAGGGAAGGCCATTGGGCATTTAATATACCTTCAAGCTCGTTCAGGTTACCTTCTTGGAAAGGGTAGCCAAGTCCTGTAGAAGCTGCAGTTAAACCTGCTAATTGGCGTAGATTTTCAGACGCCCTTTGTAGTGCTAGCCGGATCTCACGTTGTTGCCTTTCATGGTGTTGAAAACGACTTTCTTGAAATTGGCGAGTAAGATTTTCATGGCCGAGCCAAGTGAATAAAATCATTAGCACTAATAGCAGTAGGCTACTTAATGCAATAACGCGCCATGTAAGACTAAGATGCTGAGGTATTCTAATAGGAATGGGAGTTTTCATCGCTGCAACTTCCTAGGCAGAATTAATAATACGTTAGAAGCGTAGCGACAGCTGAAACAACCACATATTCCAATGTCGTTTGTTCTCTGCGGGGGTTGGATTATCTTGATGGGGTAACCAACCCGTGCCATCCACATGATGGTACTCGCTTGCGAGCATTACTCGTGGATGGGGTGTCCATTGAAGGCCAAATGTTATGTCCTCTGCAAACTGGGAGTGCGCAGCCCCTAATTCGTTGGCTGCATACGTCTTTCCCGAGCGATCGTTGTTGTTATTAGTTAAACTATCGTATCTGATAAGCCAGCTCCAATTCTGATTAACCCTACGTTGATACTGTAAATACCAGCTTTGCCCCATGATCTCAAAAGATCTTGGTATTGTATTACCTTGTAGAGACTGCTTTCTAAAAGCGTATTCGGCCGTTAAACTCCATAGTTCTTGATTATATTGAATAGAAGCAATCCAAGGCTGGAAACTAAAATCACCTGACCCTTCTGGGAAAACTGTATCCAATCTGACATCCGCTGCACTAATTGCAGCTACAAAATTGTTATTACTGTTTTCATATAAAAGTTGAGCTATTAAAGAATAATCGCTTGCAGATACATCAGAACTTACATTGCCAGCAAAAACTTGTCCTGCTAGGTCTGAATCTGTCTGCGGGCGCCCTATACCACTTCTAAATCGTATAGAACCAGTAGGTATTCTTTCATCTAAGTAAATACTAAGCCCGTCAGCGGCAATACCTATTGATCGAGTACGATCAAAATAAATTGATTGAGGCAGCAAAATACTTGGCCGAGTAAAAGCAACATCTCTAGTTTGGTTATAAAAACCAAAGGGGTTTTTAAACCTACCTAGCTGGACGCCAAAAGTGCGTTGCTGGTTTGAAATCATTTGATAATCGATGAGCCCGTAATCTAGTTTTGGGGTTGCATCGGTCAGATCCCCACCTGCATTACGGCTTAAAACTTGAGCGGCAAGTAGTACATCCTGGTGAGGCCGTAACGATGCATTAAGACCAATTTCGGTGAACTCAAAACTTCCATTATCTTCACTACTAGGTCCAAAAAAATTGTTATCGTCCGTAATGACTAACGCTTGGCTAAGAAAACCGTGAACTTGAAAAGAGCCCATGACGCTATCATCACCCATAACATGAGAGGATGAAATCAAAGCAAATATGCTTACTGTAATCGCGGTTATACGATATTCAATCCATTGAAATAACTTGGATACTATCATCCACATACTCCCTTTCAAGATATCCTAAAGCGCCGGGTGTGCTGGCGATCCTATCGCGCATTTCCGCTTGGGTGCTCACTCGGTTGGGTGCTTGACCCGTACCGGAGAACACCATGCGATCCCAGGCCAACTGTAATTGGTGTGGATAAACGGATAACTGTTTCTTAGTAAAGCGAGCATGCACAGGGTCGCTACTATCGAGCACAAAAACTCGCACTGCTTGTCCGTCTGGCCAAGTACGTTGCCGCATGGCGAAGATGGCGCGAGTAGTATCCTGGTTCAACCAGTGGGTAGTGACACTGGGGTTCGCTACCAATAACACGGGCGGTTCTCGGGCAATAACCTGAGCGGTAGCCAACACAAAATAGGCCATCAGTAAAGTCACCACCTTCACCCTGGCAGTTCGTCGAACCATGTCGCGGGTTATAACGAATACCCTCATTGTGGGTTGTTGTTCCGATGGTTACTGGGTGTCAGGTTTATGCACCATGCAGACATGTGCCGCGCATAAAGTGTATAAGACTTGATGACATTGTCTCCCTGAGCTCTTCTGAGCGTTATATTTTTTGTCAAGCATCTTTTGAAAACTTAAACAAAATACATTAGAAAAAACACCATTATGCCATTTCGACGTAGTTAATTTCCCAACACTACAACAAATTCATGACTTTTGCAGGGGGAGGAACGTAAACCGATAGATCGAGGGAAGGCCTAGAAAGCTCATTGGCGTTAACATGTGAAGCTACTTATAATTAATTGTTAAGTATAAATTACCTATGGCTTACTAAAGAACACGGCTACCTAATAGCTAAGTGTGTTCGAGAACACTAATGAAGGACCTCATAAAAGGAATATCCACGATGTTCACCGGCTTAAGTGCATTTCCGTTAACCCCCATGAACGAACAGGGTATCCAAGAGAACGAGTTTATTCGTTTAGTAGAGCACTTGGCTGGGGCAGGCGTTGATTCCATTGGCGTGCTGGGCTCAACCGGCAGTTACGCTTATTTAAGCTGTAAAGAACGTGCTCGTGTTGCCCGGTTAAGCGTCGAAAATGCAGGCGGCGTACCTGTAATTTTAGGCGTTGGTGCGTTACGTACCCGCGATGTGCTAGCCAATGCGGAAAGTGCCCAGCAAGCTGGCGCCAGCGGTGTGCTACTAGCGCCGGTTTCTTATCAAAAGCTCACGGACGATGAAGTTTTCGACCTGTACGCAACGGTCTGTCATTCATTGAGCGTGCC
Organism: Vreelandella sp. H-I2; assembly: GCF_052959335.1. Classification (NCBI taxonomy): domain Bacteria; kingdom Pseudomonadati; phylum Pseudomonadota; class Gammaproteobacteria; order Oceanospirillales; family Halomonadaceae; genus Vreelandella; species Vreelandella sp. H-I2. The sequence continues at coordinate 598,895 of NZ_JBRAMC010000002.1, forward strand.
ACTATGCGTATACGATAATCCTGGCACGACTCACTTTACATTCAGCGATGAATTGCACGGGCGAATCGCCCAGTTGCCGCAGGTGCGTTCAATCAAGATCCCTCCGGTGGTTAGCGACATTGACGTTGCTCGCGAGCGTATCGTAAGGCTGCGCATGCTAATTCCCAGCGATGTCACCATCGGTATAAGCGGCGACCCTGCTGCAGCAACCGGGCTAAATGCGGGTTGCGATGCGTGGTATTCCGTTATCGGGGGGCTGTATCCTCAAGCGGCACTGGCGCTGACTCGGGCTGCACAAGCGGGGGATGTTCAGCAGGCCGAGGCGCTTTCTGTTGCCCTTGAGCCGTTATGGGCGCTTTACCGTGAGTATGGCGGCAGCCTGCGAGTGGCGGCTACCATCGCAGAAGTCACTGGCAAAGTGAGCCAACCCTGCTTGCCCCAGCCGCTTAAAACTCTGCAAGGAAACGACCGCAAAAGAGTAGAGCAAGTAGTAGAGCAGCTTGGCCTAGCCTCTGAAGTTAGAAGTTAAAGCGGTGCAATAAAAACGCCCAGCCGAAGCCGGGCGTCATAACTGCTCAATCCATGTTTACTTAATACATGTTTACTAAAGCCATAGTTACTAAATCAATGATTACTAAACCAATGGTTACTCAACGAGTTCGAGCAAGCGATCAGGATAATTGGTGAACATGCCGTTTACGCCCATTTCCATTAAGCGCTCCATTTCCTTGGTCTCGTTGACGGTATACACGTGTACCGGCAGGCCGTTTTCATTAGCTTGGCGGATAAAGTCGGCATCAATGACTTCTTCGCCTTCGTAGATGAAGTTGGTACCAATGCCGACCGCGTAATCCGCTACCGCCTGGAAATCTTCATCCGTGATCTCTTCTGGTCCTGGGGTTACGCCCGTCCACTCCACTAAGCGCGAGTTGTCTTCTTCGCTTGGGTAGTACCACACCAGTTGAATCAACGGCACATTGGCATTCAGTTCATGCACCTTTAACAGGCTATCCTGTTCAAAGGACTGCACCAATACACGGCCTTTCTCAACCATATCGTATTCTTCCAGCGTTTTTACCAGCGCTTCTTCCAAGCCAGGGTTGAGCTGTGGCGACTTGGTTTCAATATAGTAGCGGGTATCGTGTCCAAAGTGCTCAAATACCTCCTCCAGCGTGAGCATCTGCGCGCCTTCAAAGGCAGTGTCAGCACTGCGGGGGTTTTCCTCGTTAAACCACGTGCCGGTATCCAGCGCTTTGAGTTCTTCCAGTGTGTAATCATTGATCGCGCCTTCGCCGTCACTGGTGCGATCAATGGCGTCATCGTGAAATACCACCACTTCACCGTCGGTGGTGATTTGAGCATCTAGCTCCAGGTAATCGACGTCCCACTCATGGGCCAGCTCATAAGCTGCCATGGTACTTTCCGGCGCGTGTCCACTAGCACCTCGGTGGGCGATGACCTGAAATGACTCAAGATCTTTTAGCTGCTGCTCCAATGGCGACATCGCCGCCAACGCAGTGGTCGTGACAGCACCAGCGAAAAGACCCATTGTTAATGAAGTAACCAGTAAACGGCGTTGCATAGAATTTCCTTTCATTGAATGCCTGTTTAATAACCCTACACGGATTGAAGAATGAAAGCCAAGACGGCCTTAAATGTCGCCTAGCTCAAAGCAGTTAGGCGTTTCACCAACGTCTGTGCCTCTTTCCTGGAGGTTAAACGGACAAACTGAATATGTGCATAGCGAGGATTAATCATATCGGCAAAGTAACGTTGACGATTCTGTCGCCACGTTTTAAGCGACCAGAGCAACACGGATTCACGGCTTAAAAAGGTTTTTCGGAAAAACTCTCGATTGCCTGTGCCGGGCCAAAGCTCTACTTGGCTGATGATGCGTTTGATAGCTCGAAAGATGGCTTGACTAAATACCTTCCAAAACGGGTAGTCGATCCACACCACCATATCAACATCGCGCCACTTGATAGGGCGTGTGCGGTCAAAGTTGCCATCCAATACCCAACTCTCAGACGAAGCAGCCAAGGCTTCTTCCAGTCCGATGAAAAACACGTCGTCAGGCGTCCCTTGCCAATTAGCGCGCCAAAATAACTGATCAAGCTGTACATAGGGAATGTTCTGCGCTTTTGCGAGCTGCATTGCTAGAGTGCTCTTGCCGCTGCCACTTGTGCCAACCACATTAATTTTCATAACAAAGCACTTTTTGAACGGCGGGGCATTTTATAAATTGCTTATCGAATGGACAACCTGCGTTCATCGTCCGTGCTTAAGTTCTGCTAGGCTCTGCACAAGCAAAACCGATCTAAAAGCCCGCGCCGCGCTGTTGGGAGCGAATGACAACGTTAGTGATTGGTGCGAACGGACAGATTGGCAAACAATTTTGCGAGCTAGCGCAGCAGGCGGGCACGCCTATCAAGGCGATGGTTCGCAGTGAAGAGCAAGCGTCATGGTTTAATGATCAAGGCATCAATACTGTAGTGGCTGACCTAGAGGGTGAGTTTGAACACGCCTTTGAAGGGTGGGATCAAGTGGTTTTCACGGCGGGCTCAGGTCCCCACACCGGACCGGACAAAACCCTAATGGTTGACCTTTTTGGTGCTATTCGTACCGCCGATATCGCCAAACAAAAAGGCCTCTCTCGTTACATCATGATCAGCGCCATGCGTGCGGAACAGCCGCTGGAAGCGCCCGAGAAAATGCGCCCTTACATGGCCGCGAAATTTGCCGCTGATGCCCACTTGCGCAACAGTGGCGTTCCCTATGTCATTCTCAAGCCCGGCCGATTGACCGACGAAACCGCCTCTCAGCAGTTTGCCAGTTCTATTGACGAGGCGGGCGATAACCAAATCTCACGTGCTAATGTCGCTCACTCCCTGCTCCACACAATGCAGACGTCCAGTTTAGCGAATCAGGAGTACCTACTACTGGACGGTAAGCGTTCAATTGGCGAGATTATTCAGTAGGCAAGTTGCCGACACTCACGCATTAACCCCCTTCATGCCTTCCGGCGTATAGCGTTCACCGGTCACCGGAAGGTCGGCGGTGGCGGTTTCCAACTGCTCTTGCTCATCAGCGGTCAGGGTAATGGACGCCGCTGCCGCATTCTCTTCAAGGTAGCGCAACCGCTTGGTGCCCGGAATCGGTACTATGTTGTCGCCTTTGGATAGCAGCCAGGCCAGTGAGAGCTGCGCAGGGGTGCAGCCTTTGAGCGCTGCCATTTCACCGATCACGTCGGCGATGTGGCGGTTGGCACCCATGGCCTGCTCAGAAAAGCGTGGCAGGTTAGGGCGAAAATCGTCTTCGCCGAAATCGCTGGCATCCTGAAATCTTCCTGTCAAAAAGCCCCGGCCTAGAGGTGAGTAGGGCACAAAGCCGATGCCGAGTTCCTTGCAGGTGGGCAGCACTGCTTGCTCCACATCCCGCGTCCACAACGAATACTCGGTTTGCACGGCGGTAACCGGGTACACGGCATGGGCACGGCGCAGGGTATCAGCGCTGACTTCGCAGAGGCCGATATGGCCAATTTTTCCTTCTTTCATCAGTTGCCCTAAGCCCTCCATGGTTTCTTCAATGGGAGTTTCCGGGTTAACGCGGTGAACGTAGTAGAGATCGATTTGCTCGATGCCCAGCCGCTTTAGTGATGCCTCGCAGGCTTGCCGGGCATAACGGGCACGGCTATCCAGGCTGCGCTGATACTCGCCAGGATTGCGCACAATACCGAACTTGGTGGCGATGCGTACCTTGGGCTTGTGGCTGGCGAGAAAGCGGCCGATTAACTCCTCGTTATGGTGAGGCCCGTACATATCCGCTGTGTCAAAGAAGTCGATTCCCAGCTCCACCGCCCGGGCCAACACCCGCAACGACTCGCTATCGTCTCGGGGGCCGTAGAACTCACTCATGCCCATGCAGCCTAAGCCAATGGCGGAAATGGTTAGGTCGCTGCCCAGTGTGCGTGTTTGCATAATGTTTCTCCTTGAATCGTTCTTGAGTGGCGCACTCACAGCGTGGCACTATCCATTAATGAAAAAAATTAACGAATTCGATAACCCGGTTTCCGATATTGGAAAACAGATGCCTCACGGCTGGGTCTGGGACGATACCCGCACCTTTCTGGCAGTAGCCCGCCATGGCACCTTGAGTGGCGCGGCAACGGAACTTCACCTGGGCATCGCGACGCTCTCCCGACGCATTGAACGGTTAGAAAATACCTTGAAGCTGCCGCTGTTTGTGCGCCAACAATCAGGCTATCAACTGACAGAGGAGGGGGCAGGGCTCATTGAAAGGGCCGAAGCCTTGGAAGCCGCCGCAGCGGCATTTGCCAGCGGGGTTTCTAGCGCTGCCCAGCTAAGTGGCAGGGTGCGCTTGGCCACGGCTGAAAACCTGGCTACGGCACTGATTCTGCCCGCGTTGCCAGAGTTTTATGCGCAACACCCCGGCATCCGGCTTGAGATGGTGACTGATATCACTACCGTCAATCTGCACCGCCGCGACGCCGATTTGGCGCTTAGAATGGTCAAGCCCGAGCGAGGTAATGTCACGCTTCGTCGCCTTGGCACCCTGGGTTTCGGGCTTTACGCTAGCCCCAATTATGTAGCGCAGCGTGAGGCTCACCACGATACCGGTAATTACGACACCGACGCCTTTATCACTTGGGGCGAAACGCAGGCGCACCTGCCTGCCGCCCAGTGGGTTGAGTGCGTTCTGCAAGGGCGGGAACCGGCGCTAACTACCACCTCGCTGGCGACCCAGCTAGCGGCGGCGAAAGCGGGGTTGGGGATAGCGGTATTGCCGCATTTTCTGGCGTTGGAGGCTGGACTGGTCTGTGTCGCTGCGGATATTGGCGTGGATCAGCCCATCTACTTGGTCATCCAGACGGATCTCACCCGGTCAGGCCGTACCCGTGCCGTGGCGGACTTTCTGACTGAGTTAGTGGCCAATAACCGCGAGCGCTTGAGTGGGTGATATAGTCACTAAGTTTTCAATCTTTATCCTGCAGGCCATCAATGACACCGACTGATATTGGCAGCGCCTACGATCAGATCACCCACCTCTGGCAAAGCGAGAAATTCAATCTCGCTAACGGCATGGATGCGCATAAAAGAGCGCTGTCGTTTGTTAAAAATCGAGGCAGGGCGCTCGATATCGGTTGCGGATGTACCGGTCGCTTTATTGACTTTTTTCAACAAGAAGGCTTTACGCCTGAAGGCGTGGATATTTCCGATGAAATGTTACGTTTGGCTAAGCAGAATCACCCTGAGGTGATCTTTCATCATCAGGATATATGTCAGTGGAAGCCGCAGGAAAAATACGACTTTATCACCGCCTGGGACAGCATCTGGCATATTCCGCTAGCGCAGCAGGAAAGTGTGATGACCAAACTCATCGAAAGCCTGAATAAGGGTGGAGTACTGATCTTCTCTTTCGGCGGTACCGACGAACCCGGTGAGCACACTGATAACTTCATGGGGCCAGAAATTTACTACTCCACGCTTGGTACCAGCGGCTTCTTGTCCCTATTGATTACGCTAGGCGCGGTGTGTAGACACCTGGAGTACGACCAGTATCCGGAGTTGCATACTTATTTGATAGTGCAGAAGGGGTAACGTCGTGCTCTTCATCCATTAACTATTATCAGGACTGATCGTAATGTCCGCCGATGGCAAAAATATAAATAGTTTTGTCATCGAACCGGTAGATCAGCCGATCTTTTTGTGAAATGCGCCTTGACCACAAGCAAGAAAGATTGTGTTTGAGTGGCTCCGGTTTTCCAATACCAGCTGTTGGATCGTCAGAGCGGAGCATTTCTTTTAAGAGTTTGCAGAGCGCTTTATGCAGCTTCTTATCTGCTTCACGCATTTTTTCATAGGCTTCCCACGTACGGCCCTCAAATACCAGTGATCTCATTCATCTGCTCATTATTAGGTTGGTATCCTTGACCACGACTATGGGTATCTAGAGAAGCAGCAATTTGTTGCATGAGATCCCGATTCTGAAGAACATGCAGCGTTTCTTGTTCTCTTTCCCAGTCCTCAGCACTAATCACCACGAACGCCTCTCCTGCACGACGGGTTACCTTTAAGGGTTCGTGCCTGCTAATAACTTGTTCTACTACGCTTTTCAGGTTGTCCCTGAATTTGTTAACACTAATGATATCCATAACGTCACCATAATGTACGGAAGTGCCGTACAACTATATCTTGCTCTTGATGATATTACCAAGGTAAATAACTGCTATTTATTGAGCTCTAATTCTCCTTTGAGCCACTCAGCCAGTGGCTCGCTGCGGCGGGGTTGAGTGAGAACGTTGGCTTGACTAGGTAGCCACAGGCAGAGTCGGGCGGGGGTTTCGATACTTCCCCAGGGCGCGATGAGCCTGCCGCTCTTCAGGTCGTCTTCTACCAATAACCGCGGCGCAATAGCGATACCCAGACCCGCCACGGCCGCTTCCATCAAATAGTAAAGATGATCGAACCCTTGGCCCTTGCTTAGCGCCCCTTCAAGTTGAGTCAGCTCAAGCCCCTTGGCACTGGCCCATTGCGGCCATGCCTGAGGGCGCGAGGCAGTGTATAAGAGTTTGTTCGCCAATAGCGTTGTCGGTTCGGCGGGGTCAATATGTGCCGCCAACTGCGGGCTTGCCACTGCGCATATCTGCTCCACCATCAGCTCGAATACTTCCACACCTATGGGCCAGGGCGGCTCAGAAAACGCCAGGGTGGCACTGGCATCCGTTTGCGTGCCCGGCTGCTCGCTTTCACTCACCACGACTTTTAGTTTTAGTTCTGGCAGCTCGTGGTGCAGGCGGTCCAGACGCGGAATCAGCCAGCGCGCCAGCAGGCTGCCGGGGCAGGCGAGGGTAAAGGGCGCCTCTTCCACATCTCGTTTGAGCGCTGCGCAACTATTCTTGAGGCTGGTGAACGCTTCGCCTACGCCGCTTTGTAGCTTTTCCCCATGTGGTGTAAGCGCAATGCCGCGGCCCATTTTGGTAAAGAGCGGAATGTTAAAATACTCATCCAAACTTTTTAACTGGCGACTAACAGCGCCATGAGTGACGCTTAGCTCATCGGCAGCGGCGGTCACACTACCCAAGCGAGCGGTGGCTTCAAAGGCGCGCAAGGCGCTAAGCGGTGGCATGCTGTGTTGCATGGGTATATTTCGTCCGACAGTTGATTAAAGCTCACATGTTGCTGACATCTTATCGATTTTTATCACCGCCTGCCTGCGCTATCTTCATCACAATCTTAAATTGCCCTGTTCAATCGCATTCAGAGGTCGTGATGAATAAACCAATGGATTTATCTTCAAGCTTGCCCAATGCTAACGGGCTCTTTGGCAGCTTCGGCGGTCGTTTCGTCGCCGAAACGCTGATGCCGCTAATCCTGGAGCTCCAAGACGAATATGCCAACGCAAAAAGCGACCCCGAATTCCAGCGCCAGTTAACCTACTTTCAGAATGATTACGTAGGGCGACCCAGCCCGCTTTACTTTGCCGAGCGGCTGACCGAGCACTTCGGTGGGGCCAGCATCTATCTGAAGCGCGAAGAGCTAAACCACACTGGCGCACATAAGATCAATAACTGTATCGGCCAGGTGTTGCTCGCCAAGCAAATGGGCAAGAAGCGCATCATCGCGGAAACCGGCGCCGGCATGCACGGCGTAGCCACGGCCACCGTGGCGGCGCGCTTTGGTTTATCCTGTGTGATCTACATGGGCACGACGGACATTGAGCGCCAACAGCCCAACGTATTTCGCATGAAGCTGTTGGGCGCGGAAGTGATTCCCGTTACCTCGGGCACAGGCACGCTGAAAGACGCCATGAACGAAGCGCTGCGCGACTGGGTCACCAACGTCGACGACACCTTCTATATCATCGGTACCGTGGCTGGGCCGCACCCATACCCCGCCATGGTGCGTGATTTCCAGGCCGTGATCGGCCACGAAACCCGCCGGCAGATGCTGGAAAAAGAAGGGCGCCTACCGGATTCACTGGTGGCCTGCATTGGCGGTGGCTCAAACGCCATGGGGCTGTTTCATCCGTTTCTAGACGATCTAGACGTGAAGATGATCGGCGTGGAAGCGGGTGGGAAGGGCGTAAAAAGCGGCCTGCATGCAGCCAGCTTAAATGGCGGCACTCCCGGCGTACTGCACGGCAACCGCACCTACTTGCTGCAAAACGAAGATGGCCAGATTATCGACGCCCACTCGATTTCAGCTGGGTTGGATTACCCCGGTATCGGCCCTGAACACGCATGGCTGCATGAGCAGGGGCGGGTAGAGTACGTCTCCGCGACTGATGACGAAGCGCTGGAAGCGTTCCAGGTATGCTGCCGCCAGGAGGGCATCATCCCCGCCCTGGAAACCGCCCACGCCCTGGCCGAAGTGGCCAAGCGAGCGCCCACGCTGCCACGCGAGCACTTAATGGTGGTTAACCTAAGCGGCCGTGGCGACAAAGACATGATGAGCGTCGCCCATTACTTGGGTGACAAGTTCGGAGTCAAAAGCTAATGAGCGCAATCCAGGAGACTGTCATGAATAACACCTCTCGTCTTGATCACTGCTTTGCCGCGCTCAAGCAGCAAAATCGCCCGGCGCTGGTCAGCTACCTGACTGCTGGTGACCCGGACGCCGCTACCTCGGGTCGCCTGTTGGATGGGCTGCCAGAAGCAGGCGTGGATATCATCGAACTCGGCATGCCGTTTAGCGACCCCATGGCCGATGGCCCCGCCATTCAAAAAGCCGCCCTGCGTGCGCTGGGAAACGGCCAAACCCAAGCCAAGACGCTGGAAATGGTACGCCACTTCCGTGAAAAAAATAGCACTACGCCGATTGTACTGATGGGCTACTACAACCCCATTTTCTGCTACGGCGTTGAGCGTTTTTTAACGGATGCCGCCCGCGCCGGGGTAGATGGCCTGATTGTGGTCGATCTTCCCCCCGAGCACGACGAAGAACTCTGCCAGCCAGCCGCCCGGCATGGCATCGATTTTATCCGCCTGGCCACACCAACCACCGATGCCAAGCGCTTGCCGAAAGTGCTGGCCAACGCCTCCGGGTTTATCTACTACGTCTCGGTGGCCGGTGTGACTGGCGGCAGCGCCCCCACGCCGGAGCGGCTGGAAAATGCGGTTGGCAAACTGCGTGAACATACCGACCTCCCCATTGCTGTCGGCTTTGGTATTCGCACCGCCGAACAGGCCGCCATCATCGGTCGCTATAGTGATGCAGTGGTAGTAGGTTCCGCGTTAGTTGATTGCATCGAACACGCCAATACCGCCGACGAAGCCGTGGAGCGAGTGCACAGTCTCGTCAGCGAGCTGGCCGAAAGCGTGAGGGCATGTCGAAAAGTGAGTGAGGCTCAAGCCTGCTGATCTATTGATATAAAAACAGTAACGAGTGATATGTAACAAGAACAGGCCGATGCGCCTGTTCTTTTTATTATTTCCCTGCATCTCTTTTTTATATCGACCTAATTAACCTTAGCTTTTTAACTATCATTTTTTAAGTTTTTGGTTTCTGCCGGTACTCCACTTGGTAATCATCGCTATTCCAACTAGGGTCAATAGAGTTTTATTCGAGCTGATGCATTTCCCTATTGTATGTTTTAGCAGGGATAGCACACGCGTCTTAGGCCATTTGCCAAGAATGGATTCACGACGATTACTTATTGGGGATTACTATGAAGCCCGACAACACTTTTGACCCTACTCGCCGCCAAGTGGTGGGCGGTCTTGCAACCGGTATGGCTGCTGCGATGGCCGCCCCCGCGTTTGCTCAGTCATCATCTTCATCGCCGTCTGGCAATACCGGTAGTACCTCTAACACCTATGACGCAGGAGGCCCTATCTGGCAAATGCAGGATCCCAAAGACAAGTACCCCGAGCCGCCGTTTCCCCGGCAGCCCCAAGAGTGGCCAGGGCTTGCCAGTGAGATGACGCCCCGCCCAGACCACGGCGAAGAGAGTTATCGAGGCAGTGGCCGGTTAGTGGGAAGAAAGGCGCTTATCACCGGTGGGGACTCCGGTATTGGCCGTGCAGCCGCGATTGCCTATGCCCGCGAAGGCGCCGATGTGGCCATTAATTATCTGCCAGCAGAAGAGTCAGACGCTCAAGAAGTCATTCAATTGATTGAAGCGGAAGGGCGTAACGCGGTGGCCATCCCAGGCGATCTTCGCGATGCCTCGTTCTGCAGTGAGCTGGTAGAGCAGGCGGTACAGCAATTAGGTGGGCTGGACATTTTGGTCAATAACGCTGCTCGGCAGCAGTGGAAGCCGTCGATTATGGAAATTAGTCACGAAGACTTCGACGACACGATGAAGACCAACCTATATGCCATGTATTGGATCACCCAGGCGGCCATACCGCACATGGAGCCTGGCTCAGTGATTATTAACACGACTTCAGTGGTGGCCTACGATCCGCCTGAAATTCTGCTGGATTACTCAATGACCAAAGCGGCGATCGTCGTATTCACCAAAGCGCTCGCGAAGCAGCTGGCCGAAAAAGGCATTCGCGTCAACGGCGTCGCGCCCGGACCATTCTGGACCCCGCTTCAGCCCAGCGGTGGCCAGCCCCAAGACGCGTTGGAAAGCTTTGGCGAAAGCACGCCGCTTGGCCGACCCGGCCAGCCGGTAGAGCTAGCCGGTACATACGTACTGTTAGCGTCGCCAGAATCCAGCTATACCACCGGTAATATACATGGCGCGGGCGGTGGCGCTGGTGATCCCTAAGTTGTCCTGGACATTGTTCTCGTTATTTTTCTAAGCTGTTCTAGCTATTTATTAAAATAGCCGCGCGGGGCCTGACATTCATTTGTTCAGGCCCCGTTTGGGTAGTTAGGCTCATAATGGTTTATTACCATAGCCGATGACGACTCAAAACGGCTATCTCTCTACTACTATCTAGCGCTATCCCTATCCCAATCCCAATCTACCATAGCGAAACACCAATCTCCCACAGCTATTGGTAAATCATCTCTCCCCGCTTGTTCACGCTGGCTACCACAGGCATTATCGGCGCTCGAAGCGGATTGCCGATGATGTAATCCGCCAGGATTTCGTCACTAAGAGAGCAACCATGGGAAAGCTTTTCACATTGATAGTCGTGCTGGCGCTTGGGTATACAGGCATTTATTTCTATTATGGCGTGGTGGTCAAACAGGAAGTTCAGCAGCAGTTAGATGATCGCGGCCTTTCCGCCGTCAGCATTGAGAACGTGGAATATGGGCTAACCGCCCCCATTAGTACGTCAGCCGATATCTCAATCACCGGCATTTATCGCGGCGCAGAAGCCACCATTGATATGGCAGTAAAGGGGCATCCTGTATTCTCGGACGACGTCACTGTCGAATTCGACGGCCTGCAAGCGCTGCGCCTGGGCATCAGCCTCGGTCAGTAAGCGGTAGCCAAACATGCTCATACCCAATCGATAACGCCACGGCAATCAGTAACCCTGCCATCAGCCAATTGAAGCGCTTAACGATGATGGGGTTTTTAATCCGTTGGCCGACTAAGCTGCCAATCATCAGGTAACTGCCGGGCGCACCTGCGGCTAGTATCGCCAAGCCGAATGCCCATATCACTAGGCTAAGTCCGTGAATGCTTGCTGCGGGAAATTGCAACGTGGTAATCGGCAGGGTGGCGACAATGGCTTTGGGATTCAGCAACTGCATGACTAGTCCATCGCGATAACTGACCAGCCGAGGGGCGTTAACCGGCTTGCTTAAATCGGCGCTTGAGCGGGCAATTTTGCTCGCCAGATAAATGATATAACTACAACCCAAAGCACTCACCACCACCAGCGCATCATCATCGATCCACGCCGCGCCCGCCCAGCCCAACACCAATAAGTACGCCAGCATCCCGGTACCTACCCCCAGGCAGAATCCGACCGACTGTCTGGCCTGGCCATTGATGCCCATGTTCAGGCCGAGCAGATTCACAGGCCCAGGGGTATACATGACGCCCAGGGCATAGGCGACGATTGCTAACATGGTGAAACCTCTTTTGATTAGCTCTTTTATCGAACTCAGATGGTCAGCGCGCGATATCGCGCTGATATTGATGGGGCGTCATGCCGTAAATACGCTTGAAGCGGCGATTGAAATGGCTAAGATCCGCAAATCCATAGCGCAAAGCGACCTCAGTTAACGAGGCGCCACTGTCCAGCGACGAACGGGCCGCGTTGATCCGACAATTGATCACATATTGGTGCGGCGTGATGCCGTAATGCTGACGAAACAAGCGTAAGAAATGGTACTTCGATAAGTGTGCCGCCTCGCTGATATCATCAAGGGAAATATCCCTATCCAAATGGGCGTGGATATACGCTTTCGCCAGTCCCAGCAGGGTATCGGGGCGGGTAGACACTTGGCTGGGCTGAGCAACACCACCGAGTTGCACGGTCCGCTCGATGACCCGATAAAATGCATTCTCCTGATCGATACAGCTACCGACCTGGGAGGTCACCAAGCGCGCCAGTTCCACTATGGCCTGGCGCAGTGGGGCATCCTGAATCAGCGTTTGATGGGAACGGAAATTCGCGCCACGCTCGTGTCCCAGGGCATTAGCAAACAGCGGCTTCACCTGTTCGGGGTGGACGTACACCATCAGGTAATTCAATGCTCGCTCGCCGCCTGATTGCCCGTCATGGACTTCTTCCGGATTAAATAGAATCACGTTACCTGGTGGGCTACGGTGAAACTGCCCGCCGCTGAAGAAATCCTGACGCCCGGCCAGCGTCACGCCGAAGGCATACTCCTCGTGGGCATGGCGGTCGTAGCTGAAGTCCTCCATCGCCGCGTGCAGCACCGTCAGGCTTGGCACATGCTGGCTTTTGATGAATTGAAACCGGCTTTCGTTACCCATGCCGCCCCCTCCTGATTAGTCACAACGCCTAGCTTATGCCAGCTCCGTATGCGGATGCTTGTACATAATTGCTAATCGACGCGATGCCAATAAGGTCTAAGCTTAACGAAAAGTGCAGGTAGTCATACACCATACCCAAGAAGACCTACCATAACGCAAGGAACCTACCATGCCCGCGCATGAAAAACTCAATTACGTCGAGCTTGCTGCCAGAGACTTGAACGCCACCAAAGCCTTCTTCTCAGCGGTGTTTGGCTGGGAGTTCACCGACTACGGCCTCGAATACACTGCGTTTTCCAACCAAGGGCTGGACGGCGGCTTCTACCAAACGGATGCCTGCAGCCGCACCACCAACGGCGCCGCTTTACTGGTGTTCTACAGCGCTCAGTTGGAAGCCACTTACAACAAGGTGGTGGAACATGGCGGCGAAATCGTAAAGCCGGTTTTCGAGTTTCCCGGCGGCTTTCGTTTTCACTTCCTCGAACCCAGTGGCAACGAGTTAGCCGTGTGGTCAGAGACGCGGGCCTAAGGCCAATCAATATCGACGATATTCGCGCCATAAGTTAGGCGGCCAACATTTCACTGCCAATCCTAAACGGCAAGCGCGAATTCTACGCCAAGCAGCACTTGCACGAAGGCGAGGGTGTTTACTGCTTTTTACGCCCAGCGGAGAGAGCAAGCATGACCAGCGTAAGCATGATGCCGCCGTGGCGGGTTGATGCAATACGGAAGTCGCGAGACGTTGATACATAATGGTAATGAGGCAGGGTAGTGGTTGGTGCTGTAATTGTTGCGCCCAATTAAAACATGCGGTGGGGGCATTGTTTTTAGGAGTAGGCTTCAGCTCGCGACAGCATAAGCTCCCACTTTAAGGCCAACGCCAATCGTCGTTTATATTGCTAGGGCGAGATGAAAAGAGGGTCATTAAACGGGGAAACCATGATGGCTACCATCGGGAAGCTCAATGTCCACACGGACGCGGCCGCCCAGCGCCTCAACGTAGCGTTTAAGGGAGCTAAGGCGCATATCCTGGCCAACCTTTTCAAGCCCCGCCACGGTTGGTTGCTTAACGTCCATCGTATCCGCAATTTCGGATTGCGTTTTTTCTGCCAATAGACGAATCTCGATAGCCTGATTTCAAACAGCGTGTTGCTCGTCTTCGCTTCTGCTGCGGCGACGGCCTCTGGCTTCTCTTTTGCCTGTAAGTCTTCCAGTTTGCGTGCCATGATGACCACCTCACTTTAACGTTTCCAGGTGAGCCGCATACTCTCTGTCGGCGACTGGAATCATTTCATCGTAAAAACGCTTTTCATTCCCGACTTTATCACCGGCACAAAAATGATGCCGGTACGCGTCGGGTCAAACGCAAAGAATGCCCGGATAGGGCGTCCAAAGCTCTGTGCGCAGCTCTTTCATATTGGGAAACTGCGAGCCGTTTACCGTATCAGCATGCGGTCGTGAGAGCATCGGGCCCCTTTCTCGTAAAAGAAGTAGAGAAGCCAGGACATTCTCCCGGCCAGCTTCTTCAAGCGAGAAAAACCACATTTCAAAGGTATCTGTCTGCTCTGTTGAGCACATGAGTACCTCATCGTTTTATAGGTTTTTAACTTATTGAAAATATTGAAGTGTCAGGCAGCTGTCGTGTTTATGACGTTACGCTAAGTGCATGTCGGGCTATAGAGTAATTCTCAGAACAGCAGAAAGGGGTCAATGATGATTGTTAGAAAACTTAGGTTGCAGCGAGGTTGGTCTCAAGACCAGTTGTCCCAACTCAGCGGATTAAGTGTAAGAACCATCCAGCGAATTGAGGGAGGACAAAAACCGGGGCTTGAGTCTCTTAAATCGTTGGCTGCTGTATTTGAAATTAAAGTCGCAGACCTTGAACGGGAGCCCGACATGAACAATGAGATACAAGTGACAGAGAATGAAAAAGCCGTTATAGAACAAGTAAGGGCGATTAAGGATTTTTACACGCATCTCACTTCTTATGTGTTGGTTATTACATTGCTATTTATTATTAATTTTGTGACTGGCACGGGCTATATGTGGGCATGGTGGCCAGCCATGGGGTGGGGAATAGGGATTATCAGCCATGGTTTAAGTGCCTTTGAAGTGTTGAATATTTTTGGCCCAGACTGGGAGAAAAAGCAAATTGAAAAAAGGTTAGGAAGAAAGCTGTAATCTACATTCTCCTAGACATTAACAAGGCTGAATAATATGGCCTTTATGATTTAGTTTTGCGGTTGTGGTGAAGGATAAGCAGGAGGTTTTATGCATCAGTTAGCCGCTCAATGGATAGTGGGGTTACTGAGAGATAGACATATCCCCTTTCAAATCTGCGGTGGGCTGGCAGCAAAAGGATATGGAGCAGAGCGTGAATTGAATGACATTGATCTGTTTGTTCCCGGGATGCATTTTGCGGCGGTGGTTCAGGCTGGCAAGGCGTATATTTCCAAGCCCGCCACGCATTACTGCGAGGAGGGCTGGGATTTAACCTACGTACAGTTCAAATATGAAGGCATCAAGGTGGAGGTTGGGAATGCTGATGGCGCGCAGATCTTCGATGCTATCAGTCAGGTTTGGGTACCGCTAACTATTGAGTTTGACCGTTATGAAACGGCCAGTTTATTGGGCCTAACGCTTCCTTTAATGTCGAAAGAAGACTTGATCCGCTATAAGACAATGCTCTTAAGGCCAGTCGATATCGACGATATTCGCGCCATAAATTAGTCGCCTTCTTCTCTACTGCTAGTGTTAAACAACCGGCACAGTACCACCATCAATCACATACTCCGTGCCCGTAATGGTAGCCGCCAGCGGTGATGCCAGAAACCCAATCAGGTTGGCCACTTCTGCAGGCTTTGAAGGGCGGCCAATCGGGATGCCACCTAGCGAATTCATGATGATCTGCTTGCCGCCTGCGTAATCGGTGCCTGCCTGCTGAGCCAGCCGTTCGGCCAGTGCAACAGAGGCTTCTGTTTCAATCCAACCCGGCGACACCCGAACCACGCGCACCCCTTTGGGCGACACCTCTTTGGACAAGCTCTTGCTATAGGTAGATAGCGCCGCCTTGGCCGCTGCGTAAGCGGTGGTTGACTCAGGCAGGGGAAGCTCACGCTGAATAGAGGTGACGTGGATAATGACGCCTTCACCCTGGGCCAGCATGCCGGGCAGCAGGGCGCGATCCAACCGCACGGCAGGAAACAGATTAAGGTCGAGCTCCCGCTGCCACTCCGACTCACCAAGGGCCGCGAAGCCGCCGCCGGGTGCCGATGATCCACCCAGCACATGCACGATAATATCAACACCGCCCAAGCGCTCGTTAACTACATCAGCCAACGTGGCACACTCCTCAGCAATGGTGAGATCGGCAGCAACAAATAGCTCATCCGGCAGGTCGGCGGGGCGGGTACGGGCGGCGGTCAGCACCTGCGCGCCTTCCTCGCGAAAGAGGGCCACCACGGCAGCACCAACCCCTTTGCTGCCACCGGTGATCAATACACGTCGCCCGTTCAAGTTCAGGTTCATTAGTGGATCTCCAGTGACTGGATTTGCGCATCGGCAAGCTGGAACGAGTGGTCAAGTTGCACCGGGCTGCCGGGGAAGTTGCCGGTCACGGTCGCGATAACCACTAGGGTATCGCCTTGCTGGGAAACGCTGACCGGCTCGACGCGATACGCAAACTTGCTGCGGGCAGCGTGCATCCAAGCTTGAATAGCGGGTCGCCCGCGGTGCGTCTCGCCTTCATCAAACACGCAGGCATCGGGGGGAAAGCAGTCGCCAAGGTGGGCATCATCCGCCCCGTTGCTAATGTTGAAGTAAGTGCTGATCGCGTTTGGCAGTGACAAACTCATGATGGTCATCTCTCGCAAGGGTTAATATGCGAGAATCTTCTGCCTAGACTGACGCGTTAACAAGAACGCACAAAAAGGTAAGTGGCTTACCCATGAGAAAGATTTATACGCCCGCTACCGCCGCAAGCGATGTGGAAAATGTATTAAAAATGCTGGAAGGGCGCTGGAAGCTCATTATTCTCTTTCATCTCTTCGATGGAAAAGTGCAGCGCTACTCCGATTTCGAAAAACTCATCCCCGACATCTCCCAGAAAATGCTCGCCCAGCAGCTGCGCCAACTGGAAGCGGATGGCATCGTGGCCCGCAAAGTCTATCCACAGGTGCCGCCGAAAGTGGAGTACCGCCTCACCGAATGGGGGCAAACGCTCTGCCCAGCGCTGGATGCCTTACTGAAATGGGCCGAGCAAAAGGATCACTTCCAACATCCAGCCGAACAGAACGATCAAGACACTGCCGCCACCCAATGAGAGCCGCCTGATGCACTACCGCACCATGACCATCAACGATTACGAAGCCGCCATTGCCTTATGGAGCGAAAGTGAAGGCGTGAGGATACGCGACGCCGATTCACGGCAAGGCATCGAGAAGTACTTGCTGCGCAACCCCGGCCTGAGCTTTGTAGCAGAAGTAGAAGGAGAGCTGGTGGGAACGATCATGGCGGGCCATGATGGCAAGCGCGGCTATGTGCAGCACCTCTCGGTGGCGAATTCTCACCGCCGTTTAGGCATTGCTACACGGCTGGTAAGCCTCTGCCTGGAAGCGCTGGAGAGTGAAGGCATCCTGAAATCACACCTGATGATTCTGCCCGAGAACGAAGCCGCCCAAACGTTTTGGGCCAATCAGGGCTGGGCCTACCGATCTGATATTTTGCTCTATTCGTTTGTTAATGGGGATGATCCGAACGTTTAGCTGAAGCGCTAGTGCAACAGACATAACGACAATCATGCCTTATACACACCTCTCTGATCAGTGCGCTGAGCCTCACCCAGCCCCACCCGCGTTGCGTAAGTATCTGCGAAGCTTGCGAGGGCGGGACTCAATGGCACCTATTCTTAGCTGCCCACACGCCTTCCCTGGCTATGTAAAGATGTCCCTCCCTTTTCACTGACAGATATGGCTAACGAAAGTGGAGACTGGCGGTTGCCGCGCAAGCGTCTCTGGGCAAATGACGCTCAGTTTTTTGGCAAGCCCCGCATCACTGACCGGGATGGCACACAAGCTACCCGCTCGAATCTCCTCTTCGACGCAAGCCGCCAGCACCAGTGAGACGCCAAGGCCCGCTTTGACAGCCTGTTTAACCGCTTCGGTACTGCCCAGTTGCATAGACACACTCGGGTGCGGCCCTGCTTCGCCAAAGAAACTCGCAAGCAACCGGCCAGTACCTGTTCCGGGTTCACCGCCCAGCAGGCTCATTCCGGCTAGGGTTTGACGGTCTATTTCATGCCATCCCGCACAGGGGTGATCGGGCGAAGTAATTAACACCACGGGCTCTTGTCGCCAATCCATTGCCTGGAAGCCAGGTTTCGGGTGCCACCACTCCATTACCGCGATGTCCAACTCACCGCTGGTCAGTTGTCTGGCAATGTTTGGATTGTTATCAATCACCAGATCCAAATCAGGTGCTGCCGGGATGTTTTTGAACGAGCGCACGTAGGGCTGGAGCATGTAAATACCGATGTTGGAGCTTGCCCCCACGCGCAAACGGGTACCGCTGACGACTTCTCGAGCGCGCTCCTCCAATCGCAACACGCTAAGCGCAAGCGGCATCAGCGCCAGGGCTGCTTTGGTGGGCTCGCAACCCGTTTTGCTACGGCGTATCAACAAGGCGCCTAGCTGTTCTTCGAGCTTTTGAATATGCAGGGAAAGCGTGGGTTGGGCGATACCGAGGGCTTGGGCGGCGGCCTGAAAACGTCGGTGCTGAACCAGGGTGGTAAAACTTTTCAGCCAGACCAAGTTCAGCATGGAGTCTCCTCAGCGATAATTGGCGAATTAGCCGCATCCTGAGGGCGTTCTCCTTGTAACGCTTGAAGGATATTGTCGGCAGCTCGCTGTTCAATCATCAACCGCACATCCTGAACGGCAGAACCGATGTGCGAAGTGAATAGCGTGTTCGGATGGGCCCGCAAGGCAGAGCATATCGCCTGCGGACGGTCCTCTCGGGCCCAATCTTCCATTTCAAAAACATCCGCGGCGTAGCCGCCCAACTGACCAGACTCTAGTGCTTCCAAAACGGCAGCTTCCTCTACCACCGAGCCCCGGCACGGATTGATCAGGAAGGCGCCTGTTTTCATCAACCCCAGTCGCGCAGAGTTGATGGTATGCAGGGTTTGTTTTGTGAGCGGCAAGGCCAAAATGACAATATCAGATTGCGCAAGAAGCTCCTCAAGCGTCTTGCGCGCTACGCCTAGCGCGGCCTCTTCAGCAGCGGGCAAGGCGTCTGGCTGAGAATAGAGCAAGCTCGCGCCCCATCCCTGGAGCCGTGTTGCCACTGCCTGGCCGATGGGGCCCATGCCGACGATACCCACGGTTGCGCCGGCAATCCCCAGCCCATAAAACATGGGCTGCCACCCCTTGAACTGGCCGGAACGAACATACTCGTCGGCCGCTCGAACATGGCGGATGAGGCCAATGGTTAGCCCGATGGTGAGTTCAGCCGTTGGCACCGTCAGTAGATCCGGCACGAAGGTCAGCCAAACACCACGACGCGTACACGCCTCCACATCGAAATTATCGTAACCCTTTAGGGCGGCGCCAATGACTTTCAGATGGGGGCAGCCCGCTAGAAACTCCTCGCTCACCTGGTCCGGCATAAACACCATCATGGCGTCTGCGGTTGCCGCGTGGGCTTTTACCTCGGCGGCGGGCAAGGTAGTGGCTGACTGGTTGGTGATCACTTCACAGCGCTGTTCCAGCTTTGCCAACACGCTGTCATGTACCCGGTGGGTAATGAAAACCCTTGGTTTCATGCGAATTCCTTACTTAAATTTCTTACGAAGATAGCCGCTCAGACTATCCACCATCGTCACCATGGCGAGTATGACGATCAGGATGGCGCTGACTTCCTGGTATTGCATGACGCGTAAAGAGCCCATTAGCTCAAAGCCGATCCCACCGGCCCCCACCATGCCCATCACCGTAGAGGCGCGGAAGTTGTATTCCCAGCGGTAGATAGAGACATCGGCAAACTGGGGCAGCACCTGCGGGAGCACCGCGTGCCAGTGAACCTGTAATCGCGTTGCGCCAGCGGCATTGGCGGCTTCCACCGGGGCAGGGTCGACATGCTCGATTGCTTCAGCAAAGAATTTACCCACCATGCCGATGGAATGAAGGCCGAGCGCAAGCACGCCCGGCAAGGCGCCAAACCCCACGGCAGCAACGAAGATAATGCCCATAATCAACTCGGGCACCGATCGCAGAGCGTTTAGCATCGTGCGGGTCACATGGAAAACCATGGGGTGGGGCGAGGTATTGCGAGCGGCCAGGAACGCCAGGGGCACCGAAGCGGTGACCGCTATCGCCGTACCGGCAATGCTCATGGCGAGGGTATCGACCAACGGCGCTATCCAATCCATGGCGTTGGTAAAGTCGGGCGGTAGTGATTCTCCCAGTAGGGTCGCGATGGCAGGCACCCCGTTGGCCAGGGTGCGAAAATCCAGCAGATCCACGTACCAACTCGCCAGGAGTACCACTGCCAACACCGAGCCAGCCTGGAAGAGCTTGCTCCGCCAACCGCGCGCGTGTTCGTCCAATACGGCGTCAGGAGAAAGCGATGAAAGGGCCGGTGGCGCTGTTTTGGATTGATTCATCATGCCCCCTTACATCTTGGCGAAGTCAAGATTGAGCAGACTACCCATTTCCCGGATCACATCGTAGTCGGAATCAGTGATAACGGCGAAACCTTCGGCTTTTAGGTTGTCCAGTATCTCTTCATCATCGATGCTAATAAAGGCATCCTGGATCTGCTGCTTGAGTGTCGGGTCCAGGTTGGAACGCATCGCCCAGGGGTACTGAGGATATTCCCCGCTGTGGCCCAACACCCTAACCTGGTTGCGATCAATTAGGCCGCGATCCATTACGTGTTCAAAGATCACTTCCGATAGTCCACCTGCATCCGCATTACCATTGGCCACGTTCACCGCCACGGCATCATGGGTACCAACGAAATGGGCTTCATAGTCTTCGCCTGCTTCCAGTCCTGCCGATTCAAGCAGCACGGTTTTGGGAATCAAGTGGCTTGATGTGGAGGCACGGTCCCCATAGGCCATTTTCATACCTTCGATATCGGCATAGGACTCAATGCCGGAGTCGACATTGGCAATGATGATGGAGCGGTAGGTGGGCTTGCCATCTACAATCATGGCGGCAAAGGGTTCGATCTCGCTTTTGCTTCTTGCCATGACATAGGAGAGCGGGCCGAAGTAGGCGAGGTCGATGCGACCAAAGCGCATGGCTTCGATCATGGAGGAGTAATCCGTGGTGACGATTAACTCAATTTCTTTGCCAAGGGTACTTTCAAGATACTCTTTCAAGGGCTCGTTGCGTTTGATCAGTTCAGAAGCATTTTCATCAGGGAGTAGCGCGACTTTTAACAGATCCGGATTTGGATCAGCGTCCGCCGCCAAGGCCGGCATGACGATTCCAACTATAAGACAGAGGGCGAAGAAAAAGCTGAATAGCGGTTTCATTGGGCAATCTCCAGTTTTATCGGGGAAGGATGTGTGGATGGAAGGTTGGGTTCGGTGTTCTCAGCGGTGTCGGTTACAGCCCCGGCCGCGCCGTGGTAGATCTCGTTCAGGTGGCGTTGCTGTAACTGTGAGGGGGCTGCATCGAAAACGATCTGGGCATTCGCTAACCCGATAATGCGGTCAGCAAACCGCTGGGCATACTCCAACTGGTGCAGTGAAATAATGGCGGTAATACCATCCTCACGGCATATATCTCGCAGTAACGTAAGCACTCGTTCAGAGGTTGCCGGGTCAAGGCTGGCCACTGGTTCGTCCGCCAGGATCATCGCAGGCTGCTGCGCCAAGGCACGGGCAATGCCTACCCGTTGCTGCTGGCCGCCGGAGAGTTGATCGACCCGGGTAAGCGCTTTCTCGGCCATGCCAACCCGCTCCAGGCAGTGCAGGGCAAGCGCCTGTTCCTGCCGGGGGAGCGGAAACAAACTGCGCCAGGTGCTGTGGTAAGCAAGCCGACCGGTCAGCACATTCTGGAGCGCCGTATGGCGTTCAATGAGCTGATGGTGCTGGAAAACCATGGCCGTTTTGCACCGATGGCGGCGTACCGTAGAACGGGTTTCGAGCGCACCTAGCTCAGCCGAGATCACTTTGCCGGCGCTGGGCAGCACTAAGTGGTTGAGGGAACGCAGTAATGTCGATTTACCCGCACCGGAAAGGCCGAGTAGTACCGTAAACTCCCCTTTGTGGAAATCGACGGTGGTAGGGCGGAGTGCGAGGACATTCCCAGGATATGTCACCCCCATTTTCTCGATGCGGAGCATTAAGTCAGAGGATTGAGCAGGCTCCATTGGATCACCTTCTGCAATGTATAAGCTCACTTGATTGTGACTTACAATGCAACGGTAGCCCGCCTAAGTGACAAAGCTGTGTCGTTCAGGTGATAAGTTAATGACTGTCCTGGGAGCGCAGGTAGTCAGTCCAATAGGTCAGATAACGCTTCTATAGACCAACATTGTCAAAAACTAGGCCCAACGGGGCTGGGCCTATTGATCCGACAACCTGCTCTATTCGTACGTGAAGGGAGATAACCAGAACATCTAGCCAAGCTGAGCCTCAATCGCGGTTTTATCAATCACCGACCAGACCTCTCTAACCTTGTCATCGCTAAACAGGTAGAATGCGTTTTCGCAAAACGACACTTTTTTACCATCCACCGCAAGGCCAAGGAAGCTACCTTTGGGAGTTACATCGAATCGCAGCCTGCACGCGATATGCGGTGGATCAACAGCCAACAGCTCAATGTTGAAATGAAGATCCGGTATCTGCTCGTAGTCGGCTTCCAGCATGGCGCGATAGCCATTAACGCCTAGGTACCTGCCGTTGTGGTGGGCATCGTTATGCACGAACTGGCCAAGGTTCATCCAGTCCTGATTATTGAGGCAGGTGATGTAATCACGGTAGGTCGCTTCCAGGTCACGTTTGTTCATCCTGGCTCTCCTTTGTTGGGCTAGGGTGAAGTCATTCGCCACGGCGTCAATGGCTCAGTATCATTATCAGCCTAAACCAAACCACAGAAGTCATCATTCATGCCGTGCCCACCTTGCCCAAACTGCCAATCTGAATTCGTCTATCAGGATCAAAGCCTATTCATCTGCCCCGAGTGCGCCCACGAATGGAACCCTTCTGAGACTGAGGCGGAAGATACCGTAACGGTAAAAGATGCCCACGGCACACCGTTAGCGGAAGGCGATAAGGTAACGATGATCAAAGACCTCAAAGTCAAAGGCAGCTCACTGGTACTCAAGGTAGGCACCAAAGCCGTGATCAAGCGGCTTATGGACAGCAAGGACCATCAACTGGACTGCAAAATCGACGGCGTCGGCGACATGATGGTGACCGCCCATTTTGTGAAGAAGGCCTGACTAAAATCCGAACTGCTTTGATCCACCTTACGACGCAGTCAACTGAGGCTCATCTACCACCACCGCATCACGCAACGTTTCAGCGAAGCTTGCCAGGGCGGGTGTCCAGGTTTCCGGTTCGGGGGCGACAAAATAGGTATCGATATTGGCGATGGACGCGGGCAGTGCCAGCGTGTGAATCCCGAACCGGTGTTGGTGGGCCTCAACGGTTCCACGGGGCAGCACCGTGTAACCCATCCCGGCAGCAACGCAGCCAAGCATCGCGTCCAGCGAGCCGAACTCAAAAATCCGGCCCGCATTAACACCTTGGGACGCCAGCAACAGCTCGATACGCTGGCGGTAGCTGCACCCCTGGCGAAACGCCAAGAAAGCAGACGTCAGCAGCGCTTGTGAAGAGGGCATCTTCGTCATAGGCGTGGAGCCTACTAAGACAAGCTGCTCGCTAAACGCTTTGAGCAAGTGGTAACGGCCATGCTCGAGCCGCCCGGCCACGAAAACACAATCCACCTGCCCGTTTAGCAACAACTCCACTAACTCAGCCGTGGGGCCGGTCTTGATCTGGATATCAACGTCAGGTTGCGCTGCGTGGTACGCCGCCAGTATCGGCGGCAGGCGCAACGCCGTCGTGGTCTCCATGGCGCCGATGCGCAGCCGCCCACACGCCTTCTCCTGGCCTTTGAACAGCGACACCGCTTCATCGTGGGCCGTCAGCATGCGCTCGGCATACTCCACCAGCGCCAACCCGGCACTCGTAGGGCGAGCGCGCCCCGCACGGTGAATCAGCTGTATGCCTAACTCCTCCTCAAGCTTTTTAATGTGGGTGGTCACATTGGATTGCACCGTGTGTAGCCGTTTGGCCGCCGCCCCAAAGCTACCGGTGTCGGCCACGGCCACGAGCAGTCGCAGCGATTTAAGTTGCATGCGCCGTCTCCTTGTCAGGTTATCTATAAACAAGATAGTAGCGATCAAAGCTAATCGTTTCTAGAAATAATTCCTCACGCGTAGTCTGGCGGTGTACCAGCGTGCTGCCGACCCCACCAAGGGGTGGCACAAAAAGGAGTTGGCGTGATGAAGCGAACACTCACTATCCACGATCTGCCTGCCCTGATGACAGGAGTAATGGCGACCCTGGCCGGGATCGGCATTGCGCGTTTCGCCTACACCCCTCTATTGCCTGCGATTATTCAAGTGGGTTGGTTTACCGCGAGCCAAGGCGCCTACCTTGGGGCCGCCAACCTGCTGGGGTATTTTATCGGCGCACTTGCCGCCCACTCGCTGAGTGAGCGCTTTTCTCCTCGTTTGGTGATGGCCGCAAGCTTCGCGGGTATCGCACTTAGCTTTGTGCTTTGCGCCGGGGCGGGCGGTTTTCTCTGGTTCTTCTTCTGGCGGTTGGTGTCGGGCATGGCGGGGGCCATCTTAATGGTCGTCGAGCCTTCGCTTGCGTTAGCGGCCACGCCACCTGAAAGGCGAACGCGTGTCGGTGCCATGGTGTTTACCGGTATTGGCTTTGGCGCACTGCTTTCGGCCTTCATCGTACCGTTACTTCTTGAGACAAGCCTCGCGGTCATCTGGGGCACGCTTGGGTTGCTCTGTATTGCCGCTGGCCTCTTGTGCGACTATTTTTTGCAACAGGGAGTAGCGCCCTTAACCTCACCGATCACGGCTAGCCCAAGGGGGAATAGCCCCCCAGGGTATGCGGGTGTAAAGATAATCGTACTGCTGGTGATTGGTGCTTATGCCCTGGATGCGATTGGCTTTGTGCCCCACACCGTGTTCTGGGTGGATTATCTCGCCAGGGAAAACGCCCTGGGTAATCAAGCGGCTTCCCTGCAGTGGGGAATCTTCGGGTTGGGCGCCCTGTGTGGGCCGTTCATGGTAGGCGCACTGGCGCAGCGGGTGGGCTGGCAGGGTGGCTTGATGATCGCCTTTGCGGCGAAAGCTGCCGCCGTCTTGCTGCCGGCGTTCTCGCTAGCATTGCTCAGCCAATCGGTTTCCTCGTTCATGGTGGGGGCGATGATCCCCGGCATTGTGGCCCTCACCTCTGGCCGCCTTGCTGAGTTGGTAGGGCCAACCGCCCACAAGAAACTCTGGGGGCAAGCCACCGCCGCTTTTGCCGCCGCCCAGGCAGTGGCAGGCTATGCCATGTCGGCGCTTTATGGCGCCTGGGGCAGCTACGCACCACTGTTTGCCATCAGCGGCCTCATCCTCGTTGTTGGCTTTTTGCTGGTGCTGCTTAGCCGTGGCGTACAGCAGCGCCACATGCATCTTTCTGCCCAACAATCTACACAGCAATCTTCAAAGCACTCTACACAGCACTCTTCAAACCAAGGGAGGCAATAATGGAACTCTACCTAAACGTAACCTCGCCCTATGCGCGCCTGGTGCGCATCGTATTAATGGAAAAAGGCCTAGCGGACGCCGTGACGCTGAAGTGGTGCGACCCCTGGGCAGACGATGCCGAACTCTTAAAGGCCAACCCCGCCGGGCGCATTCCTGCGCTGGTAACGGAGGAGGGCACCACGCTAAGCGAATCAATGCTAATTGCCGTTTACCTGGATAGCGTTAGCCCCAACAAGCCAATGCTGCCAGCAGCCAGCCTGGGGGATGTGTTGCACTTAGCGGGACTGGGCCAAAACCTGATGGATGCCGCGTTCACGACCGTGATCGCCAGAAAGCATTATGGCCACGAGACTGACGAGAGCGAGCTGGGCCAGCGGCGTTCGCGGGCCATTCAGCGGTTGTTGAAACAGCTGAGCAGTGAGCTTGGCGAAAAACAGCAGGCCTCAACTATCAACTTGGGTGAAATCGCTATCGCAGTAGCGCTGGATTACTTAGCTTTCAGGCTGCCAGAAGTGAACTGGGAAGAAGGGTATCCACAGTTGCAATCATGGCATTCTGGTGTGATCGCACGGGCAAGCTTTCAGCAGACTGCATTCGTTTAGTAGAGCCGCCGTGAAAAACCGCGTCTCCTTCATCGCCTCGCTATTGCGGGGCGTTTTTGTGATAGAGCCTTACCCATCCTGAAGTTCAAAACAATACAAAACCCAGCAGTACTGTTTCGCAGCAATCGAGAGCATCAGTAGGGCGGTAATGGGGCCAGAGAATGCCCCAAGCCACCCTCGTAGCCTAAAGTTTTACGAAGTAAACATGGGTTTCATCGAACTTAGCTGCTAGTCTGAAATAACTAGAGCGAAAAATCGCCGCAGGGACAACCTAAATGCAAATTACCTCACGCATAGACTTTACCCCGTTAGCCAATGTGAGCAGGTGCATGTTGATGGCAAACTGCTTGCCGATTCCACGAAAGCCCTCGAAATCAACGAGCAAAGCTATCCGCCACGCCACTAAATCCCACGTGAAGACGTACTGATGGATTTGCTTACACCCTCAGGAACGGCGACCCACTGTCCGCTTAAAATCCATACGGTGTATTTCTTATCAGGATTAGGTGATATTCAAGTTATTGCTTATAGCAACGAGCAGAAGAATAAAGAGATAAAAAGTATAGCCGCTAGGGAGGCTTTTGGTGGGGCAAGACGTACAAGGTTAGAGGTAGGACCAGCTAGTTATGTTTTGCTATTTTTTTATTAAATAAAATAAAACTTTCATGTTTTTAAGCAGTTTGAAATAAATAGGATAGAATTGAAGCTTGATAGGTAGTAAGACTTATCGCAAAAGGAATAATATGTCGAAATCTGACAGTGGTGGTATTGGTGCTAAAAAAGGGTTCCTGTACCAAGACTATGTAGCAGCTTTGTGTACCCTCAAAATGCTGACCGATAAAAGTGTAAATAAAATTCGTTGTGAGGTTTCTGACGATATTGATATTGTATTTGACGATTACATTGAATACATACAAGTGAAAACAACTAAAGCTGACAGATCTTGGTTAATTAGTGAGTTTACACAAGTATCATCTAGAAAAGAAAAAAATGTGAGTGGTAAAGAGAAAAAAATACTTAACAAAGACTCAATTTTACACAAATCATTAGATTGTGATGAAGGTGACCTACCAGGCCACTTTCGTATCGTTAGCCCCCGTGACATATGTTCAAAGTTATCTTATCTGAAAATACCTCTAAGCGAGAGGAATGATAGCCAGTGTAAAGAAGATATTCTTAAATCTCTCAGAAATGCTCTAAAGGATTATAAATCTCCTAACGGAAATGATGTGGAATATTGGCTTGACCATGCTGCTTGGGAAGTTATTGCGGGTGATGAGCAAATCAAGCTTGAGGCTTTTAAAATAATAACAACTGTTGCATATGAGTACTGTGGAATACACTTAAACCCTTCCCGTGATCCTGAACGGATTTTGAATGATTTGCTCGTGAATCTGATAGAAAAGAGTGCTTCTTCAATCGTTCTAAGGAGCGAAGATAATAAAATCTACACTAGAAAAGATTTTATTGAATGGTTTAAAAAAGAGGTTATTTATTATGGTGAGAAATCTAAAGATCAGCTAAAAGTATATACCGCCGAAAAAGCTAAGCTGATGGTTATACTTGACGAATTTTTAACAGATGACAGCCGATATGCATTCGATGGTGAAAAAGCGTGTCAAGGTCTTCAAGGTTTATATCACAGGAAGAAATATAACTATAACAACATATCAAGAGGAATTGCTCAATGGTTGCCAGAAGTGCTGCTTCGCCCTAGTGAAATTGCCGAGCAATCTCCTGAGAAGTTGGAGGAGAAAATAAAGCGCTATGCTTTCAGAAAAGAAAAATATCTATCAGAATTGGAAAGTATGATTGCAAGTGTTTTGCTTCATTCAACTATAAGAACAAAATACGGTTCTCAACCTATACCGGCTCATTTATATATAGATGACGGGAATTGCACTTTTTTTGAAAATATTCATATTCTTTTGAATGATCATGAACCAGATATACTGCTAATGGGGTTTAGTTATATCATTGCAGATAATGTTTCAGATTCCTTGTTTCAAATAGTCGAAGATTTTGATAAACTCCTTGAATCTGATGCATTTAGCCAGAAAAATGAAAAAATTTTAGAAGATAAAGAAGATGGTTATCTACTAAAACATGATATTGACGATATTTTACAAGCAAATACCTCCTTTGATGAAAACTTATCACGTTTTAGGTTTGCTTTCTTTTTGGGTTATGAAACAGAAGTATTAAAATGCAATATGAATGATATGTCTTCAAGTTATATGTCTTTGCTAGAGCAAGAAGTTATTTTTAATTTCCAGAAAATGATAGACGCACTAGTTGCAAAAGACGATTTTTTTAAAGATTTAAATATGGACGTCTATCTATACCCCATACCATCAATTGATAACCTTAAACTCGCTGTTAAATTACAAGTAGAGGGCGGATAATGCTCCATATAAATCCTAAAACATGTATAAAGACTGTCATAGACGGCGAGTTAAGTCCTTTTGTTTATTTAAAATATGCTGATAAATATTTATCCTCTCCAGCACATAGAGTAATCGGTAGAGAGTATGTGATCCGTGCGCTAGCAGAAATAGATAGATTCAGTAGTTATAATGAGATTCTGAAAAATTTAGTTAGAAAGGCCGGTTTATATCCTTATATAAAAAAATATTTCATTTCTAATGATGATTTAGATACAGAGTTGCTACTATCACTTTATCAAAGTGAATCTGACCCAGGTTTTATTTTTCATTCGATGCAAGCGAAAATCCTAAATCTACTAATTTCTGGAAGAAATGTAGTGCTTAGCGCACCTACCAGTATGGGTAAGAGTGCAGTTGTTGATTCGTTAATCGCAAGTAACAAGTTTCATAAATTAGTAATAGTAGTACCAACAATTGCACTTATTGATGAAACAAGACGAAGGATTGAAAAGTGCTTTAGTAGTGATTTTCAGGTAATTCATCATGGCTCACAAGAACGCCGTAAAAATAAAGTTATATACGTTCTCACACAAGAACGGGTCAATGAAAGAGAAGATTTGCAAAATATTGATCTTTTTGTAGTAGATGAATTTTATAAACTGGCATTTAGTCAAGAAGAAAAGTCGCGGGTAATTGCTCTTAATGTTGCTTTGAGTAAACTTTTGTTGGTTTCTAGACAATTCTATATGATTGGTCCATATATAGATGGCATTCGGGGCTTGGATGCTTTGCATCATGAGTATGTGTTTGTTCCGTCACAATTTAATACTGTTGCTTTGAATATTAATGAATACAATATAAGGCCTAATGATATTTCGCTAAAAAATATTGCATTGAATAGGATTATAAAAGAATACTCGGGTCAAACTATAATATATTGCAGATCACAAAATTCAATTGATCAAGTTGTATCTTCTTTAGATTGTATTTCGTCTGTTGACTTGCCTGCTGAAGTTGAAGAATATTACAGTTGGATTAAATTAAATTATGGTGAAAGTTGGTGCTACTCAAGAGCTTTGAGGCTTGGGGTTGCAGTGCACCATGGTGCTTTGCCCCGTGCTTTGCAACAAAAAACAATAGAATTATTTAATAGGGGAAAGATTAAATATTTAATATGTACTTCTACACTAATCGAAGGTGTTAATACGGTTGCTGAAAATGTAGTTATATATGACAATAGAAGGTCTAATTCATCAATTGATGATTTTACACACAAAAATATTGCTGGTCGTGCGGGTCGTATGAATAAGCACCTGATTGGAAACGTTTTTTGTTTAGAGCCTCTTCCAAAAAAAGAGCTCCAATCAAATGTTGTAGAATTGCCATTGGGACAACAAGGTGTCGATACTCCTCTTAATCTACTTGCTGGGATACAAGTTGAGCATCTAACTGAGATGAGTAATGAAAGCCTTTCTAAGTATAAAATTTCTTCTGATGTGCCGTTTGATATAATAAAAAAGCACTTTTCTTATAATGTCGAGGTTATTAAGGATGCCCATGATTTTATTGTAAAGCTCACATGGGAAGATGTTATAGAGCTTTCTTCTAAAAAAGCCCCCGATGGTCACTGTTTAGATTTGTTAGTAAAATTCATGAAAATTGTTGAGTATGGTTCGCTTCAGAAACTAAGCCTTCATTTTTATGATAATGAAGATTTAAAAAATAGGATGGCTTGGTATATATACGCACAAAATCATACTTCTTATATTCGTGAGCGCCTGCAATATATATATAAGAATTATCTGGATACCCAGATGCGCTCAAGAGCCACTGATAAAGAGTTAAAAATAGTCCGTAATATATTTAAGCACGCTATACCTAGAACGCTTATGCTTTTACAGGACTTGCTGAATCACGAGTTAAATAACTTAGACATTGATAAAAAAGCTGACTATGGGTATTTGATTCATATTTTTGAAAATTCTCATTTGCCTCCTACTTTTTCTGCTTTAGAAGAAATGGGGGTAGCGATAGAAACTTTAGAAAAAATAGTGAGTGAGCGGTTAAGTAAAAAAAGTATCGAAATTGTATCTAGATACTTAAGAATTCATCATAAAAATATGGAAAAACTAAATTCTGTTGATAAATTGTTTATTGAGCTTGCTTTATGATGATTTTGATTGTGTATAGTTAAATTGCTATATGCCTAGAATGTTATTGGTTGCTCTTCCGTCTCAAATGAGTACCCATTTAAAATTTTCTAATCACCACCCATCCCACTTACCTCATAATCTCACTGGTCACCGCATCATTCAATATCCCGCGTTTGGCTTCGATTAGCGTGAGCCAATCGCGAGCTCGGGTGATGCCGGTGTAGACCAGCTCGCGGGTTAGGGTTGGGTTGGGCGTTGGCGGTAGCAGCAGGGCGGTGTGCTGAAACTCCGAGCCTTGTGTACCGTCACTGCGAACACGGTTTCTACCGCATGCGCTACGACAATAACGATGGTTCATTTTTCATTATTTATCTGCTGCTTGCCGTTACTATTGGTGGTATGAAACTCTGGCTTGGGCTGATTCAAATCAGCGGCGCCGCGACGGCATCAAGCTACCAC
Organism: Vreelandella sp. H-I2; assembly: GCF_052959335.1. Taxonomy (NCBI): domain Bacteria; kingdom Pseudomonadati; phylum Pseudomonadota; class Gammaproteobacteria; order Oceanospirillales; family Halomonadaceae; genus Vreelandella; species Vreelandella sp. H-I2. Next base: position 630,164 of record NZ_JBRAMC010000002.1, read on the forward strand.
CTTCTTAATACGTTCTTCGGCGTACTACTCGCTTATCTAATACTAAGAAGCCTTTACGCATGGCGGATTTCATTGGTGCAGCGCTTATTGCAACCTGACTAATTTTTACAATTCAGGCAAACGGAAGGATAAGTCAAAGTTAACGACCATAAATGAGCTGAGCATTTAGCTCCATTACGTCAGCCCAATGATATACAACTACCCTATTAGAACATGGAGGCGATAGCTGGAAGGGGGGATCGTTTTGGATACAATCTCAACAAATTCATGTGGCTGATAGCCCGAACGCTAAGCACTCTCGCGATCTCTTAAGCTTGTCGTTAGTTCAATACTAGACGCTTTAGTTTGATTTAATAAATAAAAGGAGGGTGGATGGGTATTGAGCTTATGGGCTTCGTCGCAGTCGTATTATTGGCGTATCTGATTCCTGGCCCGGATTTTTTGCTAGTCAGTCGGTATGCGGTAAAGCATCGTCGACTTGGGTTAGCCGCAGCGCTGGGTGCTCAAAGCGGACTCTGTATACATATGCTGATGGCTGCCCTGGGTCTTTCGGCCATTGCGGCCCGCTCCGCCGAGCTGTTTATGCTGATTCGGTGGGTAGGTGCAGCTTATTTGATCTGGATGGGATTAACAGTTCTGTACAGCAGTCGTAGCCAGTACCGCAGTGAACAGGCAGATGCACAAGAGGTTATTGAGGTTGCTAGCCGTAGGCGTGCTTTTGCCAATGGTTTTTTGTGCAATTTGCTTAATCCAAAGGCAATCATCTTTTTCCTAAGTGTCTTACCCCAGTTTATCAATCCAACGGTCGGTGCAGCTCAGCAAATTTTGATACTCGGCGTGCTTGATGTGTTGATTGGTATCGCATGGTGGTGGGTCGTTATCATACTTATGGAGCGCGTTGCGCGGGCATTACGTAGACCGCACATAAGGCAGTGGTGGGATTGGGTTACTGGCAGTTTGATGATCGGTGCAGGTGCTCTCTTGGCTCGCAATAGTCCTAGTTAGTAGTGTCATATACGGTTTTGAAGCTAACAAATAGTTGGATCCGACAAGTGAGCTTTGGCGATAAAGCCATGAAGCGTTTGCCAGAATCTTCGCTTCGTTACGGTTGTATCGGAGACTTGGGAGTTGAGTACCGTCCTTGCGAACATGGTTTCTATTGCGCGCAGGCGTGAAGGCAACACCCAGTGAACTAGTCTTTTAAAACAGTTGCTTCTTATCGATGCTAGCTACTTGGCGAGGGTCGAGAAATGTCTGCAAATGTCCCCAACTACAACAGCCTTTGATAAGCGTCTAGGAGTAGGGCAGTGGTAAGGAGCTTGAGAAGGTCGTGGTCAAACCCACCACAGCCTAGTGCCGTTTGGTTGTAGACATCTCTAAACCTTTCACGATCTACTAGATCCCACTGAGCGAGCTGTCCATCGAGAACCAGCGGTTCCAGATACGCTCTATTGTTCCACAGTGCTTTCTGAAAGGCCCCTGTAACTGAGCCCTTCCTGCGTCGGAAAACGGCACTCGTATTGTAATGTTTAGCGACTTTCTGCCGGAAAGGTAGCCGCGTATGATTTTTATCATAGAGGGTGTCTGTAGGAAGCGAAAGGGCGTAACGGAGCATTTCATCCTGAGTGAATGGCCTCAAATACTGCGCACGTTCATCGCAGATAACACGATAGCTGTTCTCGTTGATAGCATCTTGCATCCATGCGCGTCTTATAGGCTCGTTTCTAGCAACTGTGAGCGAGGGGCGATCTTGGCAGAAGCTAGCAATTACTTCGTCTCGGAGAAACTTATTAACCGGATTCGGAGACGGCTTCATTATTGCTCGTAACACTCGAATATAACTAACCGAGTACAAATGAGCGTAGTGCCTAAGTTTTCGGGCGAATGCAGAAGGTTGACTGAGCAAAGTATCACGTAGCGTTGCCACCGGCACTGGGTCGAGGAATATCTGGTCGCCACCATGGCCATCTAGAATTTTCACAGGCCGTGTCTTGGTTCGTATCGATAGCTCCTCCGCGAGCTGATAGATGACGGCTTGGAAGGCAAGTGCAGTTGAAGGAGCTGCAGGTAGCGGCCGCTGAATCGGACGAAATAGCAAATCCTCCGAAAGCGTTAAAGAAAAGTGCTCGATTCCGAGTTCGTCGGCAATAGCCGAGGCAATCATCGCATCATCGTGTGCACTACCGCCTGGAAAGTACCAAGTGCAGGCTACAGGTTGCTCTATCCCGTATACGGCAGCAACTGCATAGAGCAAAGACGTCGAGTCACACCCGCCCGAGAACGCAATACCGAAACGCTCTGTAAGAGCCTCTTGTTGAAGCAATTCTTCTAGTATCGCAGCTGGATCTCCAGAGGCGTTGCTTATGGCATGTATTGAATCTAGCTCCGAGGCGATGCGGAGTGCTTCTCCACGCTGAAGGTGAGCCACGCCGCCAGCGGGGATAACATGCACATCTCTCCAAATTGAGAAACCCAGTGTACTGTCGTTATTCAAGTGCGCGACAACCTTCTCGAGCGCTGGCGTGTTGGCTCCTTTCTCTAGTACCTCCTCAAGTGTGCTGCCAACCAATACACCTGAAGACGTAGTTCGTAAATATACCTCACGGCAACTACCCAACGGATTCCGCACCCTTATCTTGCCGCCCTTAGCTTCGACATACGGGGCGCGAGCATTACGCCTTATCGCCATCCCACTGAGCTGGCTTTGCCCTTGCGCTGGTTTAATTGAACTGTCATCGAGACTTATCAGCAACGGAACACGACCGATGAGCTGGTGCACAACGCTATTGGTCCAAGGTTTACTGACGCCATCTTGTCGCGCATCCTTTAAGTACCCCAACGTCATAAGCTTAGCTCCCTTGCTCCGCCAAAATCGGTGCTTTGTACGATCCGACATCAATGCACTCATCGGCAAGCGCAAGTACCTGCTCACGGTGGCTTACTACCACCAGGGTCTCAACGCGTGACCTTAGCGCCTGCATGAGCTGAATCTCGCGCGCACTGTCCAGCGCTGCCGTGGGCTCATCGAGGATCATGGTGCGTGTGCCGCGCAGCAGCGCTCTGCCAATGGCGATGCGCTGTTGCTCCCCACCGGAAAGATTTCTTCCTTGTACGCCGACATCTCGATCCAGCACACCTTCTCCAGAGCTTTCACCGCCGATCCGTTCTAGATCCAGCAGTTCGATGAGTGCCAGGAGCTCTTGGTCAGGCACGGTCTGTTGGTGTGCGTACAGAAGATTTTCGCGAACGCTACCGCTGAAAATCAGCGGTGCTTGGGGAACGACACTTACTTCGCTAAGAATGTCCTCCGGTGAAAGGCGGCGAACACTGACACCGTGAAAGTGAATCTCACCATCAGCTTGAGGTTCAAGCCCCAGAAGGGTTCTTAACAGCGTGGATTTTCCGCTTCCAGATGGGCCGCGTATCCCATACATCTTGCCAGCCTGAATTTCCACACTGAGCGGCATGGCGGAGGTAGCGTCATCGGCGCGTAAGGTAACCTCGCGTAGCGTGAAGACAGGCTGCTGATGATCCAGAGTGATATCGGCCCCGGCCTTGGGATCGGTCGGCAGGCCAAGGTATCTAAGGCCGTCACCGAGAGCGACGTAGTTCTTCTTGAGGTCGATCAGCGCCGCCGCGATCATGACGAACGGGGAGGTGAGTTGAACCACATAGGTCGTGATCATGATGAAATCGCCGACTTGATAGCGCTGGCGTAGCGTTTCGCTGACGGTATAGAGCGTGAACCCACCTAGCACGACGCCCACAGCGAGAACTTGTCCACCCATTAAACCGCTGAGCTTCGCATGGGTCCCGTATACCGTGTGAACGTAGGTGCGCAGATGCTGGTCGAGTTTGCGTTCTTCATGCCCAACCGCGAGGTTGATCTTAATGTCGTACAGGGCACGTAGGCGCTCGGCGAGGAATTCACTCAGCTGAGTATGCGTCTGGTAGAATTTCTTGTGGATGCGGGTCGTCGTATCGGCAATTCGGTAGGTCAACGCGAAAAGCACAACGATGGCCAGGATGAAGGCGGCTGCGAAGGTGAGGTTGATCACCTGCCAGAGAATACCAAAGACAAAGCAAAGCTGGATCACAACCGGGGTGATGGTCCAGAAGAGGGCGTGGTTGATCAGGCCGAAGCTGCTCATTGCTCGGTTCACGTCGGCCATGACCACACCTGTATCAAGCTGATGCTGCGCTTGGTAAGGTAACCGTAGCAGACGCCGCACAATACTCGAATACACGGCCGCATCGCACCTAGCCATCACGTATGAACTGGCGAGATTCTTTCCCCACTCCATCATGTTGCTTAACGTCCAGCCGACTGCATAGGCAGTAGCGAAGACGTAGATCATACCCACTGCCGCCTCACCCGAATCCTCAACTAAGAGGTTGGTTGTTTGCCGCAGTAAATAGGGAACAGATGCGCCCACCGCCGCTATGCTGATCATGAGCAGCAGTACTAATATGAGGTGGATAAAAAATCTTGGATAGCGAATTCGAATCAACTCGAGTCCGCGCCGGTAGGTGGCCAGATAGGATGGAGAATACGTATCTTTCATAGCAGGGCTCTGTGGTCTAGATTTCAACAATCGGACACATTCTTTCGGGCAAACTCGGGTCATCGCCTAGCACTTTTCCCTCAACCTCAACCCAAGCGTGTGACAAGAAGTCGTATCGCTGAACTCCTATACGGAACGTGGTACAGACACCAAGTGAAAGAAGTAGTCGTGATAGCGACATGGAAAACTCCAGGCATTCCACACGATAAGGCACCCAGAGTGCTACCTCTGCTATAGCGTTAGCAGCGCACGCGCAAATTCGATTGTGTTCACTGGTTTCCGTCGGTATGCGTATTGAATGCGCTTGTGCAGCTTTTAGCGCACGTAGGCTATTCATTGCAGTGTGAAATCCTCGCGTTGATAGCAAAGTCTTGATCCAAAGCAAAGTTTGAAGCGCGCGGAGATTCATCCATTTAACTGAAACTGCCTGGTGAAATTGGCGAGCAAACCGCCACTCGTAGTCGCCAATCCCGTGTTCCTGTGCGATAACTCTCCGGATCGACTGACGCTGACTCGAGAGTTCGAGTAATCCTACATTGAGCAGTTCTTGAACGAGCGCTGACTGTTCGTTTCCCTCCATTAGAGCCAACTCAAGTTCTAAGCTAGTTGGCGCTTCTAAGATGACGTAACGGTCTCCTTGCTCATCAAGAATGATGAATTCACCATTAAGAAGTACGTAGTGAACATATTGGCTAAACTTGGGATAAACCTCCATGTCATGGCTCCGGGGTTGCTGGACAGGGATGGCCGCATATAAAAAGGCGGAACATAGAAGTGACAATGAGGCATGTCGCACTAGGTGCGACATGCCAGTTAGGCACTAGGCCTTAGGTCCACGGATCCCGCCAAACAGCATAGGAACCCTCAATAATGGCACCGCCGCCTCCCCCGCGAGTTGCACTGCTCGCTTTGAAGGTAGATGCCTTTTGACGTAGCACGCTGGGTAGGTGCTTCTTCACGCTATTTTTCTTCAACATGTCTTTCTCCTTTTATGGCTTTGTTTCAATTCCGACGTCGGCACTAATGAGGTTATCGGGGATGATAAGACTGCGCACCTGTCCATCTGGATAGTCATATGCTGGCTTACCCCGCGTTCGGGCAACACTTGCCTTATTCTTGTGATTACATGACAACTACTTGCTAGCTCGACAGCTAACAGGTAGTTATCGGGGGCAGTCGTGGAGAAGAGAACTAGACAGAAGAGAACTAAACAGAAGAGAAAATTGAGGTCGATTTATACGTAATTCGCTCTTACCCTACGGCGGTGATCAGTAAAATAAGACAGTAAAGAATAGACGTTGGGATTAGAGATGTACTTTGCAGCGGCATTGAGATGCTCGTTCCAGCTTTTCTTTATGTGCAAGCTTGGCTTGTGTCATCATTGCCAAAAAACCAGGGCGTCGTTTAGCAATAAGCAGGTCGCTGCTGGACCGAAACTCATCCCAGTCGAGGGCAGCGAAAATCGGTGCATCCCGATCAGACTGATGATGGTTCCCTGGTCTTGGGTGGCAGGGGAGGCCGTGCAGCCTCAAGGCACGAAGTAAACGACTAGTACCGATCATGTACACCTTATCGATTTGGTTTAGAGTACAAAAAGTGTAAAGCAGCTTTAAGATCAGACTAGTTGCGGTTTGATTATCTGAAAAAGCGAAGCGACGGAATGCCGGGGCTACTGCTAAGCGTGATACCTCGCAGACACCAGGCCGTCGTAGTGAGCAACCTGTCGGCGCGATGTCAGAAAAAACACTATCGATCATCCAAGGCGCCCAATAAGGGTGCACTCTTAAATAAGCTGCTGGTTTACCCTGAGCCAGGACACCTAAATGCCAAACGCTATCATCGAAAGCATCGACTTCTCGCAATTGCCCTTCGTGGCCTACCCACCTAAGCTCACGACAGAAGACCTTGGCTCTGAGTTCGAATGCTTGAGTTAAACGACAGTCGCACAATGGGTATTCAAGGCGGTACTCATGGTGATCAAGTGTGAGTGGCTTTATATCATCAGAACTTGGGGAAGGTGGTTTCGCTTTTTTTGCACTCATGTGTATACCAGTATCGTTATCGTCATTTCCTGTATTAGAATTAACTTTATTGAGAGTGATGGCTACTAACCAAATGGATAGGTAGAAACAGCAGGAGTTAACTATAGGTTCACTTTCTAGAAGGTAAGACCAGAGAGTGAGGAGTACACCACTCAGCTAATCACTACAGACACTACATGAGGGGAGTTATCCAACTACTACACATAGTTATTTTCCCAAGGTAGCGGGTTATACCGCGCCACCTTGGATGTGTAATATTAGTAATATCCGTAGAGATGCTGTAACGGGCCGAGGTATGGAATACCAGAGAGGTGGAAAACGATATGTCCGATGACTTGGATCAAGCGACTCTTTTCGGCCTTATTGACCACATGAAAAGCTGCCTTTCACAGCCAGAACGAGGTGTCTCAGACACGCTGGATTGGCTTCGTGACCTCAGCTGTTGCGATGGCATCATTCTGTGCCAAGCAAAACATCCATCCGCTTCCTCAGTCAGGCATCTTGTTAGCCATGACTATCCTCCGAAATGGATACAAACTTACTTGGCACAAGATTTTGGTAAGGTCGACCCAGTGATACGTTATGCATCTTTAGTCTCAGATATTTACTCTTGGAAAGACGCTTATACACACTTTGGAAGTTACTGCCCGCCTGCGTTTTTTGAAAAAGCCGCTGATTATGGGTTGCACGCTGGGGTCGCGTGCAGTTTTGCGCAAGAGCACTCCGATATAGTCACAATCTGTTCTATTTGCGTCGATAACAACGTGCTACCCCCAGCAGCCCAATGGGCACTTAGTAATGTCATGCCAGCGTTGCATACAGCAACTGGATGTATAAAGCAGCATACGTCTATACAGCCACTGACCGTGCGTGAATTGGAAGTGCTAAAGTGGGCAAGTGAAGGTAAAACGGTATGGGAAACAGGAATGATCCTCAGCCTTTCTGAGGGCACTGTGAAGTTTCACCTGAGCAACATCTACCGGAAATTAGATGTAACCAATCGAGCGCAGGCTATAGCTGCTGCTGCACACCAGGGGCTGATTTGAATTAAGATGCGGATTCGTAGACCTCATCTCAAAATACTCCCTGTCTTTTGGGGCTCGGTTGGTCTTGATCCGGGGCTCACTAGCTCTCCAGAGCTTCAACATCGAACGGCTCAATAGATTTGAACACTCCCGTCTTGGTCATTTTTCTCCGCAGTTCGAAACGCTCTAGGGTTGCCGGTGGCTCGATGTTGGCGAGGGCCTTGAAATTGATTTCTCGCCATTGAGGCTTGGTAACCAGGACACTATACAGATAGCTTTCAGTGGGCTGACCAGTCCCGGTGTCGAGTGCCGGTACGTAGGCCGATACAAGCGCTAGCTGAACGGTTGGAAGACGGTGATATATTTCACCGAGTACGCGCATCGCCACGCCATGAGCGTAGTCGCGATACAGAATGCGCCGCCGAGTGGCGGCAATTTTTTTGACAGAAACTTTCGGTTGTTTAGCGGCTAGGGTGTATTCCACGTCTGGGAAATCATTCTCTTCGGGTAGCTCGATGTCGATAGCGATGGTGCTAGCATCATCTCCGAGATCAAAACTCACGCTCGTCTCTCTGGGCCACGGAATTTCCCCCAGATGTTCCTCAAGAACATTGGCCATGGCATCAAGATTCGTCAGCACTAACTCGGTTTCCTGCTCACGCCGTTGCCGCTCCTGCTCGTTAAAGGCCCGTGCTGCCTCCTCCCATTCGCTAAAGGCGTGTGCGTATTGTTCCGCCCACCGCTCGTTTTGTTCTGCTAGCCGACGTTTAGCCGGGGGCCAGATACGGCTCCAGAGTGTTGGCTGAATAAGGGGCTTGCGTTGGGGTTCGGGTTCGGGAAATGCTCGGCTCTGAAATACAGGCTTGTCTTGTGGGAATAGCGTATCGCAATGCACTGTCGCCAGCGCCGAGAGGTCGGCGTTCAGCCGATCGCATGCTTGTTGGAGCATATCGCGCATGCCTTCTCCAGCGTACTTACGAAGTACACGGAGCTCTGTCTCGTCATATGGCTGGCCACCATCGCCAGTGATCACTAGCTCGCCGTCTTCTTGTACTCGAACACGCACCACCGCCGAGCCACCAGCCTTGAGCTGCTGTTCAAGTGCTTTGCCGGGAGAGGGAGCTCCCGCTTGGGCGCTCCTGCTTCCACGCTTATTGAGCTTTTCACGGTAGGCTAGGCCGGTACCCGGCAGTCCCACGTTGCCATATACACCGCGACTGCTAACGTTTATTTTGGCGCCACGAGGACCTATAGAGGCCCCGACACCACTTTTGCTGAGGTTCAGGCTAATGCCTGGGGCAATACGGATACGCCGATTAAATCGAAGTGCCATTCTCCGCTCCCTGTGTTATTACCAGTTATTATCGTCTTCGCCCTTGTTCCTAAGCTTCGATATGGTATCGCTTAAGCCTGCCTTCGGGATGCCGATGTTATGTCTCGTCGCCCAAGGCAGTGAGTGTAGGCACGTTCCCCAAGGCGATAGCCAACATCAAGCTCTACCTACTTGGAACCCGATGCAGCGTCGACTGCCTTTAGGTCGTATTTCGCGGTAACCGTTGATAGCTAGGATGGGACAAGTTAGCTTAGGGTGCTAGGATTAATCTCATATTTTTATAACTACAATCCTCATACGTAAGGGATGGCTCTATGCCAACGGCTTCCACTCGCCCTCCATCACCATCCGACAAGTTCGAGTTAGCATTGGCGGCTCCGTACTTACAGACACCACAAGCGACATCAATCTACGTGAGCTCGACTATACGCCGCGCCAATATTGTATCCGCGACGAGCTACGGATGAACCTGCAGATGGCCTCCAACAGCAAGACCCACTCCCCCCTTGAAGGGCGATGCCATGTACTTTTCATTTTGCGACCGGGTTGATGTGGTGGGGAAATGATGCCGTGCGACCCAACGCAGGCCTTGAATTTCACGCAGGCCAATATCGCATAGCCATTGGACTAAACGCTCTCACTCCCACACCTCGATTTGGTAAATGCAATGGCCGATGCTACAGATAATTACTTAGACGTCTATCAAAGCTGGCAGCACCACCTCTTTAATTTCGATTTGGCTGTCAGAGAAACTGCAACACTCGGTTTGCGTAAGCCTCAGTTAGCGGCTCTATATGCTTCTCTTGGGCATCTGGTGATGTCCCCAGCCACTACCGCAACTATCGTAATGCCCACTGGCACAGGCAAGACGGATACCATGCTGGGGTTGCTAATCGCAGGCCGGATACCAAGGGCTCTTTTTCTTGTACCATCTGATGCATTGCGAACCCAACTTGTAGAAAAAGCTAGGGAGCTAGAAAAGCTGCGCGAGATCGGCGCAGTGTCCAACACGGCACTTAATCCAATCGTGAAGGCACTTGACTCAAAAATGACAGAAGAAGAAGTGCTGGAGCTTGTCAAGGCGAATGTTATTGTTGCTACTCCCCAGGCGTTGCAGCGCTTCGATAACAAAGCTCTCCAAGCCCTATCTGACATCTGCAGCCATTTAATTATTGATGAAGCACATCACGTTGCAGCTATGTCGTGGGAACGAGTAAAAGCTGCCTTCAAAGCTAAGCCCTGCCTGCAGTTCACCGCTACGCCTTTCAGAGAAGACAGGCAACCTCTCGAAGGCAAAATTATCTACAACTATCCCCTTAAAGACGCACAGATCGACGGTTACTTTAAGCCGATAGAGTTTCATCCAGTCCGCGAATACAACCTAGAGCTGGCTGACGATGTGATTTCAGACAAGGCCGTGGAGCTATTACGAAGCGATCGAGACCTAGGACTTAATCATCTGCTAATGGTGCGTGCGAGATCAATGAAACGCGCCGAAGCTCTGTTTGAAATCTATAAAAAACACAAAGACCTTTCTCCCGTGCTCATTCACAGTAAAGTGCCGAATCGAGTTAAGCTCCTGGGCGAGATCGTCCAAAAGAAATATAAGATCATTGTATGCGTCGACATGCTTGGTGAAGGTTTTGACCTGCCAGAGCTGAAGATAGCGGCTATTCATGACCAGCATAGAAGCCCAGCCGTCACGCTCCAGTTCATTGGTCGTTTGACCCGGGTGGACGACACACTTGGCGATGCCAAATTCGTTGCAAACATTGCGAATCAGAAAACCGATTACCAAATGGCTGCGCTCTACAAGGAGAGTGCCGACTGGAGTTCTGTGATCAGAGATGTAAGCCACGATAAGATTAACCGTGAAATTGAGAAGGAAACTTTTACTGAGCAGTTCCCTGATGATGCTGACGCAGAGAATATTTTCGGATTAAACCCAAATCCAAAGATCAGTGCGGTCGCCTTCCACGTAGAGCGCGATCACTGGAGGCCAGAGCAAGCTGAACACTTCTCCAATAAGAAAGAAGGAATAAAGTTTTTCTCAATCAACGAGGAGGCTGACACCATCATTATGGTGACTCGACGAGAGACTGCCGTTGGTTGGGCTCAAACATCTGAGATCGTTGATACGAGCTGGGTTCTATATTTGGCTTACTACCATGAAGTCGACAGCACCTTATTTGTCCACACCTCGGGGGACGAGACACAAGCATCGCGTTTTTTGAAACTGATTACGAAGGATGCTAGAAGAATCAATGGCGAACCTACCTTTCGAACCCTGCATAATATCAAGCTCATGAAGCTTCAGAATGTAGGTCTCTCAAGGACGCGCAAGGATCTTAGATTCACTATGCACGTTGGACGTGACATCAATACCGTCATCAGTGAAATCGAGAATGGCACGGCAAAGAAATCTAATATATTCGCGACTGGGTTTGAGCTTGGAGAGCGAACCACCGTCGGTTGCTCTCATAAAGGTAAAATATGGGAGATGAATTCCTCTACCATCCTCTACTGGATAGAGTGGTGCAAGCGGACCTCAAAAAAACTCAACGATGCAACGATAAATCCTTCCGACGTACTCAAGGATGTTATGCGAGCGGAAAAGATCGTTGGTAGGTGGCCAAAAGGGCTGTTTTATGCAGATTGGCCAGAGTCCATTGCCATTGAAAATGAGAAAAAGATCTCGTTGTATTTTAATGGTGAAATCTTCAACCTTCTCGATGTTCAGCTTGGGAAACCCCAGCGTATCGACGATCTAACGCTGAGCATTCCTATCCTTGCTACATCAACAGACGGCATTGAGTGCAAGTTCCCCGAAATCTCAATACGGTTACTTGACGATAGTTACAGAGTCTCTTGTGCAGGCGCAAAAATAATCTTTGGTGAAGAAAGCTTACTAGAGCTGTATCTAGATGCTAATCCCTTGGTATTGCTAGCAGTGGATGGTTCGATCGTCGAAGGCAACTATAGGTACTTTACGCCTAACAGTCTGGATATCAAGCTTCCGGTTGCGCTAATAGAGCCTTGGGATTGGGGAACTACCAAAATTCATAACGAGTCCATGCGGGCAACTCGCAATCTGGATACTGTGCAAGGCTTTACCTTCAACAAAATTAAGGACAAATACACACTTGTTTTCGATGATGATGGCAAAGGAGAAATTGCAGATCTCGTAGCAATAAGAGAAACCAAAGATACTATCTACGTTGACCTTTATCACTGTAAGTTCTGTCAAATGAAGAATGGAATAGTCCAGCCCGGTGCACGCGTTGAAGACGTATATGAGGTCTGCGGCCAAGCATCAAGGTCTGTTAAATGGCTGTACACTCAGGAAAAATTCTTTGACAGACTAATGGATAGATATCAGAAGTCTTTACCAAAAGGCTTCATAAGAATACTCAAGGGTAGTCCTAAACAGTTGGAGTTAATGCGTAACAAGTGTCATGACCACGAAATGGTCTTTAGATTTGTGATTGTTCAGCCTGCAATCTCTGCGGCAAAAATTTCCGCGGCACAACTCGCTGTACTTGGCACAAGCTACTCGTATATTAAAAGTGTATCTGGGTCGGACATTAAAGTAGTTACAAGTCCATAACGAGAACATGAAATAGCCACAGACGCGGCTTCACGCCTCTTTTCCCTTAATTTGGTATAACATTCAGCAAGTGAGGGAAAAGAAGCAGCTAAACGGTTCATGTTTGGTGACGTTGTGTGATTTAGGAAAAACTCGACCTATGAATTCTATACAAAACTATCAGCCGGGTTACATCGGTGATGGCTATTTAGGCCGAAAACCAACACCCCCAATGGTAATGTCGATTTTGATTACAACCTCTCCATCCCACTAACCCGCATAACCTCCCTAGCCACCGCATCATTCAATATCCCCCGTTTGGCTTCGATCAGCGTGAGCCAATCGCGGGCGCGGGTGATGCCCGTATAGACCAGCTCGCGGGTGAGAATGGGGTTGGGCGTTTGCGGTAGCAGCAGGGCGGTGTGCTGAAACTCGGAGCCTTGTGATTTATGTACCGTCATCGCGAATACGGTTTCCACCGCGTGCAGGCGGGAAGGCAGCACCCAATGGATAGGGTTTTCTGCGTCGCTGGTCGGAAAGGCGACTCTTAATAGCGATCCTCCTGGCTTATTTGAAGGGCTTCGTGGATCAGGCACCGCCATTGTGATGCCGATATCACCGTTCATCAGTTTTAGGCCGTAGTCATTTTGGGTGACCAGTACCGGGCGGCCTTCGAACCAGCCTTTCTCTAGCGTGTGGTCGTTGCCAAACAGCAGCTTTTCGCGGCGCAATGTTTTGGCGATGCGCAGGTTTAAGCCTTCTACTCCCCATGGGCCTTTGCGCACTGCGCACAGCAGCTGGAAGCGGCTGTAGGCCTTGAGTACTTGCTTCGCCCAGGCATCGTAAACTTCACCGTTCTCTTCAAACGCTAGTGCCGTATCGGGCCGTTCACTCGCTAGGGTATTCAGGTAGTGCTGGTAGCCGGTGGGCGGTGCAATCGGCTCGCCCTTGAAATTGGTGCGCCCTTCGCCTTCGTTGGAAAAACGTTCCGGACTGCCGATGATCACCAGGCGCTCCAGGGCGCTGTCTTCGTTTTGCGCGTCTGGCTTCAACACCAAGTGGTGCAGGTCGGCGTAGCCGTTATTCAGTACGCCATGCACGGCTTGGTGTTTATCCCGTTCACGCAGTGCCTCACTTAGCGGTTGGTTAATCGCCTGGGCAAGCTGACCAATGCCGCTGGTTTCAGTAAAACGGTGGCTTACACGCAGCATGGTAATGGCTTGATCCAGCGCCTGGCCGTCCGGATCGATTAATGCCTCCGGCAGCGGGTGGTCGGTGAGTTCGGCCAGCCACTGCGCCGTGGCGGGTGTGTAGTGGGCGGCGTCGGCGCGCCGGCACAGGTCGCCCAGCACGGCGCCTGCTTCCACGGATGCCAGTTGGTCTTTATCCCCCAGCAGCACCAGCTTGGCGCTGGCGGGGAGGGCGCTGAGTAGCGCCGTCATCATTTCGATATCCACCATTGAGGCTTCATCCACCACCAGCACATCCAGCGCCAGCGGGTTGGCGGCGTTGTGGCGGAAGTGGCGGGTGTCGGCGCGGGCGCCAAGTAGCCTGTGTATCGTGGTCACTTCTGTCGGAATGTCTATTGCGTTCGATGAGGAGGCCGCTGAGTGCTCATCTAATAGCGATTCCAACCCGCTAAGCGGCAGGTCTTTCACCTGCCCGGCGATGGATTCATTCAGCCGTGCGGCAGCTTTGCCGGTGGGGGCGGCCAGGCGGATGCGCAGCGGGTGAGCGTTGGGCTGTGCCAGTTGCAGGGTTTGCAGCACGGCTAGCAGGCGCACCACGGTGGTGGTTTTACCGGTACCGGGGCCACCGGTGATGATGGCGAACGGGCTGCGAGCGGCAAGGGCGCAGGCGGTTTTTTGCCAATCCAGGGTGCTGGTGGGGGGGAATAGCGTATCTAGTGCATCTTTGAGTATTTGGGGGTGACTATCGTCACCTTTCGAGAGCTGAAGCTCCCTCCCACCCGTTTTATCAAGTTCTGTGGTGGCTAATCGGGTGGCGATTTCCTGATGTAGGGTTTGTTCGAACTGCCAGTAGCGGCGCAGGTAGAGTTTGCTGGTGTTGCCACTATGGCTTACCACCAGCGGCGTATTGCCGGGGCCGTCGCTGATTAGCATGGGGTGGTTGAGCGCGGCCTGCCACTCTTGCAGCGTTAGCGTGGCCAGCACGTGGCTGGGCAGCGGCGGCGGGTCGTTCAGATCGTCGCCTTCCGGCGGTAGCGAAAGCGCAAAATCCGGGGCGGCCAACGTGGCGGCTAGGTCCAGGCACACATGGCCACGGCCAAGCTGATGGCTAGCGAGCGCCGCCGCTAGCAATAGCAGCGGTGGGGTGTTGTGGGTTTCCTGCTCAAAAAAACGCACCAGGGCCAAATCTAAATCCCGCAGCCAGCCACGGGCGACCCAGCGCTCGCACAGCCGAAATAGTTCAGCGGTATCACTTAGCGCGGGGTGGGGCTGGGCGGCTACCTGTGGTGCTGTGGGTGCCGCTGCATCTTCAGATCGAGCAGCAGGAGGCGCGTCATCGGCAAACAGATCAAGGTTCATGGGCTCGTTCATAGAGGCTGTGTCTCTTTTGCTCATAGCTGTTTGCTCATGCTGGTTGCTCAAACCAGTGACTCCTGGCCTGTTACTGAGTTTGTTGCTGCGCCTGATTCTATGCTTGCCGTTGTGCCTGCAAAGAGCGCGTCCAGTGCTTCAATTAGCGCGACCGGCGCGGGCACGGCGTGTACCCCGCGGGCGGTGGTGCGGCTGCCGCGTAGAAACACGGTCATCGAGCCGCCCAGGTGTTGGTGTGGGTCGTAGTCGGGCATGCGCGCTTTCAGCAGCCGGTGGAGGGCAAGCATATACAGCGCTGCTTGCAGGTCGTAGCGTTTTTCGAGCATGGCATCGCGCAGGGCATTGGCGGTGTAGGCGCTGTCGTCGCTGCCCAGGTAGTTGGATTTCCAGTCGAGCACATAGAAGCGGCCTTCATGCTCAAAGGCGAGGTCGATAAAGCCCTTGAGCATGCCGTTGAGGGTGTCGGCATCCAACACGGGGCGCGCTACCCCTGGCAGTAAGTGATCACTAACCAGCTCATCCAGCTTGCGCGTTTCTACGTGGTGTGCGGCAAACCAGAACTCCAACTCCACCTGGTAGCTTTCGAGCTCACATAGCGCCACCTGGCTGCCCTCGCTGGGATTTGACGGGGCCAGTGACAGAGAGTGAGGCAGGGGAAGAGGTGTCGAGAGCAGCTCTTCAAACCAGCCTGCCAGCGTCTCGTACCATGCCTGCCAGCCACGCAGTTGTACGCGCCGCCGCAGCATGTCTTCCCGAGCGGCAGGGTCCTTTAGCGCGTTATCAAAGCCTAGCTGGCCCGCCCATTCTAAAAGGCCGTGTAAAAACGTGCCTGGCCCTGGGCCGCGGGGAAAGCGGTGCAGGTGGAACGCCTCGGTGTTAATGGCGTTGTCGTGGGGCTCATCCAGAACTTCCAGGGTGGTGGCTTCCTGGGGGGTGGTGGGTTCGGGCATGGGCGATGGGACGGGCGTGGTAACAGCGCCTGAGAGAGCCCCCGAGGTACGCAGCGCTGAATAGCTGGCGATCCACCACTGTTCCCGGGCGGGGCGCAGCGGGGTGCGGGCCAGTCCTAGCGCTTGCTGTTCCGGTGCGGGGGTAAAGCGCAGCGCGGTGGGCTCTGGGGCGGTGTTTAGTGCGATGTCGCTGCCTGCCACCAGTTCACCTAGCGCTTGGGTAAACCCGCTGGGGGCGATGGCTTTGCCGCCGTTGATGAGGTGGCCGATGGCGCTGTTCTCGCTGCCTTTTAGAGCTGCCAGCCCCAGCCAGGTGGCGTGGCGGGCGCGGGTGAGCGCCACATAGAGCTTGCGCAGGTCTTCGCCCAGGCGTTCGCGGTCAGCGGTGGCAAGTGTCTCTTCATCGGCGTTCAGGCTAATTTGCAGCGTGCCTTCGCCATCGTGCCAGCGCAGCGGCAGGTCGGTGTCGCTGACCGGGCGGTGGTTGGCGATAAACGGCAGGAACACCAGCGGGTACTCAAGCCCTTTGGATTTGTGAATGGTCACTACCTTGACCAGGTCGGCGTCGCTCTCCAGGCGCAGCTTGTGGCTGTCGCCGTGGCTGTCCGGGTCGGCAATGGCTTCGGCCAGAAAGCGAATCAGCGCGTGTTCGCCATCCAGTTCCTGGCTGGCGTGCTGCAGCATTTCACCCAGGTGGAGCAGGTCGGTTAGCAAACGCTCACCCTCGGCGAACTCGCCCAGCAGCCGTGCGGCGATATCAAAATCGACCATCAATCGGCGCACCAGCGGCAGCACGCCTTGGCGTTGCCACAGGCGGTGGTAGTCGCTGAACTGCTCGACCCGCGCTTCCCAGGCCAGCTCACTCTGGTTGAGGTAATCGAGTGCTTCAAGGCTTAGCCCAATCACCGGCGTTGCCAGGGCGGCGCGCAGCTTGGCTTCCGCCTGGCGGGAGTTGGCCTGGGGCTCGGCGCAGGCGCGTAGCCAAATGGCCAACTGCGGGGCAATGGGGGAGCTAAATACCTTGTCGTGATCGGAAAGGTAGACGCTCTTGATGCCTCGGCTGGCCAGCGCCAGTCGAATCGCCCGAGCTTCCTGCAGGCCGTTGACCAGCACCGCCATGTCCGAGGGAGCCAGCGGAGTGAGTGATTGCTCTTCGCCTCTCACACTGCTATCGACCGCCACACTGTTATCGCCCACTTGTACAAAGCCTGCCTGCTGTAGGCGGCCTGCTTCCAGCAGCGCGGCCATGTGCGAGGCGCAGCATTCGGCCATTTCAGTATGGTAGACGGTTTTGGAAAGCGGCTCTTCGCACTCCATTGGCCATAGGGTCATCGCCGGGATAGATTTGCCGTTGAGTACCAGCGCCTCCTTGGTGCCTTTGGCCTCCACTGGGTTAAACGGCAGGGGGTTGTTGCCGCTTTCTGCACGGAACAGGAAAGCCCCGGCGCTATGTTGGTCGGCGTAGTGAAAGCAGTGATTAACTGCCGCCACCATGGCGCTGCTGGAACGGAAATTGGTGCCCAACGTGACATGGCGGCCATCGGTGTCGTGCCGGGCCCGCAGGTAGGTGAAAATATCCGCACCGCGAAACGCGTAAATCGCCTGTTTGGGGTCGCCAATCAGTAGGATAGCGCTGTCACGGCGGGGCTGAGCGACGTCATACACGGCATTAAAAATGCGGTACTGGACCGGGTCGGTATCCTGAAACTCGTCGATCAGCGCGACGGGAAACTGACGCTGGATCTGCGCGGCCAGGGCCTCTTTATTGGGACCTTGCAGGGCGCGGTCTAGCTGCGTAAGCAGGTCGTTGGGGCCCATCTCGGCGCGGCGCTCCTGCTCGCGCTCCATGCGGGCGCGGCACCACTGCACAGCGTGAATCAGTAGGTCGTTGCGTGGCTCGGGCAGGGCAGCCAGTGCAGCTGGTAGTTGCGCTAGCGCTGCCCATACGTGCGGGCAGGGCGGCGCGCCTTCTTTCCATATCTCGGCCATGCCGTCAGGCGTCATGCGTTTCCAGGCGGCGTCGGTGAGCGCGGGGCGGTCGGCCTCCGTTTCACACCACTCGCGTAGTGCGCCTAGCCAGTTGGCGCGGCTTTTGGCGTTGAAGCTCTGGCCCTTGAAGGCTTTGCGCGTGGCGGCCTCTTCCAGGGCGGGCACCAGTTCGTCCAGCCAGGCGGCCCAGGGCGCTTTGAGTTCGCTGAGCTTTGCGGCGCGTTCTGCCTGGGTGGCGGCCAGGGTCTCGCTGGGCTCGGGCTTTTTGTCGCCCAGCGCTTCGCTTTCGGGCAGTAGCCGCTGCACCAGGGCGTGCAGGTCGTCCGGTGATTTCCAGTAGCTAATGACAGTGCCGAGGGCGTCGCTGTCCAGCGGGTAGTAGAAGCTGCGCCAGTAGTCGCGCACCACTTCCTGTTCCAGTTCGCGCTGGTCGTTCTCCAGGTTCAGCGAGAACAGGCTGCCGCTGTCGAAAGCGTGTTCGCGCAGCATGCGGTAGCACCAGCTGTGGATGGTTGAAACGGCGGCTTCGTCCATCCATTCGGCGGCCAGCGCCAGGCGCCGCGAACAGGCGGGCCAGGTGGCGGGGTCGTATTGGTCGCGGAGTTCTAGCAGTAGTTGATCGCTTTCTTGGCCATCAGCGCGAAACACTTCGGCGGCCTCTACCAGCCGGTTGCGGATACGTTCGCGTAGCTCTTGGGTGGCGGCGTTGGTAAAGGTAACCACCAGGATTTCCGGCGGCGTGAGCGGGCGTACAAATGCCGTGTCATCGTCAGTGCGGTGGCCGCCGAGCACCAACCGCACGTAAAGCAGTGCAATAGTGAAGGTTTTACCGGTGCCCGCGCTGGCCTCTATCAGCCGGCTGCCGTGAAGCGGCAGGCTTAGTGGGTCAAGAGATGTGATAGAAGGCATGGCATTTCCCGAGCAGTATTCACTGGTCAGCACTGTATAGCGCTGGAGGGCGAGGCTAGTCTAGGTGTTATTTGAACACGAGAAGGTAGCTGGGTAGAAGCCAGGTTATTCTAGAAACGGCGATTATAGCTGGTTTTTGCTTGAAATATTGACGTAATCAATTGCGCTTTAATGGAGTTATAAAGTTATTGTGGCTGGCGTGCCTATATTGGTTTTATTTATTTTATTTATCGCTATAAAGGCAACGTAATGGGGCGCTTCCTTAAGCTGTTTATTATTTCCTGGGCAGCTTTAGTTAATATACGCCCCCGCCGAACACAAAGAATGGTAGTGGCGAAGGGGATCTCTTTTTCGGCTATATCTACAATTGCCATTTTCTTGTGCTGCTTTTCATGGCTGACAGCATAGTCTGGCAGAATGGTTATATTGCCTGTCTGTAAGACATGCACTTTGATTAATTCGATATGATTTAACTCGAAACCAATCCTGATGTTTAAGCCTTTTCGAGATAAGGATAAGTCTAAGGCACGGCGGGTATGAAAGGTTGAGTCGAGCATGGTGAGTTCATAGGGCACGAGTTCTTCAAGGTGAAGCGATTTCCGGTGAGCTAGAGGGTGTTGGTGAGACATGGCCGCTTTGAAAGGAGTGGTAAATTTTTCAACGATGCCAATATCCGGATAAAAGTCGTCATGCATTGTGATCCCGAAATCGACCTGGTCATTTTCAAGCGCTTGGTAGACAGCTTCAGCGCCCGAAATAAAGCCCTTAAACTTGACGAGGGGGTAGATGCTTTGAAAATCCGCGATGGCGGGGAAGAGCCACGCTCTGACGACGCCCTCAATAGTGGCATATCTCACCGTCCCTGCCGTTAAGCCATGAAGGTCATCTATTTTTGCTCTAGCTAGCTCCATTTCACGCATGGTGCGCTGCATATGGAGCGCCAGAACTTTACCCTCTTCCGTGAGCAACATCCCATCTGCGCAGCGATCAAACAGCGTGGTTTGAAAGCTATGCTCTAGGTTTTGAATTTGACGACTAATCGCGGATGCGCTCACGTGGAGAGTGAGTGACGCTTGTCGTATCGAACCCGTTTCCGCAACGGCCAGGAAGTACTTAAACATTGAAATTTGCATATGGCGCCCTTTTTTTTATTTAAAAACAGCAATATAGGTTGGCGTTTACATTTCGGCAACGCGTCGTGCTAACAATAGCGTTTTTCTCACACCCTGACGCTCCCTATCCTCTACCTTACTGCAAAGCAGTACTTAGGTATCTCTTGTTAGCGACAATCGTGAGCTCAGTAAGTTATGAGAGAATTTTTGTGAAAACGTATTTGAAAGCGTTTTAAAGACATAGCTTAACGATAGTCGAGACGCTCGCTCAACACGGTTTGCTATAAAACTTAGTAAATAAAGCTAAAAAGAGATGTTGGCTTTGGCTCTATACTTAAAGGTGACTCCAATGTTGACAGGACAGAAACGAAAACTATTTTGGTTGGTGCTTATATTGGCACTTATTGGAAGCTGGCTTCCCTACTTTAATATCCTCAATGAATTGGTTTGGATAGGTCCACTATCTCTTCCTCTGGCTTGGGTATTGACCTGCAATATAGTGCTGACACTTTGTGCCATCGCTCTGTATCCACTCTATTTCAAGCCACTCTCTGAACGTATTGATGCATTTGAACGTAAGGAGGGCGGGCATGAATAGCACCGCTGTCACTATCATCATACTGATCGCGTTTATCGCAATCTTTGTCGCGATATCGCTGCGTGCTCGGCAGCATAATGCGTCCACCATTGACGATTACGTGGTGGGTGGGCGCTCCATGAATACAGCGCTGCTGCTGATGTCTATGGGGGCGACTTACTTTTCTACCTGGACGTTGTTGGGTTCATTCGGTGTCTATTATCGAGAAGGGATCTGGTTTGCGGGCTTTACTACCTGGGCGATCATTCAGGGCAGTGTGTTTATTTGGCTGTTTGGCACGCGCATTTGGTATATAGGGAAACGCTTCAACTTCATTACGCCTGGGCAAATGGTAGAGCACTACTACTCGAGCCCCACGCTTCGTTTGCTGTTTTCCATTGTCGGTATTATCGCGTTGGTGCCGGTAATGCTGATTCAGGTAACAGGCAGTGCACGTGCACTGGAAAGCCTAACCGGTGGCACTGTTCCCTATGCCGTTGGGGTCATTGTGACGTCGGTAGTGGTGGGCTTTATCGTGCTCTGGGCGGGCTTCAGGGGCACCGCATGGGCAGATGCCTTTATGGGCACCTTCTTCGCTACGGTACTGGTGTTCACGGCGGTGTTTATTATTGGTCAAGCGGGCGGTTGGTCGTTTCTGCAGAACGTGGCCGAGGTCGAGCCGCAACTGCTGACCAATAAAGGCAATCCGGTAGCCATGCTGGAGTTATGGGTTGGGCTGAGTTTTGGCGCCTGGGCGTTGCCCCACATGTGGCAAAAGTTCTACTCGGCGCATTCAGCGAAAGTGCTGGGCAAGGTGGCGATGTTCACCCCTTTCTGGAACTCCTGGATGATGGCCTGCATTCCGCTAGTGATAGGCCTTTCGGCCAACATTCCCGGCTTGGTGCCTGGGGCGGCCGATAATAGCGATGCCATTCTGCCGCTGATCTTTGCTGAATATGCTCCTATTCTCGGCTCCTTTGTGGTCGCCGGTATCCTTGCCGCTGCCATCTCTACCATCAATAGTCAGTTGCTCTCTTCGGCAAGCCTTGTGGCCGAGGATGTATGGCGTCGGTTCTTTGATAAAGAGATGAGCGAAAAGCGTCTACGACTGGTCAACAAAGTGGTTATTGGGCTGATCACCAGCATTGTACTGGTGCTTGCCCTTAGCCCTTCCGGGGCCGGCTACCTGGTGCCCGTTGCTTCCTTGGGCTTCAGCCTTGGCTTGCAGCTGGTACCCACCGCACTGGGGATGCTCTATTTCCGTTGGATTACTCCCGCTGGTGCATTAACCGGGATGGTAGTGGGCGTCATCACACTGTTCGTAAGTGCTGCTACCGATTTTACGCTGTTCTTTGGTCCAGGCATCAGCGCGATCATCGTCAATGGCCTGTTGGTTGCCCTTGTCAGCCGTTTTACCCAGGCTGCGCCAGTGAGCGGCGACAATGACTACCATGCGTTGTTCGCACAGCTCTATGGCAAGCAATCTACACAGAAGGTAACTGCTCATGCAATCAGCTAAAAAAGTCGCCGTTGTTCAGGCAGGTTCTCATCCCTTTGATCCTATGTTGACCGCTGAAAAAGGGGCAAGGTTGATAGGTGAAGCCGCTGACGAAGGGGCAACGGTCGTCGTATTCCCCGAGGCATTTTTAGGGGGCTACCCCAAAGGTGCCAGCTTTGGTAGCCCGGTCGGTAAACGAACCGAGGAGGGGCGTGATGAGTTTCTTCGCTACTATCGCAGCGCCATTGATCTTGATGGGTCGGAGCTGACTCTGATTGCCGATGCAGCACAGAGTCATAATGTATTTGTCGTCATGGGAGTGATTGAGCGTACGGCCTATACCCTCTATTGCACCGTGCTTTATATAGATCCCGAGCAGGGCTTGGTGGGCAAGCATCGCAAACTGATGCCTACCGGCGGCGAGCGTGTTATCTGGGGGTTTGGCGATGGCTCTACGCTGCCGGTTTTCAAGACCGGTGTAGGTACGGTGGGCGCAGTGATTTGCTGGGAGAATTATATGCCCATGATGCGCTCGGCCATGTATAGCAAGGGGGTTGATGTTTACTGCGCACCTACCGCCGATGACCGAGATACATGGCTGGCCAGCATGCGGCACATTGCCCTTGAAGGGCGCTGCTATGTAATGAGTGCTTGCCAGTATCTGACACGGGGCGATTTCCCCGATGATTATGATTGCCTGCTAGCGCCTGCGAGTGAACCGGAAGCGGTGCTGATGCGAGGTGCGAGTATGATCGTAAGTCCTATGGGAGAAGTGCTCGCGGGTCCTCTGTTTAACGAAGAGGGCATCCTCTATGCAGAGGTTTCCCAGGACGTGATCGTACGAAGCAAGCTCGATTTCGATCCGGTCGGCCACTATGCCCGCCCGGATGTCTTCAGCCTGCATGTGGACACGGAAGCGAAGTCGCCAGTCAGAAGTGACTGAGCACGTTTAAGCTTAGTGTGAAATCAACTCATCAGATGGCTGTTCCATGCTCCGCTGGATCAGCCATCGTTGGGATGGAGTATTGCCATG
This sequence comes from Vreelandella sp. H-I2, assembly GCF_052959335.1. Taxonomy (NCBI): domain Bacteria; kingdom Pseudomonadati; phylum Pseudomonadota; class Gammaproteobacteria; order Oceanospirillales; family Halomonadaceae; genus Vreelandella; species Vreelandella sp. H-I2. The sequence goes on from NZ_JBRAMC010000002.1 coordinate 653,344, forward strand.
ACATTTCATATTGACTATCCCCGAGTGGTGCCCGAGCGGCGGCCTCCAGGCCATGAACCGGCCGCTCCTCGCTATACCTTGCGCTGGACACGGCCGGTCAATCGACTCTGCTGTGTCTATTTAGGTATTCAAGGGCGTGAGCTAGCCTGGGATGACCAAGCGTCGTTTTTCAGCCGTATCAGGGACTCCTTTGTAATCGACTCCGCGCCGGAAGCCCACGAAACGCTGCGCTTTACCGATGAGGCGGGCTACACCAATGCGGTGCTAGTCGCTTATTGGACTGATCCTTCGGTCTATATGGAGTGGCTACGGAATGCTGCGTTTATCCAGTGGCTCGCACAGCCACAGCGCACCAATGATGCGTTCGGATATTGGCGGGAGACCATTCACGTCCATTATGACCGCCATGAAACGATCTATTCCGAAGGTAACTATCGGATAGGGTTTGGACGCTGCCCAGACACCCAGGTGGTGCTTATGACCACCAACGGCTACTTTGGCGCTGCCCGCGACCGTTTTCCGGTCTCTGCGGTGGATCCCTTGGTGAGCACCTTTAACATTAAGATGCCTGAAGCAGGTAGCAAAGCCACGTTTGGACGGCGTTTATTTGCCCAGGTGCCCCATAACCTGACATCGATCCGTTCCGGCCAGTATTGGGGAGAGGCGAAGCAGGAGCAGTTTGACGATTATGAAGAGTCTCTAAGGCCCAAGTTAATGGAGGGCATGCAGTACTTGCTCGACAATAAGGAGGAGACGGGCACGCTTTGCTTGAGGGTGATGTCAAACCTGGATGATGACGGTGACGAACGCTACGAAACTTCGGTACATGCTTACTTTGCCTCATTGGAAGAGATGGAAGGCTGGGCCAGTTCACATCCTACCCATAAAGCCATTTATGACCACGCCATCGCGAAGAACAGGGAATATGGCAAAAAGCGTGAAGTGGTCACTTGGCATGAAGTCTTCCTGTTAACCGAAGGCGTGCCATTTGAGTATATTAATTGCCACCCTGACACCGGTGTATTGCCGTTTTGCACTCTTTATGAGCGTAGTTCATAAGCTTGATTGAGCACTGAAACGCATCATGCAGCTTGGCATTTTGATATCGCTTATGAAGGCGGAAGTGTCCGTATCACTAGAATTTTATAAGAAAATACTGTCAAACTCAGCGGAAAAGTCAGGGCTGGCGGGGTAGATGCTGAGTTGCTCAGCGCTCCAGGCCACAAGACGTTGAGACGTCACTAAGAGTATATCGGCGAGCTCGTTCAGCAGATTGAAATGTTCCGCTATCTGGGCGTAGTCGGTCGAGTAGTCATGTGCCGCGATATTGCGGATGGCGCGGCAACGTTGCCAGTCACTTGTCGCGTTAATTACGCCTTGCTTTTCAAATAGTGCAAGTACCTTGAGAAAGCTGTCGGTGGATTCACCTGCAAGCAAGGCACTGTGCCGCATAGTCGAGGCGATGGAGTCTTGCAGCTTGGCAAACCGCTCATTGATGGCGGCAAGTGTTTCGAAATAATCCACATCTTTTTTGTGTTCGGCTAGCCACTCCCCCTTAATCGGCCAAGAGATTTTGTTGCGTGACTGTTGCAGAAACCAAGCGCAGCGCTGGATCGCTTCGAGCAGCTGCGCAAGATAGTGTTGTTGGTCGCTGAGTATATCCTGACTCATGCTGCTTCCTCGCTTTCGATCGGACGTGACTGTGCCAAAGCGATTGATTGGAAAGGCGTGGGTTCTGCTGTCGAGACATAAGTCACGATATCCACAGGCAGTTGGAGACGTTCCTCAAGGGCCATTTTGAGTTCGGCACAAGCAAGCAGTGGTATCACTGTCTGGGAGATCAACAGGAGATTAACATCGCCGCCTCGCTTGGTGTCATCCAACCGCGAGCCAAACACATGGACTTGCACAGAAGGCTCAATGAACTCGCGTACGCTCGAAAGAATCATGTCGCGCTGTGATTGAGTAAGACGCATCAAGACAGCTCCTAGACTGTATGAGAGCTCCGCCACCTGATAATCTTGTCGCTGAGCCACTCTTGGTGCATTTTAGTTTACGCTACCGGCGGCTTCGGTTCACTCTAACGATGGGATCTCATGCTGACATCGCTGCTGGATAATGACTTTTACAAGATCACGATGCAGAACGCCGTGATCAAACGCTTTCCTTATGCCCAGGCGCGCTACGCCTTTATTAACCGTGGCGAGCACGATTTTCCTGATGGCTTCGGTGCTGCGCTGCGCCGCGAAGTGGATCAGATGGCGGATCTTCGCCTGAGTGATGAGGAGAAGCGCTATCTCGAAACAACCTGCCCCTACCTCGACCCGACTTATCTCGACTTCCTGGCCGGGTTCCATTACGACCCCAGTGAGGTCATTGTCGAGCAGCAGGGGAGCGACCTTTCGGTGATTATCGAGGGGCCCTGGTATCGCACTATTCTATGGGAAGTGCCGCTGATGGCACTGATCAGCGAGCTTTGGTATCGGCTGCGTGGTGTCACGATCACGCCAGAGGCCGATGCAATGATCGAGCAGCGTGCGCAGGAGAAGATCGAACTCTACCGCCGCTTAGGACTGAAGATTGCCGAGTTTGGTACCCGGCGGCGCTTTTCGTTTGATGTTCACGACCGTGTGGTCGGTGCGCTTCACCATCACGGTGGCGAATCGTTTACCGGTAGCAGTAATGTGCTGCTGGCCATGCGCCACGGCGTCAAGCCGATCGGTACCCATGCCCATGAGTGGTTTATGTTCCACGGTGCCCGCTTTGGCTTCAAGATGGCCAATAGCCTTGCCCTTGAACATTGGGTCGATGTGTATCGAGGGGATCTGGGTATCGCCTTAACGGATACGTTTACCTCGCATGCCTTTTTTGACAGCTTCGATAAGAAATTCGCCAAGTTGTTTGATGGCGTGCGCCACGATAGCGGCGACCCGATCGATTTTGCTTCGCAAACCATTGCGCACTACGAGCGTCTGGGTATCAACCCATTGAGCAAGACGATTATCTTCTCTGATGCGCTGACGCCTGAGAAAGTCGAGCGTATTCAGGCCTTTTGTCAGGACCGTATCGGCATGGCGTTCGGTATTGGCACCAACTTCACCAATGATGTGGGCGTTGAGCCGATGAACATGGTGGTCAAAATGGTCGAGGCACGCCCCGAGGGGCAGGGCTGGCTACCGGTGATCAAGCTTTCCGATGTGCCGGAAAAGAACACCGGCGACCCGGAGATGATCGCCCTAGCCAAACGGATTTTATCGCTCAGCCAGAAACATACTTAATCCTTGACCGAACGGTGCAGCGGCGCATAGAGCGCTTCGGTTAGCGAGGCGAAGCTGTGGCCCAGGGCGCGTTCGTTAAATAGCCGCTCAAAGCTCGACCATTGGTGAGAAAGATAGGCGCTTTGGGCGACTTCGCCGGTCTGGAAGCGCCCACCTTCATAGGCGATTTCGGCGGCGGCATAGGCGTCGCTGTCGGCTTTGGATTCAGGCGTGCCCAGCTTGGCTAACCACGCGAAGGCGGCCTTAGGGGCCAGCGGCAGTGGTGCCTGCATGGCATCGCACCAGGCACTGAGAATGGTTTCTAGCTGGTAGCGGGCATTCTCGGCGTCTAACGGTTCCAGCCTCACATGGCCCGCTTTTGAGAGTAGCTGAGTGGTCAGTGGTTGCTCACTATTGCCTGCCAAGTGCGCTACCCACGGGCGTAGCAGGTGCTGCCAACGGTACTGGCCCCGGCCGCGCCCTTGGCTAATCAGGCTGCTGCTAAGCAGCAATAGGCGGCAGCGGTTACCTGCCTCATCCTGGCGTAGCTCTCCTAGCCAGTCTTCCAATGTGACTCTTCCTTCGACATAAACTGCTTGGGGTGCGGCCACTACGTGTGGCCACTCTTGCAGCGCCTCTTCGTAGGCCCCAAACAGGGCGTCCATCGGTTCCGCCAGCGTTTCGCGCATTCGCTCGCCAAAGGCGCCCACGGCCAGCACACCCTGGCCCTTGAAGCGTTCCAGCGCGGCGTGAAGCGCTTCTATTCGCGGTAGGCCGTTATCCACGGCGTGGCGCTGGGCGGCGATTAACTGGTCCTGTAACTGCCAATTCTGTAGCCCGTTCAGCGTGAAAGGCTCTACATCTAACTGGGTAAGTTCTTCCTGCTCGAAGTAGACCCCCAGGCGAGAGTTGAAAAATGCCTTGACCGGTTCGCGTAGAAAGCTGCCCAGTTGAGCTAGGGTTAACGCACCTTGCTGTTCGCTATCTTGTTTAAGCGCCGCTGGTCTCTCTCTTGATTGGCTTTCGCTTTGCGGTGCGTGCAGAGCGTGCCACTCGTGAGCGTATGTGAACAGTCGCGCCTGGGCGGGGGAGTCGCTGGTGGTTTGGGTAAAGTAGCGGCGGCTAAATGGTTGCAGCGGGTGCTCGGTGGTCAAGGCATCGAGCAAAGGCTCGCCAGTTTGCGTGCGCCAACCTGCCGCGAGGTGATCGCGCAGTTGGCCGACCAGCACTGAGGGCGGCATGGGGCTGTTGTCGATCTGGCTTCGACCGACCCAACTGATGTAAAGCTGCTGGCGGGCGGAGAGCAGCGCTTCCAAAAACAGGTAGCGGTCATCTTCGCGGCGCGAGCGGTCGCCGGGGCGGTAGTCGCTGCCCATCAAATCGAAATCCAGTGGCGGCTGCGAACGCGGATACTCACCATCGTTCATGCCCAACAAGCATACGTGCTTAAAGGGGATCGCCCGCATCGGCATTAGCGTGGCGAAGTTGACTGCCCCGGCCAGAAAGCGCTGGGAAAGGCTATGCTCGTCGATTTGCCCCAGCCAGTGTTCGCGCACCATGGAAAGCGGCAGGGGATCAAAAAGCTGGGCCTCTTCGGTGCTGTCCAGCAGCTGTTGTAACGCGGTTTCCAGCTTGGTGAGCATGACGCTTTCCTGAGCGTCGTCGGTCAGGAAGTAGGTTTCCAGCAGTTCGCGCAACCGGGCCACCCAGGTGGCGGCATCGGTGGGCTGGCAGAAGCTTCCCCAGGTGTTTTCTAGCTTCTCCAGCAGGATCGCTAGCGGCCCGGCCAGCGATGCTTCCAGCCCGCCAATATCATCGAATGGTTCAATACCTTGCCACGCTTCGGCACTGCCGACGGTGTAACCCAGTAATAGGCGGCGCAGGCCAAATGCCCAGGTGTTTTGGGTCAGCCCTTGGGGCAAATCCAGCCGGGTGCGCTGTTCGGCATTGAGCCCCCAGCGAATGCCCGCGCCCTCAATCCACCGGCTGAGGGTGGGCAGGTCGTTCTCGTCAATACCAAAGCGTGTACGCAGTGCGGGCACTTCCAACAGGTCTAATAGGTCGCTGACCGAGAGACGCAGTTCCGGCAGGCGCAGCAATTTTTCCAGCGCAATCATCAGCGGCAGGCGATGGCGGCTGGCCTGATCCGAAAGCGTGTAGGGGATATAGCGCGGGTCGTCGCGGTGGCCGAATACGGCGTCAATATGCGGCGCGTAGCGGTCGATGTCCGGCACCATGACGATGATATCTCGCGGGCGCAATTCGGGGTCGGCACTGAACGCAGCAAGCAGCTGGTCGTGAAGGATCTCTACTTCGCGCTGGGGGCCGTGGGCGATATGAAACACGATGGAGTCGTCGCTGGCCGGGTCTAGCGCAGGCCAGTGGGTTTGAGTTTCCGCCACTGGGCGTAGCTCGCGGATATCATCCTGCAGCTGGCTGAGCAGGCAGTGACGTTCGTCGTCGCTAAACGGCTCGAACATATCGATGCGCAGCGCCTGCTGCTCAAAGAGGGTCTGGTAGTTGCCCGAATCGTCGTGCTCATCAAGCAGGCGTAAATAATCACGCCCCTGTTTGCCCCAGGCGGCCAGCAGCGGCTGGGCGTGCAGGTGCAGGGCGTCGTCGACGTCGCCGGTACCGAGTACGTCCAGGGCGTCGGGCATGCCGGCCTTACGCCGCTGGCGGTAGCGGCTGGCGCGGAGCAGGTCTTTGTGCTCGATGATATCCGCCCAGTAGTACTGGCAAGGGTTGTGCACGCAGAGCACGATTTGGCAGCAGCGCGAGAGTGCGGCCAGGGCTTCAAGCGTCTGTTGCGGCAGCGATGAGATGCCGAAAATAATCAGCCGCCGGGGCAAACCGGGGGGGCACGCCTGGCCTTCAAGGTGAACAGAGGCGTCTAAAAAGCGGCTATGTACCTGGGCGCGGCTGCTGTTAAGGCCCGCTTCGCCTTGGGTATTGGCGACATCATCGCGCAGGGCGCGCCATAGCTCTGGTTGCCACAGTTGGTGGGCTTCCAGTGGGCGGGTTTCGCCGCGGGCGGTAATCAATACATCGTTGCCCTTTGCCCAGGCATCGAGCCAGTCGGCACGGTACACCTGATACTGGTCGAACAGGTCCGCCAACCGCTCGGCCAGTTGGTAGTGCTTGCGCTGGTCGCGGTCAACGTTTAAAAAACGCGCCAGCGGGGCAAACGCTTCCTGCTCGGCAAGGCTGGGCAGCAGGCGCAGCAGTCGCCATATCAACCGCGACTTATCAAACGGCGAGGTTTCCGGCACCGCATGCTCATCGTGCGTCAGGTGAGTCAGCACCGTGCGGTAGGCCTGCCACAGAAAACGTGCCGGCAGCGTGACGTTTAGCGCCGCGGCAATCCCCGCGCCGCCTTGTGCCGGGTCTTCCGCCAGCGCCAGCTTCAGCCACTGCCCAATGCCATTGCTCTGCACCAGAATGGTCTCGTTCTCCAGCGGCGACAGTGGGTGAAGGCGCATCCACTCCACCGCCAAGCCACGCAGGTCCTCCAGGCGATTGGCGTGCACGACCATAAAGCCCGGCGTTAGCGGTGTTTGTGAGAGCAGCGGTTTTACAGACATGCACGATGTTCCTTAATGGATGATTCCTTAACAGCAGAGGCAGGGCGACTAAGTGTATGGTGCCATAAGTTAATCGTCTTGCGGGATGCAAGATATATCGCCAAGCTATGCAGATACCGTGAGCCAAGCTAAGAGAAAATATCGATGACTGATCCGAACAACAACTCCCGCCGTCATTCTGCCCAAGTGGTCGATGGCCCAGGCAAAGCCGCTAGCCGCGCCATGCTGCGCGCCGTGGGCTTTAATGATGCCGATTTCCAAAAGCCTCAGGTGGGCATTGCCTCTACCTGGAGCATGGTAACGCCGTGCAACAGCCACATTAATGAGCTGGCCGAGTTTGCTCGCGATGGCGCCGATGCGGGTGGTGGTAAAGGAGTGATTTTCAATACTATTACGATTTCTGATGGTATCGCTAACGGCACCGAAGGCATGAAGTATTCGCTGGTGTCGCGGGAAGTGATCGCCGATTCCATTGAAACCGTGGCCGGCTGCGAAGGCTTTGATGGTCTGGTGGCGATCGGTGGCTGCGATAAAAACATGCCGGGCTGCCTGATGGGCTTGGCGCGTTTGAACCGCCCCAGCGTATTTGTGTATGGCGGTACGATCATGCCCGGCAAAGGACACACCGATATCGTCTCGGTCTTCGAGGCGATGGGCGCACACTCCCGCGGCGATATCGATTTGATCGAGCTTAAAAACATCGAAGAAACCGCCATTCCCGGCCCGGGCTCCTGTGGCGGCATGTATACCGCCAATACCATGGCCTCTGCGATTGAAGCGCTGGGCATGAGCCTGCCGGGTAGCTCGGCACAGAATGCTATCTCCCAAGAGAAGCGCGACGACTGCAAAGCCGCAGGCGAGGCGGTGCTGGCGCTGCTTGCCGACGATATCAAACCTTCCGATATCATGACTCGTGAGGCGTTCGAAAACGCGATTACGGTCACTATCGCGCTGGGTGGCTCTACCAACGCGGTACTGCACTTGATTGGGATGGCGCGCACCATTGGCGTGGAACTGACCCTGGCGGACTTCACCGAAATTGGTAAGCGCGTGCCGGTACTCGCTGATTTACGCCCCAGCGGCCACTATATGATGAGCGAGCTGGTGGCGATTGGCGGTATTCAGCCGCTAATGAAAATGCTGTTGGACGCAGGCCTGCTCAACGGCAACTGTTTAACCGTCACCGGTAAAACGCTGGAAGAGAACCTTGCTGAGGTTGAACCTTACCCTGCCGAGCCGCCGATCATTGCCCCGCTGGGTAATCCGATTAAAGCGGAAAGCCATTTGCGTATGCTCTACGGCAACCTAGCACCGGAAGGGGCTGTCGCGAAAATCACGGGCAAGGAAGGCACACGCTTTTCTGGTTCGGCGCGGGTGTTTGGCTCGGAAGAGGAGGCCCAGGCGCGCATTAACGATGGCACTGTGGTCGCGGGCGACGTGGTGGTGATTCGCTATGAAGGGCCGAAAGGCGGACCTGGTATGCGCGAAATGCTGACACCTACTTCCGCGATTATGGGCCGAGGCTTGGGCAACGACGTCGCGCTGATTACCGATGGGCGCTTCTCGGGCGGCAGCCACGGTTTCGTGGTCGGGCATGTGTCACCGGAAGCCTTCGATGGCGGCCCGCTGGCATTGGTGGAAGATGGCGATATCATCACCATTGATGCCGAGGCTGACACCATCGAGATGCACGTGGCCGAGGACGAAATTATGCGTCGGCGGGCGGCATGGCAGCGGCCTGAGCCGCGTTACACCCGCGGCGTACTCGCCAAATATGCGCGCCTTGTCAGTTCCGCCAGCACCGGCGCGGTGACCGATCAAGAGTAGCCCGCACTCATGGCATGAAAATATAGGTAGGTGGCAAATGTGAAAGCACTGTCATGAAGCCGTCAAGCGCAAGGCGTAACATTAAAGCCTTGCGCTTTTTTTGTAGCTAAACATCAATGGCAAAATGGGGGAAACGATGGCAGATCAGGGACCGGTGCGCGGGCGTATAGGCGAGGTGTTTTGGGCATTTTTAGCGCTGGGCTTAACGTCCTTTGGTGGCCCGGTGGCGCACCTGGGCTATTTTCGCACCGCCTTTGTCGAGCGTCGGCAGTGGTTAACCGAAAGCGCCTACGCTGATTTAGTCGCGCTGTGCCAGTTTTTGCCAGGGCCTGCCAGTAGCCAAGTGGGCTTTGCACTGGGCCTGATGCGTGCTGGCCCCTGGGGCGCGGCAATGGCGTGGCTGGCCTTTACGCTGCCCTCGGCCATTGTGCTGGTGCTGTTTGCGTTTGGTGCAGCGGTGCTGGATGGGCCAATTGCCAGCGGCATTGTTCACGGTTTAAAAGTGGTCGCGGTAGCGATTGTCGCCCATGCGGTATGGGGCATGGCGCGTAACCTCTGCCCGGATAAAACCCGCACGGGAATCGCGCTTGTGGCGGTATTTACGGTGGTGCTGGTCAGTGGCCCGCTGGGCCAGGTGTCGGCGATTGTGTTGGGTGGCTTAGCCGGGCTAGCACTGTGTCGCGATAGCGTTGCCGCTACGCCAAGTGAGTCGCTGCATTTTCCAGTAAAGCGTAAGGCGGGCATGGTGGCGCTGGGGCTATTTGGTGGGCTGTTGATTCTTCTGCCGCTATTGGCGGGGATGGCAGCCTGGCTGGATATTGCTGATGCGTTTTACCGCTCCGGCGCGCTGGTATTTGGCGGTGGGCATGTGGTGCTGCCATTACTGGAAGCCGAAGTGGTGCAGACGGGCTGGGTAACGTCGGATGCGTTTTTGACAGGCTACGGCGCGGCCCAGGCGATACCAGGGCCGTTATTTACCTTTGCAGCCTACTTAGGGGCGTTGCTGCCGGGCATAAACGGGTTGCTGGGGGCGCTGTTAGCACTGTTGGCGATTTTCATACCGGGCTTTTTGCTGCTAGTGGGCGTGCTGCCGTTTTGGAATCAATTTCGCCAATGGGGCAGCGCCCAGGCGCTGATGCGTGGTGCCAACGCGGCGGTAGTGGGCATTTTAGGCGCCGCGCTTTATCAACCGGTGTGGACCAGCGCCATTATCGGGCCTTATGAGTTTGTGCTGGCGCTCACGGGCTTTTTGCTGCTTACCGTGTGGAAACTGCCTGCCTGGATGGTGGTGGCAATAGTCGCGTTTGCAGGAATATTTCTTCCAACTCCCTAGACGAGGACGAGCCAAAGCCTGATTTGGTATTCGCGTTGGGTTTTCCCTACCCCGGCATTGTCTTCTACGCTATGTATGTCGCCAACCATGGTTAACCAGGGAGAAGCCATTATGACAGACATGGGAGTCTGTGCCTGCCCAGGCTGTGAGCATCACGTCTCTAGCGAGCAGGCGGCCATCACGGAAGGACGCGCCTACTGTTGTACCGCCTGCGCCGCTGGTCATCCTGGGGGGAGGGAGTGTGTTCATAAGGGGTGCCCTTGCAGCGAATTAAATCGCCCTCCATCCGATGAAGAGTCAGTAGATGAATTTAGTAACGCTCAGTTTTAGCGAGCGAAAAGCGTAACCGTCAACATTGACAAGGAGATCAACATGTCCAGACAAGCACGTATCGAACCGGTCATTGAAGCCACCGATCTTAAGGAGACAATCACAGGATGGTTAGTCATCGATGAGTCAGTGCCCGAAAACGAAGTTGTCGTCTCGGAGCATACTTCCCAAAAAGAGGCGATTCAGGCTGCAGAGGCGTTTGAGCAGCGCGAAGATTAAGCAAATGTAAACGAAAACGCCTCGCGCAAGCGAGGCGTTGATTGGCTATCGGCTATGGCGCCTCCAGCTCTAACGTGCGACGTAGGACGAGGAGTTCATCCACCCCCAGGTGCTCAAGCCTTCCGGCGAGCAGGTCGCTAATTTTCTGAACGGGAAGCCCGGCCCGACGGGCAATTTCTCGGCTTCCTAGGTCTGATACGGCGATCAGACGCGTGATAATACGCATTAAGCGCGTACGTTTTTCAAGTTCCCTGACATCGAGGTCAGGGCTGCTTCGCGGAGGATCAAGCTGTTCCGCAGTGGCAGTTGTGCGTGCCGTGCTCATGTGGCTCCATCAGTCTGAAATGACAAACACACAATGCCGCCAACTCGGGCGCTTTTCAATGCCTATTTTGATGAAAATTTCACGACCGCTGCAAAGCCCTTAAACGGGCTAGCTCTGGTAAACTATCCGCCTTCCTATTTTTGTGTGTGCCTGGGTCGGCGCACGCCGTTTTTTTCAATTTAGTCTCGCTTTTAAAGGCCGGTGGGCCGAGGAGTTTTGCATGACGTCGAACAGCGCACCCAAGGTGGGCGTGATCATGGGGTCTAAGTCCGACTGGCCAGTCATGGAGCACGCCGTCTCCATGCTGGAACATTTGGGCGTTGCTTATGAAACCCGCGTGGTTTCGGCGCACCGTACGCCAGACCTGCTGTTCGATTACGCCAAGAGTGCTGCCGAGCGTGGCTTACAGGTCATTGTGGCAGGGGCCGGCGGCGCTGCTCATTTGCCGGGCATGGTGGCCTCGCAAACGCTACTGCCGGTACTGGGTGTGCCGGTCGAGTCCAAAGCGCTTAAGGGCTTGGATTCGCTGCTCTCGATTGCACAAATGCCGGGCGGTATTGCGGTGGGTACGCTGGCGATTGGCAAAGCAGGTGCCACCAACGCAGGTTTATTGGCGGCGCAGATCGTCGGCCTGCAAGATACAGCCGTACGCAATGCAGTCGAAGCGTTTCGCGCCGAGCAGACCCAGAAAGTACTCGATAACCCCGACCCGCGCCCCGAGCCGGAAGCAGAATAAAGAGGCTCGGCTATGAATTCAGACATTATCAAAAATATTGGCGTTTTGGGCGCAGGCCAGCTAGGTCGCATGTTGGCGCTGGCGGGTTATCCGTTGGGTAACCGCTTCACCTTCTTGGATACGACGGGTAACCCCAGTGCAGGCATTGGCGAGGTGATAGTTGACCCGGATAACCAACGCCTGGCCGAATTTTTGGCCAACGTCGATGTGGTGACCTACGAATTTGAGCACTTGCCTGTTCAACTGGTGCGGGAAATTGAGCAACACAAGCCGGTCTACCCCAGTAGCCGTGCCATTGAAGTGTGCCAGAACCGGGTCGAAGAGAAGGCATTGTTTGATTGCTTAGGCATCCCAACAGCTGCTTATCGTATCGTTGAGAGAGCCGAACAGCTTGAAGCCGCCGCCCGTGAATTGGGCTGCCCGGTCGTTGCTAAATCGGTTACCGAGGGCTATGACGGCAAAGGCCAGGCGGTGCTGAAACAGCCTGAGCAGGCTCAAGATGCGTGGAGCGCTATTGGCCACTCGCAGCTCGTCGTTGAGGCGTTCGTCGATTTTGTACGCGAAGTTTCGATGATTGCTGTCCGCGGTCGCGATGGCGAGGTGGTCTTCTACCCCATGGCGGAAAACCAACACGTGGATGGTATTCTGCGTTACTCCGTGGCGCCGCTACCGGATCTCGACGCAAGTGTTCAGAAAACCGCGGATAGCTATATTCGTGCACTGTTGAATGAGCTGGATTATGTCGGTGTACTGGCCCTTGAGCTGTTTCAGACTCGCGATGGCAGCCTGCTGGCCAACGAAATGGCGCCCCGTGTCCATAATTCAGGGCATTGGACGATGGACGGCGCGGTGACCAGCCAGTTTGAAAATCATCTGCGCGCGATTCAGGGCTTGCCCTTAGGAAGTACCCAGGCGATAGCACCTACCTGCATGATTAACGTGATTGGCCGTGAGGGCGATAACGCAGCGATATTGGCGCTTTCTAATACCCACCTGCACCGCTATGACAAAACAGAGCGTGCCGGACGCAAGCTTGCTCACATCAATATCCTAGCGCCTAACCATACTGAATTACTTGAAAAAGTGCGCGCCTGCCAAGCACTCTTACCTGAGGCACCGCCCCCTAGTTTAAGCTTTGACGGTAACCCGTAATTTTATAACCGCCTTCTCAGGCGGTTTTTTTACGTTTCAATAATAATCAAACTTTTCTCGCTTAATCGGAGTAAATAGATTACAAAGTAACCAAAATAAAAATAGGCTAGTAAAAAAGGCTTATAAGTCATTTCTCCTTTTCGGCGGTAGTCTGTATGCCTCACTTCTCAACCACTGGGACAACGTCCGGGCTGCGTAGTGGTTATCACCGTGATCATCATCTCACTATAAATCGCTTACATAGCGAAAAAGTACGATTGCTGTACGACAATCTTTGGCAACCAGTGCTTAGCAGTGTGTTGGCAGGCGCGCTGTTAGTGGCAGCGATGTGGCCGGTGGTGACGAGTTGGGTACTGCTCACCTGGCTCGCTCTTTTGGTTGCTGTATCGCTGGCTCGTCTTGCCTTGGCTTCTTATTTTCGCCGCTTACCTGCGCTGCAACAGCGCCGTCGCCGTTGGCTATATCGGTTTAGTGCCGGGGCGATTGCCGCTGGCTGCGTGTGGGGAGCTGGCGGGGTTGTTCTCTTTACCGGTGAAAATCATGGCCAAGTAGCGGCGCTTTCGATCGTTTTGGCGGGCATTGCCGCGGGCGGGGTGACGACACTTTCCGCCGTATGGTGGGTGGCGCTGGGTTTTGTGCTGCCGATCATACTCCCCTTACTCGTGCAGTTTTTATTACTGGGGTCAACGCTGGCACTTTTAATTGGCACCATGCTTTGCTTGTTCCTAGGCCTGATTATTACGACCAGCCGCCGTTTAAGCCGGATTATCCACGATAACATTGCTTTGCGGGTGAGCATGTCCGCCCGAGAAGCGCAGTTGCAAGAGAGCGAAAACCGCTACCGCTCCATCTTTCAAAACTCACCACTGGGGGTATTACATTTTGATGAGCATGGCCAGATAACTGATTGCAACCATAAGCTGCTTAGAATTTTGCAGGTGAATCGCGCGCAGTTGCTCGGCTACCGCATGTTGGACCGCGCTGCCGATGCGAGAGTCGCTAAGGCCGTCCGTGATGCGCTGGCCAAGGGAACCGGCTATTACGAGGGAACATTTTATTTGCCCAGAGCAAGCGCTGGTACTCCTTTACGTGCATTTTTTAACGGTGTGCATAGTGCAGGCAATGAGATCATCGGTGGGGTGGCTATTGTTGAAGACTTCACCGAGCGAAAACGCGCTGAAGCCATTATTTACCGTCAAGCTTTCTATGATGCGCTGACCGACTTGCCCAATCGGCGTCTTTTGATCGAACGTTTGGCCTCCCTCTGTGATGAGCATGAAGCAGAAAAGCGGGGAGGGCTGCTGATGTTTTTAGATTTAGATCATTTCAAGTTGATTAACGATACGTTGGGCCACGCCGCCGGGGATAGTTTGCTGATACAGGTCGCGCGCCGGTTAGAAAGTTGTTTGGCTGAGGGCGATTTAGCCGCCCGGCTTAGCGGCGATGAGTTTGTACTATTAGCGCTATTTGATAAGTGCTCAGAGGAGGCGTTAGAGGTTAGTGCTGAGACGTATATGCATAAGGTTAAACTCGCCCTCTCACCTACCTATTGGCTTGAAAATCGGGGGGTAAAGGTCACTCCAAGCATGGGCTATACCTGCTTTACGGCCTCCGTGTGTGAGCACGAGGAAGTACTCAAACAGGCGGATATTGCGATGTATCGTGCCAAAACCCAGGGACGAGCGAGGTTATGTCGCTTCGAACCCTGGATGCGCGATGAAATGCTTTAGGCAATTAAGCCAACTGACCGCTAAGCAGTAACCATAATGCGATTAACGCAAAATGGCCTGGGTACCATGCCAGCCATAAACGACGCGGCATGGCCAGGTTAAGAGCGGGAATACGCTGGGCGACACCCGCGGCAAGCATCAGTACCACCACGCAGGTACCGACGGTAAACGATTTGGCCATGTCGGATGCATTCATCTGCCCTGCAATCCAAAGGACCGGGAAGGCCGCTAAACCTGCCCAGAGGCGCGATTGAAAATCGCTGTCTGCTTGGCTTAGCGCATGCATAGCAAACATTAATAGCGGAATCAGCAGTAAACCGTTATGGCCATACTCCACCCAGAACCCTAGTAGATACCACACGGTAACACCCAGCGCAGCACCGGCCAGCAGCCAAGGCATCGTCAAGGTTTGTTGCTGGTAATGCTGCCATCCTTGACGCACCAGCGCTCCTAACGCTAAACCACTGGCCAGGGTAAAGCAGACATTCAAGATAAAGGCGTCTGATGTACGCGGCATCATCATATAGGGGAGTTGGGCGACCAGGCCGATGATTAAAATTCGCCGCGAGTAACGCAATGGATTTCGGGTATTAAATAGTCCGTGCCACGCCACCATGGCGGCAAACAGCGGAAAGGCAATACGGCCAATGGAAGACCCCGCCCAGCTCAAATCCCAATCGCCGGGGAGTATGTAACGAGTAAGGTGATCAATGGTCATGGTTATCAGTGCCAGCCACTGGCCCCAACCGGTCCAATGGGAAGAAGGGCGCAGTGTTGCAGCAGCCTCTTGCGCTATTGCATGACCGGCTGTTTTTTCAACCATGATACCTCCTTGTAAGATTCCGTTGATAAGTAAAGACCGGCATTACATGCGCGAGTTCGTTGCATTGGCGCAACTTTCTTATCTTTCTCAACGTCGCGATGAACACGCTATTGAGTTTACCCGGTTTAGACCAATGATGGTGTTTCTTACCACATGCTTTTGCTAAATGAGGGGGCAAGCAGGTGATTGAGAGAGGGAAGATAGGTGTTTAGAGCTATGTATCTAGAAGCTATAAGTATAGGAGCGAGGTATTTAGAAGCTAGGTGTTAAAAGGGGGAGTGGGCGTTTCCAAGGCTTAATATGGCGATGCCTCCCCGGCGTTGCACCGGGGAGGCAAGAGCAGATTACTCTGCGTCTTCTTCACCAAAATAACGGTTATAGATTTCGTCGTAAGTGCCGTCTTCTTGTACTTCGGCCAAGGCTTCATTGAATTTCTCAGCGAGCGCTTCGTCGCGCTGACGGAAGGCGATACCGAAGCCGTCACCGAAGTATTCCTTCGGCTCGCTGATGCGCTCGCCGACCACAACGTAGTCACCATCTTCGCTTTCCAGCAGCGTGGATTGGCCAATCGGGAAGTCGAGGAAAACGATATCCAAACGCTCGGCTTCCATATCCAGCACCATATCGTCGGCAGTGGAATAGCGGCTGACATCAGCAACGTCGCTGAAGTTATCAGTCACGTAGTTGTCCTGCAGGGTGCCACGCTGAACACCAATGGTCATTCCTTCCAGCGTCTCTTTAGTGGCTTCGCTGATGCCCAGATCGCTAGCAGCGAACCATGCAGAAGGCATGGTGATGTAGGGGTCAGAGAACAGCACTTGCTCACGACGCTCATCGTTAATGGTCATTGATGACATGATGGCGTCATAGTTGCGTGACATAAGGCCAGGGATGATGCCGTCCCACTCTTGTTCGACCCATTCACAGGTAACGCCCATGCGGTCACACAGCTCGTTGCCAAGGTCAATATCAAAACCAGTAAGCTCGCCTTCAGCAGTGCGGAACTCCATGGGCTCGTAGGGTACGTCAACACCAATGCGCACGTTATCGTAGTCACGGGCCTGTGCCGAGGAAGCGGCAGCGACTGCCAAGCCTAGCAGTGAAAGGGATAGTAGTTTTTTCATCTTGTTACTCCGTAGAAAGCGGTTCACTTGAGAGTGATCCCAGTTTTTAACTGATAAATAGTTGTTAGCCGACAATTAAACTAACCCAGGTTGGCGTTGACGAAAAGAGGCTGCCGGGTTTTGCACTAACGTTTGTTTGACGATTGCACCGTTTTTCCATGATCAACCGGTTTTCCATGATTAAGCATCTTGTGGGCGTACTTATGGATTTAGATGTGCGAGTAGCTTTTTCTCTAGATAGCGGAAGAAGAACAAAATCGCGAACGTTAAGCACAGATAAATCGCGGCCACGAATAGAAACGCCTCGAAAGGGGCGTAGTAACGGGCGTAGACAAAGCGGGCAGCACCGGTTAAATCCATCAGCGTGACCACGCTGGCAATCGCGCTGGCGTGAAGCATAAAGATCACTTCATTGCCGTAGGCGGGCAAGGCGCGACGAAAGGCGCTGGGTAAGATGATCCGACGCATCATTAAATTCTGCGACATGCCATAGGCACGCGCGGCCTCAATCTCACCTTGGGCCGTGGCCTTGATAGCGCCTCGAAAAATCTCGGTAGTGTAAGCGGCTGTATTCAGCGTGAAGGCGATAAGCGCCGGGTAGAAAGCTTCGCGCAGTACTGGCCATAAAAAGCTCTCTTGAATACCATCAATAAACACGACACCGTAGTAAATGATATAGAGCTGAATCAGCAGCGGCGTGCCTCGGAATACGTAGGTGTAGAGGTAGACCGGCAGGCTAATCCATTTATGCTTCGAGCTGCGCATAATGGCCAGTGGTACAGCGAGAATGAGGCCCGCAATCAGCGATAAAAATACCAGCTGGGTGGTCGTGACCAAGCCTTCCCAGTAGTAACCCAGCGTATCTGCGGTGAAAATTACGTTGCCAGCTAGTAGGTCATTGAACCAAGTGGAAATATCGAGCATGTCACTGACCTCCAAAGCCGATGTCGTAGTGTTTCTGCAGGCGCGCAAAAATCCATTCGGATACGCTGGCGATGAGTAGGTACGCTACGGCGACGGGGAGCAAAAAGGTAAAGGGCTCATGGGTCGCTCGGGAGGCTTCTGCTGCCACCCGCACCATATCGGTCAAACCAATGACCGAGACCAGCGCGGTGGTTTTGAGCAGTACCATCCAGTTGTTGGATAGCCCCGGTAACGCATGGCGCATCATTTGCGGAAAGCGGATGCGGCGAAAGACAAGGCTGCTGCTCATGCCGTAGGCTTTGCCCGCTTCTATCTGACCGTTATCCACCGCCATAAAGGCACCGCGAAAGGTCTCGCCCATATAAGCGCCGAAGATAAAGCCTATGGTCAGCACGCCCGCAGCGAAGGCATTGAAGTTAATATAAATGTCGATATCGTAGCTGTAATAGAGCATGTCGCTGATGGCGTTAACGCCAATCTGACCGCCAAAAAACAACAGCATCATCAAAACGAGATCCGGCACGCCGCGAATCAGCGTGGTGTAAACCGTTGCTGTACGCCTTAAAAACCAATTGCGCGACATCTTCGCACTGGCCGTCAGTAGTCCCAAAATAATCGCCAAAATCAGCGACAGCACCGCTAATTGAACGGTAACGCCTGCCCCCTCGATCAGCCGGGGACCATAACCTTGCAAATCAATCATGGTGAGCCTCGCGGATCAGTATTTAGGAGCCAGGAATTGCTGCAGGCGCGGTGATTGCGGGTTGCCAAGCACTTGTTCGGGCGGGCCAGCCTCTTCCACCAGACCCTGGTGAAGGTAAATCACTTGGCTGGAAACATCCCTGGCAAACCCCATTTCGTGGGTCACCACGACCATGGTACGTCCTTCTTCAGCGAGGCCGTGCATGACTTTCAATACGTCGCCGACCAGCTCTGGGTCCAGCGCGGAGGTGGGTTCGTCAAAGAGCATGACCTCAGGGTCCATTGCCAGCGCGCGGGCAATGGCACCACGCTGCTGCTGGCCGCCAGACATCTGCGCTGGGTAGGCATCTGCGCGCGCCGTTAAACCCACACGGTCAAGCAAGGCGTGGGCTTGCTCTAACGCTTCTTTTTTGGGTTTTTTCAACACGTGAATAGGCGCTTCGATGATGTTTTCCAACAACGTCATATGCGCCCATAGGTTAAAACTCTGGAACACCATGGAGAGCTTGGCGCGCATCTGTACCACTTGCTTCCAATCTTCAGGTTCGCGGCCGTGCTTCGTGGTCTTAAAGCGAATAGGGTCGCCGTGAACGATGAGATCGCCTTCGTCGGGCTGTTCAAGCAAGTTCATGCAGCGTAAAAAAGTACTTTTACCCGATCCAGAGGCACCAATCAGGGTAATCACATCGCCCTTTTGGGCTTGCAGTGAAAGACCTTTCAGAACTTCCGTATTGCCAAAGCGTTTTTTAATATTACGCACTTCAAGGGGAGTAGGCGTAGCGGCCATAACATTGGCTCCAGTACAGAGTTGCCGCAGCAACGAGTTGTCAAGAACAGGCTGTGATGCGGCTGGCGCGAAAAAAGGGGCGATTCTATCAGGCTGGACGCAATATGCGCGCCCTCCTTTTCACATTAAGCACTCGACGATAGTCGTATCGGTGTCGAGCGGCCTGGTATCGCCACGCTATTGTTATTGTCAAACTCTCTAACGGTAAGACGGTTTTAAAACTGTTTTAGCCGTGGTGAGCCCCTAGGTAATCGGTGCTACCAACAGCGCCGCACGGGAACCTACTTCAACCTTGGCGTTGGGAAACACAACGTAGAGGGGCGTATCGCCTACCCGAAAATCACCCGCTTCGCCGTCTTGTGCCAGCAGAGTGCCCGGCTCGAAACGGCTGAAGTTGGCCGTATCCTCGGTAAAACAGAGTTGAAAGTTCTCGGAGTGACGAATTAACTCGTGTTGAACCTGGAAAAACAGCAGTTGAGCGGCTGGCCGATCGGCAGGGGAGCGCTCTTCACTTAACGCTGTGAGCAACGCACGCATCGGTTTTAGTGATGCCATATCGTTCTGGCCAAAAGGAGCCACGCGTCCTAACTCAAAGGTAAATGCCTGAGCAGCGTGATAATGCTTGCTGTAGTGGGAGAATGTCCAGCTATGTTGGTGCTGGTGTAATACTGCTTGCATGTCTGCGGCGGCTAACCAGCCCCACTGTTGAGTATCGGTGGGTGACTCGGCAAAGGGTTCCACTACGAAACGGGGGTAGCGGCTATCCCTGATGGCGGTATGTAGGTCGTAGTGAAGCTTGGGGAGCGCTGAATGACGCGCATAAAAATTATCCACAGCGGTCATTAATTCCCGGGCGCGGTCTGGTTCTTCGCCTTCAACGTCGAGGTCGCGGTTAAAAAGCCGGTTTAAGTTGGTAGTAAGAAAACGCTGCTGCGCCTTAAGCGCGGGTAGGTTGCCTAAAATAACCAGTACGGGAGCGCCGAGCGATATGTTGCCCGCTTCTACGCCGCTTAACCAGTCACCCACCAGTTCTACCGGCGCGGTTTCATTACCATGGATCGCCGCTGAATAAATGCATGCGTGGGCGGCAGAACTGACTTGGTTCGGGATTAATTCCAAAATACCAGGTGCATGCAAATGGTAAGTACCGCTTGCGAAGACGCCTTGGCTGGCGGCGGGAAGCTGCCCATCGAGCGACCAGTCGAGCCATTGGCCTAGCATTGTCGGCTCCTTGAATAGATTGTTTTCAGTATCGTTACCCGTCAATAAGTCAACCTAGGTTTACCACGCTGGGCGGTTGCCACAAGCCTAGAGGTCGTTCGCGTGAAAAAGCCCAGCGTATTCGTGAAAAGCCTAAAGGAGCGGGCATTAAAAAAGCGCCTATGCCGAAGGCATAAGCGCTTTATGAATCGGTTGAATCGGTAGCTCAGGTTATGCCGAACGTTGGCGCTGCATCTCTTCATGGTACTCATTGGCGAGCGAGGTCTTTTGCTTATCTTTCAGGCCTCGGCCAGCCAGTTGAAATACTTCCTGCTCTTCTTCATCCAAATGATGGGTCACTAGCTCCTGAAGCTGTTTGGCGTGGGTCAGCCAATGAGTAGCGCTGTAGTCGGTTTCATCAAGCAATTCTATAAGCTCGTCAATTTCATGGTGCTCGGCCACGCTGTGACGTGCCTTTTCCTGGGTTAGATCCATTTCCATGAGCGGGATGTAGAAAGCCCGCTCTTCAGCTGCGGCATGACCATGCAACTCTTTTTTCACCTGCTTGTAGAGTGAGTCGCGCTCGTCGCTGTCTCCATGAGTCTCGACTAGGCGGGCAAGCAAATCACGCTGAATATCATGATCCTTGCGCAGGGCTTCAAAAATCGTCATTCCTGACTCCTTGGATACGTCAAAAGTTAAACAATGTAAAAGTTAGTGGTGGATGTCATAAAGCGCAAGGGGGCGACCATCGATGAAATCGACGCCCGCGGACGAAAACATTCGCTTTTATCTACGCTTGAGTGCGCTATGTTGAGGTTACTGTTTATGGGGAACACCCAGTTATGGGGAAACGCCCAGCGCAACGCTAAGCAACTCATGTAAGCGATACATAGCCAAGGAGATAGCAATGACAAAGGTATTGGTTCTTTATTATTCCATGTACGGCCATATCGATACGATGGCGCATGCCGTCGCAGAGGGCGCAAAAGGCGTTAGCGGCGTTGAAGTAACGGTTAAGCGTGTGCCTGAGACCATGCCAGCGGAAGCATTTAAAAACGCGGGCGGTAAGCAGGATTACGATACGCCAGAAGCTACTCCGCAAGAACTTGCTGATTACGATGCAATTATCGTCGGCACGCCGACGCGCTTCGGCAATATGACAGGTCAAATGCGCACTTTCTTTGATCAAACCGGCGGTCTGTGGGCGAATGGATCACTACGTGGCAAAGTCGCCAGCGTGTTCACGTCGACCGGCACAGGCGGTGGCGATGAAATGACGATTACCTCTACTTGGACCACATTGGCCCACCACGGCATGATCATTGTGCCGATTGGTTACGGTGTGGAAGAGCAGTTTGATATTTCCAAGGTTAGCGGCGGCACGCCTTATGGCGCAGCGACCATCGCCGGTGGCGATGGTTCTCGCCAACCAGATGAGCGTGAGCTGAAAATTGCCCGTTTCCAGGGCGAGCTAGTCGCGAAAACAGCTGCCAAGCTGGCTAATTAATCCGTTTTAGCGCGTAACATCAGGGCTTGATATAAGTTCATGGCATAAGTTCATGACAAGAATGCGTGACAAGAATGCGTGACAAAAAAAGCCTCGCCGGCTTGCTCCAGCGAGGCTTTTTTAATGGCGGTGCCGTCATTGCTAGGCGCCGCGTGTCGCCGTATAGATAGTGTAAACAGATTGGCTGGCAGTCATAAATAGCCGGTTGCGGTTTTTGCCAGCGAAACACACGTTTGAGCAAACCTCAGGCAACAAGACCCGACCCAGTAAGGTACCTTCGGGTGAGAAAACCACGACGCCATCGATACCTTCGCCACCATTAGCACTTGACCAGATATTGCCGTCCACGTCGCATGCCATACCATCGAAAATCGTATCTTCGCTGGTCACAATGACCTGCCGGTCGCTGGCGCTGCGGCCGTCTTCGCCAAGTGACCAGCGTATGATTCGTGCAGGCTCGTCGAAATGGGTCGGGGCGCTGTCGCTTGCGTAAAACCCTTCGCCATTCGGGGTGAGTACAATACCGTTTGGTTTGTGAATTTCGTTGGTTAGCATAATGGGCTCATCGAGACTGTCGTCGACATAATAAATCGCTGTCTCAAGCTCCAGTTCACGCTTCTTGCCCTCGTAATCGAAGTGAGCGCCATAGCCTGGATCGGTAAAAATTATCCCACCTGAAGGTAGTGCTACCACGTCATTGGGTGCATTAAGCGGCTTGCCTTGATAGCGCTCGGCGAGCACCGTTGTGCTGCCGTCCCACTCGTAACGCAATACGCGTGAGGGAAAGTGTTCGCAGGCGATTAATCGACCCTGGTGATCGAAGGTATTGCCATTTGAGTACCCGACGTTGTCCCTTAAAACACTGACTTGGCCAGTCGGTTCGTCCCAGCGCATCTGCTTGGCACGGGGTATATCGCTGAAGACTACGTATCGGCCTACAGCGTTCCAGGCTGGCCCTTCTGTCCATAGCCCTCCACTCCAGTGGCGCTCCAGTGGACTATTGAAAATCATGTAATCACTGAAGCGTTGATCCTCGACCTTCCAGGCCTCAATAGGGTAACGGTCGGGTACTGGGCCTTGTGAGGCCTGCATGGCAAAAAGCTGGGGCGATGTACTGACAGCGGCCAGGGTGGCCGATGCCGAAAGGAACTGACGGCGTCCAAGTTTCATAGCGTTGTCCTGATTGTTGTTTGATCGCGTCGTTTGGTCAGGCGCTTTGGTGACGTGGTGATAAACGACGTAGTGATAAACAGAGTGAGAAGAGTGTTTCTCTAACTCTCAGAACAAAGGTAGAACATAGCTGAGTAAAAATCGCACATTGGCTGCCCGATAAAGGGCAGCCAATGGCAAGCGAACATTAGTGATCAGTGGATGGCAAGTAGTGAGGAAAATCTAGCGCGACACCGCATCGGCAATCGCCTTGCCTAGGCTTTCAGTTGTGCCTTGGCCGCCTACGTCGCGGGTGAGAACTTGGCTGTTGCCTTCGCTAAGTACCTCTTCTATAGCCGTCACGATCGCATCACCGGCTTCTTTGTAGCCCAGATGCTCCAGCATCATGGCGCCTGACCAGATTTGGCCGATGGGGTTGGCAATGCCTTTGCCAGCGATATCCGGTGCGCTGCCATGTACCGGTTCGAACAGGCTGGGAAAGTTGCCTTCTGGATTAATGTTAGCCGAAGGCGCAATGCCGATCGTGCCGGTGCAGGCGGGCCCTAAATCGGAGAGGATGTCGCCAAACAAGTTACTGCCGACGACGACGTCGAACCAATCCGGGTGAAGAACGAAGTTGGCGGTCAGAATATCGATATGGAATTTATCTACCGCGATCTCTGGGTAGCTTTTCGCCATTTCGATCACGCGTTCGTCCCAGTAGGGCATGGTAATTGAGATGCCGTTGGACTTGGTGGCAGACGTAAGCTTCTTACGCGGGCGGGTTTGCGCCAATTCGAAGGCATATTTCAGCACTCGATCAACGCCAGTGCGGCTCATCACCGTTTCCTGAATGACGATCTCGCGCTCGGTGCCTTCATACATTTTGCCGCCAACGCTTGAGTACTCGCCTTCGGTGTTCTCACGCACCACATAAAAATCGATATCGCCGGGTTCGCGACCTGCTAATGGACTTTTAATGCCGGGCATCAGCTTGCAGGGGCGTAGGTTGATGTACTGATCAAATCGGCGACGGAACTGTAGCAGTGAACCCCACAGTGAAATGTGGTCAGGTACTTTATCGGGCCAGCCCACCGCGCCATAAAATAATGCATCAAAGCCTTTTAGCTGCTCAAACCAATCATCCGGTAGCATTTTGCCGTGCTCTAAATAATAGTCGCAGCTGCCGAACTCAAAGGTAGTGAACTCAAGCTCAATATCAAAACGCTTTGCCGCGGCTTCAAGCGCGCGAATGCCTTCGGGCATCACTTCGGTGCCGATGCCGTCCCCGGCGATAATGGCAATACGGTGGGCCATGGTGACTCCTTGGTTTTTTATTGATGACGATAAGGTTGTAAGTATGAGACCTAGCGCGTGCCAGTAAGACTGCTAGTAAGATCAAGTGTAGCGGCTATTTAGTAAGAGATAATTAGGCTACTATTCAAGCTATTGTTGCGAAAAAGTGGAGAATGGCTGGGGTGGCATGGCGTATCTTGATGATTTAGCGTTTTTTCAGCATCTGGCCCGGGCAGGCAATTTAACGGCGACTGCACGCGAGCTGGGGCTGTCGCTTTCGGCGGTAAGCAAGCGCTTAAAGCAGCTGGAAGCGCGTCTGGGAGTAGAGTTGGCTGCCCGCACTACTCGGCGTTTAACGCTGACTGCTGAGGGCGAGCGCTATCTGGCCCGTGGTGCACTCATTTTAGATGAACTTGATGAGCTGGAGAATTCATTGGGTGAGAGTGCTAATCAGGCGCTTAGCGGGCGATTGCGGGTGAACGCCACGTTCGGCTTTGGTCGTCGTCATATTGCGCCATTGCTATCGCGTTTTTGCGCC
Source organism: Vreelandella sp. H-I2 (assembly GCF_052959335.1). Lineage (NCBI taxonomy): Bacteria > Pseudomonadati > Pseudomonadota > Gammaproteobacteria > Oceanospirillales > Halomonadaceae > Vreelandella > Vreelandella sp. H-I2. The sequence continues at coordinate 677,890 of NZ_JBRAMC010000002.1, forward strand.
GAACATTCCCAGGTCGAAGGGTGGTTGGAACTGACCAATTTTCCGCTCAACTTGAGCGACCATGGCTTTGATATTGGCATTCGCGTTGGGGAACCGCCGGAATCGCGTTTAGTCGCCCGGCGAATTTTGACTAATCGCCGGATACTCTGCGCATCGCCTGCCTATATTGCCCAAGCATCGCCTATTCAAACCCCGGCAGATTTGCAGCAGCATGCATGCTTGGTGATTCGCGAGAACGACAGTGATTTCCCGCTATGGCGCTTTGAATGTAAGAACCAACCAACCCAGGCGCAGTCTGTAAAAGTCAGTGGCCGATTAGCCAGCAACGATGGAGAGGTGATCACTCGTTTGGCTTTGGATGGGCATGGCGTCATGCTGCGCTCGTGGTGGGATGTGAACGAGCATCTTGCCAGCGGGGCATTGGTAGCATTGCTACCTGAATGGCAAAGTGTACGTGCGGACTTTTATGCTGTGTATGAGCAGCGCAGACATGTACCTGCACGGCTGCGTGCCTTTATTGAGTTTATTCAGCGCGAGATGGCGGGGCGGGTGTCGATACTGCCGGAGGGTGAGGGGCTTAGCGACTAAGGCCTGCCACTAACGCCTATGGGTAGTCGTCATACTATTAGTAATCGCCATACTATTAACCGTCGTTATTCTGCCACACAAGAAGAGCACGCTGGTGATGACGTGTCTTCATTTACATAACAAATAAAAGGTGGGTTTATGTGGTTCCAACAAGAGATTCATTTACCTGAGATGGGCCGCGGTTTTCATCTTATTACCGACGATGTGGCCAGGGCGCTGCCATGTTTGAACGACGTTCATATCGGCATGTTGCACCTACAGTTAATGCATACTTCCGCCTCGTTAACGCTCAATGAAAATACTGATCCGGATGTACGCCACGATCTGGATGCCTTCTTGAGTCGCCTAGTACCTGAAGATTTACCCTATTTTCGTCATACCTTGGAAGGGCCCGACGATATGCCTGCGCACGTCGTTGCCAGCTTGCTAGGTACTCAACTCACCTTGGCGGTACGGGATGGTCGCCTGGCCTTAGGTACTTGGCAGGGAATATGGCTAGGTGAGCACCGCAACCAAGCGGGACCAAGGCGTTTGCTAGCCACCTTAAACGGGTGCGAGACTCGCTGACGCAGGGACATCTACTCGACTCAACGTTGCTGGGTTGCTGTATAGTAATGGCATTTTAAGGCTTGAACCGCTGCAGTAGCGGTGCACCCCATTTATCATTGAAAAAGCACTTTTAAATGCCACGACGCTCCTTTCTTCGTCTCTCACGCCAGCGCTGGTTGCGGCTGTTTTTCTTTCTTAATCTCGCCCTGGTGATTGGCCTGATTGCTCACCAAATTTGGCTGTACGTGGCGGAACCTGAGTTTGAATCGGTGCATACTCTCCAGGTGGCCGATATCCGTGAGGTGTTGACGGAGCGAACCGACTACCGCTTTGCCGTGGTGGGTAATATCAATAACTCGGTAAACGTTTTTCAAGATGAGATTGTGCCGCTGATCAACCAGGGTGGAATCGACTTTCTTATCTCGGCAGGTAACGCCGTCAGCGGAGGTCAACAGGAGAGCTATCAGGCGATCTACCACAGCCTGGAACTGCTTAATGTCCCGTACTTACTCACCTATGGCGACAACGAAGACAGTGATTTTGGCAGTTACCTGTTTTATGAGTATTTTGGCCCGCATTTTTACTCTTTCGTTGCAGGCAATAGCCACTTTATTTTTCTTGATGGTACGGGCAAGTCATCCACTTCCTGGCAGCTTGATTGGCTCTCCAGGGAACTTGCGGCTTCCGAAGCACAGCACCGGTTCCTGTTTATTGGCTTGCCTCTGCACAACGTAGTGAGCGATGCGCCGCTGTTTGAAGCCGACAATTACCTTAATGACTCCCGGCTGGCTGATGGCATCATGGCACTGGCGGAGGAGCATAATGTGGATACGGTATTCTCCGCTAACTTAACGCTCTTTTCACAGCAGACGATTAACGGTGTGGATTACGTCACTACGGGTGGCGCCGGCGGCATTTTGATTGATGCCGATAGTAGCTTTCATCACTACGTTATTGTTGATGTCGCGGGCGAGAATGTCGCCATTGCGCCGGTACGCTTAAACGTGGATAGCCCCGGTTGGTGGCGGGTGCTGAGTAGCGTTGGGTCAACGGTGTACGCCTTCTTTTACGTCAGCTATACCCGCTTTTTACTGATTGTGGGTTTGCTGACGCTGTTAGCACTGCGTTTATATCGGCTTATTTTTGAAGACCGACATTACTATCCCGACTTTGATAACGATCCAACGCCCTTTTTGGGTAAGTCTTTGCGGGTGGCGATGGTATCCAATAACTACTTTCCGTTTGTGTCCGGCGTGTCGGTATCGGTGGATCGCTTACGTAATGGTTTGCACGACTTAGGGCATTCGATCCAGCTGTTAGTGCCACGCTATCGAGAAGCCTGGCAGGACGATAAGTCGATAAAACGTATCCCGACATTGATGGCATTTGGTGAGAAGGGCGAGTTCCGGCTAACCAACCCATTTAGCGTTCGCTTTCGCCATTGCCTGCGTGCCTTCAAGCCCGATTTGATTCATGTTCACCACCCTTTTTGGCTTGGTTCCATGGGGCTGTTGATGGGGCGCCGGCTGAAGGTGCCGGTGGTCTACACTTATCATACCCGCCTGGAGCACTATGCTCACTTTGTGCCGCTGCCCGGTGCGCTTTTTCGTAATTTGATCTCGCACTACCTGATCAAGCACTTTTCTAACCGCTGCCAAGGGGTGATCGTGCCCACCTACTCCTCAGAGGAGTATCTACGCATGATCGGCGTTAAAACGCCCTCGCTGGTGCAACCCACGGGCATCGATGTGGAGCGTTTCGCACATGTTGAGGCGGGGAAGTTGGAAGAGTTACGTAAGCGGCTGGCGATCCATCCCGAGCGCAAAATATTGATTAGCGTCTCGCGGATTAGCAAAGAGAAAAATATTGGCTTTATGTTGGAAGCGCTCGCCGAGCTGCAAAACCAAGGGCATGAGGACTTTCATCTGCTGCTCATTGGAGATGGACCCGACCGCGAGGCGATTCAACATCAGATCGATACCTTAAAACTCACCGCGCGGGTAACGTTAGTCGGGGCGGTGCCACCTGACCAAATGGCGCTTTACTATCATCTGGGCGATTTATTTGTGTTCGCTTCTACGTCGGAAACCCAGGGGATGGTGATTCTCGAAGCGATGTCGGCGGGTCTGCCCGTGGTGGCGGTACGCTCGAGCGGGATAGATGACGTAGTGCGTCAGGGCGTGAATGGCTTCAAAACGCCGCAAAATCGTCAGGCGTGGGGTCAAAAAGTCGTCGAGCTAAAAGATAACGAAGCGCTACGCCAGCAGTTGGGTAAACAGGCCAGCCATTTTGCCGAAGAGTTCGATATTGCCAACTTTGCCACCGCAGTAGCGGCCTTTTACGCTGAAGTGCTCGCCAAGTATCACTCCCCATCACGATGAGGCAATTTTTTGGCTGCTTGGCGGCGGTTGGCATCTTGACGCTGACTGGCATAGTACTTAAGCCCGACAAGTAGGCCAACCCCAGCGGCAAGCCCGGCGCCGGCCAATATGAGTTCTTTTGCGGAAGCCGCAGTAAACAGAGCACCTAGCTGGCTACCCAAAAGAATGACCGCTGCCAACCCGGGCACGATGCCCAGGGTGGAACCGATCATGTAGTCGCGAAACTTAAGGTGAAAGGCACCCGCCAGCATATTGGTCAGCGTGAAAGGTGCGAGCGGCAGCAGGTTAATGACCGTCATGGTGCGAATGCCGCGCTTGGACAAATAGCCCGAAAGGCCGCGCAAATGACGCCCGCCATAGCGCATCAGCGCTTCCCGGCCTAACCAGTGGCCCACCCAGTACGACACAACCGATGATGTCAACGTACCGAGTGTGGCATATGCCAGCCCCCACGCGGGGCCAAACAGTAAGCCCGTGACGACCACCAGTAGACTAAGCGGAAACATCACCAGCAGTGCACCAGCGTAGACGGCCATCACCGCCGCAAACATCCAGGGCGCGGTACGCCACTGGCGAATGTAACCGATCAGCTCGCTAAGGCGCGCCTGGGTCAGTAGGTCGTAGCGCTGTAGCAAATGCCACATAACGCCTAACAACACGACAGCTACCAGCAGGCCAACGCCCTTACTCAGTGTTCTCGACATGCCTATTCCCAGCGGCTTAAAGTTAAAAAAGCGCTAGCATACGCTAGCCGCCCGATGGGATGAAGGCGCCTTTAATGCTGATGGTTAGTTGTTGAGCTGCGCTTCAATCACCGGCCATGCAGGGTCCCCGTCGGTGGTGGTGACGCCAGCCAGCATCGCTTCGATACGCTCAGGGTGAGCGTTGATCCACTGTTCGGCGACATCAGCAAGCTCTTGTTCTTCCTGACCGAAGGCTTGAATCATCCAGCTCTGCTCTTCGGCAGAGAAGGTGAACTGCTCAAAGAACGCCACGATGTTAGGATTGGCCTCAGCGTAGTCACTGCGAAGAAGGGTCAATACGTCGCTTTCGCCGTTATTTTCACCGAACAGATCTTCGGGGTCTTCCAGGTAACGCATCGGCAATTCAAGGTTCATCCAGTGGGGTGTCCAGCCTACCCATACAATGGGTTCTTCCCGAGAGATTGCATCTTTCGCTGCTGAAAGCATGCCCACTTCACTGGTATCGACTACCTGCCAGTCGCCTAACCCCCAGATGTCGTTATCGATCGCATTGTGGAGAATCTCGCTGGCGGCAGAGCCTGCGCCAAAGCCATGTATTTCTCCATCGAACTGATCGCGGTGCTCATCTAGATCGGCAAAGCTTTGAATGCCGCTTTCATAGAGGTATTCCGGCACCGCCAATGTCATTTGTGCGCCATCGACATTATTGGCGACATCGATGAGTACGCCTGATTCTTTACGCGGATTGAACATGTCGCGCTGGGCGGGCAGCCATGCCCCTAGAAATACGTCAATATCGCCGCTTTCGATACCTTGGTAAATTACCTGCAGGCCGATGTCCTGAGTGGAGGTGTCGTAGCCGAGCGGATTCAATAGCTGCTCGGCAATGGCGGTTTTGACGGTAATGCCGGGCCAGGCAGGTACACCGAAGTCCAGGGTCTGATCGTCGGCTTGAGCGGCCGAGACGAAGAGCGCGGTGGTGGCGAGGGCAATGCCTGAAGCGAGCGGTTTGAGGTGCGTCATAAGATCTCCTTGCTAGGTTTTATTGTCAGATAGGTGTTTTTATTAATCAAATACGCTAACTGAATGCCGCGTTTAATTAAGCTTGGCGGGCTAACACGCGAAGGCGTGAGGCCAACATATCGCGGTCTAGATAGGTGCCTTGTAAATGACGTGCGCCACTGTTGGGGTCGAACTCGCGACGCCCATGAAGTACACGGCGGTTGTCAAAAGCGACCATTTGACCAGGACGAAGGGTAAACTCTAACTGGTGGGCTTCGCTATGGAACAGCTTCCACAGTAAAGCGTAAGCGCTGTACCAAGCGTTCATCTGTTCTACCGGTAAATGAAGCGCATCGCGAATCCAGTTGTTCAGCCGCATCTCGACCAAGTTGCCCGTGCTATCTAGCGTAACTACCGGCGCTCGCATTGAAATATCGTGGCTCTCATCCTGGAAGCGAAAGTCGATGGGCGTTTCGCTAAGTATCGCTAGGGCTGTTGGGTCTTGCTGTCGCAGCGCTTCAACCACTCGGGCGCCGTCGGCAAACAGTGATTCACCGCCGCTGGCTCCATTTTGAAGGCAATAGAGTAATTGAATGTCCGGCGGATGACGCCAATTGGGCAAATCGATATGCAGCGGCAAACCAACGGCGGTGTACGCTGCATTATTGGGATTGGGCTTGGAGCGCACATCGAAACGGGCGCCAAAATTGGTGGCGCGTTGGGGCCCAATGCGCTCAGCCAAGCGGCTCACTTCTTCTTCGACCAGCGGGCCGTCGGTAATCAGTGCCAAACCGTCGCGAAGCATGGCGGTTAGCCAAGCTTTTTCACCCTGAGGTTTCAAAAAATCATCGTGCCGCACGCACTCGGGCGTGAAGTTATCTTTCCACGGCTTTGCGTTGGGTACTGACGAGACTAGCTTGGATTCCGGGCGGCGTTGGTAGAGCCAGCCGCTATGAAACGCACTGACATGACCATCCTGCCAGTTTAGATGTAAGTGTCCTTCCAGCAGAGCAACACTGGGCGGTTCAGTAATCGGTTCAAGGGGCAGGTATAGCCTTTCGCGGGTCTGCGGGTGGCGGCAGGCTTGGCATGCGCAGTGATCGCGCAACCAAAGTAGGGGCAGCGTGCTTTGCTGGCCATCTTGCCATTCAAGTGCCACACCTGTTTGCACCAGGGTCGCTTGAGTAAGCGCCGGACCCGTTTGATAAGGGCTTAATTCGCCCATCTCGGGGGCTTGGGATTGTTTTGTCGTTGTCGTTGGTGTCGCTTGTACTGCGCTATTCATCATCACTCCGAATCGCTCCCTTTGCTGCAATGCATAAGGGTTACCTAGGATGGGGAGTAGCAGCGGCGCTGACAAACGATTAATCTGGCCCCTAAGACATCATTTAATTTATAGGTCTCTTTTTCATGAGTCAGTTACCGCCATTGCTATGGCTTCAAGCCTTTGAATCTGCGGCGCGTACCTTGAGTTTTACTGCCGCTGGCAATGAACTCGGTGTCACTCAAGCGGCGATCAGCCAGCGCGTCAGGCTGCTGGAAGATCGCGTGGGGCAGAAGCTTTTCGTGCGCCATGCGCGTAGCTTAACGTTAACGCCTGCCGGACAGGCGTGGCTGCCAAGTATTCATGATGCCTTTGTGCGTATTAGCGAAGGCACTTTAGAAGTGTTTGGTAGCACGTCAGAGCAGCCTGTCACATTGCGTGCTACGCCAGTCATTCAGCAGTCGTGGCTGGCACCGCGTTTAATTGCTTTTCATCGCGCGCATCCTCAGGTGGCGATTCGTTTGGTGAGCGCTATTTGGCCCGATGACTTTGGCCCCGAAGGCGCCGATATCGAAATACGCTACGGTAAGGGGGAGTGGACGGGGATTGAAATGCAGCCGCTAGGGGAAGAACACCTGTTGCCGGTGTGCTCGCAGGCTTTGGCAAAGACGCTCTCTGCGCCAGAAGATCTCGCCGGGCACACGCTACTGCATGCAGTCGGTTTTGGGGTAGGGTGGCCAGGGTGGCTACAAGAAGCGGGCGTTGCCCATGTGGAAGCGCAGTGCTGGTCGCTCACTTGCGATAACCAGGTAATGACGTTGGCATTGGCAAGCCAGGGTGGCGGTATCTCGCTAACACATCGGCGCTTGATGGAGCAGCGTAGTGACTTAGTGGCGCCATTTGATATCACTGTGCCTAGCGAGGAGCGCTTCTGGCTGGTGCGGCCAAGCCGGCGCCATATTAGCGATGAAGCAGGGGTGGTATGGCAGTGGCTTTGCCACTCTATAGAATAGCGAGCTATGCCTATATTATTTATTAGCTTGCTAAGCTGGTCACCGCATAAGTAACAGTATGAATAAAGCATGCTCTTCATCAGCATGGTTCGATTTAATCGAATATAAGCCGGAAAACGTTGCGCTTTTGCTTTCTGTAGGGCGTCTTAGAATAGCCTCCAATCCATCAACCTAATGATCCTTGGAGCTTTCAATGACGACGCGTGCCCTGATAATCACCTCTTCTATTTTGGCGGAAAACGGCCAATCCAACGCACTGGCTAATCGCTTTATCGAGCAAGCAAACGCTTGTGATGGTATCGAAGTCACCCAGCGTGATGTGGTCAAAAAAGCGTTGCCCCACCTGGACATTAACGAGCTAGGCGCTTGGCAAGTAGCGGACACCGAGCGCACCGCTGAGCAGCAGGCATTAGCTACGCGCTCAGAGACGCTGCTGGCCGAGCTGCGCGCTAACGATGTACTGGTGATTGCGGTGCCGATGTACAATTTGGGCATTCCTTCACAGCTGAAAGCGTGGTTTGACCGTGTATTGCGAGCTGGCGAAACGTTCCGCTACACCGAGAACGGCCCCCAAGGTTTAGTGGAAGGCAAGAGAGCGATTATCCTGGCAGCCCGTGGTGGACAATACGCGGGCACTGAAATGGATAGCCAGACGCCGCACCTGAAAGCCATGCTGGGCCTCATGGGGATCAAAGATACTCATGTGGTCTATGCTGAAGGCTTGAATATGGGTGGACAGCATCGCGACGCTGCTCTCAAGGAAGCTTTCCAGGCAATTGATCAATTGGTTGAGGGTTTATAAGAACAGTTTATAAGGACGGTTTATAAGGACCCGCAAAAAACGTTTATGCGTTAAGAGGATAACGTTGTATGGCCCGGCCCGAATTACTCGAGCAAATTTACACCATCGTTGATCAAATTCCACCGGGCCGAGTGACGACCTATGGGCGCATTGCGGCAATGACCGAGGGCGCTACCCCGCGCATGGTGGGCTCAGCGATGCGTCACTTGCCTGACGGCCATCAGCTGCCCTGGCATCGTGTGATCGCAGCATCACTAAAGCTTGCTGACCACGGTGGCGCCGAGCGACAGCACCGTAAATTACGCGATGAAGGTGTGCTGTTCGATGCCAAAGGCCGCGTACCCGCGCATCTTGTGTGGCCTGATTGAGCTATATAACTCTTTTAGAAACAATAACGCCGCCCATTGGGCGGCGTTGTTGACTTCATGATTCACTTCAATCCTCCAGATTAGCACCCGATTTCCATGACCAGTCGCGCCAGCGGAGATCAAACAGATCCTTGCGGCGGTCTTTGAGGTTGGTCACTGAGCCTTCGGCACGTACTACCGTCAGGCGGGTCAAGTCCAGATCCGAGAAGAAGATCATCTCGGTATTGGGCGTAGTTTCCGCCAGCACCGCATCGTGAGGGAAAGCGAAGTCAGAGGGCGAGAACACTGCTGATTGCGCGTACTGGATATCCAGGTTTTCAATCGAGGGCAGGTTGCCGACACTACCGCAGAGCACCACGTAGCACTCATTTTCAATCGCCCGCGCCTGAGCGCAGTGGCGAACGCGTAGGTAGCCGTTCTTGGTGTCGGTCCAGAAGGGTACAAACAGAATGTCCATGTCCTGGTCGGCCAACAAACGCCCAAGCTCCGGGAATTCCACGTCGTAGCAGATCAGAATGCCCACACGGCCGGCGTCGGTATCGAATACCTGCAGCTCATCGCCACCCTCAATGACCCAGTCGCGCCGCTCTTGAGGCGTAATGTGCAACTTGGCCTGACGCTCAACGCTGCCGTCGCGGTGGAACAGGTAGGCAATGTTGTAGAGCCGGTCATCATCACCGACTTCAATCATCGAACCGCCCACGATATTGATGTTGTACGACACTGCCATGCGGGAAAGCTCAGCCTTAAAGCGCTCGGTAAAACCGGCCAGAAAGCGAATCGCACCCATTTGATCCTGTTGGGCAGCGCGGTCTTGAAGACCCATCAACGGCGCGTTAAACAGTTCCGGGAAAACGGCGAAATCACTTTGGTAGTCTGAAAGCGCATCCACAAAGTATTCGATTTGCTGGAGGGCAGCTTCCACCGAGGAGAACTCACGCATCTGCCACTGTACTGCGCCTACACGCACCTGGGTGGGGCGGGTGTCTAGCACGTTGGCAGCGGGCTCAAACAGGATGTTATTCCACTCTAACAAGGTAGCGTAGCCGCGCGACTGCTCATCCTCGGGCAGGTATTTGCGCAGCAGGCGCTTAACCTGAAAGTCATTCGCCTGTTGGAAAGAGAGAATCGGATCGTAGATCTCTTTACGCGAGACTTTATCGATGTACTGAGCGGGTGTGAGTTCATCGGCGTGCTGGTAATATTCAGGAATACGCCCACCCGCCAGGATCGCCCGCAGGTTCATTGAGCGGCATAGTTCTTTACGTGCTTCGTAAAGCCGGCGGCCCAAGCGATATCCACGGTAGTCGGGATGAATCAGCACATCCAGCCCATACATGGCGTCACCATCCTCGTTGTTGAGGATGGTTTCGCGATGGCCGATCAAGTCATCGTATTTATGGGGGTTGGAAAACTCGTCGTAATCGACCTGTACGGTGAGCGCCACACCCACGAGAAGGCCGTCGTCTTCAATCGCGATTTGGCCATCAGGGAATTCCTGAATTAATTTGTCGATCGTGCGCTTAGGCCAGGCACCGCCGATATCGTGATAGACAGCGTCCATCAATGCCTTGAGCTGATCGTAGTCATCGCTCATTAGGTTGCGCAGATTAAGATGCAGTTCTTCGAGGGACATATCAGGGCTTCCCAGCGTCAGAAGTAAACGACCATTCTAACATTATTGGGCGCTGCTCGGCTTATCCGAGGTTAACTCGCGGGTTAGCGGACGTGTCAGAGTTTGCGCCATGATGACCCCAGCAAGAATGAGCAGCCCACCAGCAAAGTGGAAACCCGCCACACGTTCGCCTAAAAAAATCATCGCAATCAGCGCGCTGAACAATGGCATTAAATTGATAAAAATACTCGATTGATTGGCGCCAATCTGGCGTACTGCGCGCATCCATAAAAAAGTGGTGATGATAGACGCAGGGATACCTGCATAGAGTATCAGCCCGATATTCTGTTCATCAATTGGCGTCATGGGGCCCATCAAATAGGGCGGCAACAAGAACAGGACGGCAAAACAGACTTGTGCATAGAGCATCACCCAGGACGGTAGATTCATCGACCAGCGTTTTAGCATGACGCCATACAACGCGTAGCAGGTAGCCGCCACGACCATGAGTGCATCACCGAGGGCGACTTGCAATTGTAGCAACGAAAGCGGGTTGCCGCGCCCAAGCAGTACGGTGACCCCCACAAACGCCAGTACCCCGCCTAAAACACCGCCTAAGGTGGGTGGTTCGCGGAGAATCAGCGCGCTGAGCAGCACCGTTAGCAATGGTACCATGGCGGCAAGAATCCCCATGTTGGTGGCGGTCGTGGTTTCTGCCGCTATATAAGCAAGCCCTTGCCACAGACCCATGCCGAGTAGCCCAAGCAGTGCCAACTTAGGCCATTGACGACGAATCTCATCACGGTGACGTATGACCGCAGGGAGCACAAACGGGGTCATTACCGCCAGCGCTAACAGCCAGCGTAAAAAAGCAATGCTGCTTGGGGCAATGGCGCCTACGCTAAGCTGATTTATGGTCATATTGCCCGACCAAATCAATACGGTGGCGAGCGGCGGTAAAAAGTAAATCAAGGGCATAACAACGGTTCCTTATCGTTAGCCGGGTAATGTGACGTGGATTCGCGCGTTGGGCAAGCGGTTGACCCATGTATCGAGAGACCAATTATCGAGGGACCAAGCCTCTAAGGGCTATACGTGATGCTCAGGATGTCATACGCTTGTTTGAATTTATTTATAAAAGCTTCTAATAACATTAAGGAGGCCCGTGATGAGCCAAACGCCTGCGTACCCGAATTTGTTTCGTCCACTGACCATCGGCCATCTAACGCTGCCCAACCGTGTCTTAATGGGCTCAATGCATACCAATTTGGAAGAAGCGCCGAATGGCTTTGAACGGCTAGCTGCTTTTTATGCCGAGCGGGCGCGGGAAGGGGTTAGTTTGATCGTCACCGGCGGGATTGCTCCTAATGCAGAAGGCGCCGTTTTCCAGGGTGCCCATGCGCTCGTTGATGAGGCGCAACTGCCGGAACATAGGCAAGTGGTTGATGCGGTGCATGCCGAGGGTGGTCATCTGTGCATGCAGATTCTCCACGCTGGACGCTATGCTTACTCGCCAGAATTAGTAGCGCCTTCGGCCATTCAAGCCCCGATCAATCCCTTTATGCCCCGTGCGTTGAGCAGCGATGAGGTCGAGCAGCAAATTGCCGACTACGTACGCTGTGCAAGCCTGGCACAGCAGGCGGGCTATGACGGCGTGGAGGTGATGGGGTCTGAAGGCTATTTTATTAATCAGTTTATTTGCCAACGCACCAACCAGCGTGACGACGAATGGGGCGGGGCGTTTGAGAACCGTATGCGCTTTGCCGTCGAGATTGTCCGTCGTGTACGCGAAGCGGTAGGTGAGCGTTTTGTGATTATCTTTCGCCTTTCGATGATTGATTTAGTCGAAGAAGGCAGTACTTGGGAGGAGGTCGTCACGCTGGGCCAAGCGATCGAAGCCGCTGGGGCGAATGTGATCAACACAGGGATTGGCTGGCACGAAGCGCGGGTGCCCACCATTGTGACCAGCGTGCCGCGAGCGGCCTTTACCGAGGTGACTAAGCGCATCAAGTCGGCGCTATCGATTCCGTTAATCACCACCAACCGTATCAACATGCCTGACATTGCCGAGCAGGTCCTGGCGGAGGGCCATGCCGATATGGTCTCTATGGCGCGGCCTTTTCTCGCGGACCCTGCTTGGGTGAGCAAAGCCCAGGAAGGACTGGCTGAGGAGATCAATACCTGCATTGCCTGTAACCAGGCCTGCCTTGATCATACTTTCGCTGGAAAACTAACGTCCTGCTTGGTTAACCCGCGCGCCTGTCACGAAACTGAGCTGACTATCGAGTCTGCACTAACGCCCAAGCGGGTAGCCGTCGTGGGCGGTGGCCCAGCGGGGTTGGCGACAGCCGTGACAGCGGCTAGCCGCGGGCATCATGTCGTGTTATTTGAGCAGCGCAGTGAGTTAGGCGGACAGTTCAACTATGCACGTAAGATCCCTGGCAAAGAGGAGTTTAACGAAACCCTGCGCTACTACCGAGTGATGCTGGAGAAATATGCGGTAGAGGTACGCCTCAATACCACTGCGACCGCAGAGACGCTTGCCGACTTTGATGAAGTAGTCATGGCCACCGGCGTTCAACCTCGCGAGCTAAGCCTGCCAGGCCACGACCATCACAAAGTAATGAGCTACGCAGAAGCGATTGAACATCCGGCCCGCGTTGGCCGCAAAGTGGCGGTCATTGGTGCTGGGGGGATCGGTTTTGATGTCTCTGAGCTGCTGGCGCACCAGGGGCACCCGGCGCTGGATATTGCTGATTGGTGCGACGAGTGGGGCGTGGATTTGGCCGTAAGCGAACGTGGTGGTTTAAAAACACCAACCCCGCCAGCCGTGCCCCGTGAGATCGTGATGCTGCAGCGTAAAACCTCCAAGCCGGGAAAATATTTGGGTAAAACAACCGGTTGGGTGCATCGCGCATCGCTTAAAGCACGTGGGGTAACTACTCTGACAGGCTGTGAGTACATCAAAATTGATGATGACGGGCTGCATATTCGTCGTGAGGATACCGACCAAGTGCTTGCAGTGGACAGCGTGGTGGTTTGCGCTGGGCAGGAGTCGGTGCGTGATTTGTTGGCGCCTCTGGAGCGGGCTAGGACGGCGGTACACATCATTGGCGGCGCGGATGAAGCCAGTGAATTGGATGCTAAGCGAGCAATTGAGCAGGGCACACGATTAGCGGCTAGTTTGTAAAAACGCACCAGATCAGGTTAATAAGTAAATGCTTAAAAGCGCGGGTGACGTTAGCCCATAAATGGCGATAGACTAAACGACTAATCTGGCTATTAAGAATAGCTAGATATTAAAGGCGCGAGTGGCACCCAGTTCGCGCCGTTCGATCGCCAGATAAAAGGACTGTCGTCATGACCTCGGAGTGTAGCCCGCGTTTTTTAGCCAGTGATAACACCTCAGGTATCTGCCCGGAGGCGATGGAATACCTGCTTGAAGCCAATCGTAGCGATGATTTGGCATACGGTAATGATCTCTGGACGGCCCGCGCGGCAGACCGCTTCCGCGATATGTTTGATTACGACTGCGAAGTTTTCTTCGTTTTTAACGGCACCGCTGCTAACTCATTGGCGCTTTCTGCAATGGGGCGCAGCTACCACAGCGTCATTTGTCATGAGCTGGCGCATATTGAAACTGACGAATGCGGTGGCCCGGAATTTTTCTCTAACGGTGCGAAGCTGCTTACCTCACCAGGTGCTAATGGCAAGCTAACGCCGGAAGGTATTGAGGCGTTGGTCACTAAGCGCAGCGATATTCACTATCCTAAACCCAAAGTGGTATCGCTCACTCAAGCGACCGAAGTGGGGACGCTATATTCCCGCGAAGAGCTGATGGCCATTCGCGCCATTGCCGATAAACATGACCTGCGCCTGCATATGGATGGTGCCCGCTTTGCTAACGCCTGTGCGAGCCTTAATGCCTCGCCAGCGGAGCTTACCTGGCAAGTGGGTGTCGATGCGCTGTGTTTTTCGGGGACCAAAAACGGTCTCGCATTTGGCGAAGCGATCCTGTTCTTTAACCGTGACCTGGCTGAAGATTTCTCTTACCGTTGCAAGCAGGCAGGCCAGCTGGCTTCAAAAATGCGGTTTATATCAGCCCCGTGGTTAGGGTTATTAGAAAGTGGCGCCTGGCTTACGAACGCTCAACACGCCAATGCCATGGCCCGCTACTTATCAGAAGGCCTAAAGGCATTACCCGGCGTGTCGTTGATGTTTCCCACCCAGGCCAATAGCGTATTCGTTGAATTGCCGCCTCCGGCCATTGAAGCGTTGAAAGCCAAAGGCTGGACCTTCTACACCTTTATTGGTGCTGGCGGTGCCCGGTTTGTCTGTGCTTGGAATACTACCGTTGAATTGCTAGACGAGTTACTGGCTGATATTCACGCAGTGATTGCGCAATAAAGGCCACGTTTGATCCTCTTCGTCGTGCCGTAATTGGGCACTCTGACCCTAGCGATGCCGCTACTTCAAGCGGCGTCGCGGTTAGCGCCCTTTAGCGGCTCCTCTTGCCGCGTTGCTCTACCTCACTAGGTTTTATCCCACTAGGTTCTGCTCAACTAGGTTCTGCGCAACTAATCTCATGAAAATCTCTCTTATCCATAACGCCGCTGCGTTGAAGCTTTTAGTCATCACTTTTTGCTAATGCTGACTACGCTAAATAAAGCGACATTTCGTTTGGCACACCGTTGCGAAACACTTGGCTTGGCGGTGTCTGCCTGGGGATGGGCCACAGGAGATTTCCATGAGTATCTTTGATCACGTTCAAGACCGATTTGCCCGCGTTCAGCAAGAAGACATGAGCCTTGAGGAGTATCTGGCGCTTTGTCGCCGTGACCCGAAGGTTTATGCCAGCGCCGCCGAGCGCATGCTGGAAGCCATCGGAGAGCCTGAAGTGATCGACACGGCGAAAGACCCGCGTCTGTCACGCATTTTTTCCAACAAAGTAATTCGCCGCTATCCTGCCTTTGCAGAGTTCCATGGTATGGAGGAGGCCATTGAGCAAATCGTGGCTTACTTTCGCCATGCTGCCCAAGGGCTTGAAGAGCGTAAACAGATCCTCTATCTGCTAGGCCCGGTGGGGGGCGGTAAGTCATCGCTGGCGGAGCGCCTTAAACTGTTGATGGAGCGCATTCCGTTCTATGCCATCAAGGGCTCGCCGGTCTATGAGTCACCGCTTGGCCTGTTCTCTCCCGAAGAGGATGGCGAGTTGCTGGAGAAAGAGTACGGTATTCCACAGCGTTACCTACGCAGTGTGATGTCGCCTTGGGCGGCGAAACGGTTAAAAGAGTATGGCGGTGATATCTCCCAGTTCCGGGTAGTGCGTTTGTACCCTTCACGGCTGAATCAAATTGCTATTTCTAAAACAGAGCCGGGCGATGAAAATAATCAGGATATCTCTTCGCTGGTAGGTAAAGTCGATATTCGTCAGTTGGAGCTGTATTCCCAGGACGACCCGGATGCCTACAGCTTCTCGGGCGGTTTATGCCGCGCCAACCAAGGGTTGATGGAGTTTGTGGAGATGTTCAAAGCGCCTATCAAGGTGCTGCATCCTCTGCTTACCGCGACACAGGAGGGTAACTACAACCCCACTGAAGGCATGGGCGCTATCCCCTTTGATGGCGTCATCCTGGCTCACTCTAACGAATCCGAATGGCAGGCGTTCCGCAATAATCGCAACAATGAGGCATTTCTTGACCGGGTTTATATCGTCAAGGTGCCTTATTGCCTGCGGGTCACCGAAGAGATCAAAATCTATCAAAAGTTGCTAGAAGACTCTTCGTTAAACGCGGCTCCCTGCGCGCCGGATACGCTGCGTATGCTGGCACAGTTCTCGGTACTTTCCCGGCTGAAAGCGCCGGAAAACTCCAACATCTACTCGAAAATGCGTGTGTACGACGGTGAAAACCTTAAAGACACCGACCCACGTGCCAAGTCGATTCAGGAGTATCGCGATGCGGCGGGCGTTGATGAAGGGATGCAGGGGCTTTCTACGCGCTTTGCGTTCAAGATTCTTTCCAAGGTATTCAACTTTGACAGCACCGAGGTGGCCGCCAATCCGGTCCATCTTCTCTACGTATTGGAGCAAGCATTAGAGCGTGAACAGCTGCCGTCAGAAGTGTTTGAGCGCTACTTGGGCTTTATCAAAGAGTATATGGCGCCTCGCTATGTGGACTTCATCGGTAAGGAAATCCAAACCGCTTACCTCGAATCCTACAGCGAATATGGCCAAAACATTTTTGACCGTTATGTCACCTATGCAGACTTTTGGATTCAGGATCAGGAGTATCGTGACCACGAGACCGGTGAGTTGCTAAATCGCCAAGCGCTGAATGAAGAGCTGGAGAAAATCGAGAAGCCGGCGGGTATTTCAAACCCCAAAGATTTCCGCCACGAGGTAGTCAACTTTGTACTGCGGGCAAGGGCGCAAAACAATGGCATGAACCCCAGCTGGCAGTCGTATGAAAAGCTAAAAGGCGTTATCGAACACAAAATGTTCGCCAATACCGAAGAGCTGCTGCCGGTCATTTCGTTTAACGCCAAGGCCTCCCGGTCGGATCAGAAGAAGCATGAGGATTTTGTGGCACGGATGGTTGAGCGTGGCTACACCGAAAAACAGGTTCGATTACTCTCCGAGTGGTATCTGCGCGTGCGTAAATCCCAGTAAGGGTTAGTGGTTAAGAGTAGTTAAGACAGTAGTTAAGACAGTATTTAAACACAGCGATTAAGACGGGTACTTAAGGAGGTCGTATGACCTACTTTATTGATCGAAGGCCTAACGCTAAGCATAAAAGCGCAGTGAACCGTCAGCGCTTTTTGGAGCGCTATCGCAAGCATATCAAGCGCTCGGTAGAAGAAGCCGTTAATCGCCGCTCGATTACCGATATGGAGCGTGGTGAGAAAATCTCGATCCCAGCAAAAGATATCTCTGAGCCGGTTTTCCAGCATGGCCCTGGTGGGGCACGTAACATCGTTTCACCGGGTAATAAGGAGTTTGTCGAGGGCGATAAGATCTGTCTTTTATACACATATGACGCTGCCGACGATCTACCCTGTGTAGATCT